>NZ_BSSF01000003.1:0-715789 GCF_030268985.1 Microbispora sp. NBRC 16548
GCCCCGCCGAAGAGCGGTTCGGTGAACTGCCGGTTGACCAGCAGGTCCATCCGCCGCGCGGCCCGGACGTCCTGCGGAGAGGCAGTCACCGGCACGGTCGGCGACATGTTGAGCGTCACCCCGACCTGCTGACCGGGTCTGGCCATCTCCCGCAGGCGCGCGACGGCCAGGCCGTGGCCGAGCAGCAGGTGGTGGGCCGCGGCCAGCGCGCCGTGCCCCTCCTTGGCGCCCGGCGCGTGCCGGCCCTCGCCGTAGCCGACGATGGCCGAGCAGTACGGCTCGTTCAGCGTGATCCAGTTCGAGACCGAGTCGCCGAGGGCGTCGTACATCACCTCGGCGTAGTCGGCGAAGCGCTCGGCGGTGTCGCGGACCCGCCAGCCCCCGCGGTCCTCCAGCGCCTGCGGCAGGTCCCAGTGGTAGAGGGTCACGTACGGCTCGATGCCGCCCTCGCGCAGGGCGTCCACGAGCCGCCGGTAGAAGTCGAGCCCGCGCCGGTTCACCGGTCCGCGGCCGTCGGGCAGCACCCGCGGCCAGGCCACAGAGAATCGGTAGGCCCCCGCCCCCAGGTCTTTCATGAGATCGACATCTTCTTGCCAGCGGTGATAGTGGTCGCAGGCGAACTCGCCCGACTCGCCCCGTGCCACCGCGCCGGGCACCCGGCAGAAGGTGTCCCATATCGAGGGCCCCCGGCCGTCGGTGTCGACGGCCCCCTCGATTTGGTACGCCGCGGTGGCCGTGCCCCACACGAAGCCGGCGGGAAAGGTCCGCGGCCGGGTGAGGCTTTCCTCGATCGCCGTCATCCCTTGATCGCCCCTGACATGATTCCTCCAATGATCTGCCGGCCCAGGGCCGCGAAGACGGCCACGACGGGCACGGTCGCAAGCACCGTGCCGGTGAGCACGAGCGCGTAGTCGGTCGTGTAACCGCTGGCCAGCGAGGAGAGCGCGACCTGCACGGTCGGGTTCTCCGGGGTGAGGACCACCAACGGCCAGAAGAAGTCGTTCCATGCCTGCATGAACGTGAACAGCCCGAGCACGGCCGCGGCCGGCCGCGCCGCGGGCACCACCACGTGCCAGAACAGGCGCAAGGTGGAGCAGCCGTCGATCCGTCCGGCCTCCAGGAGTTCGTCCGGCACCGCGCTCGACAGGTACTGCGTCATGAAGAAGACGCCGAACGCCGTGACCAGGCCGGGCACGATCACCGCCTCCAGTCGACCGGTCCAGCCGAGCTCCGCCATGAGGATGTAGAGCGGGATGATCCCGAGCTGGTGTGGCACGGTGGTGGTCGCGATGGCCATGACCAGCAGCGACGTCCGGCCCCGGAAGCGGAGCTTGGCGAAGGCGAACCCGGCCAGCGTGGAGAACAGCACGACCGAGACGGTGACCGAGCCGGAGACGATGAAGGAGTTGAGCATCGCCTTACCGAACGCGGTCGTGTCGAAGACCCGCGCGATGTTCTCGAACAGGTGCCCGCCGGGCGTCAGGACGGGAGGCACGCGGGCGATGGCGTCGTTGTCGTGCGACGCCACGATGAGCGACCAGTAGACGGGGAACAGGGAGCCGAGCAGGACGGCGACCAGCGCCGCATAGGTCCAGAACCCGGCCGAGCGGCGCCCGCTGTGGGAGCGGGCCGCCCGCGAGCGGGGCACGCGCGCCTGCCGGGGGGCCTCGGTGATGATCGTCGTCACGTCAGCTTCTCCTGATCCGGCGGGTGACCGAGTAGTTGACCAGCGCCATGACCACGATGATCAGGCACAGGGTCCATGCGATGGCCGAGGCGTAGCCGAACTTGTACAGGCTGAACCCCTGCTCGTAGAGGTAGAGGCCGACGGTCTGGAACTGTCGGTCCGAGCCTCCCGTCGGGTTGCCCGTGCCGGCTTGGAACAGCAGCGGCTCGGCGATGATCTGGAAGCCGCCGATGGTGGACACGACGGCGGTGAAGATGATCGTCGGTCGCAGCATCGGGATCGTGATCTTCCGGAACTGGGTGAACTGGCCGGCCCCGTCCAGCGTCGCGGCCTCGTACAGATGGTCGGGGATCGTCTGCATGGCGGCCAGGTAGATCAGCGCGTTGTAGCCGGTCCACCGCCAGATGACGATGAGCGAGATGGCGATGTGCGAGGACAGGGTGCCCGCCTGCCAGTCAACCGGTTCGAGCCCCACCAGATCGAGCGCCCAGTTGACCATGCCGAAGTCACGGCCGAAGAGCTGGGCGAAGATGATCGTGACGGCGACGATGGACGTCACGTTGGGCAGCAGCACGCCCATCCGGAAGAACGTGCGGGCACGCAGGCTGCGGTTGAGCATGTGCGCGATGAACAGGGCCGCGAGCAGCTGCGGCACGGTGGACAGCAGCCAGATGCTGACGGTGTTGAACAGCGCGTTCCAGAAGTAGTCGTCGGTAAGCAGTTCGGCGTAGTTCGCCAGCCCCACCCAGTGCCGGGTGGGCTCCAGCAGGTTCCAGTTCGTGAGCGAGACGTACGCGGTGTACAGCAGCGGGAACATCCCCACCGCGCCGAACAGCAGGAAGAACGGGGCGATGTAGAAGTACGGCGAGCCCTTGACGTCGAGCTGGTAGGCCCAGCGGCGCCGTGGCCCGGATCGTGCGAGGGGCATGGATCCATCCCGGGGGAAGGGGTGAAGGCGGGCCCTGACCTCCCGCCGTCACCCGGCTTGGCTGGGCGGCTACTGCTCGATGCGCTCGACGTCCTTGAGCATCTGCTCCCAGGCCTGCGGACCGTCCTGCTTGCCCTCCTCCACCCGGTTGATCGCGTCGCGGATGGCGGTCTGGATGTCGCCGGCCCGCGGCCCCTGGTACTGCGGCTTCAGGTTCAGCGCGGCGGTGGTGAAGACCTGCCCGACCGGGGCGTCGTTGAAGAAGGCGTTCTTCAGGTTCTTGACCTCGGGCTTCTCGTACGTCGCCACGGTCGAGGGCAGGATGCCGTGCGCCTTGAACACCTCGATCTGCTGCTCGGGAGCCGTCAGCCAGGTGATCAGGTCCACCGCCTCCTTCACGTGCTTGCTCTGCGCCGGAACCGTCAGGTAGGAGCCGCCCCAGTTGCCGCCGCCGCCGGGGATGGCCGCGATGTCCCACTTGCCGGCGAATGCCTTGGCCTGGTCCTGGATCTTCGCGAGCATCCAGGCGGGACAGGCAACGGTGGCGAACTGGCTCTTGGCGAAACCGGTGTTCCACGCCGGGGAACTGCCCACCAGCTTGGCCGACTCGCCGTCGGCCACGGCCTTGAGCACCTCGTCGTACGCCGAGCGGACCGCCGGGTTGGAGGCGACGATCACCTGGTCGGAGGTGTCGTAGTAGCCGGTTTCGGCCTGTCCGATCATGGCGTTGAAGATCTGCGCGGCGCCGTCGAAGAAGCCGGCGCCCGCCGGCTTGTTCGCGGTGTACTTCTTGCCGGCCTCGAAGTACGACGCCCAGTCCGGCCAGAGCTTGCTCACCTCGTCGCGCTCGGTGGGCAGGCCGGCCTTCTCGAACAGGTCCCGCCGGTAGCACATGGCCAGGCCGCCGACGTCCGTCCCGTACCCGATCTGGGCCCCGTTCTTGGCCACCGACGCCTGCCACTTCCACGGCAACCACCGGTCCTTCAGCCCGTCGGCGCCGTGCTTGCGCAGGTCGACGAAGCGCTCCGGCTGCGCCCTGAACTGGGCGATGAAGCCGGTGTCGATGCCCTCCACGTCCGCCGCGCCGCTGCCCGTCGCCAGATGCGCGGCCAGGTTGCGGTGGTGGTCGTTGTACGCCGAAGTACGCTCGACGATCTTGATGTTCGGATGGGCGGCCTCGTACTTGGCGTACAACTCCTTGAACCCCATGTTTCCGAACAGGTTGAGGGTGAGGGTGATGTGGCCGTCGCCGGACGAGCCGGACGAGCCGCCGCAGCCGGCGGTGAGCACGCCGACGGTGAGCACACCCACGAGCAGACGAAGTTTCGCAGCAGACACCGTGAACTCCTTGGCAGGGAGAAGGGGGGTGGCTGCGAGATGCGACGGTCGAGCCGTGGCAACGAGAAGCATCGACCGATACGCCCGCCATAAGACATAACAGCAGCACGCGATGTCAAATCACGAAAATGTAACGCCGATGAAATTTCCGGCCACCTTGACAGACTTCCCGAGATTGCGTAATTTCCTCGAAACCGGTTACATGAAACCGGTTGCAGCGAGATGCGATAGCGTTCGATCCGTGGCAACGATCAGAGAGCTGGCACGCCTGTGCGGCGTGTCCCCGGCAACCGTCTCCCGCGTTTTCAACAATCCGGAGGTAGTGAACGCGAAGACCAGGACACAGGTTCTGCGGGCGGCGCGTCAGATCGGTTACCTGCCCAACGAGTCGGCCCGCACGCTGGCCACCAAGAAGTCCTTCATGGTCGGCCTTGTGTGGGACACCGACCACCGCCGCCCCGGCTGGCGGCACCCGTTCTTCCAGGAAATCCTCATCGGCCTGAAAACCGCGCTCAGCGGGCGCGGATACCACCTGCTCATGCTCGCCACCAGCGGGGACATGAACGGAGAGCGGACCGACGACGCCTTCGTGCGCGCCGTGCGCAGGCACAACCTGGACGGCGTGGTGATGATCGACAGCGGCACGTGGGATCCCTCACTGCGGCGGCTGGCCGAATCAGGCGTCCCGTGCGTCAGCCTCGACCGTCCCGTCGAGGGGCCCCGCGCCACATACGTGACCTCGGACAACGCGGGGGGCGCCCGCCTGGCCGTACGGCACCTGCACGAGCAGGGGCGCCGAGCCATCGCCACGATCACCGGCCCCGCGCACACCCGACCGGGCGCCGAGCGCCTGCGGGGCTACCAGGACGAACTGGCCCGGCTGGGGCTGCCCCGCCGGCCCGAGTTCGTAGTCGAGGGCGACTTCTACCTGTCGGGCGGCCACGCAGCGATGCGCCGCCTGCTGCAGGCCGACAACCGGCCCGACGCCGTGTTCGTCGCGGGCGACGAGATGGCCGTCGGCGCGCTGCGCGCGATCGGCGAGGCCGGCCTGAAGGTACCCGAGGACATCGCTCTTGTCGGGTTCGACGACATCGAGGTGGCCGCGCTCGTGCCGCCGGGCCTGACGACCGTCGCGCAGGACAAGGCCGGATTCGGCACCGCCGCCGCGGAGGCGGTCGTCTCCATGATCACCGGCGCGGACACCCCGCCACCCCGGATCCTGCCGGCCACGCTCGTCGTGCGAGGCTCCAGCACGCCCCCGCTGTGAGACACGGGCGAGTGCCGCCACATCGGGTCAGCGGGCGGCGCCGGGGACGCGGAGCCGGTCGACGGCCTCGCGGCGGCGCCGCTCGGGCCGCCGGTCGTAGCGCGCGGTGGTGGCGGGGGAGGCGTGGCCCACCAGGGCCTGGGTGGTGGCGAGGTCGACCCCGGCGTCGAGCAGTTCGCCGATGAACGTGCGCCGGAAGTCGTGCGGCGTACGGGGGGACGCCCCGGCCGCGGCCAGACGCCGGGAGACGATGTCGGCGATGGCCTGGCCGGTCATGTGGGCCAGCCGTAGCCGCCCGCCCTTGTTGATGGGGCAGAACAGGGGGCCCGTCGCCCGGCCGCGTACGGCGAGCCAGAGGTCGAGGCGTTCGACGGCTTCCGCGGTCAGGTAGACCAGCCGTTCCTTGTCGCCCTTGCCGCGCACCCGCAGGGAGCGCGCGTGAGGATCGAAGTCGGCCAGGGTGAGCCCGGCGATCTCGGCGCGGCGGCAGCCGGTGGAGTAGAGCGCCGCCAGCATCGCGCCGTCGCGGCGGCCGGCGGGGGAGTGGTCGCCGTCGCACACCTCGAGCGTGGCCGCCAGCGCCTCGGCCTCGACGTGCCGTCCCGCCGGAACGCGGGTGTGCTTGTAGGCGGGCAGGTCGGCGGCCCGCTGGTAGTCCTCGCCGCTCATCAGGCCGAGCCGCCACGCCTCCTTCAGCACGCGGCGCAGGGCGACCAGGTGCTTGTTGACGTGGGAGGGCGACCAGCCCTGCTCCCGCATCAGCGTCCGCAGACGGATGGTGTGCTCGTAGCGGAGCAGTTCCCAGGGCTGACCGGCGCCGGTCGCCTCCGGGTCGCCGGTGATGAGGCGGGCGACGCGGTCGAGACAGCCCTTCATCGTGCGCTTGGACTCGGGGCTCTGCAGCGCGTCGAGATACACCTGGTAAGGGTCGCACTCTGGCCGTGCGGGGGTGTTCCGCTCGGGGACGGCGGGGGTGTTCATCGCCTCGATCCTACTATGAATCTACATTGTAAAGGCAGGCGGTTAATG
Source organism: Microbispora sp. NBRC 16548 (assembly GCF_030268985.1). Taxonomy (NCBI): domain Bacteria; kingdom Bacillati; phylum Actinomycetota; class Actinomycetes; order Streptosporangiales; family Streptosporangiaceae; genus Microbispora; species Microbispora sp. NBRC 16548. The sequence continues at coordinate 6,250 of NZ_BSSF01000003.1, forward strand.
CAAGATCATTTACGCCGCCGATCAAACCCTCGGCGACAATGAGGCAACCATGCGAATCGGGATTCTCGGGCCGTTGTGGGTGACCGGCACCCAGATCAGGGGCGTGCGCCTGCGCGTGCTGCTGATCCGGCTCGCTCTGGAGCCCGGCAGGGTGGTCACCACCGAGAGACTCGCCGACGACCTCTGGGGGGAGCCGCCGGCGAACCCGGCGGCGGCGCTGCACTCCCTGGTGTCGCGGCTCCGTCGTGAGCTGCGGGAGGGGCTATCGGGTGCCGTGGTGTCGCATCCGGCCGGTTACCTGCTCGACGTCCCGCCACAGGAGGTGGACGCGGCGGAGTTCGAACGCCTGGTGCGCGCGGGCCGGGCCGAGCGCGATCCCCGGCGTGCCGCCGACTTCCTGCAGTCCGCCCTGTCGCTCTGGCGCGGTGCGGCGCTCGCCGACGCGGCGGATCTGTCGTTCGCGCGGGCGGCGGCGGCGCGCCTGGAGGAGTTGCGCCTTTCCGCACTGGAGGCCCGGGTGACGGCCGATCTCGCCGTGGCGGACGCGGCGGCGGCCGGAGCGCTGGTGGCGGAGCTGGAGGAGCTCGTCGCCGCGCACCCACTGCGAGAGCCGTTCCACGCCCTGCTGATGCGGGCGCTGCGCGCGGCGGGGCGACGCGGGGACGCGCTGGAGACGTTCGAACGCGTCAGGCGGCGGCTGGCGGACGAGCTGGGCGTCGATCCCGGGGCGGAACTGCGCGCGGCACACCTTGAGGCGCTGCGCGACCTGCCCGCGGCGCCGGCCTCACCGCGGCGGGCCGTACGGGGGAACGTGCCGGCGCCGGTGACGCGCCTGGTCGGGCGGCGGGAGGACGTGGCACGGGTGCGGAGCCTGCTGTCGGCCGCCCGGCTGGTCACGCTCACCGGACCGGGCGGCGCGGGCAAGACCAGGCTGGCGGTGGAGGTCGCGGGCGGGCTCACCGCCGCATCGGGCGTGTGGCTGGTCGAGCTGGCCTCTGCCGGTGATCCGGCGGACGTGGCCGCCGCCGTGCGGGCGACCATACCCCCGGCCACGCCCGAGCCGGACGGGGACGTCGCCACGCGGCCGGCCGCGTCGCCGCTCGACGCGCTGGTGGAGGCGCTGGCAGGCCGGGAGCTCGTGCTCGTGCTGGACAACTGCGAGCACGTCGTGGACGGCGCGGCGGCGGTGGCGGAGCGGTTGCTGGCGGGGGTGCCGGGGCTGCGGATCCTGGCGACCAGCCGTGAGCCGCTCGACGTCCCCGGCGAGCATCTCCATCCGGTGCGGCCGCTGGCGCTGCCCGGCGACGGGGTGGACGCGGCGCGGGCGCTGGAGTTCCCGGCGGTGGCGTTGTTCGCGGAGCGGGCGTCGGCGGCGCGTCCGGGGTTCGCCGTGGACGACTCCGTGGTGGCCGATGTGGTCGCGGTGTGCCGGGAGCTGGACGGCCTGCCGCTCGCGATCGAACTGGCGGCGGCCCGGCTGCGGTCGTTCACGGTGCGGCAGCTCGCCGAGGCGGTGGGGGAACGGCTGACGCTGCGCGGCGGCCGTACGGCGGGGCCGCGGCACCGGACGCTGCGGGCGGTTATCGACTGGAGCTGGGGTCTGCTGTCACCGGGGGAGCGCGTGGCGTTGCGCCGGTTGTCGGTGTTCGCGGGCGGGGCGACGGCGGAGGCGGCGCTGCGGGTGTGCGGGGCCGACCTGGAGACAGTGGCCTGTCTGATGGACAGGTCGCTGGTCGTGGTGGCCGAGCCGGACGGGCCCGCGGACCGGGCCGCGCGGGTGCGTTACCGGCTGCTGGAGACCGTCCGGGCGTACGCGGCCGAGCGGCTGGAGGAGGCGGGCGAGGCGCGGGCCGTGCGGGACCGGCATCTGGGCTTCTTCATCGAGACGGCGGAGGAGTCCGAGCCCGGGTTGCGTACGGCCGATCAGCTTCGCCTGCTGGCGATGCTGGACGCCGAGCGGGGAAACCTCGACGCGGCGCTGGGCCACGCCGTGCGGACCGGGCAGGAACGACGGGCGCTGCGGCTGTTCACGGCCAGGTTGTGGGCGTGGACGGTGCGGGGACGGGGCGACGAGGCGGCCGGGTGGGCGCGGGCGATCCGGGCGGCGCTGGGTGATGTCGCGCCGCCCGGGCTGGAGCTGTCGCACACGTTGTGCGCGCTGCTGGCGTCCGAGGGGCCGTACGCGCCGCCGGAGGCGCTGCGTGTGGTCGAGGAGTCGGGCCATCCCGTGGCGTTGTGGGCCTGGATCGTGGGGGTCAGGCCCTCGGGCGGGGGCCTGGAGCACTGGCGCAGGGCGCTTGCGGCGATGCGGGCGTTCGGCGATCACGAGGACCCGTGGGCGCGGGCGACGGCGCTGCTGATGGGTGGGATCGGGGAGTTCGAGTACGGCAGGGCGGGGGCGAGGGCGGCCGAGGCGTGGTTGCGGAAGGCGCTGGCGGGCTACCGCGCGCTGGGGGAGCGGTGGGGGCTGTCGCTGACGCTGTACTGGTTGTCGCTGGCGGCGGAGAACCGGGACGACGCGGGGGAGGCGCTGACGCTGCTGGAGGAGGCGGCGGAGCTGGCGGGGTTGATCGGCGGGGTGGACGCGGTTCCGGTCCCGTTGATGCTGCGGGTGCGGCTGGCCCAGTTGCGCGCCCGTACGGGTGACCTGGCGGGGGCGGAGCGGGAGCTGGCGCGGGCCGGCGAGGTGGCCGGCCGTACGGGGGATCGGGTGGCGGCGGCGCGGGTGCGGCAGGCCGCCGGGGAGGTGGCGCGGCGGCGGGGGGCGCTCGGTGAGGCGGAGGGCCTGCTGGTGGAGGCGCTGGAGCTGGTCGGCGGGCAGGCGGGCGTGCCCGCGCAGTTCCTGGCCACGGTCCATGTCGAGCTGGCGCGGGTGCGGGCGGAGCGTGGTGACCGCGAGGCGGCGTGGCGGTCGTTGCGTTCGGCGCTGGAGTCGTCGGGGCGCGCGGGTGACGAGACGGTGCGGGCGATGGTGCTGGAGGCGGTCGCGGAGTGGTGCGCCGGGGGCGGAGACCTGTCGCGTGCCGCGCTGCTCGCGGGTGCGGCGCGGTCGCTGCGGGGATTGGAGCTTACGTCGCGTGTCCGGAGCAGCCGCTGAGGTCGTCAGGGCAGTTGCGCGCGCACCCATCGAGGGTCGGGGTTGACGTGCGGCTCGCCCGCCACCACCACGGTCGGCACCGTCTCGTCGCCGCCGGTGGCGGCCCGGACCGCCGCGGCGCCGTCCGGGTCGCGCCAGATGTCGACCCAGTGCATCCGGTAGGCGTGGCGGCCGAGCCGCGTCCGCAATCGGAGGCAGTAGCGGCAGCCGGGGCGCCAGTAGACGATCGGGCGGCCGTCGGTCTCGCTGCGGCGCTGCGCCTCCGCCGCGCTGACGGACCTCGGGAAGACGAGTGGGGACAGCAGCGCTGCGGCCAGCAGGAAGATCAGGAGCAGCGTGACAGCGGCGCCGGGGAGCCCCTTGGTGACCTGCCGCGCCGCCGCGGCGAGCCCGACGGCCACGAAGAGGATCGGCAGCATCCATCGGCGCAGCATGGCGATCACGCTAGCGCACCGGCCCGTGGTGCCGGCGGTCGCGGCCCTCGAGGTGGCGGTCGAGGTGGGCGACCGCGCAGAGCAGTCACGCGCCCGCGCCGGACTGGATCAGGCGAGCAACCGGTCGACCAGCCCGTCGAGGTAGTCAGGGGTGAGCGGGCCCGCGTCGAACAGGACGCGCATGTAGATCGGCGCCAGGAGATGGTCCAGCACCTCCAGTGCGTCGGGCGGGTCCTCACCGCGGTCGCGGGCGCGGTCGAGCATGGCCTGCAACTGTCTGGTGCGGTCGGCCAGGAGCTCGTCGCGCGCCTGAAGGCCCTGCTGACCCTCGCCTGACAGCGCGATGGTCAGCCGCACCACCGCCAGGCCGTCGGGTCCGTTGACCTCGCGGGCCACGATGGCGGCGTAGGTGCGCAGGTCGCCGGCCAGGCTGCCGGTGTCAGGCATCGGCGCCTGCGCGTTGAGCCGGGTCAGCAGCACATCGCTGAGCAGGGCTTGGAGGTTGCCCCACCGGCGGTAGAGGCTGGTGTCGGCCACGCCCGCGCGGGCCGCGATTTCGCCGATGGTGAAGTTTCCGTAGCCGCGCTCGCTGACCAGCTCGGTAACGGCCGCGTGCACCGCCGCGCGGACCCGGGCGCTGCGTCCGCCGGGCCGCCTGGCCCGCCCCTGCTCGTCCATGCCCCCACCTTAACGCAGTCGAGACTTGCGTTAGAGTCTCTGTTAACGCAGTCATTGACTGCTTTTAGGAGGGATGTGTGTGAGAGCGTTGCTCACTCTGACCTGCGCAGGTCAGTTCATGGTGCTGCTCGACAACACGATCGTCGGCGCCTACGTGCTGCTGGTGGCCATGCTGCTGCTGTCGGGCGGCGTCTTCGCCGACCGGTTCGGCCGCAGGCGGGTGTTCCTGACCGGGGTGGTGGTGTTCACGGCCGCGTCGGTGGTGTGTTCGCTCGCGCCTTCGATCGGCTGGCTGATCGTCGGGCGGGTGTTCCAGGGTGTGGGGGCCGCGGCGCTGAGCCCCGCCTCGCTGGCGCTGCTCGCCGCCGCGTATCCCGCCCCGAGGGAGCGCGTCAGAGCGATCGGGTTGTGGGCCGGGTTCAGCGGCATCGGCCTGGCCGCCGGACCGCTGGCGGGCGGGATCCTGGTGGAGGCCTTCGGCTGGCCCGCCATCTTCCTGGTCAATGTGCCCATCGGGGCGGTCCTGCTGCTGGCCGGGCTGCCCGTGCTGGGGGAGTCCCGCAACCCGAGCGCGCCGCCGATCGACGTTCCCGGCACGGTCCTGTCCGTCGCGGGCGTGGGCGCTGTGACCTACGGCCTGATCGAGGGCGGTTCCCGCGGCTGGACCTCGCCGGTGATTCTGGGCAGCTTCGCCGCCGGGCTGGTGCTCCTGGCCGCGTTCGTCGTGGTCGAGGGTCGTGTGTCGACGCCGATGCTGCCGCTGCGGCTGTTTCGTCAGCGGCTGTTCACGGTGTCCAACACGGCGATGGTCGTGGTCGGGTTCGCGCTGATGGGGTCGTCGTTCTTCTTCTCCCAGTTCTTCGTCTATGTCCAGGGCACTTCGATCCTGGTCGCCGGGCTGCGGACCCTGCCCACCTCGCTGGCCATGGTGATCGTCAGCCCGTACGCGGGCCGGTTCGCGGCCAGGTACGGCTTCCGCGTCGTCGTCAGTATCGGCCTGGCCCTGGCCGGGCTGGGGCTGCTGGCGCTGGACTCCGTCCACGCCGATACCGGCTACGGGAACGTGTGGTGGCGGCTGGCGGTCGTCGGCATCGGGTTCGCTCTCACCATGTCGCCGCTGACCGGGGCCGCCATCCAGGCGGTCAGCCCGCAGGAGGGCGGCCTCGCCTCGGGCGTCAGCAGCACCACCCGGCAGATCGGCGCGGTGCTCGGAGTGGCGGTGCTCGGGGTGATCGTCCACACGCGGGAGTCCGGCGGCGCCTCCTTCGGATCCGGCCTCAACAGCGCCTTCCTCGCGGCGGGTGCTGTAACGCTGGCCTGCGCCGTATTCACCGGCCTGTGGCTGACCGCGGCCCGGACGCCGAGGGGCGTCCGGGGCGAACAGTCAGGAGGCCAAGCAGTCGGTGAGCCGCTGCTGACAGCTCCTCGCAGTCGGCCCACGTCCTGAGCCGCTCATCGCCAAGACCCTGCACATCCCGCACCTGGCCGACGAGCCCGGCGGTCCGCCGCGGCGACTGATCGTTTCGTTATTGCTTGTCGCGCGCGGCGGACCGTTTGGTGATCTCGGTCTTGACCGTCTCGTGCAGCTCGTCCGACGTGAAGCCGAGGTTGCGCAGGATCTGCGCGGCCAGGCTCTCCTCGGCGCGGATCAGGCCCAGCAGCGTGTGCTCCGTGCCGACCCAGTCGTGACCGAGGTCGGCGGACGCGCGGGATGCCTGCTCGATGGCCTCCTTGCTCTCCGGCCGGAACGCGATGTGACCCCGCAGCGCCTTCTGCCCGGCTGGCGGCATCGCTTCCTCGATCGCGTCGCGGATGCGTTGCTCCGACTCGGTTTTCGCCATCAGCACCTCGTACGCCAGGCCCCGCGGTTCGCCGAGCAGGCCGAGCAGGATGTGTTCGGTGCCGATGAAGTCGTGCTTGTGCGTTCGGGCGGCCTCCTGCGCCAGCACGATGCTGTGCCGGTTCAGGTCGGTGAACCGCTCGAACGCGTTGGGCGCGTGGCGTTGCTGGGCGGCCTGTTTGGACACCCCGATGGCGTCGCCGACCTCGCTCCACGACGCGCCGGCCTGCCTGGCCTTGCGGACGTAGTGGTCGACGAGCTGGTCACCGAGGTCGGACAGGGTCTGGGCACGAAGGTGTGCCTCACTGATGCGCGCCAGGTGATCGGCGTCGGGGAGTTCCTCGTCGAGACGGGCGATCAGGTCGGCGAGGCTGATGTTGAGTGGGCTCATGCGTCAACCGTAGGTTGACGATCCGCCAATCGTCAAGCTGTAGTTGACGGATGTTCCGGGCGTGCCGGGCACGGGCCGCGATACCCCGCTCAGTTGCCGATCTTGTCTAGCTCGGCGAGTTCCTCGTCGGAGAGCGAGAGTCCGGCGCCGGCGACGTTCTCGCGCAGATGCGTCACCGAGGAGGTGCCGGGAATCAGCAGGATGTTCGGCGACCGCTGCAGCAGCCAGGCCAGGGCGACAGACATCGGCGTCGCATCCAGCCGGGCGGCTACGGCCGACAACGCGGAGGACTGCAGAGGGCTGAAGCCGCCGAGCGGGAAGAAGGGCACGTAGGCGATGCCCTCTTCGGCGAGCTCGTCGATCAGGGCGTCGTCCTGGCGGTAGGCGAGGTTGTACATGTTCTGCACGCACACGATCGGCGCGATCGCCTGTGCCTCGGCGACCTGTTCCGGCGTCGCGTTGCTGACTCCGAGGTGGCGGATCAGGCCCTGCTGCTGGAGTTCGGCGAGCGTCTCGAAGGGCTCGGCGAGCGAACCGGGCTGGGGTCCCCGGGCGTCCCCGAGCCGGAGGTTGACCAGGTCGAGCACCTCGAGGCCGAGAGTTTCGAGGTTCTCGTGGACGGCGCGGCGCAGGTCTTCGGGCTTACGGGCCGGGGGCCAGCCTCCCTGCTCGTCGCGGATCGCGCCGACCTTGGTCACGATGTGCAGCGATTCCGGGTATGGGTGCAGCACTTCACGGATCAGCTGGTTGGTGACGCGCGGCCCGTAGGCGTCGGCGGTGTCGATGTGGGTGATGCCGAGGTCGATGACCTCGCGGAGGACTGCGAGTGCGCTGTCGTGGTCGGCGGGCGGGCCCATGACCCCGGGGCCGGCGAGCTGCATGGCGCCGTAGCCGAACCGGGTGACGGTCAGGTCACCCAGGGTCCAGGTGCCGCCGGGAAGCGAAGTGGAGAGCGTGCTCATGCCTCTGTCTTTCATGGTTGAGCTGGATGGTGGTGCCTCAACGGCTCCTTGCTGCAGTATGGATAGGTAACTTCCTGACGGGAAGTAGGCACTTCGGAGTGCGTAAGGCGCCCAGAGGTTAGAGGAGCGGCGGATGGCGACGATGACGGCGGCCCAGCAGAAGGCACAGGCCAAGGCGGAGTACAACGCCTTCGTAGCGGCCTGCCCCAGTCGCAAGCTGCTCGACCGGATCTCCGACAAATGGGTCACGCTGATCCTGGCCGCGCTGGGCAGCGACGGCTCGCATCAGCTGGGCGCCGACTGCGCCGGTGAGCCCCGGTCGATGCGCTTCTCGGAGCTGTCCCGCCTGTTGGCCGGCGTCAGTCAGAAGATGCTCACTCAGACGCTGCGCTCCCTGGAGCGTGACGGGCTGATCACCCGCACCGTGACGCCGACCGTGCCCGTCACGGTCTCCTACGAGCTGACCGACCTCGGTCTGTCCCTGCACCAGATGATGCGTGGTCTCAAGACCTGGGCCGAGACGCACATGGACGATGTGCTCGCCAACCGCGCGACGTACGACACCCGCACCACCTGAGCCGAGGAGCGGAGACGTCGCAAGAGCTCCGGGTGCCCGCCGGGCGGCGTCACGGTCTGCTCAGGGCAGCAGTGCCAGCTTGCCCACGGTGGCGCGCGCTTCCAGTTCTGCGAGCGCCTTCGGCCCCTCGGCCAGGTCATAGAGGGTGGGCCGGCCGGGGCCGAGCACTCCGGCTGCGAGGAGCCCGAGCATCTCACCCATGACTTCGCCGAAGACCTGCGGTGCGGCCTGGATCAGGGTGCCGATGTTCAGGCCGATGACGTGGACCTGGTGCTTGTAGACGAGCTCCCAGTTGGTGATCGCGGCCTCCCCGTCGGCCACGCCGTAGACGACGACCCGGCCGGTGACCCGCCTGGTCGCGGCCAGACTGGCGTCGAGGGTGGCGCCTCCGACCGACTCCAGTACCAGGTCGGCACCCGCGCCGCCGGTCAGTCGCAGGACCTCGGCTGCCAGGTCGGCGCCGCGGGAGTCGATGACGTGGTCGGCGCCCAGCGCTTGCACCACCTCGTGCTTGCCCGGCGAGGCCGTGGCGATCACCGTCGCGCCGTAGTGCTTGGCCATTCTCACCGCGGCCTGGCCGGTCCCGCCGGCCGCGGCGTGGATCAGCACGGTCTGTCCTGCGGCGATGCGGCCCAGTGGCTTGAGCGCCGCCAGCGCGGTCGGCCAGTTCACCACCAGGCCCAGCGCCTGCTGGTCGGCCCAGCCCGCCGGCACGGGGACCGCCGCGGCCGCGGGCAGCGCCATGTACTCGGCGAAGGCGCCGCCTCCGATGCCGACGCCGATGACGTGGGCGCCGGGCTCCAGGCCGGTCACCCCCTCGCCGACGGCGGTGACCTCGCCGGCGCCCTCGATGCCCGCCAGGTAAGGCGGCTGCGGGCCGCCCGCGAACGTGCCACGGGCCTGTGAGATGTCGACGAAGTTGACGCCGGCGGCGGTGACCCGGATCAGGATCTCGCCCGGGCCCGGGCTTGGTATCGGCGCGTCCGTGATCAGGCGCAGGTCCTGCGGGCCGTTCAGTGACGTCTGCTGCAGTGCGCGCATGGTGGAGGAAATGCTCACGGCGGTCGCCTTCCTTGTTTGTTTATCGAACGACAAACAAAAGTGCCACGGTGGTCTCCCCGGGTCAAGGTAAAGTTGATCGAACGACAAAGAAGTCCGGGAACGGAGACTGGATGGCTACTCGCGGCAGGCCGCGCACATTCGACCCGGACGCCGCCCTGCGCACGGCGCTGGACCTGTTCTGGGAGCGGGGCTACGAGGGGACCTCGCTCAACGACCTGGCCAAGGCCATGGGAATCGCCTCGGCCAGCATCTACGCCTGCTTCGGCAGCAAGGAGGACCTGTTCCGCAAGGTCATGGCGCTCTACGGCACGACCTCGGGCGAGCCGCCCAGGCGCGCGCTGCGGGAACAGCCGACCGCACGCGCCGCGGTCCACGCCATGCTGCGCGCCACCGCCGACGAGATCACCCGCCCGGACACGCCGCACTACTGCATGCTCATCCTGGCCGCGCCCACCGGCGCGGTGGAAAACCACGAGGTCCGGGAGTTCCTGGCCGACCTCCGGCGCGACATGCTGACCACCATCAAGGACCGGCTCGCCCGCGGCGTCACCGACGGCGACCTCGCCGCACCGCCCGCCGGCCTGGACGCCATCGCCCGCTACTACACCACCGTGGTGCAGGGCCTATCCGTACAAGCCCGAGACGGCGCCACCCGCACCGAGTTGGAAGCGGTCATCACCTGCGCGATGGCGGCCTGGGACACGCTCACGTCCACGCCGTCGCACATCGGCGGTTGAGAAGCAGGCGGGAGCCTGCCCATGCCGATGGCCTTTCTCGGCACAAGAAGGGGTGCCGTTAACGAGGGGCGAACGAACCGACATGTAGCTGAGCGTGACGTGCTGGGTTCACCATGAGGGGTCCGGCTCTGCAGTGCCGGTCTCTTCGTCGTGCTCGCGCAGCATGCGCATGACGGTGGCGGGTGAGGGGCGCTTGCCTTTCTTCGCACCTTTGGTGATGACGAGCCGGGCGGCGATATCACGCAGGCTCATGTCCTGGTCGCGCAGGCGGAGGGCCATCGAGAGCATGGCGTCATCGGTGACGCCGGCGCCGCCGATGGTCTTGCCGCGCCTGCGGGCGGACTCGTGACCTTCCAGGCTGCGGTCGCGGATGTACTCGCGTTCCATGCCGGAGAGGGCGGCGAGCACGGTGAAGGCGACGCCGGAGGGGTCGTGCGAGCCCTGGAGTTCGCCAGTGAGGAATTCCAGCGGACGCCGGAGGCGCGCAGTTCGCGGGCGAGGGCGACGGCCTTCTCCAGCTCTGGCCGCCGGGTGGCGCGGGTGGTGATCTTCTCAGAGAAGATCCGGGTGACGCCCGCGTCGGTGAGGGAGTCGATCTGGGTGTCGAGGGACTGGCGGGCGGCACCTATGAAACACCGGGTGCCGCGCGGATGGTGGTGGACATCACTGGGCAGCTGACGCCGCCACAGGCCCCAACCTTCTTCAGGTCGGCGCAGACCATCCCCATTCGGTGGCGATAAGCGTTCTTCTGCGGGTCCCTCTTGAACGCTGGGCAAGCATGTCCAGACCGGTCATCCGCGGTGTCATGGGGCCGAGGTGGTGCCCGGGGCTTGGACATCGGGACCGGCCGCGGGCGCGGCAACGGTGGCCGGCCGTACAAGCACAGTCAGCGAAAAGGCGACCGCGGTGGCGGCGGCGCCGACGACCACGCAGGTGACGAACCCCGCCTGGAGGCTGTGCGCGGTCCCGAGGAGTGGCCCGAAGGTGGCCACACCGATGGCCGCGCCGATCTGGCGGGAGGTGTTGAACATCGCGGACGCGGCTCCGTGCAGAGCGGGTTCGACGGCTGCGATGGACTGGGAGGTCATGGTGGGCACGAGCAGTCCCGAGCAGAAACCCGCGGGGACGAGGGCAAGCACCAGCGGCCACAGCGCGGATGCGGTGCTGGCCCACGCCACCGCGAGGAACGTGGTGGCCAGGGCGGCCTGGCTGGTGCCGAGGAGGGCCGCGCGTCCGATGCGTTGCGCGAGCGGGGCGGCGCGGATACTGCCGATCGAGATGAGGCCGGTCAGGGGCAGGAACAGCACGGCCGGGACTCCGATGACCACGTTGACGGCGAACACGGCACGCCAGTTCGCCAGCGCGACGAGCGCCCCGCCCAGCAGGGGGCCGGCGGCCATTCCGATGCCGCCCGCGGCGGCCCACCAGCCCACCAGTCGGTGCCGGGCCTGCTCGTCGGGTGCGGACGCGGTGGCCAGGACGAGCGCGCTCGGCAGCAGAAGAGCGGAGCCCGCGCTCTGGACCAGCCGGGCGACGTTGAGCACCGGCATGGAACCGGCGGCCGCGCAGACCGCGGACGAGGCGGTGAAGACCAGCAGGCCTGTCACGAAGGCCCGCTTCGCTCCGAGGGTGTCCGTGATCGCGCCGGCGCCGAGCATCACTGCGGCAAAGGAGAGGGTGTAGGCGTTGACCGCCCATTCGAGCTCGGACCGGGAGGCGTGCAGGTGCGAGGCGAGTTGGGCGAGGGTGAGGTTCACGATCGTGCCGTCGACGAAGACCATGAAGGCCGCGATCAGCGCGAGCGCCACGACGCCCCGACGGTGTTCGGCGGCCACTACCTGAACGCCTGCGGTGCCGTGGCGGACGCGGTGGCGACCGCCACGGCCAGGGGATCGCGGACGGGGCGGCCCAGGATGTCGGCGAGGTCGGGGCTGGTGCCGTCCAGGAAGCCGTGCCGGACACTGGCCGCGATCGAGACGAGCATGGGCGGTTGGAAGGGCAGCAACGGCGTCGCGTGGAGCCTGCGCCGGTACTCGCCCAGGCCGATGGTTCGGTGCGGGACCCCGAGTCGGCCTGCTACGCCCGCGGCCGTGATCGGCGTGCCGACCAGGTCGTAGGTGCGTCCGCTGTGACGCGCGGGATCCGCCGCGACGACCGCCGCGGCCTCGGCGAGGTCCGCGCGGGCGACCGCAGCCAGAGCGCCGCTGTCGCCGAACGCGGACTCCACCCCACTGCCTGCCCACATCAGCAGACCGCCGAAGAGTTCGGCGTAAAGACCGTTGCGCAGGATCGTCCACGGCACACCGCGACCTCGCACGAGCCGTTCGGTCGCACGGTGCGCCAGCGCGAAACCGAGATGGTCGCCGGCACCGGTCAGGCTCGTGTAGACGACATGCCGCACCCCGTCCCGGGCGGCGGCGTCCAGAACAGCCGCGTGCCGCCTGATGACCTGGTCGTCCTCGGCGTAACCGGCGGAGATCAGCACCAGGGTCGACACACCGGTGAGGTCGATGCCGGACGGCTCGTCGAAGTCCAGGAGCCGTTTCCCGTCGCCTGGGGTTCGGCTGCCGCCTGTCGCGATCGCACCCCGGGCACGCAGCGCTGCCAGAGTGGCCGAGCCGAGGTTCCCGTTCGCTCCGGTCACCAAGATCATGTCAGTCACGTCTCCCGATGTGGTTCTCTTCAGTAACTACGCTTGATCCTTATCCGCCCACCAAGCGGCCACAAGGAGGCAGTTCGATGTCACCCACGCACACGCCGGTAACCACCCCACCCGCCGACCTCGATCCCTGCGGGCGCGAGGACCACCCGGATTGCGGGATCCGCGACGTCCTGGACCGCATCGGGGACAAGTGGTCGGTACTCGTGATCGTCGAACTTGCCGGCGGCCCGCGCCGCTTCCGGGAACTGCAACGCGCGATCGACGGCATCTCCCAGCGCATGCTCACGCTCACGGTGCGCAGGCTGGAACGCGACGGGCTCATCCTGCGCACCGTGTACCCGATGGTCCCGGCCCAGGTCGACTACCGCCTCACCGAGACCGGGGCCGGCCTCACCCACCTGGTCAAGGCACTCGCCGACTGGTCCCTCACCCATCGCGCTGTCATCGCCGAGGCGCGGCACCACTACGACCAGACCCACCCCGACCACGACATTCGGTGACCGGCACCGTCGTTGCCGCGGCGCCGACGGCTCGTTGGGCTGAACGAGTGAACGCGGGCATGCCCGGCTGACGGGCTGATGGCGAGGGGCGGGGCGTTCGGGATGGCGCGACATCTGGGGCTGGACGAAGTCGTCGACCACTTCACGCTGGACGGCGACGAGTCCCGCTGGCTGCGCAACAAGACCGGAGCGACCCGGCTCGGCTTCGCGGTGCAGTTGAAGTTTCTGCTCTGGCGCGGCCGGTTCCCCAAGATGCGGTTGGAGCTGGCGGGCGACGCTGTCGAGCACGTCGCCCGCCAGGTCGGCGTCGCCGCCACCGACCTGGCGCTTTACGACCTCACCTCGCGGCAGGCTCAGCGGCACCGAACCGAGATCCGGGAGCTGACCGGCTGGCGCGAGTGCACCCGCACCGACCTGGTGAAGCTGACGTCGCCGCCGACCAAGGCGGCACCAAGTCCGCCGACGGTGACGACGGCGAGGGGGACGAGGACATCGAGGCGGTGCTGTCCCAGATCAAAGCCCACCCCGGCAACGTCAGCCTCAACTCGCTCCTCGACGAGATCTCCAAGCTCAAGCAGGTCCGTGCCCTGGCCGTCCCGGACAGTGCCTTCGCCCGCGTCGGCCCGCAGGTGATCAACGCGTGGCGGGCCCGAGCCGCAGCCTCCTCGCCCAGCCACCTGCGGCGTCTCGCCGACGAGGCACGACACGTACTGCTCGCCGCACTGGTCTACCAGCGCGAGCGGGAGATCACCGACACCCTGGTGGAGCTGCTGAACTCCACGGTGCACCACATCAACGCGCGGGCGGAGAAGGCGGCCTGATGGACCTGCTCGGCGTCCTTCGGTTCCGCTCGTCCAACGACCAGCACAGGCCGGTCATCGACGCCCTGGCGCTGATCGAGCGGCACAAGCACTCCTCCACCACCTACCTGCCGCTGGGCGAGACCATCCCGCTGGAGGGCGTTGTCCGCAAGGAGAGGACCTGCCCGACGACTTCGAGGCCAGCCGCGCCGAGTACTCGATGACCCGCCCCATCCGCTGGGACATGATCGAGAACAACTACGACCAGCTCATCAAGTACGCCACCGCGATCCAGGTCGGCACTGCCTCCACCGAGGCGATCCTGCGCCGCTTCACCCGCACCGCATCCCACCCCGTCTACCAGGCCATGCTGGAAGTCGGCCGCGCGCAGAAGACTCTCTTCGTCGCCCGCTACCTCCGTGACCGCGACCTGCAACGCGAGATTAAAGAGGGCCTGAACGTCGTCGAGGGCTGGAACGCCGCCAACGACGTGATCTTCTTCGGCAAGAGCGGCGAACTCGCCAGCAACCGCCGCGACCAGCTAGAACTGTCGATCCTGTCCCTACACCTGCTCCAAGCGGCCCTGGTCTTCATCAACACCCTGATGATCCAGGACATGCTCGCCGAGCCCGAATGGACCAGCGTCTTCACCGAGGAAGACCACCGCGCACTCACCCCGCTGTTCTGGACGCACGTACGGCCGTACGGCGAGGTAAGGCTGAACATGTCCAGCCGCCTGAACCTCTCTACCTCGGCGCCTGCCCCCGACGCGGCCTGAACGACCCCCAACCAGGCTAAGGACCGGCGAACCTTATCGCCCGTCACGCTCAGCTACATGTCGGTTGGTTCCGCCCTCGTTAACGACACCCCAAGAAGCCGCACGATCGCTGGCGCACCGGCGCCAGGGTGTCAGCGGTCGAGGCGGCGGTGGCGGCGGACCGACAGCGGGAGGAAGACCGCGATGAGCAGCAGCGGCCAGACCAGGGCCATGACCGCGGCGTGCTCGGCGATCCAGGTGGTGCCGCCCGCGCCGGGGTTGCCGAACAGGTCGCGGGTGGCGGCCATCGTGGCCGACAGGGGGTTCCACTCGGCGACGGCCGCGAGCCAGCCGGGCATGGTGCCGGTCCAGGCGAAGGCGCTGGACAGGAAGCCGATGGGCCACACGAGGATCTGGACGGCCATGACGGCTTCCGGGCCGCCGAGGGTCAGCCCGAGGTAGATGCCGACCCACAGGAACGCGAAGCGCAGCAGCAACAGCAGTCCGACGGCGAGGGCCGCGCGGACGGGGCCTTCGTGCCAGCGCCAGCCGACGGCCAGGCCGCAGGCGATCATGACGAGGAGGCCGAGGACGGTGTTGAGCATGTCCGCGACGCTGCGGCCGAGGACGACGGCGGCGGAGGCGATGGGCAGGGAGCGGAAACGGTCGGTGACGCCCTTGGCGGCGTCGCGGGCGACGGCGGTGAAGGTGGCCTCGATGCCGAAGAGCATGGTCATGGCGTACATGCCGGGCATGAGGTATTCGCGGTAGTCGCCGCCGCCCGGTACGGCCATGCCGCCACCGAACAGGTAGCCGAACATCAGCACGATCATGACGGGGAACAGCAGGCCGGCCACGACCTGGCCGGGTTTGCGGGCCCAGTGGGTGAGGTCGCGCAGCGTGACGGTCCAGCCGTCGGCCAGGGCCCAGCGCAGCCGCGCGGCGGCGGTGCGGGGGATCTCGGGTGCGGTGACGGTCATACTCATGCCGCGGCTCCCCTTCTCGTGCTGTTCTCCGTGCCGGTCAGGTGGAGAAAGACCTCGTCCAGGGTGGGCCGTCGCACGGCGATGTCCTCGACGGTGATGCCTGCGGCGTCGAGGGCGCGCAGGACCTCGGGGAGCGCGGCGGACCGGTCGCGCACGGGTGCGCTGACCCGGCGGGAGTCGGCGTCCACGTCGACGGACACATCACCCCGGGCGCCGGTAACCCGGCCGGCGATCGCGGCGGCGGCGGGCAGGTCGGCGGTGTGGCGCACGACGACGTCGAGGCGGTCGCCGCCGAGCGCGGACTTCAGCTCGTCGGGGGAGCCCTCGGCGACGACGCGGCCGGCGTCGACGACCGAGACGCGGGAGGCCAACTGGTCGGCCTCCTCCAGGTATTGGGTGGTGAGGAGCACGGTGGTGCCCTCGGCGACGAGGCCGCGGACGGCCTCCCACACCTCGGTGCGGCCGCGCGGGTCCAGACCGGTGGTGGGCTCGTCGAGGAACAGCACCGGCGGGGAGCAGATCATGCCGACCGCCAGGTCGAGGCGGCGGCGCATGCCACCGGAGTAGTGCCCGACGGGTTTGGTCCCGGTGTCGGCGAGGCCGAACCGGGCGAGCAACTCGTCGGCACGGGCGCGGGCCGCGGCCGGGCGCAGGTGGTGGAGGCGGCCGAACATGACGAGGTTCTGCCTGCCGCTGAGAACCTCGTCGAGGGCGGCGTGCTGGCCGACCAGGCCGATGCCGCGGCGTACGTCGGCGGCCTGCCGTACGACGTCGAAGCCGGCGACCCGGGCCGTGCCGCCGTCGGGGCGCGTCAGCGTGGTGAGTATCCGGACGGCGGTGGTCTTGCCGGCGCCGTTCGGCCCGAGCAGGCCGTGCACCGTGCCCTCCCCGACGGCCAGGTCGACGCCGTCGAGGGCGAGGGTGTGCCCGTATCGCTTGCGCAGCCCTTCGGCCGCGATCGCGTACGTCATCGTGATTCCTCCCGAGGATTCCGTACGCTGTACCGTACAGCATACGGAACCAGGGTGCGCATAGAATTCGCAGGCGATGACGGAGTACAGCTCGCAGGGAGACCCGGCGCGGAGTCTGGCCCTGCTGTGGCGCACCGGCGAGCGAACCGGGCGCAAGGGCAAGCCGGAGATCGGGGTCGATCGGATCGTGCGCGCGGCGATCGAGGTCGCCGACGCCGAGGGCCTGGCCGCGCTGTCCATGCGCAAGGTCGCCGAACAGCTCGGGGTGGGGACGATGTCCCTGTACACCTACGTCCCGGGCAAGGCCGAGCTGATCGACGTCATGCTCGACACCGCGTACGGCGAGCTGCCCGCGCCCGCGGAGGTGCCGGGCGGCTGGCGGGGCAGGCTGGAGCTGATCGCGCGGGAGAACCTGGCGCTCTACCGGCGGCACCCGTGGATGCTGCAGGTGTCGTCGGTCACCCGGCCCCCGCTGGGCCCCAACCTCATCGCCAAGTACGACTACGAGTTGCGGGCGGTCGACGGCATCGGCCTGGACGACCTCGAGATGGACTCGGTCGTCACGTTGCTGAACGGCTACGTGAGCGGTGCGGCGCGGGGCGCGGTGGAGGCGGCGCAGGCGCCGGGGGACACGGGCGTCACCGACGAGCAGTGGTGGTACGCGCACGCGCCCTACCTGGCCAAGGTGTTCGACCCCCGGCGTCACCCGGTCGCCGCCCGGGTGGGTGCGGCGGCGGGCGAGGCGTACAACGCGGCCTACGACCCCGACCAGGCCTTCGAGTTCGGCCTGCAGCGCGTGCTCGACGGCATCGAGGCGTTCGTCGCCGCCCGCACCGCCGGGTGAGGTGCTGTTCAAAGAGTCGGTAGGCCCGGCGGTGGATCCGCGCGTGCCTGCGTGACTACACCCTCGCGTCCGGAGAACCTGCCCTGGCGGAGTCCGCACAGCGGCGCGAAGGGGACGGAGGCACGGCGATGGCGACCACCGCGGGCGAGGCCCGGGCCGGCGTGACGCCGGTCAGCCTGCGGCTGCCGGGCATCGTGCTCGGGGTGGGACTCGGCGGGTTCGTCGACGGCATCCTGCTGCACCAGCTTCTGCAGTGGCATCACATGCTGAGCAGCACCGACAGCGACCGCATCGGGGTGAAGTACTACAACCCCCGCACCGTCTCCGGACTGGAGATGAACACCGTGTGGGACGGCATCTTCCACGCCGTGTGCTGGCTCGCGGTGCTCATCGGCCTCGCGATCCTGTACTCCAGGGTCACCCGCGACCGGCGCCGGGTGTGGACCTCGCGGGTGCTGTGGGGGTGGATCCTGGCCGGCTGGGGGATCTTCAATCTCGTCGAAGGCGTCGTGGACCACCACATCCTGGCCATCCACCACGTCCACGGCGGTCCCTACCAACTCTGGTGGGACATCGGTTTCCTCGTCCTGGGCGCGCTGCTGCTCGCCGGGGGCTATCTGCTCGCGCGCAGCGGCCGGTCCTTCGACCCGGCCGAGACCCAGGCCGAGACCCCGGCGTGACGGACCCCGGCGTGACGGACCCCGCGTGATCGACCACGACGTAATGGACCACAGCGTGATGGGTCCCGGCACGCACTCCGCGGGTTTGTCCGGCGTGCTGCCGCCGGTCCTCGCCCTGCTCGTCTACCTGCACCTGGCCCGGCGGGCGCGCCGCCGCAACCCGGTCGTGGGCTGGAGCCGGTGGCGTATGGCCGGCTTCGCCACCGGGCTCGCGCTGGTGGCCGTGGCGCTCCTGCCGCCCGTCGCGTCCTTCGCCCACGCCGACTTCCGCGGCCACATGGTCCAGCACATGCTCATCGGCATGTACGCTCCGCTCGCCCTGGTGCTCGGCGCCCCGGTCACCCTGCTGCTGCGGACCCTGCCCTCCGCCGGCGCGCGACGGCTGTCGGCCGTCGTGCACAGCCGTCCCGGCCGGCTGCCGACCCATCCGGCGACCGCCCTGCTGCTGTCCACCGGCGGCCTCGTCGTGCTCTACTTCACCCCGCTCTACAACGCCGTCACGACCCTGCCCGCCGGGCACTGGCTGCTGCACGCGCACTTCCTGCTGTCGGGCTGCCTGTTCGCGCACGTCATCGCCGGCCCCGACCCCGCACCCGCCCGGCCGGGCGTCCGGGCCCGCCTGGTCTACCTCGGCTGCGCCATCGCCGTGCACGCGGTCGTCGCACAGCTGATGTACGGCGGCTTCTGGGTGGACGTCCACGCGCCCGTCTCCGAGGTCCGGGGCGGCGCGGAGATCATGTACTACGGCGGCGACATCGCCGAACTCCTCCTCGCGGCCGCCCTCGTCTCCACCTGGCGTCCGGAACGCCGGTCCCGGCCCGTCACCGGCCGGGCCGTACGGGCCTGAAACGCGACCGGCCTGCCGCCGCGATGCGGGGCAGGCCGGTGACAGCGCGGGCCGATGTAGGGGAGTGCGACGGCGTCAGGCGCGGCTCGCCACTCGCGTGAGGAGCGGCTGGACCAGACGGGCCGCCAGGGGACCGAAGGCCGCCAGGATCAGGACGTACGTCGCCGCCAGCGCGCCCAGGTCGGGATGGGCGCCGGCGGCCACCGCCAGCCCGGCGATGACGATGTTGAACTCACCGCGGGGGATGAGCGCGATGCCCGCGCGGACCCGTCCGGCGCGGGCGATGCCGGCCCGGCGCGCGGCATAGATGCCGGTCATCAGTTTGGTGGTCATCGTCACCAGCGCCAGGCCCGCGGCCAGGCCGGCTGAGGGCAGGATCTTGGTGGGGTCGGTCTGCAGGCCGAAGAACACGAAGAAGACCGCGGCGAACAGGTCGCGCAGCGGCGCGAGCAGCGCCTGGGCGTCTTCGGCCAGCTCACCCGACAGCGCGATGCCGACGAGGAACGCCCCGACCGCGGCCGACACCTGCAGCTGCTGGGCCAGCCCGGCCACCAGCAGCGCCAGCCCGACCACCTTGAGCACGAGCACCTCGGAGTTGGGGCTGGCGACGAACGCCTCGATGTAGCGGCCGAAGCGCAGCGCGACCAGCAGGACCACGCTCACCGCGGCGAGTGCGATGGCCACGGTGACCGCCCCGGCGACCAGGCTCAGGCCCGCCAGCATGGCGGTCAGGACCGGCAGGTAGACCGCCATCGTGAGGTCCTCGAACACCAGCAGCGACAGCACCACCGGGGTCTCCCGGTTGCCGATCCAGCCCAGGTCGGACAGGACCTTCGCGGTGATGCCGGAGGAGGTGGCGTAGGTGACGCCGGCCATGGCGACGGCGGCGACCGGCCCCCAGCCGAGGAGCAGCGCCAAGACCGCGCCGGGCGCCGCGTTGAGCACGAGGTCGACCAGTCCGGCGCGGGCGTTGCCCTTGAGGCTGGTCACCAGCTCGTCGGCGTTGTATTCCAGGCCGAGGGTGAGTAGCAGCAGGATGACGCCTAATTCGGCGCCGGTGGCGGTGAACTCCTCGCTGGTGGCAAGCGGGAGGATGCCACCGGTGCCGAAGGCGAGGCCCGCGATGAGGTAGAGGGGGATGGGGGAGATGCCGACGCGCAGCGCCAGTGCTCCGAGGATGCCGAGTCCGAGGACGACGGCGCCGAATTCCAGGAAAAGTATGGCGGTATTGTGCACGCGCTGCCCTCAGCCGCTGGCGAAGATGTCGGCGACGGCGGCGGTGCTCTCCTCGCTGCCCACCACGACCACGATGTCGTCCCCGGTGAGGACGAAGTCGGGGGCGGGACTGGCGAACACGTTGGCGGCGCGGACGACGGCCACGATGGAGGCTCCGGTGCGGGTGCGCACCTGTGCCTCTCCCATGGGACGGCCGGTGTAGGGGGAGCCCGGCGCGATCGGCAGCTGGACGCTGACCAGTCCCTCGACCTCGCGGTGCAGGGCGTTGAGCCGCTGGACGATGCGGGGGGCGCCAAGCAGCTCGACGAGCGCGTCCGCCTCCTCGTCGTTGAGTTTCACTGTCTCGCAGGCCCTGTCGGGATCGTCGGGATCGTAGATCACCAGGTCGCGCCGCCCGGTGCGGTGGGAGACCACCCCGATGCGCCGTCCCGAGCGCGTGGTGAACTCGTGCCGCAACCCGATCCCCGGCAACACCGTCTGCTCGACATCCACGGCGCCGCTCCTCCGTTCCGATAAGTCAACACTTATCCAGGAACCTACCAATAATGGACGTGGGTCTCATTTCGGCCGTCTTCGCACGTGTCGTTGCCGCTATGGCAAGCTGACGGCGTGGACGACGACCTCGAACACGCGCTCGTCTCGGTCGGGCCCCGGCTGCGCGCGCTGCGCCGGCAGCGCGAGACCACCTTGGCCGGCCTGTCGGCGGCGACCGGCATCTCGGTGAGCACGCTGTCGCGGCTGGAGTCGGGCGCACGGCGGCCGACTCTCGAACTGCTGCTGCCCCTGGCCAGGGCCCACGGTGTCACGCTGGACGAGCTCGTCGACGCCCCGCTGACCGGGGATCCGCGCATCCACCTGCGCCCGGTCGTCCGCAACGGCATGACGATGCTGCCGCTGACCCGCCGGGCCGGGGGCATCCAGGCCTACAAGCTGGTGATCCCGGCGGGCAGCGTCAGGAGGACGCCGGAGCCGAAGACCCACGAGGGTTACGAGTGGCTCTACGTGCTCAACGGGCGGCTGCGGATGGTCCTCGGCGAGCAGGATCTGGTGCTGTCACCGGGTGAGGCGGCCGAGTTCGACACCCGGCTGCCGCACTGGTTCGGCGCCGCCGACGCCGAGGCGGTCGAGTTCCTCGTCCTGTTCGGCAGCCAGGGCGAGCGCGCCCACCTGCGCGCCCGCCCGAAGGCGAAGCAGGAGCCTACGCGGGCCGGCGGGCGAGGGTGAGCATGTGGCCGCTGACCCCGAGAAGCGACGGCACGCGTTCCAGCCTGCGCTGGGCGTCGAGCATGAGCCTGCGGCGTTCGGGGTCGTCGAGCCAGTCGTTCACGTCGCCGTACAGCCAGAAGGCGCCCTCAAGGCCGTATCGCTCGGCGTCGGGGAGCCCGGCGTCGGCGAACTCCCCGGGCACCTCGTCGGGATCGTGCAGGTAGGCCGAGAAACCCTGCACGGGACCCAGCAGGCGGCCGTCCTCCATGGCCTGGCGCGCGGCCCGGCGGTGTGGTTCCTGCTCGTAGACCCCCAGGTAGACCATGTCGTGCACGGCCGCGTAGCGGTTGATGGTGGCGGCTGCCACCAGTCCTCCGGGGCGCACCACGCGGCGCGCTTCGGCCAGGGCGGTGACCCGGTCGGCGCGGTCGGCCAAGTGGTAGAGCGGGCCCAGCAGCAGGACCGCGTCCGCGCTCGCGTCCGGCAGGGGCAGGTCGCGTGCGTCGCCCAGCCGCGCGGTCAATCCCGGAAGGGCCGCGGCCCGCTCGACGTGAAGCGGGACCGGGTCCAGGAGTTCCACCTCGTAGCCGTCGGCGACCAGCCATTCGGCGTGCACTCCGGTGCCGCCGCCGATGTCGAGCACCCGGGCGGGCGGTGACGGCAGGGCCCGGCGCAGCACGTCCTGCGTCCGCCACAGCTCCAGCCGGCCCCGTCCCGTACGGAGCCTGCCGTCCTCCTTGCCCTGCTCGTAGTAGGCGAGCACTTCCCGGGTCACCGTCATTGACCGATCACACTCCGGCTGGTGAGGGGGCTGGTCGTGGTGCTGGGCCGTGGTGCTGGGCTGTGGTGCGGGGATGGAGGTCAGGCCGCGGGCTCGGCGGGGAGCCAGATCTGGTGGCGGCCCGGCACCTCATGGTAACGGCGCAGCGCGGCCAGGCCGCTGAGCCAGCCGATCCAGGCGGCGTACGGCGGGTTGCCGGTGTCGAAGCCGCTCTGGACGAACGTCAGGCGGGTCTTGCCGCCGCTGTCCTCCAGCTCCCAGGTGACGACGCCCCCCGGTCCCCAGTCGGCCGACATGGTCTTGCCGGGGACCAGGTCGATGATCTTCGCGGGGTGCGGGTCGGCGTCCAGGCCGCCCATGGCGAAGCGCCCGCCGACGTACGGCTCGATGCCGATGGGGTATCCGAACCAGTCGCTCGCCTTGTCCGAGTCGACCAGGGAGTCGTACACCTGCTCGACCGGCACGTCGACGACCATCTCGCCGCGGAAGTCGGCGGAGGTGAAGTCGGGCTGGGGGCCGATCTCGCGCCCCTCGACGTAGTCGGCCAGGTTGGACAGCGCCAGCGACCAGAAGGTCTGCAGCACGCCCCGGATGCTGGCCCCGGTGATGACGTCCTGGAAGTCGAAGTGGCTCTGCGACAGGGTCAGGACGGTCGTGTCCTGGGCCTCCTCCGCCAGCGTGATCTCGGTGGTCGTCTCCACGCCGTCCAGCAGCCAGGCGAAGCGCAGCGTGTGGTCGTCGGCGTGCAGGGGGCGCTGATGGGGGGCGTCGCCCTCCGGGGTGCGGCGGCCCCAGAACGCGTAGCGGCCGGGCAGGTCGGCCTCGGCGTGCTCGGCCAGCCACACCCGCATCGCGGCGGGGTCGGTCAGTGCCTGGCGCACCTCCTTCACCGGGGCGGCCAGGCGGACGCGGACGATCATCGGTTCACTCACGGTCGTCTCCCTGTGGGTAGTGGGGATAGCAGGCCACGACGAGCTTGAAGGCATCGCCTTCGGCGCCGCCGTAGCGGGTGAACAGGTCCTGCAGCGCGGTGCGCAGGTCGGCCAGGAACTGCTGGCGTCGTTCCGGGGGCACGCGCACCTCGCCGGACACGCCGATGGACGGCAGCTCCGGCGCGGTCCGGTCGAGGGCGGCGATGTCGGCCTGCACCTCTTCCATAAGGTCGAGCAGGTAGCCCAGGCTGAGCTCGTCCTGCCGCCGGCGCAGCCCGCCGATGCGGCCCACCAGGCTGGGCGACAGCCAGTAGGAGCGGGCGCTCGCCTGGTAGATGCCTTCGGTGATGCCGCGCACCCGCCGCTCGGAGACCTGGTCGACCAGGCCCGCCTCCACCAGGCGTTTGACGTGGTAGTAGACCCGCTGCGGCGTCTGGTCGAGCACCGCCGCCACCTCGGTGCACGTGCGCGGCTCGGCCAGTTGCCGCAGCACCTCGATGCGCTGCGGTTTGAGCAGTGCCTCGGCCTGCTCGATCTGCTCCAGATACAGGACGTCTCTCATCGCAAAAACAATGTTGTACGTAAAAACTCTCTTTGTCAATGGCCCGTGGAAGAGGAAGGGGGCACCAGGCAGGGGGTCGGCTACCCGCGGTCGGCGGCGCGCGCCAGGAACAGGGCCCGCTCCCGCTCGTTGCCGGTCAGGGACGCCGCTCGTTCGAACTCCCGCCGCGCCTCGTCCGTACGGCCCAGCCGGGCCAGCAGGTCGCCGCGTACGGCGGGTAGCTGGGGGTAGCCGCGCAGGGCCTTGTCGCCGGCGACGGCGTCGGCGATCTCCAGCCCGCGTGCCGGGTCGCCGGCCATCGCGACCGCGACGGCGCGGTTCAGCTCGACCACGGGGGAGGGCGAGATATGGGCGAGCACCCGATAGAGGGCGGCGACGCGCTCCCAGTCGGTGTCGCCGGCGCGGGCGGCCCGGGCGTGGCAGGCGGCGATGGCCGCCTGCAGGGCGTACGGGCCGAAGGCGCCGCCGAGCGACTCGGCCCGCTCCAGTGCCTCCAGCCCCCGGCGGATCAGGAGCCGGTCCCACAGGCGCCGGTCCTGGTCGGGGAGCAGCACCGGCGCGCCGTCCGGTCCGGTGCGGGCGCTCAGGCGGGAGGCCTGCAGTTCCATCAGTGCGGCCAGGCCGTGCACCTCCGGTTCGCCGGGGAGCAGGCCGGCCAGGAGACGGCCCAGGCGCAGTGCCTCGTGGCAGAGGTCGGGGCGGGTCCAGTCGTCTCCCGCCGTGGCCGAGTAGCCCTCGTTGAAGATCAGGTAGACGACTTCCAGCACCGAGGCCAGCCGCTCGGCCAGGTCGTCGGGGGCAGGCATCTCGAACCTGACCCCTCTGGCGGCCAGGGTGCGCTTGGCGCGGACGATCCGCTGCGCCACCGCCGGCTCGGTGGCCAGGAACGCCCGGGCGATCTCCCCGGTGGTCAGGCCGCCGAGCAGGCGCAGCGTGAGCGCGACCCGCGCCTCGGTGGTCAGCGCGGGATGGCAGGCGGTGAATACGAGCCGCAGCATGTCGTCGCGGATGTGGTCGTCCATGTCGGCGTCCGGGTCCGGCTGCGGCCTGCTCTCGACGTCACGGCCGATCTCCTGGAGCTTGCGCTCGTAGCGGCTGCGCCGCCGCAGGTGGTCGATCGCGCGGTGCTTGGCGGTGGCCATGAGCCAGGCGCCCGGGTTGTCCGGCACGCCCGCCTCCGGCCACTGCTCCAGCGCGATGAGCAGCGCGTCCTGGGCGAGTTCCTCGGCCAGGCCGACGTCGTCGACGAGGCGGGCCAGCCCCGCGACGAGCCTGGCGGACTCGATCCGCCAGACCGCCTCGATCGCGCGGTGCGCCGCGAGCAGCGCCTCGGTGCCGGTCATCGGAGTGCTCAGCTCACAGGGGCTCAGGCCGTCGGATGGTCAGGCCGGGGGGGATGGTCAGGCAGGGGGACGGTCAGGCCGGCGGGGCGAAATCCTCGGGGCCGAACACCTTGACCACCTCGGCGTCGCCCTCCCAGCCCGCCCACAGGTCGCGGTGCAGGCGCATGAAGCGCGCGGTCCACTCGACCGCCTCCTCCTTCGACCGCACGTCGTACAGGGCGTAGCTGATCAGTTCCTTCGACTCGGTGAACGGGCCGTCGGTCACGCTGAGCTCGCCCTCGGCCATGCGCACCCTCGCCGCGGACGCGCTGGGGGCCAGCCCGGCGGTGTCGAGCAGTGCCCCGGCGACGGTCGCCTCCTGGCCGAGCTTGGCGATGGCCTCCATGAGGTCGGCCGGCGGCGGGGTGGCGGGCTGGGCGGCCCTGAGCAGAACCATGTAACGCATCGGTCGTCTCCTTCCGGTCAATGATTTATCAGGTGAACGTGGGACGGGTCAGGCGTTCCGGTAGGTGTGCACGGCCAGGGCGCTGATCCAGGCCCAGCCGAGCACCACGGCGCCGGTGAAGGCGAGGTTGGCCCAGGCCGCGCCCGCGCCGGAGGCCACGGCCAGGAACCCGGCCGCGAACAGCGCGCCGGTCGCCCGCGAACTCCACGCCCAGGCCGCCCGCCCGCGCCGGGCGAAACGGCGGGCGAGGACGAAGCAGGCCGCGACCAGGCAGGCGAACCCGACGCCGCCGGAGGCCAGGTGCGCGAGGCCGTGCCAGCTCACCTCGCCCGCCGGCACGCCGCGGGGGAAGCCGCCGGCCGGATCGGCCCGGAAGGCCCCGGCCGCCAGCAGGCTCAGGCCGTACACCGCCAGCAGGCGGGGGGCCCAGCCGCCGCCGTGGGCCCGGCGCAGGCCCACGGCGAAGGCGATGGTCATCGCCCCGGCCAGCACGAAGTTCGCGATGTGGATCCAGCCGAGGTCGCCGTTGGCGAGCAGGCTCCAGGCGTGCCGGGACAGGTCGAAGCCGTCCCGGGTCAGGGCCTCGGTCAGCGACACCCCGACGTAGACCGGGCCGGCGATCACGCCGTACCCCAGCAGGCTGCGGGTGACGCTGGTCTCACGGTCGCAGGTGCGGGCGGTGGCGCCGGCGTGAGCGGTGGCGGTGGTCATGGGCGGTTCTCCCTCGGGCCGGGGCCGGTCCTTCACCGGCCCTTCACCCACGCCTCGAACGGGACGCCCCCGAATCGACACACCTCCGGATTTTTTTCCAAGATTTTTTCCGGCAGCCCTTCGCGGGGAGCACCGCGCCCGGCTGTGGGCGCGCGTACGGCCTGGTGAACGGCGTGATGCCAGGGCGGAGCGGTGGCGCCCGCCGCCGGTCACCGGTCGTCAGCGGTCTGTCGTGCGGTCGTCCGCTCGGTGCGGACGAGATGCCGCCCGATCGCGGCGCGGTCGAGGAGCGGCAGTCGGAGGACGAACCGCGCTCCGCGGGGGGAGTCCTCGATGCGCAGGGTTCCGCGATGGGCGTGGGCGATGTCGCGGGAGATGGCAAGCCCCAGCCCGGTGCCGCCGGCGTCCCGGCGCCGCCCCTCGTCCAGACGGGTGAATCGCTCGAAGACCCGCTCACGGTCGGCGGCCGCGACGCCGCTCCCGTCGTCGGTCACCGCGAGGACCGCCTGGCCGTCGGCGGATCCGACGCAGACCGTGACGCCGGTCGCCGCGTGGCGTCGCGCGTTGCTCAGCAGGTTGCCCACCAGCCGGATCAGTTGGATCCGTGAGCCGTGCACCCACACGTCCCCGGTCGTGTGGATCTCCACCGGTGTGCCGCCGGGGTGGGCGTCCGCCTCCTCGGAGACGAGCTCGGCGAGATCGATCGGCTCGCGCGGCGCCGGCTGACCCCCGCGTAGCCTGGCCATCGTCAACAGGTCCTGCACGATCGCCTCCAGGCGGTCCGTGGCCGACAACGCCCCCTGGATGGTGTCGCGGGGGTCGACGTGATCGGGGTGGAGCAGCGCTTCCTCCAGTTGGACCCGCAGTCCGGCGATCGGTGTCCTGAGCTCGTGGGAGGTGACGGAGGCGAGCCTGCACTGCTGCTCCGCCGGGCGCAGCGCCCGGCCGATGATCCACCACATCAGGCGGCCGCCCAGCAGGACGATGAGGAGTGCGGCCCCGGCGATGAGGTATTCGAGGCGGTGTGACGCGATGAGGGGCGGCTCGACGGTTCCGGCGTAGACGACGGGGGCGTCGGGGGCCGGCGACACCCGGTTGGCCATGAGCAGGACGCACGGCTCGCCCGGGCGGCACTCCACGCGCCGCTGGAGCCGGTCGTCGGGTGCGGGCCTGAACGTGCTCAGCCGTGGCCGCCCCGTCGCGCCCGGGCTGGCCTCCACGACGCTGCCCCGCGCGTCCACCAACTGGACCAGGTCGACGATGCCGGAGACGGAGGCGGGGCTCGGCAGCGCGCCGCCGCGCACCTGCGCGCTCCACTGGGCAGCGACCTGCTCGGCGTCGAAGAACACCTGGTCCTGGATTCTGTATCGGATCGCCAGGTCCAGGCTCACGCCGCCCAGGACCGTGAGCAGGAGCAACAACATCGTCGCCGCTGTCGTGTAGCGCGCCTGCATCGAGTGCAGAGACGGCATCGGTCTCACCATTCTCCTGCCGCACCCGGTGGACCACCACCAAGGGGAATTGGACGATTTCGTCCACTTTGCGGTCAGGTGTCCTGTTGTGTCAAATTGGCGACAGGGGCTCTGACGTGGGCTTTCACGTGGTCCAGTGCCATGTCGAGGGCGACCAGGAAGGGTCGTTCGTCCTGCATGGTCTCGGCGAGCAGGTAGCCGCCCTGCAGGGCGGCGATGACGGCGACGGCGAGCTCCGCGGGGTCCGCGCCGGGGTCGAGTTCGCCGCTCTCCCGCATCCGGACGAGACCGTCCGCGAGCAGTCCCTGCCACCTGCAGAAGATGGCCGCCAGGGACTGGCGGGCGTCGTCGGAGCAGGAGAGCTCGTTGGCCAGGGAGCCGATGGGGCATCTGTAGGGCACGTCGCGCTCCCGATGGCCCGTCACCAGCGAGTCGCGCCACCTCTCGAGATCCCGCATCGAGTGCACCTGGTCGAGCTGCGGCTTCTGGGAGGAGACCATGCGGCGCTCCCGCATCGCGATCACCTCGGTGATCAGTGCTTCCTTGTCCGGGAAGTAGTGATAGAGCTGCGACTTGCTGATGCCGCAGGCGTCCACCACCTGATCGAGGGTCGTCGCCGTCACCCCCTGCCGGAACATGAGGTCCGCGGCGGTCGCGACGATGCGCTCGCGAGTGGCCGCGCCGCGTGCGGTGAGCCTCGGAGAATCCTTCCTCGGCCCTCGAACGGCCATGTGACAACCCCATCTTCGGATGTGGGAGCCCGCCGGAGCCATGCCGGAGGAACAGTCTTGACAACTTAGGACATACCACCACAAACTGGACGAAATCGTCCAGTCCTCCGCCGGGATCACCTGACGGCCGCCCGCGGTCACGAGCACCCCGGTGTGTGGGGAGGCCGACACCACGCCGGGCGACACCGCGCTCGACGGCCTGCGCCCGCGGGCCGCGAACTCGACTCCCCGACAGTACGACCAGTGGTGGGCAGGAGCGCGGTCATGACAGTGATCTTTCGCAGCGGCAACGGGCACGTACGGGCACTCGCCGGCCGCCTGCGGAGGGTCCGCGCCGGGCGGATCGCCGGCGCCCTCCTGATCGGGGTCCCGGCGGCCGTGAAGGCGCGGCGAGCGGGAGACGGGTCACTGCGGGCGGTGGCGTCCATCCGCCTCGAACTGGACGCCATCAACCTCAAGGAAGCGAGCACCCGGGTCTCCGAGACAGACGGGGGTGAGGAGGTCGCCCGGCTCGCCCGGGCCGTCAACAGGACGCTGGAACGGCTGCGCGAGGCCGGCGATCGCGCCGAACGCGCCCGGGAACGGCAGCGGCAGTTCGCCTCGGACGCCTCGCACGAGCTGTGCACCCCCATCGCCGCGCTGCGCATGCGGTTGGAGGAGGCGCAGTTGCATCCGGACGAGACCGATCTGGACGACCTCCTCTGCCACACGTTGCACGACCTGGACCGGGTGCAGACCATCGTCACCGACCTGCTCCTCCTGACCCGGCTGGGGACCGCGCCTCGGAGAGTGGAGCGGGTGAACCTCACGGCGCTGGTCCAGGCGGAGGCCGCCCGGCAGGTGGACGGGCACCACATCCACCTCCGGCTCGATCCCGGCGTGATCGTCGACGGCGATCCCGAGCAGATCATCCGGATGCTCGGCAACCTGCTCGACAACGCCCGGCGGCACGCCGCCCGCACGATACGGATCGGCCTGCGCCGCACGAGGGATGGCGCCGAGCTGACGGTCGCCGACGACGGAGAGGGCATCCCCTTGGCCGACCGCGAGCGGATCTTTCACCGTTTCGTGCGGTTGGACGCCGCCCGCAGCCGGGACAGGGGAGGCGCCGGCCTCGGCCTGGCCGTCGCTCGCGGCATCGCCTCCGCACATCACAGCAGCCTCCACGTCGAGGAGTCCGTATGGGGCGGAGCGTGCTTCGTCCTGCGGATGCCGCTCTCGCCGGGTCGCCGCGCGTGATCCGCCCGGCCCTGGCGTCGGAGCGCGCGCCACGCCGCTCCCGCCGGGTGTGATGCCATGGGCGGCGTGGAAGGCCGCGTCACGGGCCGGCCGCCGGACGGGGAATGCCCGCGGCCGGACCGGTCGATGCGGGACGGGTCAGGCCGCGTACGCCGCGCTGATCGCGTGGCTGTCCTCGTGCATGCGATAACCCGTGATCTTGCCGTCGGCGACGGTGAAGTGCAGGGCGAACTCGTTGAGGAACGACCTGCCGGTCGACAGCACGCAGAAGCGGCTGCGGCCGGTCGTCACCGCGTGCCCGCCCTCGACGAGGGTGGTGTCGATCGTGAACTCCTCGGGGGTGAGCTCGGTGCCGAGCAGCGTGAAGAACTCGGCGATCTCGTCCCTGCCGGAGCGGGCCCCCGTCCAGGGCACCTCCGGGTCGCCTGGGACGAGGAAGTCCACCCGGTCGGCGAACAGGTCGAGCAGCCCCGTCATGTCACCGGCGGCGAAGCGGGCGAAGAAGGCGTCGACGACCTCGCGGGTGGTCGGGGGTGTGGCGGTCATGCCGTTTTCCGATCTGTCGTGGTGGCGTGGAGCGAGGCCAGCCGGCGCCGAAGGCGACAGCCCGGCCGCGCGGCGCGCCGGGCTGGTCCGGATGGTTCGCCGCCTGACCGCTTCCGCTGAGGACTGATCGGGGACGGGAGCTCGCACGCGTGAGCCGCCACCCCCGGCGGAAGCCGGGCGCCGGGCGCTCGTTCGGTGGGATACGTTCTAGCTGGGCGCCGGAACGGCGAGCGGCCGCGCGCCCACGGAACACGAGGAGATCAGGCACGTTGCCCGACACGCACGACCGCGGGGACGCCCGCGGAAAGGCCCCGGCCGACTCCGGCGGCGGACGGACCGACCTGCGGGCCGACTGCGCGAACTGCTTCGGGCTGTGCTGTGTCGCGCTGCCCTTCGCCGCCTCGGCCGACTTCGCGATCAGCAAGGACGCCGGGCGGCCGTGCCCCAACCTGCGGGACGACTTCCGCTGCGGCATCCATTCACGTCTGCGGGACAGCGGCTTTCCCGGCTGCACCGTCTACGACTGCTTCGGCGCGGGGCAGAAGGTCTCGCAGGTCACCTTCGGGCGCAGCTGGCGGGGCGATCCGCGGACCGCGGCGCGGATGTTCGAGGTCTTCCCCGTCGTACGGCACCTGCACGAGCTGCTGTGGTACCTGGACGAGGCGATGTCCCTGCCGGTGACCCGTCCGATCCACGCCGAGCTGCGCGGCGCGTTCGAGGAGACCGAACGCCTGACCATGGGCACCCCCGACGACCTGCTGGGCGTGGACGTCGCCGCCCACCGCGAGAAGGTCAACGTGCTGCTGCTGCGGACGAGCGAGCTGGTGCGGGCGTCGGCCGGGGGCCGTGCCGCCGACCGCAGGGGAGCCGACCTCATCGGCGCCCGGCTCAGGAAGGCCGACCTGCGCGGAGCCAACCTGAGGGGCGCCTACCTCATCGGCGCGGATCTGCGCGAGGCCGATCTGCGCGGCGCGGATCTCATCGGGGCGGATCTGCGCGGGGCCGACCTCGGCGGCGCCGACCTCACGGGGAGCGTCTTCCTCACCCAGGTCCAGGTGAACGCGGCAAGGGGAGACGACGCCACGAAGCTGCCCCCGGCCCTCACCCGTCCGGCGCACTGGTCGGGCCCGGCGGCCCGCCCGGCCGCCGCGGCGGGCCGGGCCTCCACCCGCCGCCCGCGCCCCCGCCGGGGGCGCGGATAGAGGCTCCTTGCCGGCGGCTAGGTCCAGTTTCGAAGTCCGCTGAGTGACGGCGTGTCGTGCCCGGACAAGCAGTGAGGTCTCCGGTAGACGGTTCATCGACCAAGAAAAACCTGAACACCGGAGACCTCGTTGGCCACCTTAGCGGTGACGAGGCGGTTCGACCTGACCGATGCGCAGTGGGCGCGGCTGGAGCCGCTGCTGCCCGCGCCGAAAAGACCAGGGCGGCCGTCGAAGTGGACCAAGCGGCAGCTGATCGACGGGATCCGGTGGCGGGTACGGGTCGGCGCTCCCTGGCGGGACGTGCCGGAGTGCTACGGCTCCTGGCAAGCGGTGTACGCCCTGTTCCGCCGCTGGCAGCGTGCCGGTGTCTGGCAGAAACTCCTCACCCGGATGCAGGCCCTGGCCGACGCCGCCGAACTCATCATCTGGCAGGTCGGGGTGGACTCCACCATCGTGCGGGCCCACCAGCACGCGGCAGGCGCCCGGCGCGATCCGCGTCTGCAGGCCGAACCACCGGGCGGAGTGAGCACCGAGCCGGCCGACCACGCGCTGGGACGCTCACGCGGTGGCCTGTCGACCAAGCTGCACCTGGCCTGCGAGCAGGGCCAACGACTGCTGTCGCTGGTGCTGACCGCCGGTCAGCGGGGCGATGCCCCACAGTTCGAGGCGGTCATGGCCGGCATCCGCGTTCCCCGGCTCGGGCCCGGCCGGCCCCGCACCCGGCCTGAGGTCGTCCGCGCCGACAAGGCCTACTCCTCCCGGGCGATCCGCGCCCACCTACGCAGTCGCGGGATCAGGTGCACCATCCCCGAACCAGCCGATCGCATCGCCGCGCGCCTACGGCGCGGCAGCCGCGGCGGACGTCCCTTCACCTTCGACGCCCGCGACTACCGCGCCCGTCATGCCGTGGAATGCGGCATCAACCGGCTCAAACGCCACCGTGCCATCGCGACCAGGTACGACAAACTCGCCGTCCGCTATCAAGCCGTCGTCCACATAACCGCGATAGACGACTGGCTAGCCAGGCTTTGAGACAGGCCCTAGGGTGTCCTCCTGTCGCCGGTCGAGGCGGGTGGCGAGCCCGGGGTCTTCTCGCGGATGTGCCAGGTCTCTCCGGGGCACATGGGCCGCCCGTAGGTGTAGCGCTTCCCGGTCTCCGTCGTCGCGGTGAACCGGTCGTCGGGCAGGGGAGTGACCCGGCAGCGGTTTGGCGGCGGAATGGTTTCAGTGGATCGGCCGGGAGGAAGTCTGGCGTACACGCCGCCGTCCCAGGTGACCACGACGTTCTCGCCGGTCTCATTGACGATCATGAAGATCTCGTCCCGGTAGGGCTGGCACGCGGCCAGGGTGAGGGTCACCAGGACCACCGCCCCGGCCAGCGGCCGAATGCGCAAGCGGCTCGCGCGTGATGCCACTTGTCCTCGTCTCTGCCGGCTACGTGTTCTTGGAGAAGAACGCCGATGTGGGCACGTCGAAGAACCGCGGCTGATAGATGTCCGGGAAGGAGGATCCTCTGATCCAGCAGGTCAGATCCGTCGCGCTCGTGCTCACGGTGTAGGAGATGACGACCCTGCTCCTGTCCGGGAGGGCGTTCACATGCACGCGTGCTCCGTACACGGATGAATATCTGGGGTTGGTCTTGGTCTCTGGAGGAGTATAAAGGTCCACTTGGTCCGAGCCGAAGCCCCATGGGGTCGTGGCGGGCATCGCGACGATCTTTCCGGGTGCCTGTGAGGCGGGTGTGTGACGCACCAGCCAGAACCGTTCGTTGAGGTAGACGACACTGAAGTCGACTTCGGACTTGGGCTGGAGTGGCGTGGAAGCGCTGCAGGACGGGGACCACTGTGCCGATCCGTCGGCGGCCGTCCCCGCGAAGTACTGCCAGCGGGTCTGGTCGGCCGGATCCGCCGTGCTCGCCGTTCGTGCGAGGTAGAGCGTCTTGTCCGCGCTCGCCGCATCCGCCTCCCATCCGTAGATGTAGGTCATCCCGGCCTGATCCAGTAAGGAGGCTCCCCAGATAACGGGGTAACCCTGCCTGACGAAGCAGTCCTGGAGCCTTGTCGGTACGACGTTCGCCGTGTTGGTGTTCAGCAGATCGGTGTGGGAGAAGCGGGCATAGGCGGCGCGGGTGTTCTCGTCCCCGACGCCCTCGTAGTAGAACTTCACCAAGTCTGGAACCCCGATGGCGTCGGTGAGGAGCTTGGCGTCTCCGGTCCAGTATTGTGCGCCTTCGCCCGCAGGCGTTTTCGCGTATCGATCCCAGTCATCTGCGTTGGTGTTCGTCTCTTGGCAGGTGCGCCCACCGGTGATCGTGCGCAGGGTGGAACCCTGCTGGACCACGATGGAGTTGCGGAGGTAGCTGACCTCGGTGCCGGGTGACTGTTTGCTCGGATCGCCGAGGAAGGTGTCGGAGAAGAACCATGCCCGGCCTCCCTCGGGTAGCGGGGTCGATTGGACGGCGTCGCCGCCGCTCCAATCGGCGCAGCCGGCTGAGGCCGATCGGTTGGACCACATGGTGTTGAGGGTGCTGGTGGGCCGGGGTCCGCCCTGGGCGACGGAGGCGCTCCAGTTGATCGGGATCAGAGCGTCGTCGGCGTCGCCGGCATTTCCCATCAGGTCGGTTCGCACCGCTATCAAGGTTGCGACCTCGCCGGGTTCCAGGCTGATGCTGATGTCGCCGTCGCCGGTGGACCGGCTCCAGTGAGACGGTGTGTCGGACGGACCGCCAGGGCCGGTCGGCCAGCTCACCAGTAGATACCGCAGGTCCGCGTCCGGACTTCCCTGGGTGAGATGCATCGTGAGCACACTCTGGGTCGTGGACGGCCCGGTGATCTCGAGATAGGCGGCGCCGCCCGGGTAAATCGCGGTTGTCCCGTTGGTGGAGCCGCCCACGAGCAGGGTGTGTTCCGCTGCTCGTGCGGGCCGGTTGTCCTGCAGCCTCACTGCCCACAGGATCTGGGCGTCCGGGTCGCGGTATCCCACGGGCGAGCCCAGGTATCTGCTCAGATCGGGCGCGTCCACGTTCAACCGATAGTTCGCCACCCAGAAACCGAGCAGCGCCTTTTCCATGTCGAGGCCATAGTCCTCCACCACGTCCTGTATGGCCTCCAGAGGGAGCCGGGTAATCCCCATCGACTCCCAGGTGTGCAGGACGAAGTTCACGTCAGTCTGCTCGGTCAGGTACTGCGCCAAGATGAAGGCGCCGTACTGCCGCTTGAACGGCTCCCATGGCCAGGTGCTGGAATTGATCGCCTTGTACGGCTCGCTGAGGAAGAGAGGCAGGCCGTTGGCGTAGGTATCCCACCCCGGTGCGGTGGGAGCCGTCAGGTTGAACATGCGGTGCGTTGCCCACTCGGCCGACGCCTCCATCCACCAGTTCACGGAGGGCAGGTCGAGGAGCAGGTTGAGCGTCGGGATGAAGTGGTACTGCATCACGTGGAAGAACTCGTGGTAGGCCAGGTAGCGGTATCTGTCGGCGCCCGGATCCGAGGGGAGAAGGATTATGGAGCCCTCTGTGTCATCGAACAAATGATCACCGAAGGGCAGCGTCAGTCCCGGATTCTGGTTCTCGTTGAAACCGAAATACACGCTGACATAATCACCGGGAAACTCATATCCCCATGACATGTAAGTGTTCCACGCCGTCGACAAGTCGTCGATGAACTCGTCGATGGCGTCCGGCACACCGTTGGTGTTGCTGTCGACCGCAGGCACGCCGGTGAAGCCGTTCACCCCGGAGATGCTGTAGAAGATGTTGAACACCTTCGAATGCAAGATGTACGACCGCTTGCAGTCGAAGACATGAAGGAGATAGGACCAGCTCATCGGCTCGCAGTCGGTCCAGCCCGTGGACGCGCCGGCGGACTGCGTCGCGACGACGGACAGCTGCTTGTCGATCGCGGAGTTCGCGTCCGTGGCCTTCCGGTCTCGTAGCGACATCGCGTGTCCGAGCGCCAGCCCCGCCGATTCGGACAGGCCGCCCTCGGCGCGGTACTCCTGCGGGAGCTTGCCAGGCTCGGCGATGCGCTGGACGGCGAGTCTCAGATACTCCTCGTCCGAGATCTTCCGGCCGGCCCAGGCGTGGGAGACGGGGTCATCCGGCCCGAAGTCGGGCCTCTTCCCCCTCAGTTTCCGGTGGAGTTCGCTTTCCTTGCGCTCGGTCCGGTGATACGGACGGGCGGGTGGCTGGGGTGTAGGGGGCGCTGCTACCTGCGCAGCGGGCGGGGGAGTGGGAGTGGGGGCGGCCGTCGCGGCGCCGGGCGTCGACAGGAGGGCCGCCAGCATGCCGGCCACCATCAGTATCGCCGTCCGTGCACGCCGACGGCGTCCAGGTGAGGACAACAAGTGCTCCGCCTAAGGAGAGAGATGTGACCAGGGGGCTCAGGGGCAGGTGACGGGGACGAACGCCACGGCGTCGAAGACGACGCTCTCGTCGCCGGTGCCCGTCATCGTCATCGTGCTGAGGGAGACTTTCGGCGTGCCCGCGAAGGTGAAGACCCCGAGCTCGACCCAGCGGTTCACCTTCTGGGCGGGGTTCGTCTTGACCGGCCGCTGGGAAATCACCCGGGATCGTATGCCGCGCGCGGTGAGGACGTCATAGCGTGCCCGCTGGGTGTAGCCGTAGTGGTCGGGCAGGTGGACAAGGACCTTCGCGGTCCCGTTGATCTGCTGGTTGAGCGTCCAGGTGCCGACGATGCGCATGACGGCGCCGTTGTGTGTGCTGTCGCGGGCATAGCCGAACCATTGGTGCCCGCCGAAGCCGTTGCCGAGTTGCTGGAAGTCGGCCTTGGCAGGGACCTTGCCAGCGGCGTCGCGTCCGAACCGCAGGGAGAAGGTGCCCGAGTTGGTCCAGGCGCTGTTGTCGCAGCCGCCGCGGATGGCGGGGACGCTGCTGGGCACGTCGTCGACGATCAGCGCGCCGGAGGGCAGGCCGGGGGTGTAGCAGGGGGACCAGTAGTCGGTGGGCTCTTCGCGCTCGGTGCCGGCCCAACTCGGATCGGAGTAGCGGATGTTGCCTTCGTTCCCACACATCGTCGCGCAGTTGGTCTTCCAGATCTTCGACAGGTGCCACCAGCACTTGAAATCGGCGCGGGTGCAGGTGCCCGGCTGGGCGCTGGGCGCTCCTGGCGCCGGCTGGCATTCGTTGCCGGCGGTGCCGGCTACGCAGAAAGCGCTGGCGTCGACGAGGAGATCGATGGTGGGGACGATCTGGGTGCGGTAGCTGGAGCTGTTCCACCAAGCGGCGTTGTAGCCGGCCTGCTCCTGAAGAGCGCCGTTGGCGTCGTAGTAGCTCTTGGTGATGGGCCAGGCGGCCCAGCCCAGGACCTTCTCCTGGTAGGGCCAGTACTGCGGGGTGGCGGCGTCCTGGTAGGTGTTGCCATCGAGGTAGGGATGACGTCCCGGCCGCCAGAAGGAGTTCGAGGGGTTGTTGGTCCAGCCCAGGCCCCACGCACCGTTGTTGGGCTGCCCGTTCTCATCGTTACCGTTGGCGGCGGCTTTGGGATGCCAGCCGGAGTTGTAGGCCCAGATCGCGAAGTACCAGTTCTCCAGCTTGGCTGCGTTTCCGTCGTTGGCCTTCATCGCGCCGGCTGTGTCGTCGTAGATCTGATTCCACTTCTGCGTCAGGGTGCGTAGCCCGGCTGCGATGTTGGTGACGTAGTCGAGAGCCACGGCCTTCTGCTTGACTGCGTCTTCGGGAGTGTGGGCGTCCGCCTTGCGCATGCCGTCGGTCTGCTGTGAAATGCCGTACCCGCAGTCGGCCTTGGAGAAGTCGATGGCCCAGTCGTTGGAAGGATCATCGTCGTAAATGTTGACACCGTAGTAGTTGCCGACCAGAGGGTTGCCGGTCTCGCCTTCGGACGCCCTGCGCTGTGCCTGCCACAGATTCGACTCCTGGGCCAGAATGCCCAGCATGATGTTGGTCGGCACCCGGCCTCCGCCCTTCAGGTCCTCCGCGGGGAACATCGCCTGCGGCGACCACTCCGGCAATCCCAGCTTTTTCCAGTTCTGCTCACGTTTCAGCGTCAGACGCTTCTGCACCAGCTGGTCGACCGCCCACTCCACCTGCCGCCAGTGAGGCTGATAGACCTGAAGGCGCGGATCATTGCGGGGCACCGCACAGGTGTATCCCTCATCCACCGAGTCGTCGGCCGCCGCCGAGGACGTCGAGGCCGAGGCGGTGGCCGTTGTCTCGCCTGCGGTATCGCCGGCGCGGGCCGCGCCGACGCGCCGCATCTGACCGGCTTGGGTTCTGGCACCCCTCACTCGGCCCAGCCGGGGATTGATCAGGTTACCGGTGGAGCTCTTGGGATCCTGGATCGTCGCGAGGGGAACCTCGAAGTCCACCTTCGTCCGTGTCGCGGGCACCTGCGCCGCCACCTCGACCGGCTCTGCTCCGGGAACCGGCGCGCTCACCCCGGCGATCCGGGAGTCTCGGGGATCGCCCGCCACGCCTGCGCGCAGCCCCCGACGGGCCGCGCTCTGCACCACCAGCTCGCCCTGTGAGGAGACCTGGCCCTGCGCCGCCGCCAGCACGCTCATCCTCGCCGGCAGGTCATGGAGCTTGTCGGCCTCACCGACCAGGAAAACCCGGCCGCCGGATCCCGCACGGATCGACAACTCACCGAGCGAACCCTCGGCCACTGTGCGGACTTTGCCCTGGTGGTAGTAGCGGGCGGTGACACGACCGGCGACCTGCTCGGCAAACGCGACCCCGCCCTGAGCGTCCACGTGCACGTCGAAGGGGACCGATCCCGCCTTGGCGAGAGTGCGAACCTTCCCGTCCTTGGAGACGGCTACCAGTTCCGGACCTCGAGCGGCCACCACGCCACCCTCGTAGGGCACCGCCGAAGACAGCTGGCCTGATACCACCATGGCACCGGCGCTCTTTCCACTGTCGGCCGACACTGTCACCAATCGAGTGGTGGGATGCTCCTGGGTGGCGCCCTGCGTCAGCGCCACTGTGTCCCCGGCTCCGCAGCCCGGGTTGAAGTACGCCAGGGTGCCTTGATCCGACAGCTTTTTCACCGCGCCGCTGTCCACATCCACCATCGCCGCGAAGGCGCCTCGCGCGAACAACTCCGGCCGGTTGGTGAAGTGCCGCGGAGCGTAGACGACCATCACCTGCTTGCCGGTCCCGGTCAGGCACGCGTTCCCGATCCATTGGTCACTGTCCATGCCCGGCTCACTCAAAGTCGCCAGCGTCCGCCATTCGTACCCATCACGCGCCCGCGCCATGAGCACGTGAAACCCCGACCCGTCTCCAGCGGTCGCCACCGCCACATCCGTCGACTCACGCCAGCCTGTGCCCAGCACGCGGTCACGGCGGGGGCTGTCCACGAAACCGCTCGGAGATCGGCCGGCGGACGCCTCCGCGGCTGTGTCATCAGCTGATCCGGCGCTCGGGCTCACCCCTGGAGGCCGATCAGGACTGGATTCAGCGGAGGCAATGGGAGCGACCGTCAAAAACAGAGGCGCCAACGAGGCGAGGACTGTGATTCGAGCGAGTAATCCGCCGCTTTTGATCATTTGCTCCCCTGTCTCGGATAGTGAGCGCTGCGCATGTCCGCACCTCTGACCAGAGCTCTGAGTCGCAGCCCGCCGGCGCCCGCTCGCGCTGTCAGTGGGCAAGCCCTTGTGCCGGGTCGGTGCGCACGGATCAACTGGATCCGGGCCACGTTTTCCCTCGGGGGATTAAATGCGCCTTGGGCGATCCGATCTCCGCGGGCTCTCGGAGTTGATTCAGGCACGTGCACGAAGGCTCGCGAATTTCGCGCGAGCCCTTCCATGGTCAGCCGCACTGGCCAGGTGAGCCGACCCTTGCCTCGTTCGTTCCTTCCACCCGCCCTTGTACAGCAGATGGGCGAGGCGGGAATGTTTCCACCTCGCCCCCGGCTACGGCATAAGCGTCCGCTGCCTACCTACCAGATCGAGGGAAGCTTCAGTCCGCCGCGGAGATACTTCTGCGCATTCTCGAGCCGGGCACTGTTTCGTGACCTGATTGCATCGAGTTCAGTGCGGTGCTCGGCGATCAGCTTCTCCTGATACTCCGAGTAGATCGCCTTCCGCGCGCCGTAGTAGTTGGTCGAGATCCGGCACTTCTCGTCAGCGACGGCCGTTCGGATTTCGTCCGCCGTGCCGCGAGGGGGTGGGTTGTCATCATTGTTGACCGTCACCGCCCACCGCGGATCGAGTTGTGCCTTGATGGGCGTCGCGTAATCGAATCCCGCATCCTTCATGCAGGCGCTCCAAACGGCTTCGGCCTCGTGCAGTCGTGGATCGTTACCCGCCTCGGCCGCCTCGTCCGCCCACTCGTAGAGTCGCTGTTCTCCGCCCACCGGGAGAGCGGAGCCCACAAGATCTCCGCCGGACGAATCAAGCAGCCCGGCGACGCGGCCGTCACAGCCACCTGCTGGAACGTCCCGGCCCGCGGCTTCCTTCACCTGGCCCTTCAGGACCTGCATGCTGGCCCTGGACACCGCGAAGCCGCGACGGCCGTCCTGCGCCGCATCGATCTCCTCAGCGAGACCGGGCGGACCGGCGTACCCGTACTTGGTGACCTCGTAGTGCCCCAGCCACTGCAGGTACGCCGCGTTCCTGGGCACTCGGACCGGGCTCACCTCCGGCGGGGCAAGTTGGGCGTCGAAGGTTCTCATGCAGGCCTTGAGCAGCTTGAACCGAGCCTCCTGCACGATGGACTGCTCGTCGCTCGACAAGTCGAACCGGTCCAGTGGAAGGCTCAGGTCCGCCGCTGTCCGCACCTGCGGCGCACTGGTGGCGGACGCGGAGAAAGAGAGTTGTGTGGACGCCGCCAGGCCGGCCGCCACAACGATCGTGCAGCAGGCGGCAATCTTCATTGATTTCCTTTTCATGATTTCTAATCCTCTGCAGTACGCGATGACGACTTACCGGTCAGAATGTGAGCATGTACGTCGACCATTCCCAGGGGTAGTAGCTGAACCCTCCCGTGCATTCATCGGTAGTGCAGTAGGAGCTCTGGAACGCCGACCCGATGTAACTCGCCGTGGACTTCCATACGGTGTTCGTGTATGCGCCGTAGGACAGGTCGGTCACTGTCCGATACGAGGCGCCGTTCCATCCGCAGTAGTAGTCGGACTGGCCGGTGGATTCAGCCCACCAGATCGTACGAAGGCGCGAATTCATCCAGGTGTTGCCGATCGCGTCGTTGTACAGCTTCGCCCAGCCGTACCTCCGCCCGGTCGCGGCGTTCGTCCCCGTGTTGACCTGGAAGTGCATGTAGTTGTAGCTCGAATAGGTACGCGACGAAGTCCCGTCCCGAACCAGGGGAGATGCGATGTCGGTCATGTCATAAGCGCTGGGGTCGCCGATGCTGCCCGAGCCGCAACTGGTTGTGGCTGCTTGGGCGGGCGCGGACAGCGACATGGCCACAGCCGTCCAGGCGACGGCTACGGCAAGCCCCGCTCGTGCCAATTTCGCAGATGTCATCAGGGTGGTCATCTCCTCATGCGTTCGCGCCCCGGCGGATCGGTGCCAGAGTCGGGTCATGGACACTACGCCCGCACAACTTGGCCGATTCCATTGCTTTGTCCGGATGGAACGGTATGAAATGGATCGCATAAGAGCTGCATCGATAACGCATATGCTCGGCTTTGGCCGTAACATCGCGATCTGTGATGACATGCTGACGCATTGTAAACGGGATTGTGGGGCCAGTGAACATCTGGGAAGATCGGCGCGGCAATCAATCGCATACGAGTGGGTAGTGGATGCTGCGCTTCGTATTACTTGGTCCTGTCGGTGTCAATGCGGATGGCGGGGGCGCGATTGCCTTGCCACCCATGGCGCGGACACTGCTGGCGGCACTTCTTCTGAGGGTGGGACGACGGTCGGCCAGGGAGAATTTGATCGGCCTGCTCTGGGATGATCCACCCAAGTCCGCGGAAGCCAACCTACGACAGCATTTTTCGATTCTGCGCACTCGTCTTGCCGAGCACGGCTGCTCAGAGCGGTTGATCACAATCCGCGGGGGAGGAGGCGGAGGGAGCAGCGCTTACGAACTCGTCCTTGAAGCTGATGAGCTCGATGTCACCGTGTTCACTACGCACCTCGCGCACGCCCGCGCCGCTCTCCGGGATGGCGATCAGAGCCGGGCGATCAGTATGCTCGCCGCCGCGTCAGCCCTGTGGCAGGGGCGGGCCGGCGAAGACGTGACAGGGTCCCGGCTCCTTCGCGAGCATCTCGCCGGGCTGGACGCGCTGAGAGCCGAAGCCGAGGTGGATCTGTGTGAGCTCCGGCTCCACCGTGAACCCGCCCGTCATCTTCTCGGAGACCTTCGGAGGTTGATCACGGCCCATCCATTGTGGGAGCGCCCCTACCTCCTCCTTGCTCAAGCGCTATGGGAGTCGGGAGACCCGGCGGCGGCACTTGGCACGCTCCATCGGGCCCGCGAGGTGCTCGGTGAGGAACTCGGGCTCGTTCCCAGCCGGCAATTCCACCGCCTCTACACGTGCATCCTCCGGCACGAGCCCGTCGCCGCCGCGGGCTGAACGACGCCCGGTGTGCGGGCTCATGGAGGGCAGGCCGGTCGTCGGCCCGGCGGCTCACGCATCAGGGCTCATGCCGTCTTCGACGGTGCCGGTGGCGACGCCCTGCCGGTGTTCGGCCGCTGGTCGGCCGAGAGCCGCGGCGAGGTCGTCCAGGTGCGCGGCCACCGGACCGAGCGTCAGCACGCCGCTGCCCGCCCCGGCCAGCTCGCCCGCGGCGGGCAGCAGCGCGGCGTGGGCGCGTTCCATCGTCGTGCGGTCCCCGAGTGTGAGGGCCGCCCGGGCGGCGAGGCACCACAGGGCCTCCGTCAGCAGGTCGCGCGGCGGCTCGGGCAGGGCGCGCAGCGCTGCGGCCGCCTCGGCGCGGCGGTCGCGCGCCAGCAGCACCAGAGGCCGGGCCCACGGCGCGTACGGCCCCCAATCGGCATGTTCGACGTCGGGCGGGGGCTGCCCGTGCCGCAGGCGCAGGCACAGCAACGCGAGCGGCAGCAGGCCGCGCTCCATGCCGGGCATGCCGGCGCCGTCCAGCCGGGCGGCGGCCTCCCGGTAGGCGGCCTCGGCCTCCTCCACCGTCGCCCGGCCGGTCGCGTCCAGGCGCAGCGCCCGATACCACGCGGTGAACACGCCCACCAGGGGCCGCTCGTGCCGTACGGCCAGGCGCTCGGCCTCGGCGGCGTGGGCGTCGGCGGTCGTGAAGTCCGCGAGCGCCGACCTGGCCTGTATCCGGATGAGATGCCCGAGCACCTCGAAGGTGACCAGGCCGTGCCGGGCGGACAGCTCCACCAGTTCGGCGCCGATCTCGTCGCGGCGGGCGGCCAGGCCCGTTCGATCGAAGGTCTGCATGAACAGGCCGCTCAACGCGAACGCCAGCAGCGCGGGGTCGTTCAGGCGGCGGGCGATCTCCTCGGCCTGCCGCGCCGCCCGCGGCCCCCGGCCGGAGCGGTCGCCGCGCGACTCCAGCGCGATCGTGGCCATCAGGCGGGCCCGGGCCGCCTCGTGACCGGCGGCCTCGTGACCGGGGACCAGGGCGGCCAGCGTGCGCCCGGCCGCCGCCACGATGCGCGCCGCCTGCCCGGGGTCGTCGGACCGGGTCCAGATGGCCGGGACGTCGAAGGCGCCGATCACCCTGGCGGTCAGCTCCGCGTCGCCGAGTTCCTCGGCCGCCTCGACGGCGGCCACGCGGTGCTCGCGCGCCGCCCGCAGGCCGCCGCCCCCGGTCACGGCGAGATCGCGCAGCAGTCCTGCCGTCGTCTCAAGGCGGGCCCGCGCCCCGGATGCGACCGCGCGGTCGTAGGCGGCGGTCGCCTCGGCCCATACCCGGTCGGCCGCGCCGCGCACCGAGGAGTCGAGGTGATCGGCCTGACGCAGGATGTCGGTCTCCAGGCGGCGCAGCCCCGGGCCCGGGTCCACTCCCAGCTCGTCCACCAGCAGTGCCCGCGCCCGGCGCAGCACGGCGAGAGCATCGCCCTGCCGCCCGCTGCGGTACAGCGCGAGCGCGAGCAGCCGCCATGCCTCCTCCCGCCAGGGGTGCCCGGCCGCGTGCGCGTCCAGGTCGGGCACCGCCTCGGCCGCCCGTCCCAGGGCCAGCCGCATCTCCGCGTGACGCTCGACCGCGTGCAGCCGGAGCTCGGCCAGGCGGGAGCGCTCGGCGCGGGCCCAGTCCTGGTCGGCGAACTCCGCGTAGGCGGGGCCGCGCCACCACCCCAGCGCCTCCTCCAGCCGTCCGAGCCCGTCTTCGGGGGACAGATCCGCGGCGGCGGCCACCGCGTGTTCGAAGCGCCAGGCGTCCACCGCGTCGGCGCCGGCCCGCAGCGCGTACCCCGGTCCCTCGGTGACCAGCAGCCGTGCGGGGGTGCGGGGCGGCCGGCCGGGTTC
This sequence comes from Microbispora sp. NBRC 16548, assembly GCF_030268985.1. NCBI lineage: Bacteria > Bacillati > Actinomycetota > Actinomycetes > Streptosporangiales > Streptosporangiaceae > Microbispora > Microbispora sp. NBRC 16548. The sequence goes on from NZ_BSSF01000003.1 coordinate 49,879, forward strand.
CAGCGCGCGGCGCAGCGCCGCGACGAACGTCCGCACAGCCCCGACCGCGCCCGCCGGCGGTCCGTCCCACAGGTCGTCGATCAGGCGGGTGACCGGGACGACGCGGCCGCGGGCGACGATCAGCCGGGCCAGCACCGCGCGGTGCCGCGGCCCCTTCAGGGCGATCGCGCCGCCGGTGCGGTCCCAGGCCGTCACCGGCCCCAGCACTCCGAACGCGATGCCCATCTGCGGCCCCCTTTCCGCGCGTACCCCCAGGTCAAAGCCACTGCCACGGTAGCGCGCTGATCGGATGCTCATTCACGCCCGGCAGCCTGGGGGCATCTGATCCCGCACAGAAAGGGGGGCGCGTGATGGCGCCTGTCCTTCCCGGTTTCGACTACCTTCGCGTGCCGGTCGCCGACGGTGTGTCGCTGAACGCGGCCGTCGCCGGGTCGGGGAGCCCGATCCTGCTGCTGCACGGCTTCCCCCAGACCCACCTGATGTGGCGGCACGTCGCCGCCGACCTCGCCGCCGACCACACCGTGATCTGTCCCGACCTGCGCGGCTACGGCGCCAGCGACAAACCGGCCGAGGCCGGTCGCGAGACCTATTCCAAGCGCACGATGGCCGCCGACGTCGTCGCCCTGGCGCGAGCGCTGGGACATGAGCGGTTCGCGCTGGCCGGGCACGACCGCGGCGCGCTGGTCGCCTTCCGCGCCGGGCTCGACCACCCGGCCTCGATCAGTCACCTGGCGTGCCTCGACGTGCTGCCCACGCTGAACATGTGGGAGGTGATGCACGGCGCAGGCGCCGCCGTCGGATTCCACCTGTACCTGATGGCCCAGCCGCCCGGCCTGCCCGAGCGGATGATCGGCGCGAGCGCGGACGCCTTCTCCGGCCACTTCCTCGACGTCTGGACCCTCGACCGCGAGGCGATCCCCGCCGGCGTACGCGCCGCCTACCTGGACGCCTGCCGTGCGGCGGTGCCCTCGATCGTGGCGGACTACCGCGCGTCGGCGGGGATCGACGTGGACCACGACCGGGTGGACCGGGAGGCGGGGAACCGGCTGCGGATGCCGGTGACCGTGCTCCAGCAGGACTGGGGAGCCGCCCTCGGGTACGACGCCGAGGCGCTGTGGGACGCCTGGGCCTCCGACCTGGTGCACACGACGGTCAAATGCGGGCACTTCATGGCCGAGGAGGACCCGGCCGGCGTCGCCGGGGCCCTGCGCGCCCTCCTCACCCGCTGATCGAGGCGCCGGTACGCCCGCGGGATCGGCCCCACGTCAGTCGCGACGTCACCGCGGTTGGCGATGATGACGGCGAACGGCGGGATCACCAACGCCACCGCGGACATCACCAGGGCGGCCACGGGCGAGACTGCTCTCATGACGCCCGTGCAGTCGCGCTGATCAGGTGGCCTTACCGCGGGCGATGTAGAGGTTCATGTCGGTGAAGTCGAGAGTGACGTTGTAGGGCTTGTAGAAGCAGTGGAAGAAGGCGGTCGGCACGTCGAACCCCAAGGGGGCGAGCTCGGCCCCTGGGTGGTTCTCGCAGTAGATCTCCTCGGCGGTGGCGTCGCCGAGGCGGATCTCCTTCGGGTAGCAGGGGTAGGTGACGGCCGGGTGGCTGTGGGCAAAAGTCCCGATCGGGCGGTCGTAGTCGGTGCGGATCCCCAGATGCTTGGCAGTGTCCCCGAACACGACCGCGGCCATCTCGCCCGTTCCACCGAAGTTCACGCCCACCACCCCTGTGGCGGAGCCGGCGACGCCGGCGACGCTGCCCCTGCTGTGCAGATATTGCTCACGGGCCAGCCACAGCGGCAGGGGTTTGGCACCCGCCCGTATGGCGTCAGCGCGTGCCTTCCCGGCCGTTTCGGGGGTCCGGCGGCGCAGGATCAGCGACCGCCCCGCGTAGTCGAAGGTGGTCAGCAAGTGGTAGAAGACCCACGTGCCGATCAGGCCGTCGCTGTCAGTGTCGACATCCTCGCCCGACTCCGTCGACGACCAGCCCACGGGTACGTTGCGCAGTTCGATGCCGCCCAGCTTGAAGGAGTCCAGCACCCCGTAGTACGCCCATATGGTGTCGTTCTCGTACTCGATCTTCTGACTGGCGACCGGGCTCAGCCCGGCCTCCTTTGCCACCGACGCGCGCATGCTCAGATTCGGGGCGCCGGTGTAGAACATGAAGCGCTTCGGCGGCCCGCCGTTGACCGAGGCCTCCACCAGCGGAATCGGGTCCATCTGCTGGAACGGCATACGCGCGATGTCGCCGTGGATCTGATACGGCTCCCCGCTGGCCGCCGCGAACCACTTGGCGTAGCTGTCCTCGCCGGCTGCTTGCCAGTGTGGTGCGGACAGGGAGAATTTGTCCTGCCGGATGTAGCAGTCGGCCAGGAAGTAGTTGGCGTCCTTGTCGTCGGGTGCCAGCTCGACGGCCATCTTGAGGTATTTTTCGGCGTCGGGGAACTTGTTGGCCAGTAGCGCTACATAGCCGCGCCGTCGGGCCGCGTGCAGGTTCGTGGGGTCTGTCTTCAGAATCTCCTCGTACGCGCGGCCGGCTTGCTCGAACTTCCCGGCCTTGAACAGCGCGTCCGCGTCACCGCTGCCCGCCAGCGCCGTGGCCGCCCCGCCTAACAGCGGCGCCGTCGCGGCCGCACCGGCCAGCACCGCGGCGCCCCGCAACACCGAACGCCGGTCCCATTCTCCGTCATTCACCAACGCCTTCTCCTTTTCGTGATCACCTTCGCCGGATGCCGCCGGACTTCGCCGCACGCTCGGGTACTCACCCGCGGTTCGCCCGCCGACCCCACTCACTGTCGGCCAGCCGTGTCCCCGCCTCGTCCGCGCCGTGTCATGGTCGTGTCACGGCCGCAACCGACGGTGGCAGCCGGCGAGAAATCGCGGCATGGGGCAGACAACGCTGCAGGTGTTCCGCGAGCTGTTCCGGGGATGGGGGCTATGCGGCGGTGTTCAGCCCATTTCCGCGGAGGGGCGGCGCCCTGTGCCGGGCCGACCCGGGCCGACGGGGTCAGCAGGCGACGTCGGCGGGCGGGAGCGTCCCGGTGGTGAGGAAGGCGTCGACCTGGCCGTTGAGGCAGGCGTCGCCGAAGGCGGGGTACGGCGCGTGGGTGTGCGCGTCGATGGTGACCAGGCGCGAGCCCCGGATGCCCGCCGCCACGGCGCGGCTGTTGGCCACCGGCGCCGCCACGTCCCGCAGCGCGGCGGTCACCAGGACACCGGGCGCCCGGTCGGCCGGCAGCCGCACCGGCTCGTCCTTGATCCGGGGCCAGAAGGCGCACGGCGTGATGTTGGCGTTGGCCGGGCCGAACAGCGGATACCGTGCGCTATAGGAGGCGAGATCACGCTGGTAGTCGCGGGGGTCACGCGGCCAGGGGCCGTCCCCGCACCGGTAGGCCATGTTGGTCGCCGTGTGGTTGTCGGCCGGGACGCCGGGCACCCCGGCGGGCGGCAGCGGGCGGACGGGGAACGGCACGTAGGGCTCCCGCCCGGCGGCGATATCGGCGAACGCCGCAGCGACCAGCCCGAAGGAGCGCTCGTCATAGATGCCCGCCACGAGCAGCGTCCCCAGTTCGCCCGACGTCCAGGCGTGACCCCCGACGACGAGCGGGGCCGTCGCGGCGCGCCGGATCAGCCCCGCGACGGCGTCGGTGACCTCCCGCGCCGTGCCGCCGAGGCCGTACACGGCGTTTCGCTCGGCCGTCCAGGCGGCGAAGGCGCCCGTCCCGGCCTCGAACGCCGGGGTGCGGTCCAGTTCGTACGGCCGCCACGCGTTGTCCGGGTTGACCGGGCTGTCCAGCACGAACCTGTCCACCCTGCCGGGGAACAAGGCGGCATAGACCGCCCCGAGCATCCCCGCGTACGATCCGCCGAGGTAGGAGATCTTCTCCTCGCCGAGCGCGGCCCGGATGACGTCCATGTCCCTGGCGGCGTTCGCCGTGGTTGCGTACGGCAGGGCCCACCCGGCGGCGCGCACGCAGTCGCGGGCGTACGCGCGGGCCTCGGCCGCGTCGGCCGGGAAGCTTCCGGGGGTGGCGGTGCGGACCCAGTAGCCGCCGGGCTCCTCCACCTCCCGGCCGCAGCCGATGGGCGTGCTCCGCTCGACGAATCGGATGTCGAAGCCGATCAGGTCGTAGCGCGCCCGCACCTCGGGGGACAGCAGGGGTGCCAGGCTCGACGGCAGCGGCACGCCCGGCCCGCCGGGGCCGCCTCCGGTGGTGAGCAGCACGCCGCGGCGCCGGGCTGGGTCGGTCGCGGGCAGCCGCGAGATCGCGATCGTGATCGTCCGGCCGCGGGGACGGCGGTGGTCAAGCGGCACGGTGACCTCGGCGCAGCGCAGGGCGGGATCGTCGACGCCCGCGCAGCCGCCCCAGCGCAGATCCCGCGTCGGATGCCGGCGCGGATCCCGCTGTGGATCCCGCTGTGGGTCCTGCAGGGGATTCTGCTGCGGATTCCGGCCCGAGGAGAGGCCCGCCACACCCGCCGCCGGGAGCGCCGGTGAGAGCAGCACGATCGATGCCGCGACGGCCGCGATCCGCGCCGCGCCTGCCCAGTACGTCATGCCGCACACACTGATCAACGGGAGCCGCGCGCGCCAACGGTCCGGCCCTGCGTGCCGTCCGGCGGGGGAGTGCGCGCTGCTCCGGGGCACGGCCCCCGTGCCCGCGCGTGAAACTTTCCCGGCGTTTCCCCGCTTGACAGGGCCCGCGGCCGCTCCGGCACAGTGGCCGGACGGTCTTTCGTGCTCACGGGTGTGTCCGGATCCGGGGGCCGGCTTCGACGTCCTTGGTGAAGCGGTGCCGAAGATGCCCGCCGGAGAGGAACGAACCGTGAAGTACATGATCATGCTGTACGGCTCGCAGCGGGACTACGACGAGCTGGCGGGACGGCCGGGCCACGGACCCGCCTGGTCGGCCGAGGACGCCGCGGCCATGCACGCGTTCATGACGGAGTGGAACGACGACCTGGTGAAGTCGGGGGAGTTCGTCGACGCCCAGGGCCTGACCGCCCCTGTCCACGCTCGCAGGATCCGGCTGCGTGAGGGCGTCCCCGTCGTCACCGACGGCCCGTACGCCGAGACCGAGGAGGTCCTGGCGGGCTACACGATCGTCGAGTGCGACAGCTTCGACCGGGCGACGCAGATCGCCGCGTGCCTGGCGCACACCCCGCATCCCGAGGACGCGGCTCTGGCGCACGAGTGGTACGTGGACGTGCGTCCGATCGCCGAGTCGCAGGCCGAGCTGGAGCTGTGACGACGCCTCGCGGCGAGGCCGAGGACCTGCTGCGCGGCCTGGCGCCGCGGGTCCTCGGCGCGCTCGTGCGACGGTACGGCCACTTCGACACCGCGGAGGACGCCGTGCAGGAGGCGCTGCTCGCCGCCGCCGTCCGCTGGCCGGAGGACGGCCTGCCGGATAACCCGCTGGGCTGGCTCGTCACCGTCGCCGCCCGCAGGCTCACCGACCTGCTGCGCGCCGAGCAGGCCCGGCGCGAACGGGAGGACGCCGCCGGCAGGCGGGCGCTTCCCGAGTGGCGGCTCGCGCCCGCCGCGGACGCGTCCACGTCCGGGTCCGACGACACGCTGATCCTGCTGTTCATGTGCTGCCATCCCGCGCTGTCGCCCGCCTCGCAGATCGCCCTCACCCTCCGCGCGGTCGGCGGCCTGACCACCGCGCAGATCGCCCGGGCGTTCCTGGTGCCGGAGGCGACCATGACCCGCCGCATCACCCGGGCCAAGCGACGCATCAGGGACAGCGGCCTCCCGTTCGGCATGCCAGCGCGAGCCGGCCGCGACGCGCGCCTCAGCGCCGTCCTCCACGTGCTCTACCTGGTCTTCACCGAGGGGTACGCCGGGGAGGCCGGGCTTCGCCGTGAGGATCTGACCGCCGAGGCGATCCGGCTGGCCCGCATCGTCCACCGGCTGCTGCCGGACGACGGCGAGGCGGCCGGGTTGCTCGCGCTCATGCTGCTCACCGACGCACGTCGCGCCGCGCGCACCACCCCGGACGGCACGCCGATTCCGATGGCCGAGCAGGACCGGACCCTGTGGGACGCCGCCCGCATCGCCGAGGGCGTGGTGCTGGTCGACGCGGCCCTGGCGCGGGGTGCGCCCGGGCCCTATCAGGTCCAGGCGGCGATCGCCGCCCTGCACGACGAGGCGCAGAGCGCGGACACGACCGATTGGCCGCAGATCGCCGCGCTGTACGAGGTGCTGACGGGGATGTCGGACAACCCCGTGACGCTGCTGAACCACGCGGTCGCGGTGGCGATGAGCCGGGGCCCGCGGGCGGGGCTGGACCTGCTCGACGGGCTGGAGGGTGACGAACGGCTGGCCCGTGACCACCGCCTGCCCGCGGTGCGCGCGCACCTGCTGGAGATGGCCGGAAAGCGGGCGGCGGCACGCGAGGCCTACCTGGCGGCGGCCCGGCGGGCGGCGAGCCTGCCGCGCCGGCGCTACCTCAACGCCCGCGCCGCCCACCTGGGTGACGACGCCTGACGAGCCGGCCGGAGTCCCGGCGACACCGTCCCACGGCCGGATCGCGGTCAGCCGGACTTCCGGCTGGACATGGACGTCGACCTGGACCTTCTGCGCCGCCTCGGCGTCGTGAGCATCGCTGGGCGACGCTCCTGCCGCTCTGTGACCCATGCCACACGCAGTTCCTGTCAGCAATCGGGGCGACGTTCCGCTCAACTCACCGAGAGCGAGCGAACCGACAGGAGCGTCACATGAAGCACCACATCGTCGTCCTCGGCGCCGGCTATGCCGGGGCCTACGTGGCCGGGACCCTGGCCCGCCGGCTGTCCCCGGCGAACACCGAGATCACCGTGGTCAACGCCGTGCCGGACTTCGTCCAGCGAATGCGGCTGCATCAGTTGGCGGCCGGCCAGGACGTCGAGGCTCCGAAGCTCGCCGACGTCTTCGCGGGCACGGGGATACGGCTGCGCGTGGCCCGCGTCACCGCCGTCGACCCCGAGCGCCAGGTCGTCGCCGTGGCCGACGCCGCCGGCGGCGTCGAACTCGGCTACGACACGCTTTTGTACGCGCTCGGCAGTCACGGTGCCGACCGCACTGTCCCCGGCGCGGCCGAGCACGCCTTCGACGTCGCCGCCAGGCCCTCGGCACTGCGCCTGCGCGAGCGCCTGGACAGCCTGGACAGCCTGGGCAGGCGGGACGAAGGCGGGCGCGTCGTGGTCGTCGGCGACGGGTTGACCGGCATCGAGACCGCCACCGAGATCGCCGAATCCCGGCCCGGCCTGTCGGTGGCGCTGGTCGCCCGCGGCGAGCTGGGCGGCCGGCTCTCCGCCGGGGCCCGCAGCCACCTGCGCCATGCCTGCGACCGGCTGGGCGTCACCGTCCTGGAGTACACCAGCGTCGAAGCCGTCGAAGCGACGCGGGTGCTGTGCGCCGACGGCACCGCCCTGGCGTCCGACGCAACCGTCTGGACGGCCGGGTTCGCGGTCGACCCCATCGCCGCCGCCGGCGGGCTGGACGTCACCGAGAACGGTCAGATCGTCGTCGATCGCATCATGCGGTCGGTCTCGCACCCGAACATCTACGCCGTCGGCGACAGCGCGTACGCCATCGGCGACAACGGCCGGCCGCTGCCGATGTCCTGCGCTTCGGCCGGCTACACCGGCCGGCAGGCTGTCGAGGCGATCGTGGGAGGCCTGACCGGCCGCAAGATCGCGAACACCAAGCTGGTCTACACGTACAACCACATCAGCCTCGGGCGGCGGGACGGGATCCTGCAGATGGTCGACGACGAAGGGCGAGCAAAGCCGAAGTACATGGGCGGCCGGAAGCCCGCGCGGATCAAGGCGGGCATCCTCAAGATGTCGCTGTGGGCCACCTCGCACCCGACCTTCGGCGTGCCCAAGCGCAAGCACCGCCCGGCCGCCGCGCCGTGACGAACGCGCCTACCGGCCCCTGACTCACTTCTGAAGGGTGGTCCGCGTGGACAGCACCGCCACTGATCGCTTCGGCACCGGCCGGTTCGAGGCCGGCCGGAGCCGGCTGGCCTCACTGGCCTACCGGCTGCTGGGCTCCGCCGCCGACGCCGAGGACGTCGTGCAGGACGCGTTCCTGCACTGGCAGACCGCGGACCAGCAACGGATCAAGGTGCCGGAAGCATGGCTGGCCAAGGTCGTCACCAACCTGTGCCTCGACCGGCTCCGCTCGGCGCGAGTCCGCCGCGAACGCACCGCCGGCGCCTGGCTGCCCGAACCGCTCCTCGACGGCGACCCGATGCTCGGCCCGGCCGACTCGTTCGAGCAGCGCGAATCGGTCTCCCTGGCCGTGCTGACGCTCATGGAGCGCCTGTCGCCCTTCGAGCGGGCCGTCTACGTCCTGCGCGAAGCGTTCTCCTACAGCCACGCCGAGATCGCAGAGATCCTCGACATCACCGAGTGCGCGAGCCAGCAGCACCTCCACCGGGCCCGGCGCCGCATCACCGCCGCGCGCCGCGGCGGCGAAGTCGACCCGGCATCCGCCCGCAGGGTCGTCGAGGAATTCCTCGCCGCTGCCTCCTCGGGCCGCACCGAACGGCTGGTGGCGCTGCTCACCGACGACGCGACCGCGATCTCCGACGGCGCCGGCCTGGCCGAGAAGCTGCTGCGCTACGACGCTCCGCAGCGCATCGCCGCCGTCGTACGGGCCGGCTTCAGACCCACACCCGCCAAGCGGCGATTTGCCGGCGGCACGCCCGCCATCCACTACGCGCTCGTCAACGGCGCCCCCGCCGTCCTCTTCGTGATCGGCGACCACGTCATCGGCGCCGTGACCTTCGACATCACGGGTGGCAAGATCGCGACCGTGCGCGGCATCGCCGCCCCCACCCGCCTGGTCCGCCTCACCGAAGCCTGGCGGCGGCACGGACCGGACACGCCGCTCATCAGCCAGTGGTGACCCGACGCCGACCGCAGCCAGGCGCAGCGCCCGCATTTCGAACCGCTCCCACGGCGCCGCCCGCCCCGGATGCCGCCTCCGTCGCTGAGGCTCCGCCGCTTCAGGGGATGGGGACGCGTCATCCGGGGGGAGTGAAGCGGGACAGGTCGTAGATGCCGAGCGCCTTCTCGATATCGGCGACCTGGTCGACCACCCCTTCGAAGCCGCGCGGCCCGAAACGCCGGTGCTCTTCGTCTTCGAAGACCTCGGCCAGGCGGAGGAACTCCTTGGCGGGCACGACCTCACGGAAGGCGGGGAACACCACCGTGTCCTCCCGCGCCTCGTGCGGCTCGTACATGCGGACGAACGCCGCCATGTCGGCGACCAGGGTGTGGGCGGCCCTGGCCCCCCTGGTATGCCGGGTGGCGGTGAGGATGCGCCCGGTCAGCTCGCGTCCTCGGCGGTGCTGCAGCAGCAGGACCGAGACGGTGCCGGTGAGCCTGCCGGCCTCGCGCAGCCGGGGGAAGACGTACTTCTCCTCCAGGTGCTCGTGGTAGTCCTCGATGAAGCCGCGGATGATGCGGGCGGCGGCGTTCAGCGGCTGTGTGGGCGCCCGCTCGCCGCCCTCGATCCGCCTGATGCCCTCCCGGTAGACGAGCAGGAGACGCTTCAGCACGCCGTGCTCGCGCATGAGGTCCTCGGGCGGAGTCACCTCCGCCTCCTGTTCAGGGGCTCGCGGCGCGGCCGCCGCGGCGGGGGCCGTGACGGCCGCCGCCCCCGCGAGGGCGGCGGCGGACAGGCCAAGCAGGTCGCGGCGGCGCACCGCCGGTGAATCACGATCGTCCACGCCGTCTCCGTCCTCGCCCGGTCGTCGGGCGCCGCCCGCGTGCTCGTACGCGATCGGAGACTCCCCCGCACGGCCGGACGCCACGCGGCGGCGCGGGTAAACGCTTCGCCTGGCGATCCGTGTCACGCGATCAGCCTGGCCGGCCGAGGTCAGGACCGATTGGCGGGCTCGAACAGTTCGACGAGATTGCCGGCGGGGTCGGGGAGCAGGATCTGCCGGCCGCCGGGGCCGGTGACCACCTCGCCGTGGAACGACAGGCCCGCGGCGTGCAGCCGGCCGATCTCGGCGTCCAGGTCGTCGACGACCAGCTGGATGCGGTTGCGGCCCGCGCCGGTGGCCTCGGCCGGTGTGGCGCGGGCGCCGGAGCTGGCGGGTCCGGACAGCAGCAGCCGCAGCGGCCCGCGTACCACGTCGGCGAAGGCGGGTGCGGCGCTGCTGTTCAGGGTGAAGCCGAGATGGGCGGTGTAGAAGCCGACGGCCGCCTGGACGTCGTCGACGATGTAGCGGACGCAGGCGTAGTGGTCGGTCGCCGTCATGAGTGAGCCTCCGGAGTCTGAGCCAGGACAGGCAGTAGGTAACGGACGCGCGTGTCGATGTCCGCCGCCGCTCGGCCGAGCGCGGCATGGACGTCCTGCTCCGACCGGCCCGCCGCAGCCGGATCGGGGGTGCTCCAGTGGATCCGCCGCGCGTGGTCGCCGAACTCGGGGCAGGCTTCGCGGACCCTGTCGCACAGGGTGATGACGTAGTCGAACCGGCGGCCGCGCAGCGTGTCCAGATGGCGGGGACGCCGGTCGGCGATGTCGATGCCGTACTGCTCACGCAGCACGCGTACGGCATGCGGGTGCACCCGTGCCGCGGGCCGGCTGCCGGCGCTGGTCACGGTCACGCGACCGGCGGTGTGATGGCGCAGCAGAGCTTCGGCGATCGGTGAGCGGGCGCTGTTTCCCGTGCAGGCGAACAGCACCGAGAGACGGGGCCACCGCGGCGGAGGCGCCGGCGGCTCGGGGACGCCGCGCAGTGCGGGATGCAGGGCGGCCCCGGCGCCTGCCAGGGCCTGGGCGCAGCGGTCCAGGTTGAGCCGGTAGTAGCTGTCGCGGCCGTCGCGGCTGCTGCGTGTGGCGGTGACCAGGCCGCCGTCGCGCAGCAGCCGCAGGTGGTAGGAGACCAGATTCTGCGGCGCCCCGACCAGCGTCATCAGCTCGCGGACCCGCAGGTCGCCCGCCGCGAGCTCGGTCAACAGCCGCCAGCGCAGCGTGTGGGCGGCCAGGCGCACGAACGCCGGAAGGGCTTGCTCGGACGACGCCATGACCCGGACAATACATCAAACCCATTTGATGGAACACTGCCGAAGAGGCGGGCTCCGGGGCCGCAGCCTCGTGGCGTATCCGGAACGGGCGCCGGGAGAGGAAGTCGAGTTCTGGCAGGCCGACCGCGACCGCCGGCACACCCGTCTGCGCTACACGCGCGAGGAGGCCGGCTGGGCGCGGCACCGCCTGTGGCCCTGAGACGGAACGCCCGGCCGGTCCGCACTCGCAGGCCGGGAAGTACGGTGATCGATGTCACTGGAGGTGGCCATGGGCACACCGGCCCGCGCTGGGCAGGGACCGCTGGAGCGTCGGCTGGGCCTGTCCGACGCCGTGGTCATCGGGCTGGGTTCGATGATCGGCGCGGGGATCTTCGCCGCCCTGTCGCCGGCGGCGCGGGCGGCCGGCTCCGGACTGCTGCTCGGGCTGGCGGCGGCCGCGGTGGTCGCCTACTGCAACGCGACCTCCTCGGCCCGGCTGGCCGCGCGCTACCCCGCCTCCGGCGGCACCTACGTGTACGGGCGGGAGCGGCTGGGGGACTTCTGGGGCTACCTGGCGGGGTGGGCGTTCGTGGTCGGTAAGATCGCCTCGTGTGCGGCGATGGCGCTGACCGTCGGCTCCTACGTGTGGCCGGAGCAGGCCCACGCGGTGGCGGCGGCGGCCGTGGTGTCGCTGACCGCGGTCAACTACGCGGGGATCCACAAGAGCGCCTGGCTCACCCGCTTCATTGTCGGGGTGGTCCTCGCGGTCCTGGCCGCCGTGGTGATCGCGGGCCTGACCTCCGGCGCCGCGGACCCGGGCCGGCTGGACGTCGGAGCCGACGCCACCGCCGGCGGGGTGTTGCAGGCGGCGGGCCTGCTGTTCTTCGCCTTCGCCGGTTACGCCCGCATCGCCACCCTCGGCGAGGAGGTGCGCGACCCGGCGCGGACCATCCCCCGCGCGATTCCGCTCGCGCTCGGGCTCACCCTGGTCGTCTACGCGGCGGTCGGGGTGTCCGCGCTCGCCGTGCTGGGCGGCGCGGCCCTGGGCGACGCGGCCGCACCCCTGGCCGCCGTCGTGCGGGAGGCCGGGATGCCCGGCCTGGCCCCGGTCGTACGGGCGGGCGCCGCGCTCGCCGCGACCGGCTCGCTGCTCGCGCTGATCCTCGGGGTGTCCCGCACCACGCTCGCCATGGCACGCGACCGGCACCTGCCGCACGCGCTCGCCGCCGTCCACCCGCGCTTCGCGGTGCCCCACCGCGCCGAGCTGGCCGTCGGCGCGGTCGTGGCGATCCTGGCCGCGACGGCGGACCTGCGGGGCGCGATCGGGTTCTCCTCCTTCGGCGTGCTGGTCTACTACGCCGTCGCCAACGCCAGCGCCTGGACTCTCGGCCGCGATGAGGGACGGCCGCCGCGTGCCGTGCCCGCCGTCGGCCTGGCCGGGTGCCTGATCCTGGCCTTCGCCCTGCCGCTGTCCTCGGTGGTCTCCGGTGCCGCCGTGCTGGCGGCCGGCGCCGCCGTCTACGCCCTGCGCCGGGCCGTCACCTGACGAGCGGCACTTGAGACTCGCAGGCGCTTATCATGAGCGGATGCGACCCGAAGCCTCAAGTCCGGTGAGCCACAGGTGAGTCACAGGGCGCTGCGCCCGGTCGATCTGGCGCGGGAGGCAGGAGTCTCCACCCAGCAGATCCGCAACTACGCCGACGCGGGAATCCTCCCGCCTGCCGAGCGGACGGCCGCCGGCTACCGCAGGTTCGACACGCGGCACCGCGAGGCCCTGCTCGCCTACCGGGCGCTGGCCAAGGGGTACGGGTGGGAGGCCGCCCGCACGATCATGCTGGCCGTGCACGACGGCGACCTGACGGGCGCGCTCGCCCTCGTGGACGCCTGCCACGCCGCGCTGCACCAGCAGCGGCTCGCCCTGCGGGCGACGGGGGAGGCGCTCGAAGCGGTGGCCGGGCAGGATCCCGGCGGCCCGGCCGCGCCGCAGTCCGCCCTGCGCGTCGGGGAGGTGGCCGCCCTCCTCGGCGTACGCACCTCGGCGTTGCGGGTGTGGGAGGCCGCCGGGCTGCTGACGCCGCAGCGCGAGCCCGGCACCGGCTACCGGTGGTACGGCCCGGCCGAGGTCCGCGACGCCCGCATGATCCACATGCTGCGGCAGGGACGGTATCCGCTGGCGCGGATCGGAGACGTGCTCGACGGCCTGCGCCGCACCGGCAGCACCGAGGCGCTGCGCGCCGCCCTCGCCGAACGCGGCGCCGTCCTCGCATCCACGGCCGTCGCCATGCTCGAAGGATCGGCGCGTCTGCACGAGTACGTCACCGGCGCCGCCGGGCGCTGACACACCTATCCATTGATCCTTACGACCGCTTAACATCTATATACCTAAAGTGCTAGGAACCTAGATGAATAGAGGTTGTGATGATCGAGCTCTACCTGGACGGCCGGTCCGGCGTCTCGCCGTACCTGCAGCTCGTCCAGCAGGTGCGGCACGCGCTGCGGCTGGGCCTGCTGCGTGAAGGCGATCAGCTTCCGACCGTCAAGGACGTGGTGGCGCGGCTGGCGATCAACCCGAACACGGTGCTCAAGGCCTACCGGGAACTCGAGCACGAGGGCCTGGTGGCGGCCAGGCCGGGGGTCGGGACGTTCGTGACCAGGACGCTGACCGACGCCTCGCTGGCCGCGCACGGCCGGCTGCGGCAGGACCTGCGCCGATGGCTGACCAAGGCCCGCCTGGCCGGCCTCGACGACGAAAGCATCGAGGCGCTGTTCATGACCACCTTCCGGACCGCCGCTCAGGAGGACATCGCGTGAGCGCCGTCCTGCAGGCCCGCGACCTGGGCAAGAAGTACGGCAAGCGATGGGCGCTGCGCGAGTGCACCGTCGACATCCCGGCCGGCCACGTCGTCGGGCTGGTGGGCCCCAACGGCGCCGGCAAGACCACCCTGCTCAAGCTGGCCGCCGGCCAGCTGACGCCGACCTCGGGAACCGTCGCCGTGCTCGGCGGCCGTCCCACGGGAGACCCGGCGCAGCTGGCCAGGATCGGATTCGTCGCCCAGGACACCCCCGTCTACGCGGGCCTGAGCGTCGCCGACCATCTGCGGCTGGGCGCCCGGCTCAACCCCGGCTGGGACGCCGCGCTCGCGCGAGAACGCATCGAACGGCTCGGCCTCGATGCCCGGCACCGGGCGGGGAAGCTGTCGGGCGGGCAGCGCGCCCAGCTCGCCCTCACCCTGGGCCTGGCCAAACGGCCCGAGCTGCTGATCCTGGACGAGCCGGTCGCCGCGCTCGACCCGCTGGCCCGCCGCGAGTTCCTGCAGGGCCTGATGGAGGCCGTCGCCGAGCACGAGCTCAGCGTGGTGCTCTCCTCCCACCTGGTCTCCGACCTGGAACGGACCTGCGACTACCTGATCGTGCTGGTCGGCTCGCGCGTGCAGCTCGCGGGGCAGGTGGACGACCTGCTGGCCACCCACCACCGGCTCACCGGCCCGCGCCGCGACCCCGACCGGCTCCCGGCCGGTCAGCACGTCGTCTCCGCCAGCCACACCGATCGGCAGAGCACGTTCGTCATCCGCACCGAGGACCCGATCCACGACCCCGCCTGGACCGTCAGCCGGCTCACCCTGGAAGACCTCGTCCTGGCCTACATGGAAGGGCCGACTCCCGCCCAGGGGCGACCGGTCCTGGAGGTGCGGCGATGATCTGGCTGACCTGGCGCCAGTTCCGCGTCGCGGCCGCGACGACGGCCGCCGCGCTCGTCGTGCTCGCCGCCGCCCTGGCACTGACCGGGCCGGAACTGGCCTCCGACTACTCCGCCGGCATCACCGCCTGCACCCGGGACGGCGGCTGCGCGCACTTCTTCGACCGGTTCTTCGACGACTACGAGGCCCCCTTCCAGGCCGCCACCGTCGTCGTGCTGGTTCTTCCGGCCCTGATCGGTCTCTTCTGGGGCGCGCCGCTGATCACCCGCGAGCTGGAGGCCGGCACGCATCTGCTGGTGTGGAACCAGAGCATCACCCGCGCCCGCTGGCTGGCCGTCAAGCTCACGGTCACCGGCCTGGCCGCCGCGGCGGCCGCCGGGCTGTGCAGTCTCGCGGTGACCTGGTGGTCCGCCCCCCTGGACAAGTCCGCCGCGCCGGGCTTCACGCTCATGGATCCCCTGGTGTTCGGCGCGCGCGCCATCGTCCCCATGGCCTATGCGGCGTTCGCGTTCGTGCTCGGCGTGACCGCGGGGCTGATCGTCAGGCGCACCCTGCCCGCCATGGCTCTCACCCTAGCCGTCTTCGCGGCGGTTCAGATCGTCATGCCGTTGACGGTCCGGCCCCACCTCCTCCCTCCGGTCAGCTCATCCTTCGAGCTCGGCCCGGAGAACGTGGACTCGTTCAACAAGTCCAGCGACGAGGCGTTTCCGCAAGTGATCCTGGATAAGGCAATACCAGGGCACACCGGCGCCTGGGTGCTGTCCAGCCGCCTCACCGATCCGTCCGGACACGTGGTCGGCGGCGACGGCGCCCCCGTCACCGTTCGCGTGTCCGTGACGTCAGGACCGTGCGCGCCGTCCCAGCAGGCCCAGGATCCGGCACAGGGCTTCGACGCCTGCATCGCCGAGATCAACCGGCTGGGCTACCGGCAGGAGGCGATCTACCAGCCGTTCGAGCGCTTCTGGCCGCTCCAGTGGATCGAGACCGGGATCTACGTCCTCGTCACCGCCGGCCTCGCCGGTCTCTGTTTCCGGTGGATCCGCAGGCGCCTGTCATGACCGCCAAGTTCATGACGGCCGGGCTCGTGCTCTTCCTGGCGGTCGCCTGCACCACGACGCCGCCGCGCACCGAGCCCGCCGCGACGACCGCCGGCGGATCGTCCGTCTGCGCCGAGCCCCAGGGGAATCCCCCACCGGAGACGCCCACCACGATCGACGTCGTCGGGCAGGCGTACTTCTGCATCCTCGCCAACTACTACGGCAGGGCCACGCTGGACGCCCGCGCACTGCTGATCGCGGGATTCGCCGCCTTCACCCGGGAGCTCAACCGCGGCGGGCGCGACCTGCCCGAGGCGACGATGCCGGCGTTGACCGGTGACCGTCACGCCGACTGGGCCGCGTTCGAGGCGGCGTACCGGCGCGTCGCCAGCCGGCTGCCGGACGACGCCGGCCTCCAGGGGAAGCTCGCCGCCGCCACCCTGCAGGCCATCGTGGCCGGCCTGGGTGACGACCACGCCCGCTGGACGCACGGCGTCAAGCGGCCGCCGGACTACTACGACGGCGACCAGTACGGCCTGGGCCTGCGCGCCAACGTCGGCCCCCAGGTGAGAGCCGACCCCGGAACCGCTCTGCCTCCGCTGTTCATCACCGGCGTCCTGGGCGGACCGGCGAAGGACGCGGGGCTGCGCCCCGGCGACGTCATCGAGTCGATCAACGGATCGGCGCCCTTCGTCGACGGAGAGGTCACCCCGGCCGCCGTCGCCGCGCTCTACCCGCAATACCCGGAGGCCAGAGCGGTCCGGCTCCAAATCCTGCGGCAGAAAACCGGCCGGCGCCGGACCGTGACGCTGAAGCCGGGGCTGTACCAGCCCGATCCGGCCACCCTGCAAGTGGTGACGACGAAGCTGCTGCGAGACGGCATCGCCTACGTACGGCTGAGCGGTTTCGCGCCCGACGTCGCGGACCGGGTCTTCCGGGCGATCTCCAGGCTGGGCTCGGGCCGCACGCTCACCGGCCTCGTGCTCGACCTGCGTGGCAACGGCGGCGGCAGCCCCGGCGAGGCGATCCGGCTGCTGAGCGGGTTCGCCCACGGCAAGGTCACGGCCTACCAGTGCGCGGCGGACGGCGCGTGCGACCCCATGCGGACCGACGACAGCGTCGCGCTGCTCGGCCTGCCACTGGTGGTGCTCACCGACCGCGGTTGCGCCTCGGCCTGCGAGCACTTCAGCTCCGCCGTCAAGGACCTGCGTCTCGGCCGGCTGGTCGGAACGCGAACCGCGGGCGCCGTCTCGGGTCCGGCGCAGCCGTACCTCCTCGGCGACAACTCCACCCTGACGTTCCCGTCGACGCATCACCTGGCGCCCAGCCGTGAGGTGATCGACCGGGTCGGCGTGGCACCCGACCACTACGTGCCGCTGACCCCGCAGGACGCCGCCGCAGGGCGTGACCCCGCCCTCGACGAGGCCCTGAACCTGCTGCACAAGTGACCGGCGCGCACGTGAGCACGTACCGCGTGAAAGGACGAACCGCTTCATGAGTCATGCCGTCAAAGACCTGGCGGTCGCCGGGCTGGTCGTCCTCGCCGCGGCCGCCTGCGCCGCACCGGCCCCGCCCAGGTCCGTCGCCGCCGCGACCGCCCCGTCGTCCGCACCCACCGGCGCCGCGACCCTGCCCGCGCCCACCGGCCCCCATCCGGTCGGCGCGACCACCCTGTATCTGAAGGACACCTCCCGCCCCGACCCGTGGGTGCCCGAAGTGAGGGCCAGGGAGCTCATGACCACCCTGTGGTATCCGGCCCAGGCGGGGGAGGGACGGCGGGCCTCCTACATGACCGCCAAGGAGTCCGAGCTCACGCTGAAGGGCAAGAAGGTGACCGGCGTGCCGTACGACGTGCTGAGCCGCACCCGCACCAATGCCCTCAAGGACGCGAAACCGGCCGGGCGCGAAGGCGGCCTGCCCCTGGTGGTGCTGTCGCCGGGGTTCACCTTGCCCCGGAGCACGCTCACGGCCTTGGCCGAGGAACTGGCCAGCAGGGGGTATGTGGTGGCCGGGGTCGACCACACCTACGAGAACTACGCGACGACGTTCCCGGACGGGCGGGTCGCCGAATGCGTCGCGTGCGACAGCGACACCGACCCCGGCTTCGGCGCGAAGGTGGCCGGGGTCCGCGCGGCCGACGTCTCCTTCGTGCTCGACCAGCTGACCGGACCGGACGCGAAGTGGGAGGGATCCTCCCTGATCGACCCGTCCGAGATCGCGATGGCCGGCCAGTCGATCGGCGGTGCCGGCGCCGTGGCGGCCATGCTGAAGGACTCCCGGGTGCGCGCCGGGATCGACATGGACGGCACCACCTACGCCCGGATCGCGAAGAGCGGGCTGTCGCGGCCGTTCCTGTTCATGGGTTCGGCCGGACACCAGCCCGCGGGCCGCGACAACTCCTGGGACCGCGACTGGAAGCTTCTGACCGGCTGGAAGCGCTGGCTCGTCCTGCCCGGAGCCGACCACCAGTCCTTCACCGATGTGCCGCTCCTGGCGGGCGCTCTCGGCATCGCGGTCCCGGGCGACCTGTCCGCGGCCCGCTCCACGGAGATCACCCGCACGTACGTCCGCGCCTTCCTCGACCGGCACCTGCGTCACCAGCCGCAACCCCTTCTGGACGAGCCGTCTCCGCGCTACCCCGAGGTGCGGTTCTGCACCCCGGGCGAGAGGTGCCGGTAGCGCGCGGGACGCTCCCGGCATCCAAGGACCACCAGTGCGCGGCCAGGCAGTCGAGAGTGGGCCGCGGCGGCGCGGGCATCCGGGTGTTCCGCCTCCCCGGCCGCTCAGCGAGCGGGGCTCGGCCTGATATCGGCCGAAGAGGCCGGCCTGCACAGGGGAGAAGAGCTCACGGCCGCCGCCGGAACGGGGCGAGTGTGGCGCGCACGAGGTCGGCGGCGCCCCAGTCGGGGTCGAACTGGGCGATCACGGCCAGGTGCTGGCGTAGCTGGAGGATCGGCATGCGTTCGCGCCAGTCGCGGTCGAGCCCGGTCAGCTCCGCGTACAGCTCGAAGAACACGTGCGCCTCGGGCGGCGGCGCAGTCGTCCACACGTGGGCCAGGTCGACCTCGGCCCACGTGTACGACACGGCCGGGTCGATCAGCGCGGGCCGCCCGCCGGGGGTGGCCATGACGTTCAGCGCCCACAGGTCGCCGTGCGTCAGGCACGCGGGCCTGACCGGCAGCAGTTCGGGCAGCCGATCGCACAGCCGCTCCAGCGCCGCCCGGTCCGCGGTGTCGAGCGCCTCCTGGACGCGACGCTCGCCGAGCCAGCGCAGCAGACGGTGCTGGGCGAAGAACTCGAACCCGTCGTCATCCCAGGTGTTGACCTGCCGACGACGGCCCAGCCAGTTGTCCCGGTGCCACCCGAATCGGGGGTACCGCGTGGTGGTGTGCAGGTGGGCGAGCACATGCGCGAACCGCTCCCAGAAGGCCTCGGTGCCCGGCCGGGGCTGCAGCACGGACAGCACGAGCAGGTCGCGGTCCGCGAGGATGATCTCGGGCGTGGCGACGCCGCCCGCCTCGCGCAGCGCGGTGAGCCCTTCGGCCTCCGCGGCGAAGGCGTCGTCCGACGGCGGCTCGCCGAACGCCTTGACGAACACCGACGTGCCGTCACCGCGGCGCGCGAGCCCCGCGGTCGCGGCGAGGCCCCCAGTGGCCGGCTCGACCGCGACGACGTCGGTCAGGCCGGCCGCATGCAGGCGTTCCAGCAGGAAGGACGTCGTGTCTGTCACGGGTATGCTCCTTTACTCCCCGAGGGCCTGGACAAGCGCACCCGGAGCCGATCAGCCGGTTTTGCGTCTTCGTGGCCGCTCAGTGAGCGGGGCTCGGCCGGGTGCCGATCACGGCGGTCGCGTCCAGTTCCTCGTCGTGTGTCAGGCGGGCGGTGAGCCCCGCGCGGGCGACAGCCTCGGCGGTCTCCTCCGCCTGGCTCTCGCTCGTCTCCACGAGCAGATGGCCGCCCGGCGCGAGCCAGAGGTCCGCCCCGGCGACGACCCGCCGTACGACGTCGAGCCCGTCGGCACCGCCGTCGAGCGCGACCTGCGGCTCGTGCTCGCGCGCCTCCGGCGGCAACAGCCCGATCGCGCCGGTGGGCACGTACGGCGGGCTGGCGACGAGGACGTCCACCCGGCCCCGCAGCGCGGCCGGCAGGGCCGCGTACAGGTCGCCCTCGTACACCCTGCCGCCCACCGGGGCGAGGTTGCGGCGGGCACAGCGTACGGCGGCGGGGTCGACGTCCACGGCGTGCAACTCCACCGGCCCCGCGGCGGCGGCCAGCGCCGCGCCCATCGCACCCGAGCCGCAGCACAAGTCGACGACGACGGCGCCCGGCCGGGCGAGTGCGGCGGCCTGGCGGACCAGGAACCCGGTGCGCGGCCGGGGCACGAAGACCCCCGGATCGACGGCCAGCCGAAGGCCGCAGAACTCGGCCCACCCGACGACGTGTTCCAGGGGCAGGCCGCGGGCGCGCCGGTCCACCATGTCGTCGAGCTCGGCGGGCGTACGCGCGGCGGAGACCAGCAGACGGGCCTCGTCCTCGGCGAACACGCATCCGGCGGCCCGCAGCCGGGCCACGATCGAGGGAGGAGCGGGGGAGAAGGACAGTGACAAGGGAGAGCCTTTCGGAGTGCCGAGGGCGCTCCCGCGGTCGTCTGTCTCTACGCGACCGTACGCATGGGGAGAAGGGAGCACCCGACGTGTTCAGCGGTAATGGGGCTCACCTCCTCGTGTCGTCGCCGCCGTGACCGGCACCCTACACCAGGCCGTAGGTGCACCCCTCACACGGCCTGGCCCACAAGAGCGAGGTCCAGAAGAGCGAGGTCCAGAAGAGCGAGGTCCAGCGCGCGCAGGCGCGCCGGGTCGGCCACCACGTCGATCTCGGCGATCCGCTCGCCCTCGACCGCCAGGGCGAGGGCGAGCAGCAGCCGGCCGCGCGGCGCCACCACGACGCCCACGGCCCCGTTGACGAGCGCCGGTTCGGCGAACCGGGCCCGCCGGCCGAGGACGACGGTCTCCCGCGCGACCGCCCCCGCACCGCGCACCACCACCGGCACACCCGGCGGCAACGCGGCCGGATCGGCCCGGCGCACCACTCCGGGCGCCAGCACCGCCATCAGCCCGTCCATGTCGCCCTCGCGTGAGGCGGTGAGAAAGGCGTCCACGACGCGCCTGTGCCGCACGGCCTCCGCACCGGCGGTCTCTGGCCTGCCCCGCAGCCGGTGACGTGCCCGGCTGGCGAGCTTCTTGGCGGTGGCCGGCGACCGCCCCACGATGGGGCCGATCTGGTCGAACGGCACGGCGAAGACGTCGTGGAGCACGAACGCGACCCGTTCGGCGGGAGTCAGCGTGTCCAGCACGACGAGCAGCGCCCGGCCCACGGAGTCGGCCAGCACGGCCTCCTGCTCGGGGTCGCCCGCGCCGTTCCACACTGCGCCGTCCCACACCGTGCCGTCCACTGCCTGGTCGTCCCGCGCCTGGTCGTACGGCCGCGGCGTTGCCTCCTCCCGGCGGGCGGCCCGGGCGCGCAGCATGTCGAGGGACACGCGGGAGACGACCGTGGTCAGCCATCCGCCCAGGTTCGCGACCCCGCCGACGTCGGAGCGGCTCAGCCGCAGCCAGGTCTCCTGGACGGCGTCGTCGGCCTCGCCCCCGGTGCCGAGCATGCGGTGGGCGACCGCACGCAGATGAGGACGGTGCGTCTCGAACAGTTCCGCCAGCCCGTCGTGCTCGCCCATCGGTCACCTTTCCCCCGCGTGCCTCGTCACCACCATGACGTACACGAGACAGGAGAGGTGACAGGTGACGTCATTGCTGCATGTCGATTCCAGCGCGAGCCTCGCGGGCGATTCGGTCACCCGGCGGCTGACGGCGTCGTTCGCCGACGTCTGGTGCCGGCGGCACGGCACGATCGGGTACCGCTACCGGGATCTGGCGGCCGACCCCGTGCCGCTGGTGTCCCACGCCTACACGACGCTCGGCCGCCGGGTGGAGCGGCACGGGGTCGTCCCGCTCGCGCGGGTGGCCGCGATGGCCACCGACCCGGCCGAGGAACGCGAATGGGCGCTGACGCTGCCGCTGATCAGGGAACTGCTGGCGGCGGACACCGTGCTGGTCGGCGTCCCGATGTACAACTTCACGGTGCCCGCCGCGCTCAAGGCGTGGATCGACCGGGTGACGTTCCCGGGGGCGTACGTCGATCCCGCCACGGAAAGCAGGCGCCTGCGCGACACGAGGGTGGTCGTGGTCACCGCCAGGGGCGGCGCCTACGGTCCCGGCACTCCGCGGGAGGGCTTCGACTTCCAGACGCCCTACCTGCGGACGTACTTCCGCGAACTCGGGGTGGCCGAGGAGAACCTGCACGTCGTGCAGGCCGAGATGACCCGCGCCGGGGACGTCCCGGCGCTGGCCCGCTTCAGGGAGCTGGGCGACAGGTCACTCGCCGAGGCGTACGCCGCGGTGGGCGCGCTGGCCGGGGAAGGGGAGGGTGACCGGGCGTTTCCGCAGGCTCTCGGCTCGCGACCGTGACGTCGTCTACTCGCGGCGGAGGGGCGGGCGGCGGACCCAGGTGGCCCAGCGCCACAGCCACTCCAGCGGGCCCTGCCGGTAGCGGCGCAGCCAGAGGGTGGACCACACCCACTGGACGGCGAGGATGACGCCGGCGATCAGGGGCACGGCCGGGGCCGGCCAGGTGTCCGGCGGGCCGTCGAGGGCGCGGCCCGCCGCCAGCACGAGGACCGTCGCGGACAGGTAGTTGGTCAGCGCCATCCGTCCGAGCGGCGCGAACACGGCCCGCAGCACCGGCCGCAGCGGGGTCCTGAGCACAAGCAGCAGGGCGCAGACGTACACCCCGGCGATCAGCAGTCCTGCACCGGCCAGGGAGACGCTGAAGCCGCGGTCGGCCGAGTCGAACCGGGTCTGGAGCCACAGCACGGGCGCCGCGGCGGCGGCCAGGACCAGCCCGAGCGTGGCCGGCACACGCGCCGACCGCTCCAGCCGGTCGATCACGCCGTACCGGACCAGTGCCGAGCCCAGCAGGAACAGCCCGGCGATCAAAGCGAACCGGTCGCCCCCGACGAGCAGCGACACCGCGACGAACGCGGGAGCGAGGGCGGCGACGGCCAGGCGGGGCAGCCAGGTCGAGGGAAGCAGCACCAGCAGGCCGATGACGGCGTAGGTGCTCAGGATGTCGCCGTGCCACAGCAGCACGAAGTGCGCCACGCCGAGCGCGAGCAGCGCCAGGAGCCGGCGCAGCAGGACCACGCGCGGGCGGGCGGTGCGGGCGGCCGCGGAGTCCAGCAGCAGCGAGAACCCGACGCCGAAGAGCAGGGAGAAGATCGGGAAGAAACGCTGCTCGACGAGCAGGCCCAGCCAGGCGGCCTCACTTCCCCCGGGGGTGGACGGCGCGACGAACGCGCCGGTCGCGGCGATCGGCTGGACGTTGGCGAGCAGGATCCCGCACAAGGCGAACCCGCGCACGACGTCGAGCGCGGCGATGCGCGGGCGGCCCGCCGAGGTGGTGGCGTGGCCGGGCTCGCCGGGCCGGAGGCGCACGGCGGGGGAGGTGGCGTTCTCAGGATGCATGGGGCCTCATCCTGCGGGCGGCGGCCCCCTGTCGTTATCGGCCGGAAGCATGGTTCGCGCCGCCCGCGATCGTACTTCCGGCCGGTTCCGGAGGCCGGACCCAGCGTGGCGTTCCTCTGGTACGGCCAGGCCGGCGGCGCGACCCGGCGCCCCTCGTCCCGCTCGGGCGGGCCGCCCGGCACGTCACCGGGCGCCGACAAGGCACTCCAGGCCGCCGCGACGATCCGAGTGGCGCGAAACGCGATCAGTACTGGCCGGCTTGCCGCGCCGTCTGCTCCAGCCGGTTCCGGTAGCTCTCCCACCACTCCTGATCGCCGGAGGGCAGGTTGAGGTTGCCGTCCCGCATCCCGGCCTCCCCGTCGATGAGCTCCCTGACGATGTCGGCGTGGCCGGCGTGCCGGTTGGTTTCGGCGATCACGTGCACCAGGATCTGGTGCAGCGTCACCTCGCTCCGCTCGTCCGGCCACCACCGCACGCGGCCGGTCGCGTCGAGCGCCAGCGCGGCGATCGTGCTGTCCGCGTGCTGCCATACCCGGCGGTACAGCCCGACGATGTTGTCGCGCGACTCGTCCGCCGTGGCCCACATGTCCGCGTTGTCCTCGGCGTCGTCCTCCATCCACGGCAGCGGTTCGCCGAACGGCCGCCCGAAGGTCTCGCCGAAGTAGCCCGCCTCCACCCCCGCGAGGTGTTTGACGAGCCCCAGGAGGTTGGTGCCGGTGGGGGTCAGCGGGCGGCGGATCTCATACTCGGAGAGCCCGTCGAGCTTCCACAGCAGAGCGTCGCGGGCGGCTTGCAAATAGCGGTGCAGATCATTCTTCGGTTCCCATGCGATCATCCACGCAGTCTTTCAGCCGGCGCCGGCAGCCCGCATCGGCGTTTCTCCGGCTCGGGCGTCGAGCCGCGCGGCGGTGGGAGCGATCGCCGGTATGGCCCAGCCGGGGCGCGGCCGGGAGGCGGTGGTCCTCCTGCAACGCGGAGCGCCCCGCCCCCGGAGGGTCCCGGGGACGGGGCGTGGCGGAGCCGGGGTCAGCAGACGATGAATATGCTCTTCCAGCCGACCGGAGTCCTCTGCTCCGCGTTCCTGTCGGCGGCGAGCGTGAAGTGGGCCACGCCCTGCGCGTCGGGCTGGTTGTACATCCGGCCGCTCTGGCCGTCGCCGTACCACCGGTACGACCCGTGGAAGGGGATGTTGGACACGCCGCAGCGGTCGATGACCACCGACCTGCCGCTGAAGCCGGGTCCCTCATAGGCGACGTACTGGGAGGCGTAGGCGGCGCCGGCGCTGATCGCGATTGTCGCGGCCGTCAGGGCGGGGACGAGGACGAACCTTTTCATGACGCTCCTTGGGCGGGCCGAACTTCTACTCTTAGTAATCGAATAGTAACGCAGAGTGCTCAGCCCGTCACCCCCTGCGCATGGGGAGCTCAGGTGACGGTCGGCGTCGTCACCCCCGTCGCTCCGGTGAAGCCCGTGGTGAGGCACTCGTCGGCGAAGCGGGCCGGCGGGCGGCCGAGGACGTTGCGGTCCTGCTCGGACCGGTGGGCGACGGCGCCGGTGAACACATGCCGGCCTGCCTAGGACTCCTAGGAGGATGCATAATCGATTGCCGCTAAAACCGGTCATCGGTAGGTTCGGGCCTATGAGGCCAATTGCCGAGCGCGAGATCCGCGCCTCGTTCGTCAACTGCACCAAGGGCGAGGCCAAACGCCTTGCCGTACCGAGGGACCTGGATGTGCGGCCCTGGGACGACCTGGACTTCCTGGGCTGGCAGGATCCCTCCTCGCCGGGTCGCGCATACCTGGTCGCCGAGCAGGGTGACCGTCTGGTGGGGGTGGCGCTACGACGGGCCACCTCCAATGCCGGACATGTACGGCGCAGCATGTGCTCGCTCTGCCTGACCACGCACACCGGCGACGGGGTGTCGCTGATGACCGCCCGCCGCACCGGCGGCAGCGGCAACTCCGTTGGCGCCTACATCTGCACCGACCTGGCCTGCTCCCTCTACCTGCGGGGCAAGAAGGACGTCGGGCCCGGCGGGCGGATGCCCGAGTCGCTCACGCTCGAAGAGAAGATCAGCAGGACCGCGGTCAACGTGAGCGAGTTCCTCCAGAAGGTGACCGCGTGACCGCCACTGTCCACACGCGCGGCCTCCTGCGTACGCCGAGGCGGCCGGTCGGCCGTCCCACGCCCTCGACCGGTGTCAGCGGGCGCCGCCACGCCGGTTGATGCCGGTCGCGCCGGCCGGCGCGCCTGCTCCTCGGCGACCGGATGCCGGAGGGCGGCCGCGCTGCCGGGCTCCTGGAACCGCGCCCGTCTCGACCTCGGCCTGCCGATCCCGCCCTGCCTGAACGCCCCTGACTCCACCGATCGGTGGAGTCGCTCCACCACGTGGGCGAGCGGCCGATTCCACCGCCCGCTCGGGAGATCGGGCGATCCGCACGGGGTGCCTCCGTTGCGACGCTGATTCCCGTCAGGGAACGAAGAGACGGAGGCAACCGACATGCGCAATGTGGTCTGGCTGATCAGCGGGTACGCCGCGGTCAGCCTGCTGACACTGGTGGCGGTGATCGTGTTTCGGCACGACGCGACGATGGTCACCACCGCGGTCTGGATCCGCAGCACCATCGTCGCCGCCTCCTCGCTGCTCACGCTGCTCTTCGCGGTCCGGGCGGCCCGCGGCGACCGCCGGATGCTGCTGCGGCTGCGCGTCGTCACCGCGGTCATGCTGGTCGCGATCGTGGTGATCATCGCGCTGCCCGGCACGTTCCCGCTCTGGCTCAAGTTCGAGCAGGGCATCTGCGGCCTGCTCCTGCTGGCCGTGGTCGTGCAGATCAACCGGCGCCGGGCGGTCCGGCCGTGAGTGCGGTGATCGAGGTGGAGAACCTCCACAAGAGCTACGGGGGCACGGTGGCCCTGGATGACGTCTCGTTCACCGTGAGGCAGGGGGAGATCTTCGGCATCCTCGGGCGCAACGGCGCAGGGAAGACCACGGCCGTGGAGTGCCTCGTGGGCCTGCGGGCGCCGGACCGCGGCCGGATCCGCGTACTGGGCCGCGACCCGGGGCGCGACCACGCCGAGCTGACCCGGCGGGTGGGCGTGCAACTGCAGGACAGCCGGCTGCCCGAGCGGCTGCGGGTGGGGGAGGCGATGCGGCTCTACCAGTCGTTCTATCCGGACCCGGCCGATTCGGGGGAGTTGCTGGCACGGCTCGGGCTGGCCGGGCGGGAGAAGACACCGTACGGGAAACTCTCCGGCGGCCAGAAGCAGCGGCTCGCCATCGCGCTCGCGTTGATCGGGCGGCCCCGGATCGCCGTACTCGACGAACTCACCACCGGGCTGGACCCGCACGCCTGTCGCGACACGTGGGATCTGATCGCCGGCGTCCGCGCCGCCGGCGTCACGATTGTGCTGGTCACCCACTTCATGCCGGAGGCCGAACGCCTCTGCGACCGGATCGCGGTGATCGACGCCGGCCGGGTGCTCGTCACCGGTACGCCGGCCGAGCTCCTCCAGCGCGCCGGGCAACCCACGCTGGAGGACGCGTTCGTGGCGCTGACCGGGAGGACCTCATGACCACGCTGACGATGACCGAGCTGAAGCTCTTCCTGCGGGAGAGGTCGGGGCCGGCCTTCGGCGTCGGGCTGCCGTTGCTCCTGCTGATCATCTTCGGCAACCTGCCGTTCTACAAGGAGCACAGGACCGACCTCGGCGGGCTGACGCTCCTGGACACGTACGTACCCATCCTGGTCGCCTTCGCCCTGGCCATGCTCGCCCTGAACGTGCTGCCGCCGGTGCTCGCCGGCTACCGCGAGAAGGGGGTGCTGCGGCGGCTGCGGACCACGCCGGTCGGGCCGGTCCGGGTGCTGGCCGCGCAGCTGATCGTCATGCTGCTGACCGCCGCGGTCGCGGTGGCCGCGTTGCTGCTGGTCGCGCGGTTCGCGTTCGGAGTGGTACTGCCCCGGCAGATGGCAGGCTTCCTGCTGACCACGCTGCTGGCGGCGCTCGCGCTGATGGCCGTCGGCCTGCTCGTCACCGCGGCCGCACCCGGCGGGCGGGCGGCCAACGCGCTCGGCGCCGTCGTCTTCTACCCGCTGGTCTTCCTCGGCGGCCTGTTCCTGCCGATCCCGACCATGCCGGCGATGCTGCGGCAAATCAGCCAGGCCACCCCGATGGGCGCCGCGGTCACCGCGATGCAGGACGCGACGAACGGGCGCTGGCCGCACTGGCTCGCTCTGGTCACGTTGCTCGCGTGGGCGGCCGGGGCGGCCGTGGCGGCGGCTAGATTGTTCCGCTGGGAGTAGGTACGCGATGCAGAGTTGGCAGATGGCCGGGCCGGCGGGCTGGGAACAACGGTTCCGGCCCATGGTCACCGTGGTCCCGTACGTGCTGCTGGCCGTCATGGCCGCCCTGACCATCGCCTTCAAGCACGACCAGCCGGGCTCCCTCGCCATCGACCTCGCGCTCTGCGCGGCGGCCGCGGTGTGGAGCCTGGCGCTCTTCACGCTGCGTCCGGCGTGGCGCGACCGGATCGGCGTGATGGGCGTCTTCCTGGCGGGCCTGATTCTGTTCGGCCTGGTCATGGTCCTGCGCAACCCGTGGTTCGGCTTCTACACGCCGGTGCTGTACTTCTACGCGTACCGGATCATCGGCTGGCCGCGCGAGCTGTACTTCGTCGCCGGCGCCGCGGTGGTGGCCGGCACGGCACAGGCGGCCGGCCTGGACCCCGGCTCCTGGATCGGCCGCCTCGAGTACCTGGGGATCCTGGTCGTCAACATCGCGCCGATGTGCCTGGTGGCCTGGATGGGCGAGATCGGCACGCGGTACTACGCCTCCCGGGAGGCGGCGCTGCGCGAGGCCCGGGAGGCCAACGCTCGGCTGGCCGCGGCGCTGGCCGAAAACGCGGCGCTGCAGGAACGGCTGGTCGAGCAGGCCCGCGCGGCCGGCGTCCTGGACGAGCGGGCCCGGATGGCTCGGGAGATCCACGACACGCTGGCACAGAGCCTGACCGGCATCGTCACCCAGTTGCAGGCCGCCGAGCACGCGGCCGACGATCCGGCCGCGTGGCGCCGGCACCACGCGGCGGCGACCTCGCTGGCCCGGGAGAGCCTGACCGAGGCGCGGCGCTCGGTGAACGAATTGCGCCCGGAGCCGCTCGAGACCGGCCGCCTGGCCGACGCCATCACCGAGGTGGCGGCCAAGTGGTCGGCCCGCCACAGCATCCCGGCCCAGGTCACCGTCACCGGCGAGACCCGCACGATGCGCCCGGAGGCCGAGGTCGCCCTGTTACGGGTCGCCCAAGAGGCCTTGGCCAACGTCGCCAAGCATGCCGGCACCGCCACCCGTGTCGGTCTCACCCTTTCCTACATGGACCGGCAGGTGGCCCTCGACGTCCGCGACGACGGCCGCGGCTTCGACTACCCGACCATCCAGGTCCAGCGCGACGGGGGCTTCGGGTTGGTGGCGATGCGGCAGCGGATCGAGGCGTTGTCGGGCACGTTGCAGATCGAATCGGAGGTGGGGGGTGGGACCGGGATCTCGGCCTGCCTGCCCGCCGAGGCGCCGGAGGTGCGTTCGTGAGTGACCCGATCAAGCTGCTCATCGTCGACGATCACCCGGTGGTACGGGACGGGCTGAGCAGCATGTTCGCCCGCGACCCCGAGTTCGCCGTGGTCGGCGAGGTGGCGGACGGGGCGGAGGCGGTCCGGCTGGCCGAGGCGCTCGGGCCGGACGTGATCCTGATGGACCTGCGGATGGCCGGCATGGACGGCGTCACCGCGATCGGCGAGCTGACCCGGCGCGGCGTACCGGCCCGGGTGCTGGTGCTGACCACCTACGACACGGACAGCCACGTGCTGCCCGCGATCGAGGCCGGCGCCATCGGCTACCTGCTCAAGGACGCGCCGCGGGACGAGTTGCTGCGCGCCGTACGCTCGGCCGCTCGCGGCGAGGTCGCGCTCTCTCCGTCGGTCGCCGCCCGCCTGATGAGCCGGCTGCGCACCCCGGCTCCGTCGACCGGCCCGTTGAGCCAGCGCGAGCTGGAGGTGCTGCGCCTGGTCGCGGCCGGCCACACCAACCGGGAGGCGGCCGCCCGGCTGTTCATCACCGAGGCTACGGTCAAGACGCACCTGCTCAACATCTACGCGAAGCTCGACGTCAACGACCGTGCGGCAGCGGTCGCGGAGGGTTACAACCGCGGCCTGCTCGCTGCTCCCGAGCGTCCGTGACAGGGGTGCCGTCGGAAGACGGTAGCGTCGCCGGTTGTACGCAGTGCCCCGCATGACCGGCGGACGTCAGCAGCCGCCAGTCGAGCGATTGACGAGGGCATCAGTCAGCCGCGGCGCCGTCCGCGCCCAGCTCTCGCAGATCGAGCCTGCCGTCACCATCCGGGTCCGAGGCGGTTGGGGTGGCTACGCGCGTACCGTCAAACGATCCGAGATGCTGATCGATCGTGATCGAACTCGACGTCGAGGAACACGCTAATGCTCAGCGGTCAGGTCACCGTGGGTTTCGAGATGGCTGTTCGGTTCAGCCGTTTGTGATCCGGCGTCCGTCCGGGTGGGTGTTGTCCGGGCCATGGAGGCGAGGAGGCGTAGTTTCTCGTCGCTCTCGCTGCCCTGATCGGCGTAGTAGAGGACCAGGAGCAGGTCGTCTACAGGGAGCTTGTCTCGGTGCAGGCGCAGCTCACCGACAACGGGATGGTTCACGGTAGTGGTGCCGCCCTCGAGATTGCGGATGTCGTGGCGCGCCCAGAGGGTTCGGAAGCGCTCGCTCGACAGGGCGAGCTCGCCCACGAGTTCCACGAACCGCGGGTTGTCGATGTCGTCCCCGACGGACTTCCTGAAGGCGGCGACGAATCCTTCCGTGGAGCGCGTCCAATGCTGCTGGAACGCCTGCTCCTCGGGATCGAGCAGCAGCGACCGCAGACGGTTGTACCCGGGCTGGAGGCGCGGAGAGAACGCGACCGCGAGCCGGTTGGACGCGAGCACGTCGAACGCGCGCCCCTCCACGAAGGCGGGAACCTGCAGGCTCGCCAGGAGCTGGTGCAACCGTGCGGGGACACGTTCGGGCTTCCTACGCCGCTGAGGCTTCGGGCGCGCGGCGGCCAGGCCGAGAAGGTATTCCTCTTCGAGCTCGTCGAGGCGCAGGACCCGCGCGAGCGACTCGAGGACCTGAGATGAGGGATTCTTGTCGCGGCCGCGCTCCAGCCGCAGGTAGTAGTCGGCGCTGATGCCCGCGAGCATGGCGACCTCTTCACGGCGAAGCCCCGGAACGCGACGGTTTGCACCCGGCGCAAGCCCGGCCTGCTCCGGGGTGACCAGGGCCCTCCGGGCACGCAGGTAGCCGCCGAGCAGGTTGGCGCGGTCGTCGTCGCTCATATTCGCCATCGTATTTCGGGCTCTCCCGGCCAAGGGGGGCCCTGACAGGACCCTGGAAGAAGGGGGCACTGCCTCCAGCCGGAGAACGGATCGACACTGAAGGTGTCGCCGCGCCCCCAGGCGGGCGGCAACGGCCTGTTCTCCCGTCCGCGTGACGCGCCCGACGGGAACCGGAACTCAGAACTTCATCGACCGCGCCCACCGGCTTGTCGCTGACCGGCGCGCCCTGAGCAGGAGCAATCAGTGGACATCACCAATCGCACCGTCTTCATCGCCGGCGCCACCTCGGGAATCGGTCTCGAGCTCGCTCGCCGGTTCGCCGCGGCCGGCAGCTCTGTCGTCGTCGGCGGCCGACGAGCCGACCTGCTCGACCAACTCGCAGCTGAGGGGTTCGACACCGTTCCCATCGACGTGACCGACCAGGACAGCGTCGACCGTGCCCGCGACGCGATCCTCCGCAGCCACCCGGGCCTCGACACGATCGTGACGATGTCCGGGATTGGGATCCCTGAGGACCTGCGCGATCCCGCGCACTTCGGTGCCGCACAGCAAATGATCGACACCAACCTCCTTGGCACGATCCGCGTCATCGACGCGTTCACCCCGCACCTGGTCGGGCGCGGCGCCGGAACCATCATCACGGTTACCTCGGGTATCGGGTTCCTGCCGTTCCCGCTCATGCCGACCTACGCAGCCTCGAAGGCCGGCGTGCACGCCTACTCCGAGGCGTTGCGCGCGCAACTGGACGGCACAGGCATCGAGGTGTCCGAACTCGTCCCCCCGGCTGTCGCCACCACGCCGGAGCAGGCTCAGCGCAACCCCCGCGCGCTCGACCTGGCCGAGTTCGCCACCGAGGTGATGGACCTGCTCCAGACCAACCCCACTCCGCACGAGATCCTCGTTGAGGGCGTGCTGATGCACCGGTGGGCCGAGCGCGACGGCACCTACGCCGATTTGGTCGCCCAGCGGTCGCAGGCGCTCGCGATGCTCCCAAGCCGTCAGTAGGCACGAAGCCGCTCGGGGCGTCGAGACGCGGCGGCCTCATCCTCAGCGACGGACTCGGACAACTCGCCGAAGGCGACATCGATCGGGGAAGACGGCGACACGGGCACGGCTTTCCGATGGTCGGTCCAGGCTGACGCTTTCGATCATGGAAAACCGTGCCGCTTGTCAAACCAGACCGAAATCAGTTGGCGGGCCTGCCGAACCAGCGGGAGATGTGGTCGTCCAGGCCCTGTTGATCGTCGCCGATCCAGGCGATGTGGCCATCGGGGCGTAGCAGGACGCACGGGACATCCAGGTCCGCAGTGGGATCCGCGAGGTAATCGACCCGGTCTGACCAGCCGCCGACGGTCAGGCGTTCGGTGCGGTCCAGCAGCAGGCCGCGGCCGCGATGCAGCAGATCGTAGAGGTGGCCCTGTTTCAGGTCGATGTCGCGCAGGCGGCGGCCGAGCAGGTCGGGGCCTTCGCCGAAGTCGTAGCGGACGCCGATCGCGGTGATCTTCTCGATCAGAAAGCGGTTCACCTCGTCGAAGTCCATCAGTTCGGTGAGCAGCCTGCGCACGGCCTGCGGGCCCGGTTCGGTGGACAGCAGTTCCATCTGGGCGCGGGTGTTGTCCAGCACGTCCTCGGCGACCGGATGACGTTCGGCCTGGTAGGTGTCCAGCAGCGTTTCGGGCGCCCAGCCGCGGATCTGTGCGGCCAGTTTCCAGCCGAGGTTGAATGCGTCCTGAACACCCAGGTTGAGGCCCTGTCCGCCGATGGGTGGATGGATGTGTGCCGCATCGCCGGCCAGCAGCACCCGCCCGACCCGATAACGTTCGGCCAGCCGGGTGGCATCCCCGAAGCGGGACATCCAGCGCGGGGAGTGCACGCCGAAATCGGTTCCGGCGACGGTGCGCAACTGTTGTTTGAAATCATCGAGGGTGGGAGGTTGCGCGCGGTCGCTGACTCCCGCGGCGGGCACGACGACGCTGTAGACCCCTTCGCCGAAGGGCCGGAGCCAGAATCGCTTATGGGTCTCGCTGATTTCGGTCACCTTGGTGGTGATCTCCTCCTGCGGCACACCCACTTCCATCTCGCCCATCAGCGTCTCGGTCCGCGAGGGCTCGCCGGGGAAGCCGACGCGGAGCAGTTTGCGCACCGTACTGCGCCCGCCGTCACAGCCGATGAGATAGCGCGAACGCAGCTGTTCCCCGTCGGCCAGCTCGACGGTCACACCCTCGTCGTCCTGCTCGAAACCGGCCACCGCACAACCGCGCCGGACCTGCGCACCCAGTGCGATCGCATGTTCTTCGAGCAGGCGTTCGATGACTGGCTGCGGGATGCCCAGCAGATAGGCGTGCGCGGAATCCAGGCCCTTGGGCGCGGGTTCGTTGATGGCGGCGAAGAAACCGCCGGCCGGACGCTGTCTTCCATGCTGGAGAATGCGCTCCAGCAGTCCGCGCATCGCCATCAGCTCGAGACTGCGAATATGCAGACCGACTATGCGGACGAACGACTTGGGCTCGGTTTCCTTCTCCAGAACGAGTACCCGCACGTCGTGCAGCCGCAATTCGGCGGCCAGCATCGCGCCAGTCGGCCCGCACCCGGCAATGATCACGTCGAACATGGGCGCGCGATCGGCGTCGGAGGCCGGCGACCGCAGTCCGGGGGCGTCGCCCACGGTCAAGTCGCGCTCGACCGTATCGTTCGACGGCGGCTCGGCGGGGAACTGCAGAGAGTCCATAGGTGTTGCCTTTCGGGAGTGCCTTGTTGTCGAGGCGCTCCCGGCGACACCTACGTCAATCGCCGGCCGTGACGGGAATGGGGAGCACCCACATCGATACAGCGTTCATGGGGCTCACCTCCTCGGGCGGTGTCACGGTCAACTGCAAGCTACCAGCCCGATGCGATCCCGCCCACTCCTTTTCCCGCCCCTGATCACGACTCCAAACGGGCCCGTGCGGTTGCAGGGCGAATCGGGCGTGGCGGCCCGGCTGATCACGGTCGCCTGATCCTGGCTGCCCCCGAGAGGGACCGGATCTCGTAGGCGCTGCCCTGATGAGGTTCGCTCGTGGCCACTGCGCGAACTGGTCGTGGGGGCGCCTCCGGTTCGGCCCTTGATCACTCACCGCTGATGACGGCCACGAGGGAGGCCGTCTTCAGCGGTGATGCTCGGCGCGCCGCTGACCGGACGGCCTTATAGCGCTTCGGTGGCGCTTCAGCGTCGCGGCTGGCCCACCGCTGATCTCGTGAGGCGTACGGGGCGGACGAACGCTTCGCGGGCCGAGTGAGCCTCGGGCCGGATGACGCACTTCTTGGGGTGGTCGTTGATCAGCCCCATCGCTGCAGGAACGCGTGCACGGTGGTCGGGCCGACGAACTTCAGCCCTGCTCGTGCAGATCCTTTGACAGCGCGACCGAGGCCGGGGACGTCGAGCGGGTCTGCGGTTCGGGCAGCTCACTGTCATCGGGCTCGTAACGCCAGACGAACGCCGCCAGGCTGCCCTCTGCGGGCGTTGCCTCGATCTTGTCCCGGTGGCGCACGATCCCGGCGTCCCGCAGGAGACGGTCGACGTCGCTGTCGCCTAAGCGAGCGACACCGGCAATGTCGGTGAGCTCCGCAATCGATCTGGTCCACGAGCTTGTCCGCGCTGGGCGCGCTTGAGGAGGTGGAGCGTAGTCGCCGCGACACTGTCGTGCTGTCGGATCGCTGACGACCGGCGTCCCGGAAGATTTTTCAAAGAAGTCTTGGGAGGCGGTGTCGGATCGGGGCGGTGGTGTTCGTAGCACTGGTGAGACCGCCCGCAAGGGGGCGGCGCCAAGGCAAAGGAACCGCGATCATGAAGCTGACGACCATGACTCAGGTCACCATCGATGGAGTGATGCAGGGAAACGGCGGCGCGTCGGACGAGGACCGCAGGAACGGATTCGAGCGCGGCGGATGGGCCCTGGGCAAGGGCGACAACGAGACGCACGCGTTCATCAACCAGACCTACCAGCGCGCCGACGCGTTCCTGCTCGGCCGGCGGACCTACGAGCTGTTCGCCGACTCGTGGGGGTCCTGGACGGTCCAGGATGTCCCGGGCTGGGAGCCTGTCGCGCGGGCGTTGAACACACGGCCCAAGTACGTGGCATCGACCACACTCGCCGATCCGGCGTGGTCGGGCACCACCGTCCTGTCCGACGACCTTGTGACCGCCATCGCGGACCTGAAGGCCAAGCCAGGCGGTGAGCTGCAGGTGCACGGCAGTGGCGCCCTGACCCGGTGGCTGCTGGAGAACGACCTGGTCGACGAGATGACTCTGATCGTGATCCCGGTGATCCTCGGCCAGGGCGCGAGACTGTTCCCGGAGACCGGCCCGGATCTTGCGCTCGACCTGGTCGAGTCGCGCGTCGACTCGAAGGGCGTGACGATCCAGGTCTACCGGCCGGCCGGGCGCCCGCAGTATGCGACAGCTTGAAGTCCCTGACCACCGAACCACGCCGTCTTGACACCACAGGGGATGATCTCTAGATGCAGTACCTGGTTTCCGTGATCCACGACCAGGCCGGCCTCGCCACCCCGGACGAGGAGGCTGCGATCGACGTGTTCAACGACCGGCTCCAGGCCGAGGGTCACTGGGTCTTCGCCGGCGGCCTCGCCTCGCCCGACACGGCCACCGTCATCGACAACCGGGGTGGGGAGGCGATGGTCACCGACGGACCCTTCCTGGAGTCGAAGGAGTACCTCGCCGGCTTCTGGATCATCGAGGCAGCCGACCTCGACGTGGCGCTCAAGCTGGCAGCCGAGGGGTCGAAGGCCTGCAATCGGAAAGTCGAGGTGCGGCCGTTCCTGTGAAAAGGATCGACGTCCGCGAGGCGATCACCCAGGCCCACCATGAGGAGTGGGCACGGGTGGTCGCCTCCCTGACCAGGCGCTTCGGTGACCTCGACATCGCCGAGGAGGCGGCGGCCGAGGCGTTCGCGACCGCCGTCCAGCGGTGGCCGGCCGACGGCGTACCGCCCAACCCGGGCGCCTGGCTGACCACCACCGCCAACCGCAAGGCCATCGACCGGATCCGGCGCGAGAACAAACGCGACGACAAGCACAAGGAGGCTCAGATGTCATATGACGACCCGCCCGAGCCTCTCGGCGCCATCGACGACGACCGGCTCCGGCTGATCTTCATCTGCTGTCACCCGGCGCTGGCGATGGAAGCGCGCGTGGCGCTGACGCTGCGTATGGTCGCCGGCCTGACCATGCCCGAGATCGCCCGCGCCTTCCTGGTGGCAGAGAGCGCCATGGGGCAGCGCATCACCCGCGCGAAGGCCAAGATCAAGGCGGCTCGCATCCCCTATCGCATGCCGTCCGCCGACGATCTCCCGGCGCGCGTCTCCGGCGTCCTCGCCGTCCTCTACCTCGTCTTCAACGAGGGCTACCTGGCCAGCGGCCCCGACACCGATCCCGTACGGCACGAGCTGACCACCGAGGCGATCCGGCTCACCCGCCTGATCCGCGTGCTCCTGCCGGACGACGGTGAGGTGGCCGGCCTGCTGGCGCTGATGCTGCTCATCGAGGCCCGCCGCCCCGCCCGGGTCTCGGCCGGCGGCGAACTGGTCCCCCTGGCCGAGCAGGACCGCGGCGCCTGGGACGCGGAACTGATCGCCGAGGGTCACCGGCTGGTGCGCGAGCGCCTCGCCGCTGCCGCCGCCGGGGCGGCTCCGGGCCGCTATCAGATCCTCGCCGCGATCAACGCGGTGCACACCTCCGCCCGCGACATCCGCGACACCGACTGGTCGCAGGTTCTCGCCCTCTACGACCAGCTCGTCCGCCTCGACCCCTCGCCGATCATCGCCCTCAACCGGGCCATCGCGGTCGCCGAGCTCGACGGCCCGGAGGTGGCACTGGCGGCCGTCGACCGTCTTGAGGACAAGTTGGCCGGCTATCACGCCTACCACGCCACCCGCGCCGATCTGCTGCGCAGGCTGGGCCGCGGTCATGAGTCGCGCGCGGCCTACGACCGGGCCATCGAGCTGGCCGGCAACACCGCCGAGACCGCCTACCTGACCCGCCGTCGCGACCAACTGCGGTAGCGCCCACGGACGCATCTCGCACGGGAAGCCCGGTGGTGTTCCGAGCAGGTCCAGTTCGTCGTCTTCGTCGTCGGAGGCGTTGAGGGCCAGGGCCTCGCGCAGCCGGCCCAGCTCGTCGGAGTGCAGCACCACCGTGGTCCAGCGACGGGCCACGGCGCCTTCGGGCAGGCCGTCCGCCCTCGTACGATCCGGGCAGCTTCACCGCGATCCACACGTGGGAATGACGCCCTGAGCCGCCCCCGGCGCGAGCTTCGGTCTGCGGTGATGGCCGACGCGGCGCGTCCGGGTGCATGAGCCGGCCGCGCCCCTTCGAAGGCCGCTGACCCCAGCCATCTCGATAGAACCAATTTAAAATGAGTTACCCCGTTCACTGGACAATCCCCGCACGCTATGGCCGGCAGTCGAGCGAATAGTCGGTGGCCGGAGAGATACATGATGAAAATTGAGATGTCTATCTCGTTGCGCGAAGCGGCATTTCATGCCCCTGCCAGTGGAGTCGACCTGCTGCCGACCCTGCTGACCTGGGGTGGACTGTCTTGGACGGCAGAACGAGTGCGTGACTTCGGCCAGTGAAGGTGGCCGTTTCGACTTTTCCGGCGAATGCGGGCGACTTGTGTGGTGACAAGCGTCTACGGCAGGCCGTTAGAGTCAACTCCATGGAATGGAATTTTCAGGCGGCCGAAGACCTCGCAGCTGCATTGCGTGCCGGTGAAGTGAGCTCGGTGGAACTGACCGACGAGGCGATCGCCCGTATCGAGCGGGACGACGAGGTGATCAACGCTATTTGCGTGCCGGACTTCGACCGTGCGCGGGCCGCCGCGCGCGGTGCTGACCAGGCACGCGCGCGTGGTGAGGACCGGCCGCTGCTCGGCATTCCGGTGACGGTCAAGGAGTCGTACAACATCGCCGGGCTGCCCACGACCTGGGGCATGCCGCCGCACCGGAACTATATGCCGGCCGAGGACGCGGTACAGGTGTCGCGACTCAAGGCCGCGGGCGCGGTGGTGCTCGGCAAGACCAATGTGCCGTTGGGGCTGCAAGATATACAGAGCTTCAACGAGATCTACGGCACCACCACCAACCCGTGGGATCACGGTCGCACGCCGGGCGGATCCTCCGGCGGGTCGGCGGCGGCCCTGGCGTCCGGGTTCGGCGCGCTGTCCATCGGCTCCGACATCGCCGGCTCGCTGCGCACCCCCGCGCATTTCTGCGGCGTCTACGCGCACAAGCCGACGCTTGGACTGGCGGCTAACCGCGGTATGGTCCCGCCGTCCGAGCCGGCATTGCCGGTCGACCTCGACCTCGCCGTCGTCGGTCCGATGGCGCGCACCGCCCGCGACCTCACGCTCCTGCTCGACGTCATGGCCGGACCGGACCCGCTGACTCTCGGCGTGGCGCACCGTTTGGCACTGCCGCCCGCCCGCCACGAGCGGCTCTGCGATTTCCGGGTCTTGGTCCTCGACGAGCATCCGCTCATTCGGACCGGGTCCGCCGTGCGGGCGGGCGTGAACCGGGTTGCCGCCGCGCTCGTCGACGGCGGCGCCCGCGTCGAACGGCACACTCCGCTGCTGCCGGATCTGACCGAAGCCGCGACGCTCTACATGCAGTTGCTGATTTCGGGCTCCGTTGCGCGTTTTCCCATCGAATCGCACGAGCAGCTGAGGACCCGCGCCGCAGAACTGAGCGCGGACGACCAGAGTCTTGACGCCGTGCGGCTGCGCGCGACGGTGTTCAGCCACGGCGACTGGATGGAGGCGAACAACCGCCGCGAGCTCCACCGCCACGGCTGGCGGCAGCTGTTCGCCGAGTTCGACGCCGTGGTGTGCCCGATCACGCCGACGCCCGCGTTCCCGCACGACCACCACCCCAATCCGTTGGAACGGCGCATCGACATCGACGGCGTCGAGTACCCGTACTTCGATCAGCTCGTCTGGGCCGGCCTGGCCACCATGCCCGGCCTGCCCGCCACCGCCATACCAGCGGGTCTGTCCCCCGAGGGCCTGCCGGTGGGAGTGCAGCTCATCGGTCCGATGTTCGAGGACCGCACCCCGTTGCGGCTGGCCGAACTGCTCGAGCAGAAGATCGGCGGCTTCCACGCAC
Organism: Microbispora sp. NBRC 16548; assembly: GCF_030268985.1. NCBI lineage: Bacteria > Bacillati > Actinomycetota > Actinomycetes > Streptosporangiales > Streptosporangiaceae > Microbispora > Microbispora sp. NBRC 16548. Next base: position 88,735 of record NZ_BSSF01000003.1, read on the forward strand.
CGAAATAGAGCGCATTGCCGGGTATCCGCCGAGGACGAGGTACGGATCAGTCTCCTCCCGGCACAGGAAGTCCACGGTGCCGGCCATCCGGCGCCGACACCCCCCGATGATGCCGCCATCGCGCCCCGCGCCGGCCATCGGCAGCGGACGGGCTGCAGGTGAGGGGTGAGATCGCGTCGGCGCGCTGGCGGACCCAGGCCATCATCGCGGCCGCCCGTCCGCTGAACGACGCTCGCGGGCGGCCAAGCCTGTGCGGGGCCGCCCGGGAGATCGACATTCGTCCGTGAACCGGCAGAGCTGTTTCATATCCAAATCCGGACAATGCTTCCCGGGTGTACGGAGTTCGCACGGCAAAAATGGGAAGCGGCGAGGCGCAGGACAGGGCTAGGCTTCCTGGTGTTCCAGGTGCGAAGGCTCCGGCTACTTCTTCGGGTGAAACTACGCCGGTTTCCGTCCCCGACCTCTGGAGCGCACAACTTGATATGCACCTCCCGGTGCGAAGGCAACGGCTACTTCCTCTTCCAAAGGAGCAACGCGGGTTCGAATCCCGCCGCCGACTCGTTCGGCGTCGTCTAGTGGCCTAAGACGCTTACGTATCCCGTCGCCGAATCTGATCTCGGGGGGCACAACTTCATATGCACCTCCCGGTGCGCCGACAGCGGCTACTTCGAGGTTCGATCCCTTGCAGCCCCCGTCTGGGGCTGTCGCCCGATTGGCGGGCAAGCCGCAGTCACCTTGATCTCGGGGGGAACACAACTTCAGAACGTGCTCCGTGCGCAGGCGAGGCCTACTTCCACTGTTAATGGGGTTGTCGCTGGTTCGAGTCCAGCCGGGGGCTTCGGTCTCCGTAGCTCAGTTGGCAGAGCACCACGTGGCTTCACCGACTTGATCTCGAGCACGGTCTCTGGACGCGGGCTCCTCCTGTCGCGGAAGGGGCCCGTTTTCATGTCCAAGTTCAACCGTGGCACGACCCAGGCCGCGACCAACAGCCCGGTCACCACCGAGGCGAAGCCGACCGGCCGCACGCACGAGGGTGCGCCCGGCTACATCCGCGACGCCAAGTCCGAGCTGTTCCTGCTCGCCGTCTCGAACATGGTCGGCGAGGACACCTTCTATGAGAAGGCCGGCGACCGCGACGAGCGCTTCCGCGCCCTCGTCCACCAGGTAGCCGTCGAGGACGGGGACTGGATGGCCCGCTTCCTGCCCTGGCTGCGCGGCGAGGCGAACATGCGGTCCGCACCGGTCGTGGCCGCGCTGGAGGCCGTACGGGCCCGCCTGGCGGCTGGACTGCAGGGCGGCAACCGCGAGCTGGTCGCCTCCGTGCTGCAGCGTGCCGACGAGCCGGGCGAGGCACTTGCGTACTGGACGTCGCGGTACGGCCGGGCCGTCCCGAAGCCGGTGAAGCGCGGCATCGCCGACGCCGTCCAGCGGCTCTACACGGAGCGGTCCCTGGCGAAGTACGACAGCGACGCCCGTGGCTTCCGCTTCGGCGACGTCATCGATCTCGTCCACCCCACCCCGGCCGGCGACAAGCGGCTGTGGCAGGGCGACCTGTTCGCCCACGCGCTCGACCGGCGTCACGGCCGGGACAAGCCGGTCCCGCAGTCGCTGCGCATGCTGCGCGACCGGGCCGAGCTGCTCTCCATCCCGGTGGGGGAGCGACGCGATGTGCTGGCCGACCCGCGCCGCCTGGCTGCCGCGGGCATCACCTGGGAGGCGCTCGCCGGCTGGCTGCAGAGCCCGATGGACGCCCAGGCCTGGGCGGCGGTCATTCCCTCCATGGGGTACATGGCGCTGCTTCGGAACCTGCGCAACTTCGACGAGGCCGGCATCGGCGACGAGCTCGCGGGTCAGATCATCGCCAAGCTGACCAACCCGGAGGAGGTCGCGCGGTCGCGGCAGCTGCCGTTCCGCTTCTACTCGGCGTACCGGACGGCGCCGTCGCTGCGGTGGGGCCACGCGCTGGACACGGCGCTGACTCTGGCCACCCGGAACGTGCCCTCGTTCCCGGGGCGGACGCTCGTGCTCGTCGACACGTCGGCGTCGATGTCGTCCGGCGCGGTCGATGGTCACGCCGGTCCAGGCCGCTGCGCTGTTCGGCGTCACCTTGGCGGCGCGCGGCGACCAGGTGGATCTCGTGGGCTTCGCAGACGGCACGTTCCGGCACGAGATCCGGCCGGGAGCGTCGGTGCTGCGCGAGGTCGAGCGCTTCTGCGGACGGATCGGCGAGGTCGGCCACGGCACGCAAATCGCCGACGCGCTGCGCAGGTCCTGGAAGGGGCACGACCGAGCGGTGATCCTCTCGGACATGCAGACCATGACGGGCCACTACGCGAGCGGGGTCACGACCGCGGTCCCGGTGCATGTGCCGCTGTACGGGTTCAACCTGGTCGGATACAAGGCGGCGGCGATGCCGACCGGCTCGGGCAACCGCCATGAGTTCGGCGGGTTCTCCGACGCGTGCTTCCGGCTGATCCCGCTGCTGGAGGCGGGCCGTCACGCCGGCTGGCCGTTCTAACAATGAGGCCGCCTCGTCTGCCATACGGTCAGGCGAGGCGGCCGTGAGCGGAGGACATGACGAACCCGATCTACGGCAACCCGCCGCAGCCGAGCGCGGCGAGCCTGTGCGGTTCCTCGCCGACGCCGTCGAGGTCCTCCGTCCGAACGGCAGCGTCGTCCGCATGGACCTCGTGGCCCTGGCCGAACGTTGCCATCGGGCCGAGCGCGCGCTCGGCGAGCTCCGGCGCGAGAACCAGCGCCTCCGCGAGCGCGTCGATGCCCTCGAGGGGAAAGCGACGAACTGCGTGACAAGGCCGACGAACGGCCTTGGACACTGCTGGGTTCTGGCGTGTGCCCTGGTGCCAGACGAGGTAATCAACGAGGCGCCTCCAGGGGAGGAAAGGCACTGACGATCTCCAGACCGGTTGATCAGAGTAGGGCGGGTCGCGCTACCGTGCGCGTATGGAGGACGACGCCGCCCCGCCTCTGGCGAACCGATGGGTTGACGCCGTCGGCGAAGGTGGGCACTTGGCCGACAGGGAGATCTGCCGGTGTTTCGATCAGTACGAGGTACGTCCGCCTCGCGATGTGCGCTTCCATGGACAGCGTCAGGACACTGCATCTTCTGGGTGGCAACACCTGCTTGAGCTCGTGGAAGAAGCGGCGGCTGACGGCCGAGAGGTGTTCCGGCCCCTGCTTGAGCTCAGCCCGGCCGAACGGCGTCAGATCATTACACTGCCACCGACCATTGCCAAGCTCGTTGAGGTTAAGCATCTGGTCCTCTACGGCAGCAATTTGCTGCGGATCCCACCGGAGATCGGCGCAATGACCAACTTGCAGGAGTTCACCCCCTACACGTCGCATCGCCTGCACTGGTTCCCGTACGAGCTGACACGGTGCCGACAATTGAAGGCCAGCACGGTCAGCACCCGATCGCTGTACGGCAACTCCAAGATTCGACCGCCGTTTCCTCCGCTGCAGCCGAACAGAACATCAACCCGGGACCTCAATCTCATGAACCTCGACCCTGCGATGTGGGGGACCGAGGTGATTCAGGCATGCAGTGTCTGCGATCGGCCGATCGCCGACGCCGGCCTCTACCAAGTATGGATCTCTCTGCGGGTCGGCACCGACACTCTTCCTCTCTTGGTCAACGCCTGTTCGCTGGACTACATCGACGCGCTTCCCACTCCTTCAAAGGGCTATGTGCCAACACCGCATACTGGTGGGGTCGGTATCGTTCAGCCCCCGCCGACTACGCGTAGCGGGCCGGGGCACTTTTTTGGGGGCGGCGACGTGCACCCTGGCTATCTATGGCTTGTGGCGGGGTTGTCGACTCTGTTCGCGCTGGTACGGCTCGGCTTGTTGATGCCTGGCTGGGGCTACCGCATGAGAGTCGCTGTCGGATTCCTCGTCGTGTTCGGCGGGCTGGTGGCTGTAATGGCCTTTGATTCCGGACCGGACTCCTCGGAGGCGAGGGGCCTGACGATCTACGCCGCGACAATGATCGCCCTGTTCGCGGCAACGATCGGGCAGGGTGAGGAGATCAGAGAAGCGGCCGCTCACGCACTGCAGAACCCGGACGGGGACACGCGCCAGGTGCGGCCCGGCCCATTCACCGTGAAGTTCCTGTTGGTGCTCGGTGCCGAGATACTGCTGTTGTCCTTGGTGTTTCCCGACTTCTGAGAATCGGCCAGGCGCTCAGGTGAGCCGGGCCCACCGCCTGAGGGTGTCCGTGGCCTCGGCGAAGTCGCGAGAGGACAGGTGGCTGATGCTCGCGCCGTGGTTGGCGCGCGGGGCGACGTACACATGGCAGTCCGTCCCCTTCGGCGTGAACCGCTCGGCACTCCAGGGATCCCGCCCGCCGTAGACGAACATCATCCGGCTCGCCTGCCGGGTCACCCACGCGTCCACGTCCCGCATGGCCCTGCCGTCGAAGCGGGAGCGGAGGGACGCGGGCAGCACCGAGTTCGGCTGGTAGAGCCCCGGATACCGGGTCAGGCCCTTGAGGTGGGCGAAGCTCAGGGACGCCCAGCCGAGCTGGGTGGCCGCCTGGTAGTAGTAGGGCAGGTACGGCTCGATGCCCTGATCGGTGTACTCCTCCCAGGTCTGGATCTTGTCCACCCATCGGAAGATGGCGGCGTCGGAAGCCTTCTCACCGGGGATGCCCTTGCAGTCCTGCTGCCGGAAGTACTGCCAGAACGTCCAGGCGGAGTCGAGCACGCTCAGCTCGAAGGAGCGGTCGGCCGTGCCGATGGTGCGGCGGAAGGTGAGGCCCTCGCGCCTGGCCATGGCCGTAAGCCGGGGCACCAGGCTCTTGCGACGCTTGAGCGCCTCTCGCTGCACGATACGCAGGGCGGCCCGGCACGACGGCGTGCCCACGGTTGTGAAGAACCGCTCGTAGACGCGGTCGTCATCGTTGACCGCGTCGTTGGGCGCGACATAGGCCACGACCCCGTCGAGGTCGCCCGGATAGAACCGGTGGTGGTAGACGGCGGTCATGCCGCCCTTGCTGGCCCCGGTGCCGATCCAGGCGCCGCCGTAGACCTGCTTGAGCGCCTCGACGATCGCGTGCTCGTCACTCGCCTCCTGCCAGATGTCGAGCTTCGCCCAGTCCTTCCGCTTCGGAAGCGAGGTGCCGAAGAAACGGTGCTCGACGGAGAGCTGGTTGGCGTCGAGCCCATAGGTGGGCTCCTGGAGCCACACCTTCTCCGGCATCAAGTATCCGCTGGTGTAGAGGACCACGGGCCGGTCCACCGACCGGTGCGAGAGAGTGAGCCGCTGCTGGAACGTGCCGCCGCGCGGGTTCCGGTGGTCCACCGGCTGGGTGAAGGTGAGGGTGTAGTCCTTGTAGCCCTTCGCCCGCCCCTTCTTCACCGACACCACCCGGAGACCGGGGACGGCCCTGAGCTGCGCCAGGAGGTCGTCCTTCGCGGTCCCGGCCTTGGAAGCCGCGGACTTCGCCAGGACCGTCCCTGCACCGGTCGCCGGGGCGGCCGCCGCGGGGACCGCGATCAGGAGGGACGGCGCCAGCGCCGCCGAGAACAACGCCAGGGGCCCCCGCGTCCGCCGGACCGGACTCTTCAGCCGCGCGTACCGGCGACCCGCCATGCCGTTTCCTCCCACGTCGACGTAGATCCACAACAGTGATCGGAAAGACTCTGGCGTATCGGTATATGTCGGCACAACCGCAAAAGGGATCCGGCTCACGGCCGCCCGTGTCGCCCCAGGCCGGGCAGATGTTGTCGGTGGCGTAGTGCAGCATCGGATCACCGAGCTGTCGACGCTTCACCCGCCTCGACGCCGCCCGCTCTTGCAACCGGGGCGGGGCGGCCTCGGCCTGGCGATCGTGCGGAACATCCTGTACGGCCACGAGGGCGAGGTACATGCGGAGCCGTCGCCGGCCGGTGGTCCGGCTCCCACCGGCCTGACCCGCCGCAGGCGGACCACACAGCAGTGAGTGGCTCGTGCGGCGAACAGGACGCGGTAGACCCGCGTGTCGTGGAACCCGTCGGGCACCGGCGGCGGGCCGAGCCGCAGGGGAACCGAACTACGCCGTCCTTCGCTGAGGTGCACTCCCGGCAGGAGAAGGACGGCCGCGTCCTACCTTGCCACCCACGGCGGGACGGGAAGACGTGCCGCATGGGCGGGTCATGTCTTGCACGGCTCGGCATGGGGCCGAGAGGGGGTGCCTCGGCAAGTCGATGTGCCCGGACCGATACGACTACTCGGGCTCCTTCGCCAAGGTCGAGGAATACCAGCGACGCGGCGTCGTCTACCTGCACGCCGTGATCCGCCCCCTCCCTGGGCGGATCACGTTCTCGGACTTCGCGGGCTCGGTCCCGGGTCAGCGGGCGGGGCGGGGCAGCGCCTGGACCAGCGCGGCGACGGCGGCGGCCAGACCGACCAGGAGCGCCAGGCCGAGAGCGAAGGCATGCGGGTAGTGGGCCGGGGCGGGAGCGCCAAGGGCGCCGTAGAAGACCATCCCGACCAGCGCCACCCCGATCGCGCCGCCCGCCTGCTGGGCCGTGCTGAGGACGCCCGAGGCCGCGGCGGCGTGCCGGGGATCGGTCCCGGCCAGGACGATCGCGGGCAGCGGGGCCATGATCAAGCCCATTCCCGCACCGGCGACGAGCAGGCCCGGGATGACCCATGCGACGGGACGCCCGGTGCCCAGGGCCGAGGCCGTCTCGGCCAGGGCCGCGTACCCGAGGGCGACGACCAGGGCTCCCAGGGTGACGACCTGGCGGCCGAGCCGGGCCGCGACCCGTCCGGACAGGGCCGAGGAGACGAAGTAGCCGAGGCCCAGGGGAAGGAAGATCAGGCCGGAGCCGAGAGCGTCCAGGCCGCGGCCCTCCTGGAGGTAGAGCGCCAGGACCAGGAAGAACGAGCCCGTCGTCATCGAATAGATCAGGCTGACGACCACGCCCGCGGAGAACGAGCGGTGCCGGAACAGCGCCGGGTCGATCAGGGGCGCGGCCGTCCGGCGCTGGTGCAGGGCGAAGGCGGCCAGGAGGGCGCCGGCGGCGGCCAGGCAGAGCCACGTCCAGGCCGGCCAGCCCTGCTGCTGGCCCTGGACGAGCGGGTACACGATGGCCACCAGGCCCAGGCCGGCCAGCGCGGCACCGGTCAGGTCCAGACGGGCCCCGGCGGCCCGTGATTCAGGGATCAGCCGCCGGGTCAGCAGCAGAGTGACCGCGCCCACCGGGACGTTGATCAGGAAGATGGTGCGCCAGCCGAGACCGGCGATGTCGGCCCTGATGAGCGCGCCGCCGATGAGCTGCCCGAACACGCCGCCGAAGCCGAGGGCCATGCCGTAGGCGTTGAACGCCTTGGTGCGGTGCGCGCCGGTGTAGAGGGTGTTGATGAGGGCGAGGACCTGCGGCATCAGCAGCGCCGCCCCGGCGCCCTGGGCGACCCGGGCACCGATGAGGAACCCTGCGGTCGGGGCCTCGCCGCAGGCCGCCGAGGCCAGGGTGAAGACGGCCAGGCCGATCGAGAAGAGCCGCCGGCGCCCGTACAGGTCACCCAGCCGTCCGCCGAGGACGAGCCCGGAGGCCAGGGCGATGCCGAATCCGGCGACGATGAACTGGATCGCCGACGGGCCGGCGTTCAGCTCGCGCTGTGTCGCGGGGATCGCGACGTTGACGATGAAGAAGTCGAGGGTGGTGATGAAGACACCGGTGAGGAGCACCAGCAGGCTTCCCCACCCGGCGCTGCCGCCGGTCGCCGCAACCCGCGGGGACCGCGGTGACGTGATGGTCGTCAATGTTCTCCTCCTGCTCGCGCCGTTCCACGCTCAGCTTCGCGGTGGGTACGGCATTACGGCGATTACGCCTGAGGTCATGAAGCCCGTGCGGATGCGCCGGGCGCGGCCCGGCCGAGGCGTGCGGGCCGCGCCCGGGGGTCAGATCCCGGTCGGCACCTTGTCGAGGAACCCGTACACCTTGCCGATGCGTCCGTCGGCGGTGAGGACCGCGACGTCGAAGCCCACGACGAGGGCCTCGTGGCCGGCCGGCCCGAGTTCCCAGCAGAAGCGGGCGATGTCGTGGTGGGCGTCCACCGGGCCGGCCAGGGTGAAGGTGAGGCCCGGGAACTGGCCCTGCACGGCGGCGATGGTGGCGTCGATCTCCGCGCGGCCCTCGGCGACCGCGATCGGGTCGGTGTAGGCGCCGTCTTCGGCCCAGATCTCGTCGATCGCCGCGCGGCGGGCGGCCGGGTCGATCTCGTTCCACGTGGCGATGTAGCGGGCGACGAGGTCGTTGACGTCGGACATGTGTTCCTCCGTTGTTCGTGCTTCGTGTCGATGCAGGTCACGAAGGTACGGAGAATCACCGGACGAGGAATCCGTCGTGCTTAGGCAACCGTGATCGCTGTGACCGGATTCGTATAGGTAACTTGTCCTCCATGCTGCACGGACGGGAGCCGGAGATATCGGCCATCGATCGGCTTCTCGCCGAGGTTCGCGCGGGAAGCAGCGGCGCACTGGTCGTGCGCGGTGAACCGGGCATCGGCAAGACGGCGCTGCTGGAGTACGCGGCGGAGCACGGCGGCGACCTCCAGATCATGCGGAGCGTCGGCGTGCGGTCCGAGAGCGATCTGGCGTTCGCCGGGCTCCACCTGCTGATCCGTCCCGTCCTCGACCGGATCGCGGCGCTGCCCGAACCGCAGCGGCAGGCCCTCGAGGGAGCCTTCGGCCTGGCCGACGCGCGGGGCGCCGACCGCCTGCTCGTCGGCCTCGGCGTGCTCTCCCTCCTGGCCGAGGCCGCCGAGGACGGGCCGGTCCTCTGCCTGGTGGACGACGCGCACTGGCTGGACCGCTCCTCGCTGGACGCGCTGACCTTCGCCGCGCGGCGGCTCGGCGCCGAGAGCGTCGCACTGATCATGGCCACCCGCGGCGACCACATGCCCGGCCTGCCGGAGATCAGGTTGCGGGGGCTGAGCGCGGCCGCCGCGGCGGCCGTACTGGAGGACGCGGCGCTGACGACCCCGGCCCTGCGTTACCGCGTGCTCGCCGAGGCGCAGGGCAACCCGCTGGCGCTGATCGAGCTGCCCGCCGCGCTGAGCGGCGACGCCTCGCCGTCGCGGCCCGGCGGCCTTCCACTGACCAGCAGGCTGCGGGCGGCGTTCGCCGGACAGGTCGACCACCTGCCCGAGGCGACCCAGACCCTGCTGCTGGTCGCGGCCATGACCGACCGGCTCGGCGAGGTGCTGGCGGCGGGAGAGCGGTTCGGCTTCGGCGCCGAAGCCCTGCTCCCGGCCGAGAAGGCCGGGCTCGTGGCGGTCGACGATCGGGCGGTCACCTTCCGCCATCCGCTGATCAGGGAGGCGGTCTACCAGCGCGCGCCGGTGGGCCTCCGCCTCGCCGTCCACGCCGCGCTCGCCGACGTCCTGTCCGGTGACCACAACGCCGACCGCCGGGCATGGCACCGGGCCGCGGCGGCCGTCGGGCCGAATGAGGAGACCGCGGCGGAGCTGGAGCGCACCGCTCTGCGTGCCGCCGACCGCCGCGGCTACGCGGCCGCGGCGGCAGCGTACGAACGCGCCGCGGCGCTCACCGACGACGCCGGCGCACGGGGAAGACGGCTCGCCTTGGCCGCCGAGGCCGCCACCGAGGCCGGCGAGCTCGACCGGGCGGGGGCGCTGGCCGGGGAGGCGGCCGAGCACCTCACCGACCCGCTGCTGAAGGCGAGGCTCCTCCACGTCCGGTCCACCGCCGACTTCTGGCGCGGGCGGTACGGCGAGGCCCACAGGCTGGTGCTGTCGGCCGCCGACCTCGTCCGCGAGATCGCCCCGGCTCAGGCCGTGCGCATGCTGACGCAGGCATTCCACACCGGGTGGTACGTCGGCGAACCCGAACTCAAGGACGTGGCGCGGAGGCTGAGCCGCATCCCGATCCCGACCGGTGACCCGATGGGAGCCGTCGCACGGGTACAGGCCGGAGCGTTCGCCCGGCTGGTCGACGGGACCGCCGCGGGCCTGCCGCCGCTCGGCGAGGCCGTTGCCGACGCGCGGGCCCTGCTAACGAGCGATCACCCTCGCGAGCAGGTGCTGCTGGCGGGGGCCCCGCTTGTCATCGGGGCGGACGTCCACACCCTGGAGATCACCACGCGCCTGGCGGAGGAGTGCCGGGCGCGGGGACGCATCGGCATCCTGCCGACGGTGCTGTTCTTCCTGGCGGAGGCGGAGCTCTTCCACGAAGGGCGCCACCACGATGCGCTGACCACGGTGTCCTCGGCGCTGCGCATCGCCGAGGACACCGGCCAGCACCAGTGGGTCATCCAGCTGAAGAGCGTCCTGGCCTATCTGGCCGCCCTCGCCGGTGACGAGGAGGGGTGCCGCCGGCTCTGCGACGAGGCGGTGGGCGGAGCGGTCGTCCCGATGCAGGGAGCGCTGTGGGTCGACTGGGCGCGTGGCGTGCTCGACCTCGGGTGCGGGCGGGTCGAGGCCGCCCTGACCCGGTTGGAGGCCCTCGCCCAGGGACCCGGCTGGTATCACATCTCCGCCATGCGTTGCGTGCCTGACCTGGTCGAGGCCGCCGTACGTCACGGCGAGCCCGCGCGCGCCCGGCCCGCCTTCGCCCGCTACGAGCGCTGGGCACTGCTCTCCGAGCAGCCCCTGCCCCAGGCGCTGGCGGACCGGTGCCGCGCACTCCTGGGCGCGGAGGACGAGGTCGAGGACCGTTACCTGGCCGCGCTGAGCCACCGCGGCCAGCCGTTCGAGCACGCCCGCACGTCATTGCTGTACGGCGAGTGGCTGCGCCGGTCCCGTCGGAAGGCGGCGGCGGGCGGCCACCTGCGTGAGGCGCTGGAGACGTTCGAGAGGCTGGGCGCGCGCCCCTGGGCCGACCGAGCCAGGGCGGAGCTGGAGGCGACCGGTACGAGGGCCCCGAAGCTCCGTGCCAGGGGGATCCTGGCCGACCTCACGCCGCAGGAACTGCAGATCGTACGCCTGGCGGCCCAAGGCCTGTCGAACAAGGACATCGCCGCCCAGCTGATCCTCAGCCCACGCACCGTCGGCTACCACCTGTACAAGGCCTACCCCAAGCTCGGTGTCGCCTCCCGCGCCGAGCTCGCCGCCCTCGACCTGAGCGATCCCGCCTGAGCCGACATATCTCACCGGACGGGGCCATCGCCTCATCAGCGGGGAACGACCTGTGCGTGCGCCAGAGAGATCGTCGAATTCCCCGGTCAGGGGGTGGCCAGTGATTCGGTCGGGGACAGCCGGGCCGCGCGGATCGACGGCGGCGGCGACGGCTACGCCCGCGTCAGCGTCCGGTAAGAACGCTGTCATTGGCCCCAAACGGCGCGGATCTAGGCTGGTGAGAGGCCGGATGCAGAGTTTTGATCAGCCGATCAGCAGTTCTAAACGAGGTAGATTGCGCCCCCACTCGCCATCGGGGTTAGCGCTGTGGATCAAGCTGTCGTCGCGCTGCTCTTCGGAGATCGTTTCTCCAAGCACGCCTGGACTTCGACGATGACGGCGTCACAGGGCTCGTCGGGCCCGACCCGGACAGGGCGTACGTCCCCGTCGAACAAGACGATTCCGTCGACGTCGCATCGGGCGCGAGAGCGGACGGCGGCCGTGTGGGTGACGAAATGTCGCCCGCATCCACGATCTTGTCGTGCAGGGCGACGACGAGATCCCTCTCGGCGGCCGCGACCGATCGTGGGTTCGTCAGCTGCGCCAGGTTCGGGTTGCACCAGTCCAGGCCTGAGGTCGGTGCTCTGAGAGTGCGCAGAAGGGCTGAACTCGCCAAAGCATTTCCATAAACTATGAATATAAAAATGCTATGCTTCGAGCATGAGTCGTCAAGACACCGCTCTTGGCGCGTCCGCCGCCATCGGGGCAGCCCTCTACGGCCTGGCCACCAGGGCCGCGAGACGCCTGCCCCGGGACATGAGCCTGACGTCCGCCGCCACCCTGGCCACCCTGGACCGGACCGGCCCGCGGCGCATCACCGATCTGGCCGCGGTCGAGGGCGTCACCCAGCCCGCGATGACCGCCCTGGTCCGGGTGATGGAGGAGTCCGGCCTGGTCGAGCGGCGGGGCGACGCGTCCGACAAGCGGGTCACGCTGGTGTGCCTGACCGAGGCCGGCGCCTCCTATGTCCGGACGCGGCGCCAGGCGGGCGTCCACGCGTTCGAGCGGTTGATCGGCGAGCTCACCGGCGACGAGGTCGAGGCGCTGGTGGCGGCCCTTCCGGCGCTGAAGCATCTGGCAGAGCTCGAAAGCCAGGACCGCGAAGGGCCGAAGCAGTGACCGGGCAGCCGGTCGGCGGGGGCGCGGTGAAGGCGTTCCCGGTGGCGCGTTCCGAGGCGCGGCTGCTGGTCCCCGCCCTGATGTTCATCGCTCTGGTCGTGGCGGCGGTCGCCAGCCTCGGGACGCCGCTCATCACCAGCGTGGCGACCTCGTTCCACGTCTCGCTCGGCAGCGCGCAGTGGACGCTGACCGTCGCGCTGTTCAGCGGCGCCGTCGCCACGCCGGTCCTGGGCCGGCTCGGAGCCGGCCCGCACCGGCGGGCCACGATCCTCGCCACGCTGGCGGTCGTCGTCGCCGGCAGCGCGCTCACCGTGCTGCCGCTGCCGTTCGCGTGGCTGCTGGCCGGCAGGGCGGCCCAGGGCGTCGGGCTCGGGCTGACGGCGCTGATGATGGGCGTGGCCCGGGACCACCTCCCCGAGGAGCGCAGCGCGGCCGTGATCGCCCTGATCTCGGTGGTCTCGATCATCGGGGCCGGCGTCGGCTACCCGCTGGCCGCACTGCTCGCCGAGCTCGGCGGGGTACGGGCCGCCTACGGCCTCGGCCTGGTCGTCACCGCCGCCGCCCTCCTGACCGCGTGGCGCTCCATGCCCGAAGCCCCCGAAGGCCGCTCCGCCCACGTGGACGTGGCAGGCGCGGTCGTCCTGGCCGCTGCGCTGCTCCTGGTGCTGTTCCTCGCCGGCGAACGGACTCTGTGGAGCCGGCACCTCGCCGTGGCGGCGGGCCTCGCCGTCGTCGCGGTGGTGCTGCTCTGCGTCTGGGCCGTCATCGAGCTGCGCAGCACGACGCCCCTGGTCGATGTGCGGGCGGTGCGGCACCCGGCGGTCGCCGGGGCGAACCTCGCCATGTTCGTCGGCGGGATCGGCATGTACCTCCTGCTCACGCTCATCACCCGGTACGCGCAGACGCCGCACGGCGCCGGCTACGGCTTCGGGCTGACGACCTTCGTCGCCGGGCTGGTCCTCATCCCGTTCTCGGTGCTGGGGTTCGTCGCCGGCAAGCTCACGCCGCGGGTCCGGACGCGGATCGCCGACCCCCCGCTCCTGGCCGGCAGCGCCGTCGTGGTCGGCGGCGGGTTCGCCCTGTTCGCGGCGGCCCGGTCGGACCTGGCCGAACTGTTCGCGGCGATGGGCGTGCTCGGCTTCGGCGTCGGCGGCTTCTCGGCCGCGATGCCCGGCGTCATCCTGGCCGTCACCCCCAAGAGCGAGACGTCGAGCGCCATGAGCTTCAACTACGTCGTCCGCAGCGTCGGGTACTCCCTGGGCAGCGCCATCGGCGGCCTGATCCTCGCCGCGGGCACCGGCCCCGGCCACCTCTTCCCCGACGACAGCGCCTACACCACCGCGGCGCTGGTCGGCATCGGCGCCATGGCGATCACGACGCTGACAAGCCTCGCTCTCGCCCGCCGACGCTCGTCCGAGACCAACCCGTAAGTCAGATGCACTCATCCCAACACTGGAGGTTCCATGCCCAAGGGCTACTGGGTCAGCGCCTACCGCACCATTTCAGACCCTGAGAAGCTGGCTGCTTACAACAAGCTGGCCGGTCCGGCCGTCAAGGCCGGGGGCGGTCGGACCCTCGTCCGTGGCGGTCGGGTCGTGGCGCATGACGCCGGACTCGCCGAGCGCACCGTCCTGGTCGAGTTCGACAGCTTCGAGCAGGCCGTGGCGGCGTACGAGAGTGCGGCCTACCAGGAGGCGCTGGCCGCCCTCTCCGACGGCGTCGAGCGCGACTTCCGCATCGTCGAAGGCATCGACTGACCGAGGTCCAGTCGGATCTTCACTGAAGATCCACCATCTTGGTTTTCGCTGGTGCGGCTGGCTGGTGTGGCGGGGTTCGTGGGTGCTCGTGCTGGTCGTGGCGGCTGTCTTCGGTCTTGATCGTCTGTCAGCCGTCGAGTTCGAGGTTCGTCAGGACGAGCAGGGCGCGGAGCGGGTTGGTGGCGCGGGCGGGGCTCGTGCGGAGTTTGGTGAGGGTGCGCCAGGTCTTCAGGTGCGCGAAGCCGTGCTCGACGGGGGCGCAGCCGGCGGCTTTCAGGTGCTCGACGATGTGGTCGTGGCGGGCGGCGGTGATGTCGTGGGTGCGCCCGGGCCTCGCGGCGGAGATCCAGATCAGGCGTCCGCGTTCGTCGGTGAGCGCGAGGAAGTGCAGGCCGTGGCGCTTGTGCTTCCCCGAATAGTTCTTGCGGTTGTCCTTGCCGGTGCGGCGGCGGGTGGGGATGAGGGTGCCGTCGATCAGCACGGCCTCCCCGCCGCGTCTGGCGACCTTGGCCAGGGCGCGGTCCAGGCGCGGTGCCCCGGCCGCCAGCAGGGCGACGACCTAGTCGGTCCAGCGGCGGATCGTCGTGGCCGCGATGCCGTTACCGCCGGCCAGGTCGGCGGCGCGGTGGTCGTGGCGCAGCACGGCCAGGACGATCACGACGATCCGGCCCGCCGGCAGGGACGCCACCGCGATCTGATTGCCTTCAGGTGCTTGCGCAGCAGGTCGGTGACGTATTGGACAGTTCTCGTGGACAGCGGCAGGGCGCACTGATAGATCAGGGAGACGGCGTCCCCGGCCTGCTGGTTCTTGTTCTTCACACAACTTCAACGAGCACCGGGGACGCCCCTTACAGCGCCTTGTTGATCTGCTTGATGCGCGGGAGCAGGTCGAAGCCCAGGAGCCTGGTCACTCCGAACCCGATTTCGGACTGGCCATGCGAGTCGACGTAGTTGCCCACGACCTTCATGGTGGTGCCGTGCCGTACGGCGCCTTCCACCATGGGGTGCCGTTAACCAACGTGTCATAGGCCGCCAAACCTCGAAGATCCCAAGCCTGACCTTCTGTAATGCCGAAGGCCCCGGCGCGGATCTATGGGCATGGAACGTCCGCCGCTTGGCATGGATGAGCTCATCGAGCACTGGACTGTGCTGAGCGATGAGGTCGGCCTGGTCAGTGCAAAGCAGGAAGGCACTCGTCTGGCCTTCGCGCTGTTGCTGAAGTACTTCACGCAGCACGGGCGCTTCCCACGCGGGCGGGCGGAGTTTCCCGACGAGGTGGTCGACTACGTCGCGAAGCAGACCAAGACGTCGGCCAGCAGCCTGGGCTTGTACGACTGGTCAGGCCGGACGATCGAGCGTCATCGCAGCGAGATCCGCGACCATCTCGGCTTCCGGGATTGCTCCGTCGCCGACGCCGACAAGCTGACCAACTGGCTGGCCGTGAACGTCGCGCACGCCGAACGGCAGCCCGACCGGGTCCGCGAGGAGCTGCTCAAGCAGTGCCGGGCCGAACGGATCGAGCCGCCCTCACCGGGGCGGATCACTCGGATCGTACGGTCGGCACTGCACAACGCGGAGCAGACATGGTTCCACCGGATTGCGGCGCGGCTGGATGCGATGACGGTGGCCCGGGTGCTTGCCCTGGTGGCCGCCGACAATACTGCGGTGGAGACCGAGGAGAGCGATGACGATCTGGACGAGGATGAGGGCTCGGTCCTGTCCTTGATCAAGGCGATGCCGGGCAACGTGAGCCTGGACTTGATGCTGGCGGAGATCCGCAAGCTGAACGCGATCAGGGCCATCGAATTGCCGGCCGGGTTGTTCGCTGACGTGGCGCCGAAGGTGCTAGGCGGGTGGCGCTTCCGCGCTGCGGTGGAGTCTCCCTCACACCTGCGACGGCGGGCCCGCAACGCGCCGGAGGCGACGGTCACCTTGCTGGCCGCGCTGCTGGTGGAGCGGGAACGTGAGGTCACCGACGCCTTGGTCGACCTGCTGATCGCCACGGTGCACCGCGTGGGCGCTCGCGCCTGCTGATCGAGGGGCTGGGGCTGCAACACCTGCCGCCGAGCATCGCCACCATCCACCGCCAGGGCGCCGTCGTGGCCGCCGAGCAGGGCTGGCCGACCCCCAGCTACGCCACCACCTACGCGGTGGTCTCTGCCTTGGATCCCGCCCTGGCACGTTGGCTCAGGATGGCACGCGCGGTTATCGGGAGCGGTATGAGCTGGTGCATCGCCGGGAGGCGAGCCAGCCCACCAGATCCGGCTGGCCGACCACACGCAGTTTGACCTGTGGGAGATCGCCCCGTCCGGTAAACCGGCCCGGTCCTGGCTGACCGTCATCGAGGACGATCATTCCCGTGCGATCGAGGGGTACGCGGTCAACCTGGGCGCTCCATCGAGCTCGTCCGCACCCACAATTCGCATCTGGCAGTTCCGGCTGCCCCGCGCTGCTGGCGCTCCTGGTCGGCCTCGAAGCCGATGTCGGCGTAGGGGTCGGGTCTGTCGGCCCTACCGCAGCGGGACGATCGCACCCAGCGCCTTGACCAGGGCGGGAGGCAGCGGAATGGCGGCTGAGCCGCCGGCTCCCACCGTGACGTAGACGACGCAGCCGGTACACGTCGGTCTCCCGTCCCGCCGGAAGGCGAAGTCCAAGGTGAAGCTCTTGCCTCCGATGCGTGAGGTGCTGATCAGCACCTCAGGTCGTTCAGCATCGCCGATGCCCTCCTTCCAGTCGAGTTCGGCGTGCACGACACGTACGTCGAACCCCATGTCGGGCCACTGGCCGTACGGCAGGCCACGATGGACGAAGAAGCCGGTCACCGCCTCGTCGACATAGGCCAGGTACCACATGTTGAACATGACGCCCTGACCGTCGATCTCGTAGAAGCGGGGCGTGAACGCCTGGGCGAAGACGCCGTCGAAGTCGGCCGAGAACTCTGTGTCGTCCATGGCAGAGCCTTTCTCAGGGGCGGTGAGCGGCCTGGCGCCAGGCCGGCGGAAAACAACCGGCAAATGGGATGCCGGCCACCGTTGACGCTCTGATGTACTTCATACAATATATTGTCTATGCATCTGGAGCACTCAGTCACGTCAGCGCGGGACGCGGCGTATGCGTACCTCCGCAGCGGGCTCGTGGAGGGGCGCCTCCGCCCCGGGGAAATCCTTGACGACGCCACGATCGCCCAGGAGATCTCCATCAGCAGGACTCCGGTCCGAGAGGCGCTCATCCAGCTGGAGCGCGAAGGCATGGTGACCGCCGCGCCACGTCGCAGGCCCAAGGTCGCCGAGGCCCAGCCGGACGACCTGGTGTCGATCATCGCGCCGCTCGGCACGCTGCAGGCGCTGGCCGCTCAGCTCGCCGCGCCGCACGCGACCGACGACGACGTGGCCGCCATGCGCGGCCACAACGACGAGCTGCTGCAGGCGATCGAGGACGGGGACATCGTCCGGGCGCGCCTGGCGGACATGGCCTTTCATCGGGTGCTGGTGAGCAGGGCGGACAACCGGTTCCTCACCTCCTGCATCGACTCGCTGGAGATGCACACCAGCCGCGTCATGTCGCTGTATTTCCGCAACCGCGGCCCTGATGGACAGTCCGCCCACGAGCATGCCGAGATCATCCAGGCCGTTCTCGACCGTGACTCCACCGCAGCGGCCAGCGCTACGAGCAGCAACTATCTGCGGGGGCTTCGCCTCGGCGGGGAGGAGGCATGATGGTTCGCTCGGTGAACAGGATCGTGGAGGACCTGCGGGCCGATCGCCGCACCGACCCCGATGCCGTCAATCTCTCCTCCGACACCCAGACCAGGCCGACCGGCGGCATGCGGCAGGCCATCGCGCAGGCGGTCGTCGGAGACGAGCAGACACGCTCCGACCCGACGACTCTGGCCCTGGAGGAACGGGTCGCCGACCTGCTCGGCCATGAGGCGGCCGTCTTCCTGCCCTCGGGCACCATGTGCAATGAGATCGCGGTGCGGCTGCACGTGGGTCATGCGGGTGATGAGGTCCTGGCCGAGGCGTCGTCCCACCTGATCAACGCCGAGGCCGGCGGTCCCGCCGTGCTCTCGGGCGCGGTGCTCACTCCCATCCAGGGCGAACGTGGTGTCTTCACCGGTGACCGGCTGGCGAGCATGATCCGGCCGCCGGGCAACCGGTATACGCCGGTCACCCGGCTGGTGTCCGTCGAGCAGACCGCCAACGCCGGTGGCGGGCGCGTTTGGCCGCTGGACGCCATCCGGGAGGTCGTCGAGATCGCGAGGGAACGCGGGATCGTCACCCACCTGGACGGTGCGCGCCTGCTGAACGCCTCGGTCGCCGGCGGGGTCGAGCCGCGGAGCTACGCGAGCCTCTTCGACACCGCCTGGATCGACTTCTCCAAAGGTCTGGGCGCGCCGGTGGGGGCAGTGCTCGTGGGCAGCGCGAGCCTGATCGAGCAGGCATGGCGCTACAAGCAGATGTGGGGCGGCGCGTTTCGCCAGTCGGGCATGCTCGCCGCGGCGGCCCTGTACGCGCTCGACCACCATGTCGAGCGGCTGTCCGTGGATCACGCCAATGCCAAGGCGCTGGCCGAGGGGCTGGCCGGCATCGACGGCATCGACATCGACCCGGCACATGCGGAGACGAACATCGTCTACTTCGAGGTCGACGACGCCCCCGCCTTCGAGGCCGGGCTCGCCGCGCATGGCGTGCTCGTCGGAGCCAAGGGACGCCGCCGCGTCAGGGCCGTCACCCACCTCGACATCACGGCGGACGACATCGCCACCGCGATCGCGGCGGCCAGGAAAGTCATGGGAGAACGACGATGATGCACACGGTCCCGAGGCCGGATCCGGTGGCGAACCTGCCTCGCCTGTCCGCGCTGTTCGCGCAGGCGGGAGTGGACGCGCTGGTGGCCTCCAGCGTGGAGAACGTCATCTACCTCACCGGCTATGAACACTGGCCGCTGCACGTCTTCCGGGAGCACGACGTCTTCGCCGTGGTGCGGGCCGATGGGCGCCGCGCCCTGATCGCCCCCCGCAACGCGGGCGAATACCTCGCCATGTGCCCGCCCGACGACTGCGACCTGTACACCTACGGCGACTTCTTCGTGGCATCCGCCCCCTTCGAGGAGCTCTCGACGGTGGACCGGGCGCTGATGGCCGTCAGGCAGGAGCCACCGCACGACGACACGGCCGCCCTCGCACTCGCCCGAGCCTTGCGCGACCTGGGCGTGGCCGGCCAGCGAGTGAGCATCGACGGCCAGGCCATGAGCGCGGGAGCGCGGGCCCGGCTGGCCGAAAGCCTCTCAGCGGTCTCCGAGGTCGACGGCAACACGCTGATGCGCGCCGTACGGCGGGTCAAGACCGCGACCGAGATCGAGCGCCTGCGCGAGGTGGCGCGCGCCACCGAGGGCGCGATGCGCTCCATGCTGGAGAGTGCGCGCGTCGGCGACTCCGAGCCGGAACTGGTCCGCCGCTTCCGGCACGCGGCGCTGGAACGCGGCATCGAGCCGGGACACTGCGAGACCAACATCGGCGAGCGCGCGGGCGGCTGTTTCCCACCCGACCCCGACGTCAGGGTGCGTGAAGGGGTGGCGATCAGGTCCGACTGCGGCGGACGGTTGCGCGGCTACTGGGCCGACACCGGACGCAACTCCTTCGTCGGCGACGTGCCGAGCGCACTGGTCAAGGCGCTGGACGCGACGCGAGCCGGCATGGAGACCCTGGCAGAACTGGTCAGGCCGGGCGTGGTCGTCTCGGAACTGGCGGCGGCGGGCATCGAGGCCGTCCGACGGGCGGGGCTCCCCGAATTCCGGCGTCACCATGTCGGGCACGGAATCGGCCTGGAGATGTACGAGCACCCCATCCTGAGCCCCCGGCCGGGCGGCGAACGCCACACCCTGATCGAGGGCGAGGTCATCAACCTCGAAGTGCCCTTCTACGCCGTCGGCATCGGCGGACTCCAACTGGAGGACACGGTGGTCGTCACCGCGAACGGCCCCGAGTTCCTCACCTCCGGCCCGAGCACGTGGACGCCGTGAGCGCCCTGCCATCCAGGGTCCTGCTCACCGGAGCGGCGGGCACCATCGGCACCTCATTGCGCGAAACCGCGCTCCGCCGGATCGCTCACCTCCGCCTCTCGGACCTCCGTCCCCTCGGCGCGACAGCGGCCCACGAGGAGTTCCTCCAGGCCGACCTCACCGACCTCGACCAGGTCAGGGCGGCCGTCCGCGGCATGGACGCGGTCATCCACCTCGGCGGCGTCGCCGACGAGACCGGTTTCGCCGCACTCAAGGGCCCTAACCTCGAAGGCGTCCGCAACGTGTTCGAGGCCTGCCGGCTGGAGCGGGTGCCACGGGTGATCAACGCCAGCTCCAACCGGGTCACCGGCTTCCACCCCGTGGACCGGACACTCGACGGGACGGAAGCCGTCCGCCCCGACGGCCTGTACGGCGCGACCAAGGCGTTCGGGGAGGCGCTGGCGAGCCTGTACGCCGACCGGTTCGGCCTCGACGTCGTCTCGGTCCGCATCGGTTCCTTCGAGGAGCGGCCGTCCGAACCGCGCCACCTGCACACCTGGTTCAGCCCCGCCGACGCGGCCAGGCTCTACGAGGCGTGCCTGGCGGCGCCGGCCGGGTTCGGCCACATCGTGATCTACGGGGTCTCACGCAACACGCGCTCATGGTGGTCGCAGAACGCGGCCGCGAGAGCGCTCGGCTACGAGCCGCAGGACGACGCGGAGCGCTTCGCGCACCTCCTGCAGCCGTATGCCGAGCGTTACCAGGGGGGTCAGTACACGCACTACGAGTACGGAGGCTGGGCCGCCAGACCGGGCGCCGACTCCACTCTCTGATCGAAGGATCGCACCATGCTCACACCCCCCGCCCAACCCACTGCCACGCGTAAATCGCGGGTGATCGCCGCGGCTGCGGTCGGCACCATGCTGGAGTGGTACGACTTCTCCGTCTACGCGGCGCTGGCGACCTGGATCGCGGCCGCTTTCTTCCCCGCCGACACTCCTGGCGTCTCGCTGTTGAGCGCCCTGGCGGTGTTCGGCGTCGGCTTCCTGTTCCGCCCGCTCGGCGCCGTGGCCTTCGGCCACATCGGCGACCGGATCGGGCGCAAGGAGGCGCTCGCGCTGACCATCATCGTGATGGGCGTTTCCACCGCCCTGCTGGCCGTCGCCCCCACCCACGCGACCGCCGGCATCCTCGGCCCCGTGGTGCTGGTCGTGGCCCGCTGCGGGCAAGGCTTCTCCGGCGGCGGCGAGTTCGCGGGCGGCGCCTCCTTCCTCATCGAGCACGCGCCGGAGGGCCGCCGGGGCTTCTACGGCGCCATCCACTACATGGCGCTCATCGGCGGCAACCTGGTCGGCGCCGGCATCGTGGCGGGGCTGAGTTTCTCCCTCACCCAAGCGCAGATGGAGACCTGGGGATGGCGGGTGCCGTTCGTGATCGGGGCCGTCGCGGCCTTCGCCGGTCTCTACATCCGCCGCCGCCTGGGTGACACCCCGGTCATGGAGGGGGCCAAGAAGCAGGACGACATCCCCCGCTCACCCTTCATCGAGGCGCTGCGGAGCGACGGCCGCGCCGTCCTGCGCGGGATGGGCCTGGTCGTCGGGTTCACCATCATGAGCTACACCTACGTCAACATGCAGTCCTACATCGTCACCGTCTCCGACCTGTCGCAGGGCACGGCGGTGGCGCTCTACAGCCTCTCGCTGCTCGTCCAGCTCGGGATGATCGGCCTGTTCGGCCGCCTGTCCGACCGCGTCGGCCGCAAGCCCGTCCTCGTCGCGGGCGCGGCGCTGATGGTCGTGGTCACCTACCCGAGCTTCCTGCTCATCTCCTCCGGTTCCACCGGCCTGATCCTCGCCGGGCTGATGCTCATGGCGGTGGCGATCGCCGTCTACGCCGGCGCCTTCACCACCGTCATCACCGAGCTGATGTCCAGGCGCACCCGCTACACGGCTCTGGCGGTCAGCTACGGCTTCGCGGTGGCCATCTTCGGCGGCACCGCCGGCTTCGTGGTCGCCTGGCTGCGACAGGCGATGGGCTCCGGCATCGCGCCCGCCCTGTTCGGCGTCGTGGCGGCGGTCATCACCCTCGTCACCGCGCTCACCACCCGTGAGACCCGGTTCGCCCGGCTCGAAGACTAGGAAAGGCCTGCCATGACATCCGGATCACCGGCCGGTGAGACGGTCATGACGATCGGTGGCCCCGTTCCCGCCGCCGAGCTCGGCGTCACCCTCATGCACGAGCACCTGTTCATCAACCAGATGCGAGAACAGCGGCGAGCAGGGCTCGTCAACGACCTGGACATGATCGTAGGTGAGGTCGGCAGGTTCGCCGGTGCGGGCGGCGGCACCATCGTCGAGCTGACCGTGGCGGAGCTGGCCGACGGCGCCGCCCCCGACCCGGCGGGCTGCCACACGCGCGAGGAGGCGGGCACCGGCTGCTCGTCCGGCAGCGCCCGCCCCCTCGCGAACGTGACCGCGCTGGCCCAGGTCGCGGCCAGGACCGGCGTCCGCCTGGTGCTGGGAACGGGCCATTATCGCGACCCCTACCTGGACCGCGACTGGTTCGACCGGCACTGCGCCGACAGCATCGCCGACGAGCTCGTCCGGGACATCCAGGAGGGCATTCCTGGGACCGAGGGGGTACGCGCCGGCATCATCGGCGAGATCGGCGCCGACAAGTGGTATCTGTCGGCCGCCGAGGAACGTTCCTTCCGCGCCGCGGCCCGGGCGCACCGCCGTACCGGTGTCCCGGTGACCACGCACGCCGCGCGGTGGCCGGTGGGCCTGGTCCAGCTCGACCTGCTGTGCGGGGAAGAGGGGGTGCCGCCGGAGCGGGTGATCATCGGTCACGTCGACACGGTAAAGGCGCCCCTGGAGTACGCGCTTGAGCTGGCCGCCAGGGGAGCCTGGGTGCAGTTCGACAACCTGCGCTCACGCCGCCCGCAGGACCTCGACCACCTGGCCTCCCGCGTCCTGGGCTTCGCCAGGGCAGGACGGCTGGATCGGCTGCTGCTCTCGCACGACCTGTGCACCACCGCCGACTGGCCGGACGAGGGCGGGGTCGGGCTCACCCACCTGCTCACCACCGTCAGAGGGCACCTGGTCGCCGCGGGCCTGGAGGAAGAGGAGTTCGACCAGCTCATGATCGACAACCCACGCCGCGCGCTGGCGGGCACATGATGGACGCCGTCACAACCGCCGTCTCCGCGCTGCGGGAGAACGGGGTCCAGGTCGAGACGGACAAGCGGCGGATCGCGGAGTACTCCTACGACGCGTCCAACTACCGCGTGCGGCCCGCCGCGGTCGCCTTCCCCCGCGACGCCGGCGAGGTGACCCTGATCGCACAGCGGTGCCATGCGGCGAACCTGCCCCTGACCGGCCGCGGCGGCGGCACGTCCATGGCGGGCAACGCGATCGGCCCCGGGCTCGTCATCGACTTCTCCCGGTACTTGAACAGAATCCTGGAGATCGACGAACGGCAGGCGACCGCACGCGTGGAGGCCGGTGTCGTACTCAGCGACCTGGCGCGCGAAGCGGAGGCCGCCACCTGCGGGAGGCTCACGTTCGTGCCCGATCCCTCCTCCAGGACCAGGGCGACCATCGGCGGCGCCGTCGGCAACGACGCCTGCGGCAACCGCTCCGTTCGGCACGGCAGGACGTCCGACCACGTGCTCTCGCTGGACGTGGTGACCGCCGACGGCCTGCGCCTGACCGCGCACCGCGGCGGCCTGACCGCGACCGACCCCGGCGACACGGCGTCCGCCCGCAGGGCCGCCGAGCTGTCGGCCGGGCTCGGCGATCTGGCCCGCCACCACCTGGCCGCCCTACGCACCGAGCTGAGCAGGATCCCGCGCCAGGTGTCCGGCTTCCACCTGGGGCACCTGCTGCCGGAGAACGGCTTCGACGTGGCGCGCTCCCTGGTCGGCAGCGAGGGAGCGTGCGCGCTGGTGGTCGCCGCCACGGTCCGGCTGGTCCCGGTGGCGCCCGCGACACGACTGCTGTGCCTGGGCTACCGGGACGTGGTCGAGGCGGCCATGGACGTCGAGACGATCTTGCAGTTCCGGCCCACCGCCGTGGAGGGCATGGACCGGGTGATCGTCGACACGATGCGGCGGCGGCGCGGGCACGAGTCGGTCAGCGGGCTGCCGGAGGGCGAGGCGTGGTTGTATGTCGAACTCGACGGCGATCACCTCGCCGCCGTCGACGACTCCGCCGCCGACCTGATGCGCCGCCTGGTCGCGGCGGGACGGCTGGTCGACGGGCGGGTGGTCGACAGCGCCGACGATCGCGCCTCGCTGTGGCGGGTGCGCGAGGACGGCGCCGGGCTGTCCAGCCGACTGCCACCGCCATCGCAAGACGAGCCGTCGCGGGATGAGTCGTGGCCCGGTGAGGAGTCATGGCCGGGCTGGGAGGATTCGGCCGTCGCACCGGAACGCCTGGCGGCCTACCTCGCCGACCTGCGCGAGTTGCTGTCCGCGCACGGGCTGCGAGGGGTGATGTACGGGCACTTCGGGGCCGGCTGCGTCCACATGCGGGTCACCTTTGACCAGCGCACGAGCCAGGGCAGGCGCGTGATGCGCGACTTCCTGCGCGCCGCGGCCGAGCTCGTCGTCTCCCACGGCGGCTCCCTGTCCGGCGAGCACGGCGACGGACGGGCCCGATCCGAGCTGCTGCCGCTCATGTACTCCGCCGAGATGATCATCGCCTTCGAGGAGTTCAAGGACCTCTGGGACCCCGACGGCCTGCTCAACCCCGGCACCATCGTGCGCGCGGGCAGCCCGACCGGCGAGCTCGCACTCGCCGAGGTGCCGGACCGGGGCTGGGAGACGGCCTTCGACTTCGCTCCCGCCCACAGCGTCGCCCCCTTCGCCCATGTGGTCCAGAGTTGCGTGGGCGTGGGCCGCTGCCGTACCACCGGCGGGGGTTTCATGTGCCCGAGCTACCGCGCCACCCGAGACGAGAAGGACTCCACCCGCGGCAGGGCACGGGTCCTGCAGGAGATGCTCAGGGGAGACACCGGCTGGCGCTCGGAAGACGCGCGCGAGGCACTGGACCTGTGCCTGTCCTGCAAGGCGTGCTCCAGCGACTGCCCCACCGGGGTCGACATGGCGACCTACAAGGCCGAGTTCCTCCACCACTACTACCAGGGCCGGCCACGCCCGGTCTCCCACTACAGCCTCGGCTGGCTCCCGCGGTGGCTGCGTGTCACCGGACGGCTCGCGCCGGCGGTGAACGCGCTGCTGGCCACCCGGCTCGGACCCCACCTGGCCCGGCTCGGCGGCGTGGCGCCCGGCAGGGCCCTGCCCCGCTTCGCCGGAAGGCGAGAGCTGAGCCGCGCCCTCGGCCGGCCGGGCCCGTCCGGCGGGCCCGACGGGCTCGTGCTGGTCGTGGACAGCTTCACCAAGGGCTTCCGCCCGCACGTGGCCGGTGCGGCGGCGCGGGTGCTGCGCACCGCCGCGGACTCCGTCGAATGCCGGAGCGACGTATGCTGCGGCCTCACGTGGATCTCCACCGGGCAGTTGCGCGCCGCCGCCGAACGGCTCAGCCGGATGGTCGAGCTCCTCGACGACGGCACCGACCGGCCCATCGTCGTGCTCGAACCGAGCTGCGCGGCGGCTCTGACCAAGGACCTGCCCGAGCTCGTCGGCACCCCGGCCGCCCGCAGGGTGGCCGCCCGGGTGCGCGGCTTCTCGGCGATCGTGACCGAGTTGGCCGCGGCAGGCTGGCGGCCCCGGCCCGCCGCCGACCGGGCGCCGGACGGCGTCGCGGTCCAGACCCACTGCCACGAGTACGCGGTCCTCGGCGCGGCCCACCAACGCCAGGCTCTCCAGGTGGCCGGCGTCACAGTCGCGCGAGAGTCGGCCGGCTGCTGCGGCGTGGCCGGCAACTTCGGCTTCGAGGCCCAGCACTTCCAGATGAGCATGCGGGTCGCCGAGCAGTCCCTGGCCCCCGCCCTGCGCGACACGCCCGGCCTGCCGGTGCTGACCGACGGGTTCAGCTGCCACATGCAGGTGCGCCAGCTCGACCCCGGCAGGACGGCCATGCACCTGGCCGAGCTGCTCGACCCCGCTCCAGAAGAAAGGCACCACCCATGACCACGCACGGCCTGTTCATCGACGGCACGTGGGGCCCGGCCGCGTCCGGGCGGACCTTCGCCGTAGAGAACCCGGCGACCGGCGAGACCATCGCCATGGTCGCCGACGGCGACGGCGACGACGCCCGCCGCGCCATCGAGGCCGCGGGCGCACGGCAATCCGACTGGTCGCGAAGCGCGCCGCGCGAGCGCGGAGAGATCCTGCGCCGCACCTACGAGATCATCATGAACCGCGCGGACGAGCTGGCAGCCCTCATCACCGCCGAGATGGGCAAGCCGCTGGCCGAAGCGCGCGGCGAGGTGATGTACGGCGCCGAGTTCTTCCGATGGTTCGCCGAGGAAGCGGTCAGGATCGGGGGCGACCACACTCTCAGCGGAGACGGACGCACCCGCATCCTGGTGACCAAGGGCCCGGTCGGGCCGTGCGTGCTGGTGACCCCGTGGAACTTCCCGCTCGCCATGGGCTCGCGCAAGATCGGCCCGGCCGTCGCCGCCGGCTGCACCATGGTGTTCAAGCCGGCCGAGCAGACGCCGCTCACCTCACTCGCCCTGACCCGCATCCTCACCGAGGCGGGACTGCCGGCGGGAGTGCTGAACGTCGTCACCACCTCCGACCCCGGCGGCGTGGTCGGCCCGTGGATGAGCAGCGGCATCGCCCGGAAGATCAGCTTCACCGGGTCCACCGACGTCGGCAGGCTGCTGCTCGCCCAGGCCGCCGAGAACGTCATGCGTTCGTCCATGGAGCTGGGCGGCAACGCGCCCTTCCTCGTCTGCGAGGACGCTGCCCTCGACCGCGCCGTCGAGGGCGCCGTGACCGCGAAGATGCGCAACATGGGCGAGGCGTGCACGGCCGCCAACCGGTTCTTCGTCCACCGGTCCGTGGCCGGCGAGTTCAGCGCCAAGCTGGGCGAGCGCCTGTCGGCGCTCAAGGTCGCCGACGGCGCGGCCCGAGGAGCCGAGGTCGGGCCGCTCATCGACCGGGCCGGGCTGGAAAAGGTCGAACAGCTGGTGGACGACGCGGTAGGCAGGGGCGCGTCGGTCGTCGTGGGCGGATCGCGGCTCAGCGGCAGCGGCTACTTCTACGCCCCCACGGTGCTTGCCGACGTGCCCCCGGACGCCGCGCTGATGTCCACCGAGATCTTCGGCCCCGTGGCGCCGATCATCCCGTTCGACGACGAGGAGGAGGCCGTGCGGCTGGCCAACGACACCGAGTGGGGACTGGTCGGCTACGTGTTCACCACGGACCTCGACCGCGCCTTCCGGCTCGGCGAGGCGCTGGACGTCGGCATGGTGGGCGTCAACACCGGCCTGGTCTCCAACCCTGGGGCTCCCTTCGGCGGCGTCAAGCATTCCGGCCTGGGCAGAGAAGGCGGACGAGCCGGGATCGAGGAGTATCTGGAGAGCAAGTATCTGGCCATTCCCCGTTCCTGATGGCACCGTCAGACCGCGGCGAAGGAACCCCCTCGAACGGCCAACGGGCGAGCTGAGCTGAAACCAGGAAGCTGATTTCCCAGTTCAGGACGTATATGGCGGCTGGTGCCACGTTGGTTAACGGCACCCCACCATGGCGTGCACCTCGGAAGCGGAGGCGCGCAGGGTCTGGGAGTGCACGACCATGGATCCGCGTTCGACGTGCCAGTAGATGAGCGATCTTGGTGGCGTCAGCGGTTGAGCAGGTACGAAAGCCCAGATGCTTGCGGATCTGGCTGCGGTGGTAACTGAGGCAGGCACCTTGACCTGCTTGGCGACGTGCTCGATGGCCTCGTCGGCCAGCTCCGAGCGCCCTCGCGGAAAGCGGCCTTGCTTCAGCAAGATCCCGAAAGCGAGTCGCGTTGCGCCGCGCTTTCCGGAGATAAGTTCGCGTTCCTCGTTCAGGATCGTCCAGTGCTCGACGAGTTCGTCGATGTGAAGCGGGGGGGCGTGTCATGCCCGCTCGGTATCACCTATGCGGGTCGAAACAAGATCAACGCCGTTAGGGGCCTATGACAGCGTTCTTACCGACGCCCCTTCTACCGCGGTCAGGCGGGTGCGGCGTTTGCAGTGACAGAAACCTGGCGCTCGACAGGAACCGGCCGGAGACGGGGGAGACCCGTCCGGTTCGATAGCTTGCGAGAATTACCCATCTCCCAAGTGATCCGAGCGATGTCGGCGCGCAACAGATGTCCTTTTCTGTTTTCTATTTCCAGAAATCCGGAAATTCGCTACGCTGGGCCGCCGTGACGACCTCCGTGACCATCACTGCGTGCAAGCACTGCGGCGCGCCCATCGAGCAGCCGGTCCGGCGGGGCAGGCCGCGGGAGTACTGCCCGGACGGCGACTGCCAGGCGGCGGCCAAGAGGGAGCGGGAGCTTCGCCGCGCCACACCGGGCCTGGAGGGCGCACTGGCGCGCGTGGAAGACCTGTACGAACGCATGGAGAAAGGCCTGGCGGCGGCGATCGAGCCGCTGGCGCAGGTGCTCGCCCAGGAGCTGAGCCCGGCGGGAGTCGAGGCGAAACTGAGCGCGATCCAGGCCGAGGCGCACACGAGCGTCGCCATCGCCCGCGCCGAGCGCGAGCAGGCGCTGGAGCAGGTGCGGCTGGCCCGCGAGGCCGCAGAGGAGGCCCGGCGGGAGGCGGAGGAGGCCCGTCGCCGGATGGAGGAGGCCTACACCGAGCGGGACACCGCCTTCGCCGACGCGGAGACCGCCCGCGAGCAGGCCCTGGCCGCGCTGCGGGAGGCGGCGAGCACGGAACGCCGGGCCAGGCAGGAGGCCGACCAGGCCGGCCGCCGGGCCGAGACCGCCGAGGCCGCCCGCGAGCAGGCCGTACGCGAACTGGCCGACCGGGTGGACCAGGCCGCGGCCGAGGTCCGCCTGGCCCGGGAGCAGGCGGAGCAGGCCGTTCAGGAACGCGACGAGGCGCGGGCCGACGCGCGGGCGGCGCGGGCGGAGGCGGAGCTGGCCCGCCGCGCGCATCGCGAGGCCGAGCAGTCCAGCGCCGCCGCGCTGGCCCGTGCCCAGGCGGCCGAGGCCGAACGCGACCGCGCGGTCGCGCGGGCGGAGGCCGAACGCGACCGGGCCGTGGCGCAGGCCCACGACGAGCGTGACCGGGTGCTGGCCAGGGCCGAGGCGGCGGAGGCGGCCCGCGAGCAGGCCGTCGCGGAGGCCGCCCGGCTGCGCGCGGAGGCGGCGCAGGCCGAGGCGCGCGCCGGCGCGGCTGACACGGAGGCCGCCCGGGCGGAGCAGGACGCCCGCGCCGCCACGGCGGAGCGGGAGCGGATCCAGGCGGAGCTGTCGTTGGAACGGGCCCGGCTGGCCGACCTGCGCGCGCAGCTCGACGTGGCCCGGGCCGAGGCGGCCCAGCTGCGCGAACGCGCGGTCGCCGCCGAGCTGCGGCTGCGCCAGGAGGCTCCCGAGCCCCCGCCCGGGCCGTGACGACGCTCCGTCGTCTCCTCCACCCGCCTGCTTCGCTCTACGCCGGCGCCTTCACGGCCGAGCCCGCCGCGGCCGGCTTCCGCGTGACGCGGCGGCGCCGGGTGGGCAGCCCGAGCGTCGGGTTGGCGACGCTCCAGGCGGCGCCCTTGCAGATCAGCTCCTTGTAGACGGCGGCCAGCCGTCCGGTCAGGACCGCCCGCACGGCCCGGTCGTCGGCGGTGACGTACTGGATCAAGCCCTCCTTCCGGCCAAGGGAGATGCACTGGTTGAAGTAGCGGATCGGCGCGTTCGGGAGCTTCCCGCCGGTCAGGCGCGCCGCGATCGCCCCGGCGGCCTGCCAGGCGGCCGGGGTTCCCGAGGCGCACGACATGCGCAGCGGCTTGTTCCCGGGGCCCATCGCCATGGCCGCGTCGCCGATGGCGTACACGTCCGGGTGGGAGACCGAGCGCATGGTCCCGTCGACCACGATCTGGCCGGTGCCGGTGACCTCCAGGCTGGTGGCCTTGGCGATCGGGTGGACCGCGAAGCCGGTGGCCCACACGGTGACCGCGGCGGGGACGGCCGTGCCGTCGGCGGTGAGCACGCGGTCGGCTTCGACGCCGGTGACGGTGGTGTGCTCGTGCACGGTGATCTTCAGCCTGCCGAAGACCTTCCGGAGGTGCTCACGGCCCTTGGGCGACAGCCAGTCGCCGAGATCGCCGCCGGCGGCGAGTGCGACATCGAGGTCCGGGCGGGCCTCGGCGATCTCGGTCGCGGCCTCCACGCCGGTGAGGCCGCCGCCGACGACGACCACGGTCTGCCCGGCGTCGAGGCGGGCCAGGCGCTCGCGCAGCCGCAGTGCTCCGGGACGGCCGGCGATCTCATAGGCGTGCTCGGCTGCCCCGGGGACGTCCTGGGCGTTCCAGCCGCTGCCGAGGGCGTAGACGAGCGTGTCATAGGCGAGTTCTTCGGTGCCGGACCCGGGTGCGGTCACGCCGGCGCCGTTCGCGTCGGTGATGGTGACGGTCTTGCGGTCGACGTCGACGCCGGTGACCTTCGCGAGCCTCAGCTCGACGCCGGTGCCCGCGAACATCTCGCTGAACGGCCGGTGCTTGAGGTCCTGACCGGTCGCCAGCTGGTGCATGCGGACGCGTTCGACGAAGTCGGGCTCGGCGTTGACGAGGGTGATGGCGACGTCATCGCGGCGGAGCCGCTTGGCCAGGCGCCCGGCGGCGATCGCTCCGGTGTATCCGCCTCCGAGGACGATGATGCGGTGCTGCATGCCCTTGCTCCTGTCTTGCGCGATTTGCCACCTGAACCGGGCGGCGCGCCGTTTCCTGACACGAACGCGGTGTGAAGCACCTCACACAGCGATCAGAAAGCCGTGAACAGGGGCTCCCCGTGGTCGGTGACCGCCCACTGCTCGGTCGCGCGTTCGAGCTTGTCGGGGTTGACCTGGTTGCGGAACGCGGCGATGCCCTCGGCGGTGACCTCCAGGCACATGACGCCGACGACCCGGCCGTCCACGACGGCCACGACGGCGGGGTCGCCGTTGGCGGTCCAGATGTAGACTTCGGGCGCGCCGCCGACCATGGCGCGCTTGACCTCGGCCGGTTTGAACAGGCCCCGCAGGAACTTCGCGACCGCGACGGCGCCCTGGAACGCCTTGGCGCGGGCCGGGACCTTCCCGCCGCCGTCGCCGATCGCGACGGCGTCCTCGGTGAGCAGGCGCACGAGCGGCTCGATCCGGCCGCTGGTGGCGGCCGCCAGGAACTCCTCGACGATGCGCCGGGTGACGACCTCGTCGATCTCGGTGCGGGCCTTGCCGTCCGCGACGTGCTTCTTGGCGCGGTGGAAGATCTGCTGGCTGGCGGCCTCGGTGATGTCGAGGATCTCGGCGATCTCCCGGTGCGGGTAGTCGAAGGCCTCCCGCAGCACGTACACCGCCCGCTCGTTGGGGGACAGGCGCTCCATGAGGGTGAGGACCGCGTACGAGACCGATTCGCGCTGCTCGGCGGTGTCGGCCGGGCCGAGCATCGGGTCCCCGGCGAGCAGCGGCTCGGGAAGCCACTGGCCCACATAGGTCTCGCGGCGCGCCCGAGCGGAGGTGAGCTGGTTGAGGCACAGGTTGGTGAGGACCTTCGTCAGCCAGGCCTCGGGGACCTCGATGCGGTCGACATCGACGGCCTGCCAGCGCAGGAACGTCTCCTGCACGGCGTCCTCGGCCTCACCGGCAGAGCCGAGGAGGCGGTAGGCGATGGCCTCCAGGCGCGGCCGAGAGGCCTCGAACCGGTCGACGTCGTACGCGGTCAAGGGCATGACCCGATCCTAGATCGGGCGGCGTGCACCGCCGCCGTCGCATCCGCGTCCCGCAGTTGTTCGCCGTACGCGTCGTGAGCAGGCCGGTCATCGGGTCTCGGCTTTATCGGCGCCGTCGGCGAAGTGCCGCAGAACCATGTCGACCAGTGCGGTGACGTCGGCGTCGGCCATCGGCGAGCCGGTCATGCCCATCCGGTGAAGCAGGGTTCCGACGACGACGTCGATGAAGAACAGGACCCGGTTCTCCGGCTCGCCGAGCGCGTCCTGCAACTGGAGCCGGTACGGGTCCTGGAACCGCGCGGACAAGATCTCGCGCAGGGGCGGATCGCTGACGGCGTCGCTGAACACGCCGGCGAACGCGTCGCCGATGCCGGGCTCGCCGATCTTCGCCGCGATCCAGCGGATGGTCGAGGACATCAGCTCCGCCTGGCTGGTGCCCTCCAGCGGCACCGGGCCGAGCGCGTCAAGCAGGCAGTCCACGATCAGCTCGCCCTTCGACGGCCAGCGACGGTAGATCGTCGTCTTCGCGACGCCGGCCCTGGCGGCGATGCGGTCGACGGTGGCACGCGCGTAGCCGAGCTCGTGGACCGTGCTCAGGGTCGCGGCGAAGACCACAGCGTTGACGCCGGACCGCGGGCGACCGGGTGGTCTGGCTGATGCGGTCCCTCGAGTCATGACCACACGATAACCTATTTCGCTACCATAGGTATCGATACTCGCGGTAGCGAAACTATCGGGCTGAGGAGGAGACATGAACGAGGTCACCGATGCGGAACGGCCGCCGATGGGCATCCGGCTGCTGCATGCCCTGCAGAAGGAACCGGACTGGCCGGCGATGACGGCCGAGGAGCTGGCCGCCTTGCGCGAGGCGGTGAACCGCAAGCGGGCGTCCCCTCTGGCACGGCTGATCAGCGGGTTCCCGGATCGGGACGCCACGATCCAGTGGCAGGAGGTGGCGCTGCCCGGCCGCGGGCTCAAGGTCCGGGTCTACCGGCCCTCACCCGGCCGGGCCGGCGTACGCGACGACCTGCCGCTCGTGCTCCACGTGCACGGAGGCGGATTCGTGGGCACGGCGGTGCAGAGCGACTGGGTGAACAGCCACCTCGCCGCGCGACTGCCCGCGGTCGTCGTCTCGGTCGAGCACCGCCTCCTCGACCATGACACTCCGCTGTCGGCGGCCGTCGACGACGCCTGGGACGTGCTCCGGCACGTCGTGCAGAACGCCCCGCAGTGGGGGATCGACCCGGCGCGGACCGCCGTCTTCGGTGAGAGCACCGGCGCGATGGTCACGGCCCTGGCCGCGATCCGGGCCAGAGAGTGCGGCCTGCTCCTACGGGCGCAGGTGCTGGTCAACGCCGCTGTCGACCTGACGCCGACGGGGTTCGAGCACGCCTCGATGAGCCGCCACGCCGACAGCCCGACCCTCAGCACGCCGCAGATTCGGCTGTTCCAGCGGCTCGCTGTTCCGCCGGGAACCGATCCTCGTGCGCTGTCGCCCGTGTACGCCGACGACCTGAGCGGGCTGGCCCCGGCGCTCGTGGTGGTGCCGACCCTCGACCCGGTAGCCGATCACGGCCGCTGTTACGCCGAACGACTGCGAGCGGCCGGGACGCCCGCGCGGTTCACCGAGTATCCCGGAGCGACGCACGCGTTCCTCAGCATGCCGAGGCTGGTGCCGCAGGCGAGGGCCGCGCGAGCGGAGATCGTCGAGTTCCTCCGGGAGGCCCTCGCCGGATGACGGACCCGCTGGAGGCCCCTCGCACGTGCATTCTCAGGGGCATCGCTCGGTGGCGAGGGGGAGACGCAGGACGAAGCGGGCTCCACAGTGGTGTTCCGCGGCGTACAGCCGGCCGCCGTGCTCCTGGGCGATCTCCCGGGCGATGGACAGGCCGAGCCCGGACCCGCCGGGATCCAGTGCGCGGGCCTCCTCCCGCCGGTAGCGGCGCTCGAAGACGCGTTCGCGGTCCTCCGGAGGGATGCCGGGGCCGTCGTCGATGACTTCGAGGACGGCGTCGGGAGGGTCGGCGGCGACCACGACCTCGATCGTGGTGTGGGTGTGCCGCTCGGCGTTGGTCAGCAGATTGCCCAGCAGGCGGGCCAGGCGGATCGCCGAGGCGCGTACGTGCACATCCGGGTCGAGGCGGGTGAGGACGGCGGCGCACGGGGTGCGGCGGTCCAGTTCCTCGCTGACGAACTCGGCGAGGGCGATCAGGTGCTCGCCCTCGTGCGTCTCGCTGTCGAGGCGGGCGAGGTCGAGCAGGTCGGCCACGATGTCGTTGAGCCGTTCCGCGTCGCGCAGCAGCTTGCGCAAGATCCGCTGCAGGTCGATGCCGGGTTCGGACAGCGCGACCTCGAGCTCGGTGAGCAGGCCCGTGATGGGGTTGCGCAGGTCGTGGGAGGCGTCGTTGACCAGCCGCCGCTGCCGTTCGATGGCCTCGCGCAGGGCGGAGGTCGTCTCGCGCTGCTCCCGGTGCGCCCGCCTGAGCTGGTCGTTGAGAGTCTGCAGTTGCAGGGCCAGGGAATCCTGCTCGCCTGCCGCACCTGTGCGCCGCAGCGCGCGGACGAAGTCGGTGACCTCCTCGCTGCTGAGGACGATCCACCGGACCTCGCCGTGCGGGCCGAGCACGGGCGTGTTCACCGTGCTCCAATACCGCTCCTCGAACACCCCGGGCCGGCCTGGTGCCTCGATGTCGTACCTCTGCAGGGGCATGAAGTCGCGGCGGCAGGTGGTCAGCACATGTTCCAAGGAGATCCGCAGTATCCGCGCCCCCTGCTGCTCGGCGTCCTGCGGTCCCGCGGGATTGGGCGGGAAGACGTCGAACAGGTTGCGGCCCAGCATGTCCCCCGCGCTGCGCCCGGCCAGTTTGAGACAGGCGTCGTTGGCGGCGATCACGACGAAATCGGCGGTCAGCAGCATCGACGGGGCCTGGCCGGCCCTGAACACCGCCTCATAGTCGATCTCTGGCCTCATGACCACGGTGCCCTTCTCGCACCCCGTCTTCCAGCCCCCGCAGTCGGCATGACTCCCGGCCGTCCGTCCCTCGGCCGTGCCCTCTCCCATTCCCGCGAGGTCGCGGGTCAACGGGGTACGCCCCTGAAGGGGCCACGCAAAAAGAGATGAACGCGCCCGAAACCATCACCACGAGCGCCCATCGGCGGCGTCTCACCCGGCCGGGCGCCGGGCCGGCCGGGCGATGGCGACGGCCGCCGCGGCGCAGACCACGGCCGGCACGACCAGCGCGTACGCCGCGCCACGGTGTCCCTGATCGGGAACGCCGACGGTCACGAACGCGCCCGTCACGGCGACGCCGATCGTGGCGCCGCACTGCCGGGCCGCGTTGAGCAGCCCACCCGCCACCCCGGCGGTGCCTTCGGGAGCCGCGGTCACGACCAGGGTCGCCAGGGCGGGCAGCGCGAACGACACACCGAAGCCGGTGGCCACCAGCCCGGCCAGCAGGAACGGATAGGAGGCGCCCGCCCAGACGGCCGCGCCGAACGCGACGCCGCCGGCCGCGAGCAGGCCGAGCCCTGCCAGCACCGGCGGCCGCGGCCCGGACCTGGCGACGATCCTGCCGGTCAGCAGCGGATTGACGGCGAAGGGCAGCGTCATGGGCAGGAGCGCCGCCCCGATCTGCCCCGGCGTCAGGCCCAGCGCCTGCTGGAAGAGCAGCGGCAGCACGAACAGCACCCCGCTCATCGCGAAGTTGACCGCCGCCCCCGCCAGCAGCGCGCCGGGGACGCCGGGTGTCCGCAGCACGGCGGGCGCCAGGACCGGCGCGTGGCCGCGCCGCTCGCGTACGGCGAAGGCGCACACCGCCACAGCCGTGGCGCCCGCCGACCAGGCGGCGTGGAC
The DNA here is from genome assembly GCF_030268985.1 of Microbispora sp. NBRC 16548. Classification (NCBI taxonomy): domain Bacteria; kingdom Bacillati; phylum Actinomycetota; class Actinomycetes; order Streptosporangiales; family Streptosporangiaceae; genus Microbispora; species Microbispora sp. NBRC 16548. The sequence continues at coordinate 124,410 of NZ_BSSF01000003.1, forward strand.
CAAGAAGTGGGCGCCGAGCGCGATCAGCGTGTCGGTCAGCAGCGCCACCGCCGCGCAGGCCAGGATCTGGGCGGCCCAGTCGATACGCCGGTCGCCGCGCGGGCAGCGTATGGCCGGTCCGGCCGTTAGCGCGAGGGTGACAGCGGCGAGCGGGGCGTTGATCAGGAAGATCGCCCGCCAGCCCGCCAGGTCGGTCAGCGCCCCGCCGGCCACCGGACCGGCCACGAGCGCGGCGCCGCTTGTCGCCGCCCAGACGGCGACCGCCCTGGCCCGCTCGGCGGGCACCGGATACAGCCGGGCGATCATCGCCATCGACGCGGGGACGCAGCCCGCCGCGGCCAGGCCGAGCAGCGCCCGCAGGCCGACGAGCGCCCACAGCGACGGCGCGAACGCGCTCAGCAGGCTGCCGAGGCCGAAGGCGGCGACGGCCACCCGGAACATGCGGTGCGCGCCGTACCGGTCGGCCACCGACCCGGCCGTCAGCAGCGCGGCGCCGAACACGAGGGTGTAGCCGGTCACGGTCCACTGCAGCCCAGCGACACCCGCGCCGCCGAAGGACCGGGCGAGGTCGGGCTCGGCGACCGACAGGACGGTGGTGTCGAGCAGCACCATGAAATAACCGAGCGCGATCCCGGCCAGCGCGCGGGCCCGGGCGGGTGCCGCCGGGGGAGCGGCGGAAACAGTCGACGTCACGAGGATCTCCAGGAGGTAGACAACCTGGGGGTCACTGTGGCGTCGGCCGGCGTAGGGCTCCACCGCCCAAGCCGCAGGCGGCGTTCGGAATAACCGAATGCTCCGGGCCCGTTCGGTGCGGCATGGAACTGCGGCAGTTGCGCACCTTCGAGGCGGTCGTGGCACATCGGACGGTCACCGACGCCGCCGTCGCCCTGGATCTCGCGCCGTCGTCGGTGTCGGAGCAGATCAGGACGCTGGAACGGGGCCTCGGAGTCGCCCTGTTCGAGCGGGGTCCCCGGGGGATGCGCCTCACCGCGGCGGGCGAGCGCCTGCGCGGCTGGGCGCGCCGTCTGCTGGACCAGGCCGACCAGGCCCGGCGCGACGTCGTGGAGGCCCGCCCGGTGCTGCGGCTCGGCGCATTGGAGACGATCGCCGCCGTGCACGTGCCCGCGGTCCTGGCCCGGCTGGCCGAGCGCCGTCCCGACCTCGTGGTGGAGGTGCGGTCGGACGGCGCCCGCGACCGTCTCCTGGACGCGGTCGCCGCCGCGGACCTCGACGCGGCGCTGCTGCTCGACACCGGGAGCGATCTGGGCGGGCTTGGCTTCGGCGCGCCGGCCGCGCCGCTGGCCTTCCTCGACCTCGATCCCGTGCCGCTCGCGCTTGTCGCCGCGCCGGACCATCCGCTGGCCGCCGCGTCCCGGCTGCGTAAGGAGGACCTGTACGGCCAGCGGCTGCTGGTCAACGTGCCCGCCTGCTCGTTCTGGCTGGCGGGGGAGCGCCTGCTGGGCGACCGGGTGGAGCGGGTGCGGGCGGGCGGCGTACCCGTCATGCGGGCGTGGGCCGAGCGCGGCCTCGGGATCACGCTGCTGCCGTGGTTCGCGGTCGCCGATCGGGTCGCCGCCGGAGCCCTCGCCCGGCTCGCGTTCGACGTCCCCGGCCTGAGCCTGCGCCTGGTGTGGAGGGCCGACCGCGAGGCCCTCCCCGGCATGCGCGAGATCCTGTACGCGAGCGCCGCCTCCGATGCGGTCGGCCTCCCTTCGCCCGCCGATCACGGCGCCGCGCGGCGGTGAGTCAGGCCGCCCCGGTGAGATCCGCGCGATTTCAGGAGCGAGACGGGCTCGTATCCGGGGTTGAACCACGAGAATGGGATCGGACCCGGCGTTGTCCTCGCGCACCGGCCAGACGCTGCACGATCCCGCGCTGATCGCCGTCGGCGCGAAGATCGATGTGTTTCTCCAGCCTCACGGCCCTTCCCCTGCCGCGGCGGCTCCGGTCGCCGGTCTTCCTGGTCGTCGTGGTCTTCATCGGGGCGGGCGTGCTGGCCAGGCCGTACGCCTACACGAGCTCGACCGACGCAGCCCGGTGCTGATGGTCGCCCGGGACGTCCCGATCGGCCAAGTGATCAACGCCGACGACCTGGCCTCGGTGCAGATCTCGGCGGATCCCCGGATCGCCACCGTCCCGGCGGAGCGCCTGGCGTCGACGGTCGGACGGGTCGCGGCCGCCGACCTGGCGGCCGGCACGCTCCTGGCGGAGACCCAGACGACAGACGCGATGACGCCGGGGCCCGGCCAGCAGCTGGTGCCGCTCGCGCTCAAGCCGGGTCAGCTTCCGGCCAGGGGCCTGCGTGCCGGCGACCGCGTCCTGGTCGCCGCCGAACTGACCGACCCCGGCCAGGAGACCAGGGCCGTGGTGAAGGGCCTTCCCGCCGTCGTCGACCGGGTGGGGGAGGCCGACCCCGACGGGGTGCGGGTCGTCGACCTGCTGGTCGGCCTCGTGGCGGGTTCATCGCGCGTGAGGCCATGGGCGGCCACATCGCCCTCATCCTCACCTCCCGGAGGGACACCCCGTGACCGGGCGAGGTTTCGTCGTGTGGTGGTCGCGCTTCTGCCGGTACGGCTCGCGCGGGCCGGTCGTCGGTGCTCCGGTGTTCGCCGTGCCGCTGTCGTCTGGCCGGGGGGTGGGCGGATGGCGCTGATCGCGGTCGCGTCTCCCGGTGGGGCGCACGGGGTCACCACGGTGTGCCTGGCTGCCGCGTTCACTTGGCCCGACCCGGTGCTGCTCGCCGAATGCGACCCCTCGGTGGCGGCGTCTTGCCGGGCTACTTCGCCGGGCGGCAGCCGTACCGGACTGGGGTGGCCGAGGTGGCCATGACGGCGGCGCGTGACCTGGAGGCGGCGCGGGCGCAGCTGGCCGAGGAGGCCGTCGCGCTGGACGGGCAGGCCCGGCGGAGGCTGCTGCTGCCTGGGGTGGCCGACGACACCTGGGGCGAGGTGACCGGCACCTTGGTCCCGCCAAGGTCCCGCAAGATCCCGAACGGAACCGTGCCACCGGAGATGACCGCCATCCAGGTGACAGAAATCCCAGAACCGAGCGAGCCGTACGAGTAAGCCGACCGATGATCAGGAGTGCGGCCCGGCATCGTTGCAGCGATCCTCTTGTTCGAAGCGTGGTAGCGCGCGAAACGACGGCAGTTTCACCTGCCTTTCGAGATCCATGCCAGTACCACCGCAGTTGGGAGGAGTCCTTCGTCGGCTCGCGGCTGTCAGCCGTGGCCGTCCGGGCGGTCGGCGGCGTCGAACGTGTCGCAGTTGTGCTGGATCAGGGGCATGTACTGCTCAGCCCAGGCTCGCAGACTTCGCAGCGGTGCGACGAGCGTGGTGCCCAGGTTGGTCAGACGGTAGTACACCCGTGGAGGCTTGCTCGCCTCGACACGACGAGCGACAAGTCCGTCTCGCTCCAGCGCCCTGAGGGTCTGCGCCAGCATCTTCTGCGACACGCCGGTCATTTCACGCTTCAACTCGGTGAACCGCAGCTCGCCCTCGGCGGCGGCAAGCGATAGCACCGCCATGGTCGTCCATCGCGACCCCACTCGGTCGAGCAGGAGCCTTGTCGGGCACAGGGGATCGAATAGGTTCCCCTGCCGCGAGGCGGTCACCACGAGGTCACCTGGTGTCGGGAAAGTGCCGTCTTCCCCGTTCATTGAAGGTCTCCTACGGTTACCACGTTCCCAAGCGTAACCAAGGAGGGTACTCGTGCGCCAGATGACTCTTTCTCCTCACCTTCCCGGCGCGACCGTGCACCGGATACCGATCGACGGGGTCGAACTCGCCGTGGAGACTCTCGGGCAGGGGCCGGCTGTGCTGCTGCTGCACGGCTTCCCGCACACCCGCGCTATCTGGCGCGATGTCGCACCCCGGCTGGCCGCGGCAGGTTTCCGGGCCGTCGCGCCGGACCTGCACGGGCTGGGCGACAGCACACCCGCCGTCCGCGGCTACCAGGCATCCGCGATCGCCACGGACCTGCTCCGAATGTTGGACGTCCTCGGTGACCGCGAGGCACACATCGTCGGCACCGATCTAGGTGTCACTCCGGCATTCGCCCTGGCAGCATCGTCACCTGAGCGCGTAACCAGTCTGACCCTGTCCGAAGGGTTGATCGGATTTCTGCCCGGCGCCGAGGCCTTCCTACGGCAGGGGCCGCCGTGGTGGTTCGGCTTCCACCAGGCGCCCGGTGGTCTAGCCGAGGACGTTCTGGAGAACTCGGCGGAGCGCTACGTCCGCTTCTTTCTCTCCGCTGGCAGTCGCCGAGGTGTGCCGGCAGACCTTACACGGGTGATCGTCGAGGCCTATCGGGGCAGACCGAGTCTCGGCAATGCCTTCGACCACTACCGCGCGGTGCCGGCCACCGCGGAATGGATCGGGAACTGGGCGCAGGACCACCGACTGACGACGCCGACCCTCGCCATCGGCGGTGGCGCGATCGGCGCGGCCACCGCCCGCCAGCTCGAACCGATCACCGGCTGCCTCACCCAGCACCTGCTTGAGGACTGCGGTCACATCACCCCGATCGACCAGCCGGACGCCTTCGCCGATCTTTTCATCGAGCACGCCCGGGCCGTCTGAGCTGAACGTCAAGACCCGTACGGAACAAAGCCGACCAACCCACAGCAAGGAGCAGATATGAGCCGCGAGCAGCGAGAGGCCATCCGGCAGTTGCGCGCGTCGTCCCCCCTCGATCTCGGCGGTGCGGTCCACGAACAGCGCGCCCTGTTCGAGCAGCTGTTGTCCCACCATCCTGTCCCTGAGGACGTCATCGTCACCGAAGCCCACTACGACACGATCCCTGGCCTTCTGGTCGAACTCGCGGAAGAGCCCTGCGCCGGCACCGTCCTGTACTTCCACGGCGGGGCGTATATCCTCGGGTCGGCGCGCAGCTCGCTGGGGATCGTCGCAGACCTCGCCCGCAGGTCACAGACACGGGTGATCACCATCGACTACCGCTTGGCACCCGATCATCCCGCCCCTGCCGCCACCGAGGACGCGGTACGCGCTTATCGCGCCCTGATCGCCTCCGGCGTCGATCCGCAACAGGTGGTGGTCGCCGGCGAGTCGGCCGGCGGCGGGGTAGCGCTCGACCTCCTGGCGGCGCTTTCCGCCGCCGACGAGCCGATGCCCGCCGCGGCGTTGCTGTTCTCGCCATGGGTTGACCTCACCCTCAGCGGCGATTCGATGACGGTCAGGGCCGAGGCGGACTTCATCGTGAACCGCGCCGCCCTCGAACGCCGCGTGCGTGACTACCTCGGCGACGCATCCTCGGCGGAACAGCGCAGCCCGCTGTTCGCGGACCTGCACGGTCTGCCACCCACGTTGATCCAGGTCGGCACTGACGAGGTGCTGCTGGACGACTCCACCCGGCTCGCGGCAAGGCTCGTGGCGGCCGACGTGTCGGTGACGCTGGACGTCAGCGCGCACGCGACACACGTCTTCCAGTCATTCGCCGCCTCGTGGGACGAGGCCGACGCGGCGATGACCCGCGCGGCCGCATTCGTCCGCACGATGGTGAAGCCGTGAGCGGCAAGCCACCTCGATCTGCTCGACGCCGCCGCGGGTACGGGAACCTCCGCTCGCGTCTCAGGCCTTGCGAGCGGTGGCCGGAGTGACGGGGCGACCGGCGCACCAGGCGGCGCGGATGTCGCGGGTGGCCGTGATGTCCCGGGTTGGGTCGCCGTTGACCAGCAACAGGTCGGCCCGCATGCCCGGCCGGACGGCGCCCCGGTCGGTCAGGCCGAAGGCGCGGGCGGGCAGCACGGTCGCCGAGCGCAGGATCTCCACCGGCGTCATTCCGGCCCGCGCCATCAGCTCGAATTCGTGATGCAGGCTCTCGCCGTGGGGCATGGGCAGCGGCGCGGACGGCTCGGCGTTCGCGTCCGTCCCTGCGAGGATCTCAACACCGGCCCGGTGCAGACGGCCGACGTCGCCCAGCACCTCCTCCAGGTGGTCGGCCCGCCCAGGCGGCGGGCCGGAGGTCATGAAGGCGGTGAGCAAAGCCTCCATCATGGTGATCGTCGGGATGGACCTCTGGCCGGCGCTCCTCATCGCGGCCACGTCGTGCGCCCGGATCCCGCTGGCGATCGGCGTGTGCGTGACGAACTCCGCTCCCGACTCCACGGCCATCGTGTAGGCGCCCGGAGTGGCGGCGTGCACGATCGTCTTGAGCCCGTACTCGCGCGCCGCCTCCACCAGCGCGCGCAGCGCGTCCGCGGGCGGCCCGCCCTCGCCGGGGGCCTCGGCGACGCCCTTGATGTAGTCGACACCCTCCGCCGCCCGCGCCTCGACGTGCCGCCGGGCATCGGCTGCCGTCAGGATGACGGCTTCCGGCGGCATTCCCGGCATGCGGGCGTGGTGGCCGCCCGGCCCGATCGCGGGCAGTCCGGCAGTACGGAAGTCGGCCGCTCCCTCGGTCTCGCGCAGCGAGGCCACCCGCTCGGCCGGCCAGCAGGCCATGTCGAGTCCGGTCGTCACCCCCCAGGCGGCCAGGGCGGCCAGGTTCCCGGGGGCGTGCAGGTGGACATGCGCGTCGATCAGCCCGGGCAGCAGCGCTGCCCCCGCCGCGTCGATCTCCTCCGCGCCTGCGGGATCGTCGCCGATCAGCGCACCGTCGATGACGACGGTACGGGGCTCGCCGAGCCGCTTGCCATCGAAGACCCGCACATTGCGCAAGGCTGTCCTGCCGTCAGTGGACATGGGCCACCTACCTCAAATAAGGAACAACTTTGTTCACTAACGGAGGCTAGCACGGCGAAGTGCGTGATATATCCGTCCTATGAGTCCCACCCGCCGCCGCGGAGACGCCCTCACCACCGCGATCTTCCAGGCCGTCCTGAGCGAACTGGCCGGGAGCAGCTTCGAGGAGCTGACGTTCGACAAGATCGCCTCCGCGGCCGGGACCGGGAAAGCGGCCTTGTACCGGCGCTGGTCCACCCCGGCCGAACTCGTCCTCGCCGCGCTGAGCGACCCCGCGACCGGCTTCGGCGACCCGCCGGCACCGCCCGGCACGGGCACACTGCGCGATGACCTGATCGCCCTGCTCGAGCACCTCGTACGGGCACTCGACGAGCCGCGCGGCCGCGCACTGCTCCCGCTCATCGCCCACCGCCACCGCCACCCCGAGCTGTTCGAGCAGGTCCACCGGCTGGTGATCCGCCCGCACCAGGAAGTACTGCTGTCCGTCCTGCGCCAGGCGGTCGAACGCGGCGAAGCCTCACCCCGCAGCCTCACCCCGCGCATTGTCTCAGTCGGGCCACGCCTGATCCTCCTCCAGGCATGGGAAGGCGGTCTCGTGGACTCCGGCGAGATCGCCTCCACCGTCGATGAGGTGCTCATTCCGCTGGTCAGGCCATGACCCGCTGGCCGGCATCCCGCAGGGCGGCAGCGCGAGACGAAAGGTGCACGTTGTGGGTGGATCACACCTCCACGAAACTCGGCGCGGTTCACCGGGCTGCTCGTAGAACGCTGCCGACCAGAAAACAACCCCATCCGGCATCACGACGGAACCGTCAGCGTCCCTACAAGGGTTGCGTCCACGGGAGTGGTGTAAGAGTTTCCGCTGGTAGAGGCGTGGCGTCGTGAAATGAGGACGGCCATCGCGTGATCCTTCGTGATTGTGAAGTCAAGATCGAAGGAGAACAAAGCGATGGCCGTGAACGACAGTGTGGACCCTGCCGCGTGGCTGGCGGAGCAGATCCAGGCGCAGGATCCGGATCTGTTGCGATCCATGGTGAAGACCATGGCCGAGGCGTTGATGTCGGCCCAGGCCGACAGCTTGTGCGGCGCCTCGTATGGCGAGCGCAGCAGCGAGCGGACCAACTCCCGCAACGGTTACCGCAAGCGGGAGTGGGACACCCGGGCCGGCACCGTCGAGCTGGCCGTCCCGAAACTGCGGCAGGGCTCCTACTTCCCCGACTGGCTGCTGGAACGCCGCCGGCGGGCCGAGCAAGCCCTGGTCAGCGTCGTGGCCACCTCCTACCTGCTGGGTGTGTCGACGCGTCGGGTGGACAAGCTGGTCGAGCAGCTGGGGATCGGCGGCATCTCCAAGAGCCAGGTCTCGGCTATGGCCAAGGTGCTGGATGAGCAGGTGGAGGCTTTCCGCACCCGGGCGTTGGACGGCGGCCCCTACACCTTCGTGTGGCTGGACGCCCTCACCCAGAAGGTCCGTGAGGGCGGGCGGACGGTCAACGTGCATGCCCTGGTCGCCACCGCGGTCAACGCCAACGGCCAGCGGGAGATCCTCGGTGTGTCGCCGCAGATCACGCGGAGGCGTGCTTTGGCCAGGACGTCCAGACCTATGTAGCGGCGGGCTTCGGTCCACTCGTCGGTCTGTTCGGCGAGTACGGCGCCGACGAGCCGGATGATGGCGGCGCGGTCAGGGAAGATGCCCACGACGTCGGTGCGGCGGCGGATCTCCTTGTTCAGCCGCTCTTGGGGGTTGTTGGACCAGATCTGCTTCCAGATCTCCCGGGGGAACTGGGCGAAGGCCAGCAGGTCCTCGCGTGTGTCGGTAAGGCTGCTGCCACCAGGTACACGCGGTCGCATCGGGCCTGGTCAGCGGTTCCCCCTGCCGACCGGGCAGACTCGGCAAGGTGGCTGCGCCATCCGGTATCGCCATGGCTGCCACCTGTACTGACGCGATCGCGTGTACCTGGTGAGGTGAGTCTTACCGACACCCCGAACACGAGCGGCCCGGCGCGCAGGTCGCGGCCCGTTTCCTCAGGGCCATGCGGACGGCCCTGGTCAGTTCACGTACGCCCACAGGTCGTAGGTGGGGTTCCAGGGGTCGTTCTGCGGCTGATGCGTGCTGCACCACCAGGTGCCCCACTGGCCGTTCTGGTAGCCCGACTGTCCCCACGAGATGCACAGCGAGTAGGGCAGGCTGGAGTAGACGCGCTGGAGGGTCGAGGCGCTCGCGGGGGCGGCCGAGGCCACGGCCGGAACGACGACGGCCGTGGCGAGGATCAGCAGGGCTGCGAGTCGGTGACGCACGTGATCTCCTCTGAAGAAGGTCGTGATCAGACACTCGCATTGCACGTTGCGGAGGAACGCCTGGCAACCCCCCGCGCGCCGGCGGCCGGCATGCAGCGCCGATGCCGGACGCCGTGGCACGCGACGTGTAACTTTCACCCGGCGGAGCCCGCGGAGACCGGCCTGCCCGCCCCGGGCCCGGAACCGCGTCAGCGGGTCGTGCGGTCGGCCGGGGTGGTGAGGCGGGCGACGGCGGCGACGACCTCGGAGGGGTTGGATAGGTCGGGCAGCACGATGTCGGCGCCCGCCTCCTGCAACTCGGCTGACGTCGACCTGCCCGACGCGACGGCGATCATCGCCGCCCCGCCGATCTTCGCCGCCTGGACGTCGCGGGTGGAGTCGCCGATCAGCACGGTGTTGCCGGCGGTGAAGACGGCGCCGTACCGGGCCTTGGCCCGCCCCTGGGCCACCTGGAGCAGGGTGGCCTTCGGGTACACCTCCTCGCCGTAGCCGCCCACCTCAACGTCGATCCACTTGTCCAGCCCGAACGCCTTGAGCTTGTGCACGGTGTTACAGCTTCGCGGCCATCGTTGACGCCGTAGCCGCTGGCGAGCTCGCCGAGGTCGGCTTCGGCAGCCACTACTGTCTCGACGACATGCACCTCGACGGCGAGGCCACCGGCGTCGCGGCCGGGTTCTACCCCGGTGATCCGGTTGGACCTCTCCAGGTCACCGGTGTCGGCATCATCGACAGCAGCGGCAACGAAGCCGGGGCCGATGCCTTCGTCGACTTCATGCTGTCGGTCACGAGCTCGTCTCCAGGATCTGCCCCATAACAACTGGGCGGGCGGACGAGGATGAGCTCGCCGGCCCGCCACCTGCCGGCTACCGCACCGTCAACTTCTGGTAGTTGGCCGCGTGGGGCTGGTAGGTCGGGTTGCCGGAGTAGGCAACGTGGACCGTGTACTCCCCGGACTGCAGATCGGCAGTCTGCAGTGTGACGACGGCCTCGCCGTCCGCCAGTGGCACGACCTGCACGGTGCCGCCGAAGGTGACGGTGACCTCGCCGGTCGGGGTCGGAGCGTTCTTCTTCTGCCCGCGCGCTGGTCCAACAGTCACATTCAGCTTGAACGTGTCCCCGCGGACAACCGACGCCGGCGCGGTTTTCGCATGGACCTTGACGGCGTCCGGGCCGGACGGCACCTCGAACGACGCCGTACCTTCCGACGCCTTCAGGTAGTCGAAGCCGAGGTACTCGGCCTTGACCGTCCGGGTACCAGCAGGCAGACCCGTCGGCAGCGTGACCGTGGCCGCGCCGTCCTTCAGGTAGGCGAGCTTCGACCACGAACCGATGCTGAACCGCACCTGACCGCCGGTCTCGAACCCATCAGCTGCCTTGACTGTGGCGGTGGCCGTGGTCGTCTGGGCCCCGCTCGCGTACGGCTCGACAGCCACCTCCGTGGTGGTCGTGACGTCGCTGTTCGGGATCCTGCGGATGTCGTTCCACTCCCGGAGGGTGATCGGGATCACGGTGCCGTGACGCGGACGGGCGACGCCCGCGTTGGTCATCGTGATCGCCTTGGCGTTCCAGGTCGGAGCCTCGATGTTGTCGTGGCACGCGGCCTGGTATCCACCACCGTTCGTGTACCGGTCACCCCAGAGGTAGAACTGGCCGGGGCAGGAGGTGTCACCAGGGTTGGCCTTGAAGATGATCGGCCCCTCGTACCCCTGGTTGGCGACCCACGTCGTGCGCCCCAGAGCCGGAGCGACCAACGTCCAGTTGCCGATGTTGCTGTCCAGGAAGTCGGTGTGCTTCTCCGAGAAGATGTCCGAGCCCTGGTTGCCGGCCTCGTTCTTGGTCACGCGGTAGTAGTAGTCACCGACCCGGATGGCGGTCGTGTCGATCCGCGACAGAGGGGCCGGGTTCTGCCAGACCTTGGGACCGGAGAACGTCTGGAAGTCGCGCGTCGTGGTGTACCACATCTGCGCGTTCCCCTGACCGGTGCGGTTCACGGGGTCGTTCCACAGCGACTGTGCCCAGAAGACGGCGTAGGCGCCGATCTCCTCGACCCACAGCGACTCGGGTGCGAAGGCGTTGCCCGCGTTGTCGGGTGCGACTTTCACGTGTCGCTGAGGAGTCCAATGCACGAGGTCGTGCGACTCGAACACCTCGATGTACTGGGTGTCGTTGATGGCGTATCCGCCCTGGTCGTACCAGTTCAGGTCGGTGGCGATCATGTAGAACGTGTCGCCGTCGGGTGAGCGGACGATGTGCGGGTCACGAAGGCCCTGGTCGCCCAGCTGGGAGATGAGCGACGGCCGGCCTCCGGTCAGACCGGTCCAGTCCAGAGCGGTGTTTCCGTTGGACGTTGCGAACATGATCTGCTCGCCGTCGGCGATCCCCTCGCCCTTGAAGTACCCCAGGAAGTACCGCTCGTACTCCTCGGAACGGGGCATGGCGGTGATGGTCACCGGGAACGACTTCGTCTTCGAGGCCGAACCCTTGGTGATGGTCGCCGTCAGGACGGCGTCGACATCCTCACGGCCGAAGGCCGGGCGGGTCACCTCACCCGTCGGGGTGACGAGGTCGGTGGTCGACTTCCAGGTGATCGTGGATCCGAACTCGCCGGTTGCAGGGAGGTTGATGCTTCCGCGTACGTGGTCGGTGGCGTGCAGGGTCAGGTCGAATGTGTCACGGTCGACCGCCTGCGCGTCGTCGAACTCGGCCTTCACCACGATGGGGATCTCCCGTGTGGTGACCTCTTGGGCGCCCTTGCGGACAGTCGCCGTGAGCGTGGCTGTCGCGTCGGGCTGCCCCTTCGCGGGTCGGGTGATCTTGCCGGTCACCGCAACCTTGCGTGCGCTGGGGAGGGCCGGCGGGGTATAGACCTGGACGACCGACGGGTCCGAACTCGTCCACGTGATGGTCGAGCCCGCCACGGAGCCCACCTTGGGCAGAACGATGTCGCGTACGATCGCACTGGTCAGGCCGAGGTCGATCGCGTCGGCGTCGGCGTGAACGCCATTGGAGACGGTCCTTTTCGCCAGGGCGAGTGTCTCGTCGAGGCTCACTGCCCGGTCGTAGACCCGGAAGTCCCGGATCGTTCCGCGGAATGAGTAGTGGCCCGACGTCTGCGAGCGAGCGAGGAAGTTGCAGTTGGTCCCCGCAGCGTTCACCGACGGCGCCGTGGTCAGGTTGGTTGACGTCGCGTGCAGCATGCCGTCGAGGTAAAGCCTGCCGGTCCAGCTCGTACTGTTCGCGTTCAGCGACTGGGTGTAGGTGACATGCGTCCACGCTCCCTCGGGCATGCGGACCCGGGTCTGCTGGAGGTTCGCCGAACCCACCGCGATGCGGAACCGCTGGGTGTTCGACGCGAAGATGGAGCCCTGGGCGCCGGTGTCGACGTCGCACGAGCCGGACTTCGCGCCGAAGCTCCACATCTGGTGCTCGCCGACGTTCGCCGGGTCGATCCACACGTCATAGTCAACGGTGAGGTTCGACATGCCGGCGGTGATGTTGTTCGGCAGCGCCACGTACGCACCGTCGAGGGCGTTCTCGTAGGAGTCGGGGTTGAATCTGACTCCATCGCCGGTCAAGGTCGCCTTCTCCGGATGCACGAGCGTGGCGTTCGCCGCCGAGCCCGCGCTACCCGAGTTGACCAGCGTCGTCCCGCTGGTCTCGTCGAGGGTGAAGTGGTGCACCAGCCCCTCGTTGAGCTCCTCCTCGGCCGCGTGCGAGGGCGTCGCTGCGAGCGAGACCGAGAGAAGCGCACCCAGTACCAGGCCCGCGACACCTCTACCCGTGCGACTCAGTCTGCGGCGTGACCTTTGCTGTCGCACTCTCAATCGATTCTCCTTGATCCGGTCGCTGTGGACACGTGAGGCACGGCCCCGTTTGTTGCGGGGCCGACCGCACGCGCGGGAGAGGCGAAGCCCGAAAGGGTGGTCAGCGTGCCGACGAGGCCCAGCGTGATCAGGCCTCGTTGAGCGCTCCGACGAGACGAGGGCAGCACAGGCAAAGGTTCACCTCGCTGTGAGATGTGGGGGACGGCGTGAACTGGGGATGGGGCCATATGTCGCAGGTGTCCGGGTCTTGAATGCAGACACTAACCTCCAGCCGCAGCGAAAGGTAGCTTCAAGAGAAGCAAACTTTGTGAGTAAACCGATGAAAGCTACGCTGGCCCTGGATAAATCTCATCCGATGCTGGTTGCTGGCTGCCTGCTGCTCGCCGTATCACCTGCTTAGGCCGACGCGGACGGCTGAAGCGACGAGTGGAGCGGCGTCGGACGGGTCACGGTAAGCAGCGACCGCCAGCACATCAAGGTATGCAATCTCCGCCGCGACGACGTGACGTTTCACGTCGAGTACGTCACAGATAACCCCTTTACCAAGGCCATCGAAACCCTGAAGGCCCTACAGGGAGGATGCGCCGGCGACCGGACCTTCTGGGTGCCGTGACGTCCGACCCCGCCGGGACGCCCACGCCGACCGGCGCGCATGGGACGAAGGTTCTCCGAATCCGCGGCCTGAAATGATCCCCTGTCGTGACGTGAGCACGCGCGGCCGGGTGCGCGGGGCCTGGACTGCCACTACGAGCCCGTCATGACGAAGAACCGCCGCCGGAGGCGCTCGGGTGAGCCGGGGGTTCCCCCGATGTGTGGACACTGGCTGTTATGCGGCGATCAGCACCTTATCGGGCTGCTGCTCGTAGGTCGATCGGGCTGAGGTAGCCCAGGCTCGAATGCCTCCTTCGGGTGTGTAGCGGTGATCCAGGCGAAGACGGCCAGCCATATCCGCCCGATCTTTCCCCAGTACTATGGGGACCCCTACCTGGACATCGAGGGTGTGCCCGACCCGAACACGTCCCCTGGATCGGCCCCGACCCATCCGGCCTGACGAACGGCCCGGTGTCAGCGGCTTCACCGATCAGAAATCCTCCGCCACGTCGTCAGTTCTGGTAGCCCCTCGCCACCCGCGGAAGGATTGACGACCATGACCGACGCCAGGCTGCTAGGCGACGACGAGGCCGCGTTCATCGCGGCGGCTCGCTCAAATGACGCAGCACAGTTCGCGCTCATCACGGAGCGCTACCGGCGTGAGCTGCAGGTGCACTGCTACCGGATGCTCGCGAACTACGAGGACGCCCAGGACATGACGCAGGAGACGTTCCTGCGGGTGTGGAGCAAGCGGGAGTCGTTCAAGGGCCACGCTGCGCTGCGGACCTGGCTGTACCGGATCGCGACGAACGCCTGCCTCGACTTCCTGGAGAAGCGCAACGACCGCACACCCGTGCCTGCCGAGCTGCCGGACGCGGGCTCGGAAGTGCGCTATCTGCAGCCCTATCCGGACCGGATGCTTCCGGAGGACCCGCAGGAATCGGTGGTGGCGCGGGAAACGATCGAGCTGGCGTTCATCGTCGCCGTCCAGCACCTGCCGCCGCGGCAGCGGGCGGTGTTCATCTTGCGCGACGTCCTCGGCTGGCCGGCGTCGAAGGCCGCCGACGCCCTCGAGCTGACCGTCGCATCGGTGACCAGCGCACTGCAGCGGGCGCGCGTGACGATGCGCGAGCAGCTGCCCGACCGCCGCCTCGACTGGCGGAGCCCTGCCACGCACGAGCTGTCGGATGACGAGCGCGGCGTGGTGAAGTCGTATATGGACGCCCATGAGCGCAACGACCTCAACGGGCTGATGGCCCTGCTGCGCGACGACCTGCGCTTCGCGATGCTGCCCGAGCCGGGCACCTTGATCGTCACGGCCAAGGACGCGGTGGACGGCTGGGTCTCCGGTGGGCTCTTCCAGCGCGGCTACGACGACTGGCGCTGCATCGCCACGACGGTCAACCGCATGCCTGCCGCCGCGCTGTACCTCCGCACCTCCGACGACCCGGAATACCGTTTGTTCACCATCGCGGTCCTGCACATCGTCGACGGGAAGATCGCCGAGCTCACCGGATTCGACGCCACCGACAAACCATGGCTGAGCCTGCCCGCGACGCTGTGATCAGACAAGTCCCCATCGTCGTCGAGTTCAGCGCACGGGCCGGCGTCACCGTCGTCATCATCTTCAGCGAGTCGGTCAACAGCTCACTCGGAACGCAAGGAAGGGCCGGGAAAAGGTTCCGTCATCGCCGAGGGTCACGGTGAGCACGCCAGGAAGGATTTCGACCTGGCCTCACGAGCCGAGCATTTGGCCCGTGCTCATCGCCTCGTCTCGTACCTGGTCAGCACCTCGCCGCCGGGAAACGTCCGCGTCTCGACCAGGTTCAGGTTCACCCAGCTGTCCAGCGCGGTGAAGAACGGCGTGCCGCCGCCCACCAGGACCGGATGGGTGACGATCGCGTACTCGTCGATCAGCCCGGCCCGCATGGCCGCCGCGGCGAGTGTGGCACCGCCGATGTCCATGGGGCCGCCGTCGTCGGCCTTGAGCCTGGTGATCTCGGTGACCGCGTCGCCGGTGACCAGACGGGTGTTCCAGTCGACCTTGTCGATCGTCGATGAGAACACCACCTTCGGCATGTCCCGCCAGCGGCCGGCGAACTCGATCACCGCCGGTGTGGCACCCGGTTGCTTGTCGGCGGTCGGCCAGTGGGAGCTCATCGTCTCCCACAGCTTGCGCCCGTACAGCGCCAGGCCCGTCGCGTCCACCCGGTCGGACCACCACTGGAACAGCTCGTCGCTCGGTGATGAGTCCGGTCCCTCCCCTCCACTCCAGCCGATGTCGTCGCCGGTTGCGGCGATGTAGCCGTCCAGGGTCACGTTCATGCCAAAGATCAGTTTCCGCATCGTGCCAGCCTCCCGTGAGTCGATCTCGTACGTACAGACGGGCGCGGCGCGGAAACCTAATCGGTGCGCGATCTGCGTCCGCAGGTAGTTCTCGCGTTCCGGACTCAGCACGGCGTACTCGGCGGGCTCGAGCACCACCGACCGGATCTCGATTTCACCCTCGCAAACGCCTGGTCACACAGCTACAGCGCCGGGCCCTCTCGCCGCGCTGGAGATCGCCAAGCAGTTCCCGACGCTGGGCATCTCGCTCGGCGACCAGCGGCCGCACGCGCGCCGCAAGATCCGCGAGTACCTACCTCTCTACCAGCGCCGACGCAGCTAAAGCGTTGTTTTCAGCGCCTGCTACTGAAGGGCCAGTGGGGGCCAGCACCGGGCGTGGGACCGCTACTGGGGCACCGCGTAGTCCGGCCCGGTCATCGCCGGCCTCCAGCTCTGCGCCCGGCGGGGTCGCGTTCGGCCTGCCATCGGCCGAGCGCCTCGGCCGACACCCGGGCGTACTCGGCCAGTGATCGCACCGAGGTGTGCCCGGACAGTGCCATCAGCATCGGTGGTGCCGCGCGAAGTCACTTTCGCGCTGATAAAAGAGCTTGGCGAGCATGTCGGCGATCGTCGGCCTCCAGATAGCAGACCGTGATGTCCTTGCGGTCTGATTCCTCGGCACCGTCGGAGAGGCGGCTTGGCGATGGTGAGCAGGAGCAGGTCCTGGCTGCACGATCGATTGTTAGAAGCGTGTTCGCCTCCGGAGGCCAGGAGGGGATCTTCGAGGGGCGCACGCACGCCTTCAGAGTGCGTACTCGATGAGCGGATCCTCGACCGGCCCCCGAATTGGTCCTGTATTGGGCTACAAGATCGGACCTTATCGAGTGTACCGATTCCTGCCAGGCTGAGTGGCATGACAACGACAGCGACCCGCTTCGACGGCCGGCTCCTCACGCCTGGCGACGCCGGCTACGACACCGCCCGTACCGTTTGGAATGCCATGGTCGACCGGCGTCCACGCATGATCGTCCGTCCGGTGGGCGTCCCCGAGGTGGTCGCCGCCGTGCGGATGGCCCGGGAACTGGACCTGGAGATCGGCGTGCGCTGCGGCGGCCACAACGTCGCCGGCTTCGCCGTGCCTGACGGTGGTCTCATGATCGACCTGACGCTCATGGGGGGCGTGCGGATCGACCCGGCCCGTCGCCGGGCTCGGGTGCAGGGCGGCGCGCTGCTCGGCGCGCTGGACCGGGCGTCCCAGGCGTACGGCCTGGCGACCACGGCGGGCAACGTCTCGCACACCGGCGTCGGCGGGCTCACGCTCGGCGGCGGCATGGGCTGGCTGGCCCGCCAGTACGGCCTGGCCTGCGACAACGTCGTCTCCTACACGATGGTCACCGCCGAGGGGGACGTGGTGACCGCGAGCCGCATCGAGAACCCCGACCTGTTCTGGGGCCTGCGCGGCGGTGGTGGCAACTTCGGCATCGTCACCGAGTTCGAGTTCCAGTTGCATCGCATCGGCACGCGGACGCTGGTCGCCGAGTTCGACTTCCGCGCCGAGGACGCCGTCCCGGTCATCGAGGGCTGGCGCGACTTGAACGCCGTCGCGCCCCGGCAGGCGACGTTCACCGCCAGTGTCGCCAGCAGTCCCGCCGGCCCGATCGCCACGCTGGGGTTCGTGTGGGTCGGCGACCCGGCCGAGGGCCGCCGGCTGCTCCCCGCGATGCGGGCGCTCGGGCGTCCGGTCGCCTCCCGCGTCACCGCTCCGTCGTACCTCGAACTTCAGCAACGTGACGACTCCACCGGCGGTCACGCCTACCGCCGCTATTCCAAGGGGCACTACCTGCGGAGCTTTCCCACCGCGGCGATCGAGGCGTTCCTGCTACGCGGCGGCGCTGACCTGAGCGCGAGCCTGGACCTGCCGAGCGTCGGCCTGCAGGCGCACGGCGGCGCGATCGCCGATGTTCCGGAAGCAGACGCGGCGTTCAGTCACCGCGGCACGATGTTCGAGTTCGGTGCCGGCTCTCGCTGGAGCGACCCGGCCGAGGACGACGCCAGGATCAATGCCACCCGCGCCGCCGGTGCGTCGCTCGAACCGTACGCCAATGGGGTGTACGTCAACTCGTTGACGGCCGACGAGCTGGCCGATGGGCAGCGCGGCGTACGGCGGGCGTATTCGATCGCGAAGCTGGCCCGGCTGACCGCGGTGAAGACCGCGTACGACCCGGCCAACGTGTTCCATCTGAACCAGAACATCCGCCCGGCCTGCTGATGCGCATGTCCTGGATATGCCGCCTGTGCGGGATCAGGGTACCCGTACGTCCCGGATGGCCGTCGCCAGCAGCGCGACCCCCTCAGCGATGGCGGCCTCTCCGAGAGTGGCGTAGCCAAAGATGAGGCCACCCGGTCCAGTGTCGGCGATCCGGTATGGGCCGACGCCGTGGATGGCGAGCCCGTGCCGGGCGGCGGCCGTCACCACCGCCGCCTCGTCGAGGTCGGGCGGGAGCCAGGCGACCACATGTTGCCCGGCGGCGATCCCGGCCGGTTCCAGATCGGGCAGGTGGGTGCGCAGGGCGCCCAGCAGGGCGTCGCGGCGGCGGCGGTAAAGAGGACGCATCCGGCGCAGGTGGCGGTCGAACTCGCCGCGTGCGAGGAAGTCGGCGAACGTCAACTGGTCAATGACCGGCGAACCGCGGTCGGCGAGAACCTTTGCCGCGGCGACGTCAGCGACCAGATGGGGAGGCACTACCAGCCAGCCGAGCCGCAACCCCGGCGCGAGCGTCTTGCTGGCCGTACCGCAGTAGACGACACGATCGGGCGCCAGGCCCTGCATGGCGCCCACCGGCGACCGGTCGTAGCGGTACTCCGCGTCGTAATCGTCCTCGACCACGATCGCGCCGCGGCGTTTCGCCCAGCGGATCACCTCGGCCCGCGCCGCGGCCGACAGCACTCCTCCGGTGGGCCACTGGTGCGACGGTGTGAGCACGACCGCATCGGCGTCGGCCCGATGGAGCGCATCGACCTGAACGCCGTCAGGCCCCACCGGGATGCCGACCACGTCCAGACCGGCGGCGCCGGCCAGGACTCGGGCATCGTCGTTGGACGACGGGTCTTCCAGGGCGATCCGCCTGGCGCCGTGCTGGACGAGCACCTGGATCAGCAGCGAGATGCCCTGCCCATAGCCGTTGCAGATCACCACGTTGCCGGGGAGGGCCGATGTGCCGCGCACCCGGTTGAGGTAGTCGCACAGGGTCTCGTGCAGTTCCGGCACGCCACGCCCGTCGAGGTAGGCGAACCGGTCGTTGGGCGTGGTGGTGAGCACGGTTCGGACCGAGCGCAGCCATGCGGCCCGCGGGAACTGTGAAACGTCGGTGCGCCCGTACCCGAAGTCGACCCTGATGTCGACCCCGATGCCGACACTGCGCGCGGTCGGCTGCGCCGTCGAAGCCGCGGAGCCTGCGGCGGCTGGCGGCATCGACGCGGCGACCTGGGTGTAACCGCCCGATCGGCTGACGAGGTAGCCCTCGGCGACGAGTTGCTGATAGGCCTCCACCACGACCCCGCGGGAAACCCCGAGGCCTGTCGCGAGGGTGCGGGTGGGTGGTAGCGACGCGCCCGCTCGCATCAGGCCGGCCCGGATGCCTGCGCGGATGGACGTCTCGATCTGCCGGTGCAGCGGCACCCCGGCGTCGCGGTCCAGCTTGATGAGCAGGTCCTCGGCCGGCCCGGAATTGGTTCTCAATCGCCCCACAGGATCGGACCTTACCGGCGTGTACCAATTCCTGCCAGGCTGAGTGACCTGCCCGGTTCCTCGGTGGAGAACTATCCAGATGAGCTCTGGCCGGGGGCACGGGCACTGTGGCCATCTCCATCGACGATGCGTTGTGCCGCTACGACTCCGAGCGCCGCCCTCACGCGCAGGACACCGCAATGGGCGCACGGAAGGACGGCGCCCGCAGCACCTCCAAGGGTGCCTACCGGCTGATGACGCCGATGGCTCTGAAGCCCTTGGGTGTGATCCGCGAAGGCGCTGTGGCCCGAGCGCGGGCGCGCGCGAGAAACGGCCCCGAAGCCGCACGCCTGGACGGCGGGCGGCAGAGGGCCGGGGTACGGTGGCGACGTCGAACCGGGGGGCGACCAGCATCGGAACGAAAAGTCACGGTAGGCGGTCGCCTGGATTGACGCTGGTGTGACTTCTCGTTCTGATGCGTCCGGGGCCCCTGGTGCTTCGAAGCTGATGTGGCAGGTGAACGAACGTCCCGCTAAGGGCGCCAGGTGGTCTGCCGTCGGAGCTGATCGTCTGCGTGCCTGGTAAGAGGCCTGGGGATGCGACGCGGCGCTGGCCTGAGGGCTTTCAGGCCAGCAGGGCGCGCAGCGCCAAGTCACCGATCTGCCGCAGTTCGTCGTGGCTGCGGCCGGCTGCCGCCTGGACGGCGATGCCGTCGGAGATCGTGTGGACGAGTGCAGCTAGGGCGGCCGGTTCGTAGTGGGACGGCAGATCGGTGGCCTGCTCCAGCCGCCTGCGCAACGCCGCCTCACCGGCTTTGCGAACCGCGATGGCGTCCTGGCGTGCGGTGTGCGCGTCGGGTCCGCAGGCGTGAACGGTGTTGACGCACAGACAGCCATGGGGCGTGTTCTGGCCCGCGGTCAGGTTCGCGGCTCCGCAGATCAGCTGCTCGACGACCTCGCGGCCGGTGGGCGCGTCCAGCGCGTCAGCGGCGTAGGCGCCGGGGCCGTTGAGGTAGCGGGCCAGCACCTTGGCGAACAGTTCCTCCTTGTTGCCGAAGGCGGCGTAGAGACTGGGCTTGTTGATGCCCATCGCTGCGGTCAAGTCGGTCAGCGAGGTGCCCTCGTATCCGTGCCGCCAGAACACCTCCAGCGCCTGGTCGAGTGCGGCGTCTGCGTCGAACGAGCGTGGGCGTCCGCCGGGCATGCCGTCCTCCGTGCTCTCCTAAGTTTTATACCTATCGGTACGTTACCTCTTGCGGGAAGACGGCGCGCCGGTCTAGTTTCATACCGGAAGGTACACAACTACGGGGGGCACATGATCCGAGTCGGAGTTGTCGGGGCCAGCGGCTGGGCGGACGGCTCGCACCTGCCCGCACTCGCTGCACTCGAGGCGTTCGAGGTGACCGCGGTCGCGACCACCAATCAGGCCAGCGCGGACCGGGCGGCCGCCGCTCATGGCGTGCGGCATGCCTTCGCCGACGCGGGCGAGCTCGCCGAGCACCCTGATGTCGACCTGGTCGTCGTCTCGGTGAAGGCTTCCGGGCACGCCGCTGTGATCAGGGCCGCGCTCAAGGCCAGCAAGCACGTGGTGTCGGAGTGGCCGCTGGGTGTCGACGCCGACCAAGCGAGAGAACTGACCGAGGCCGCCGTCGCCGCAGGCGTCGTACACGCGGTGGTCCTCCAGGGACACCACTCGCCGAGCGCCCGCTTCACTGCCGACCTGTTGGCTGATGGCCGGATCGGCACGCTCGAATCGGTCGCGCTGGTGGCCGAGGGCGCACCCTGGGGCGGCAGCCGGGTCTGGCCGAACCTGGTGTTCGGCCTCGACCCAGCAGAGGGGACCAACATCCTGACCATCATGGCCGGCCACTTCCTGGCCGCGCTCGAACGGGTCGCGGGCCCGCTGACCGAGGTCTCGGCGCGGCTGCCCCGCACGCACGACCGCGTGCTGGTCGCCGGGACGGAACAGACCGCGCCCAACGCAACACCCAGCCACGTGCTGCTGCACGGGCTGCTGGCCGGCGGCGCCACCGCATCCGTCGCCGTGCACGGCGGCAACGGCCCCATCCAGGACGCATTCGTGCTCAAACTCGTCGGCAGCGACGCAACATTGACCGCCACCCCGGCCCGGCGTGGAACGTTCATCCACTGGGGCGACTGGGACATCAGAATCGGAGACGACCCCGTAGCCGTGCCCGACACCTATCGCACCGTCCCCTTGGGGGTCCGGTCCGGCCCGCCGGCCAACATAGCGGCCCTCTACCAGGAGGTCGCCCAGGCCATCGCCGAAGACCGGCAGCCACACCCCAGTTTCGAGACCGCTCTGCGCCACCATCGGCTCCTTGCCGCCATCGAACGGTCCGCGACCGATGGAACCGCCCGGGAAATCTCGTAACTCACCTGGCACTGGCGACGGCGGCTGGGCGCTGATGCCCCCGCCGGCGCCGTGTTCTTCGTACAGGGGCCCGGTCCGGGCCTGTTGTTCAGTGGCCGGTGTTTCATAGGCGGTCGCTTATGAAACGCCGTTCTCGTCGAGGCCGGTCCTGGTCGAATCGTGTTTCATGGGTTGTTTCAAATGATTGGACGTGTGAAACACCCACATGAAACGCTCTGGGGGTGAACGAGGACGACTTCATCCGCGTGGAGGCGCACGATTGCCCCATGTCGATGTGCTCCGCTCCGGCCGGGTCGCCGTGCCGCACCGGCAAGGGCAGGGTGGCCGTTCAGTACCACACCGCCCGGTTCCGGCTCGTGCCCTCCCTGGCCAAGGCTCTCAATGTCCCGACTCCGGCCATCCGCAAGCCGGGCTCGGCGTGGGTCGAGCTGCCCCGGCCGGCGTCCGCCGGCGCCGAACCGGCCGGGTACGCGCGGATCGGCTATGCCCGGGCTTCCACTGTCCGCCAGTCCCTGGACACCCAGCTCGACTCGCTCAGGAAGGCGGGGGTCGCCCGGATCTTCTCGGAGAAGATCTCCACCCGGGCCGCCACCCGGCCCGAGCTCGACAGGGCCGTCGCTCTCGCCCGGGAGATGCGGGCATCGGGAGTCGCGGTCACGCTCGTGGTCCACGAGCACAAGCGCCTGGGCCGCGGCATCGAGCTGGCCGCGCTGGCCGAGCAGTTGAAAGCCTCGGGCATCGGGCTGGAGTTCCTCGCCGGCGAACTGCAGGGCTCGCACGACCCGTCGGGGATCGTGTTCACCGTGCTGGCCGCCCTGTCGGGAATGGAACGCGAGTACATCCGCGACCGGACCCTGGAAGGCCACGAGTCCGCCCGCACCCGCGGCAAGCGCATCGGCGGCGCCGCCGTCACCGACAAGGCGATGCTCTCCCACGCCCTTCACCTGCGTGAGCAGGGGATGAGCCTGCGTGCCATCGCCGGACACCTGGTCATCACCCAGGGCAAGAAGAAGGGGCGTCACCCTTCACCTGCCACCGTCCTGCGGATGTTCCGCGAGCACGACGCCGACGGCCAGGACGACGGCCAGGACGACGGGGAGGAGGACGGGCGGCTCGAGTTGGAAGCCGTGCTCGCCGCGCTGCCGGCCGACACCCGTCCCGCGCCGTCGGTCACGCAGTGCGACCAGCTGATGCGTCTGCCTCGGAACCGCTGAGCCCGTCGGCGAGCACCCGGACGGGGCCTGTGCGCGAGGCCCTCTGCTTAGCGGCGGGTGTTCAGCGTGACCGCCCGGCATCAGGGCGGCTCAGGACGACCCAGCGGTTGCCTGCCTGGTTGGACTTCTTTGTCGCTGGCAGTGATCTCGCTGCGGGGCCCGCCGATCAGATGGCCGACGTGTTCCACGGCCTCCCAAGAAGGAAGAGGGTCCCGGGTGGGAGTGCATTCGGTGGGCGACCCTGTGGGGAGAGCCGGATCCGGTAAGCGACGTCCTCGCCGAGTTCGCCGATGAGTTCCTGCCGGAACTCCGCCAGAGCTAGGTCGGTGTCCACGGGCTATCGGGGTTTCCTCTTCCACCACGGCATGGATCGATGGTGCCACCCGCCGCCCGCGCGGGTCAGTCGTCTTCATCGTCGGTGTCGGGGTCGCGGAGCTCGCGGGCACCCGAGGGGCCGAGGTCGGGGGCGGTGAAGGAGTAGGTGCCGATCACGCTGATGTGCTTGCGGCCGAAGGGCGACAGGCGGGCGACGTCTTCGTCCAGCAGCGGGTAGCCATCGGCGCGCAGCCGGTCCAGGGCCTTGTCCATGTAGAAGGTGTTCCACAGCGTGATGCAGTTCAGGACGAGGCCGAGCGCGCCGAGCTGGTCTTCCATGCCCTTGTAGTAGCGCTGGTAGATCTCGCCCTTGCGGCCGTGGAAGACCTTGCCGGCCAGGGCGTGCCGGGATTCTTGCAGGTTGCGGACGCCTTTGATGTCGCGGCGGTAAGGCTCTTCGACGGCGTAGGTGAGGATGTGCAGGGTCTTGAAGATCCGGCCGTAGTGCGCGATCGCCTCGCCGAGCTGGGTGGGGTTGCCGTCGCGCTGGAGCATCTTCATCACGTCGTGCGCGCGGACCTTCCCGGTGTAGATCGACACGACCACGCGCAGGATGTCGTCCCAGTGCCGCTTGATCTTGTTCAGGTCGATCTTTCCTCGGGCGAAGCGGGACAGCGGCCCGTAGTCGGCGTCCTGGATCCGCCAGCCCTTCTGGTCGGGCAGGTCGGCCAGCGCCGGCCGGTACTGCATGCCCAGCAGATGGACCAGGCCGAAGACAACGTCGGAGTAAGAGCCGGTGTCGGTGACGATGACCTCGGGGCGGCGGCCGCCGTCGCGGCGGAACAGCACGTCGATCATGTGCAGGGAGTCGCGGACGGTGCCGGTGACGACCTTGGCCCCCAGCCCGACACCCTGGTCGTTGATCATGTTGAGCCAGGTCAGACCGCGTTTGTTCCCGAAATACTTACGGTTGGGGCGGGTGTAGATCGACGGGACCGGCACCACGAACCGCATCCCGTCGATCGCGGCGACCAGCCCGCCGCCGAGCTGCCGGGCGAAGCCGATCCCGGCTTGGGCGTCGATGAGCGGGGCGTTGGCGGCCGAGAACGTCTCGGCCGACAGGTAGTTCTGCGCCACGTGCGACAGCCGCGCGCGCTCCAGCGCGGCCGTGCCGGGCTTGATCACCGGCGCGTACCCGATGTTGAGGGCCTGGGAGGTCAGGCACGCCGCGACCGAGACATCGAAGTCGGCCAGCTTGCTGACCCCGCCGGCGACCGAGGTGAACGCGGCCTCGAACCCCTTCACCCGGCCGATGGTCTCCAGCAGCAGCTCGGGCAGGTCCACCCGCGGCAGCATCCCGGCCACCCGCTTGCGCAGGTCGGTCAGCGAAGCTGGATCGGGCAGCGCGACCAGCTTGGCCACGTGCAGACGGCCCTGGTCATCGACGCTCAGACCGCTCTCACCGCCGACCCGCCGGGACACATCGCCCAGCGCCATGTGCAGCACCATCGCGTTCTCGGCCAGCAGCGTGGCGGGATCGGCGGGCAGCCGCAGATCGGTCAGCACCCTGCCCTTGGCCGCGGCGTAGGCATCCCCGGCCAGCAGCTCGGCGCGCGGGTCGCGCCAGCGCGCCGACGCCTGGGAGTAGATGTCGCGGCGCCTCAGGTGGCGGTGGAACTGGGTCAGCACGCACATGGTGTAGGCGTTCTTGTCCACGGTGCTGCCGTGCGCGCCGGGCCGGTGCACCAGCCGCTTCCACGACCCGGTCACCAGGCCGGTGTCGATGTCGGCCTCAGCGACCTTCTTCTTGCGGCCGTCCAGCAGCCGCGGCAACGCCTTGGTCGCCGTCAGCACCCGGGCCGCCTCGGCGGTCGCACCGAACTCGATCACCTCGGTGAGGGTCTTCAAGAACCCCGACACCGTCCCGATCCGCTCGGCCAAAAGCGCTCGCATCGGCCCGTCGTCGTCGGCCTCGGGCGGCGGCACCATCCCGGTCACCGCCGCCACCGCGCTCCGCAGCTCCCGGCGCGGCACCACCGCGTCGATCGACTCCCACACCTGCTCCAGCGACAGTTCCTCGCCGTACTCGGTGACCTCCAGCAGCATCTCCACCGCCGCCGCCAGCGTCGCCGAATGCCGCGCCAGCTTCGGGTGCTGGCGGGCGCGTTCCTTGTCGGTCGCGGTCTCGGCCTTGCCGATCAGCTCGGTCGTCATCAGCAGATCCAGCAGGTCCAGGCAGTCATCGACCGACTTGCCCTCCAGGTAGATGACCGTGGCCAGCAGCGTGGCCAACTGCCGCGAGGGACCGTGCCGCCGAAGCGTGGTCGCGGTCGCGCTCATCCCGTAGCGGGCCAGGTCCACCAGCCGCCGCTGCGGAACCTCCGCCGGCAACTTCACCGCGCCCAGCCCCGCGCCCAGGATCTCCTGGGCCCGCTTCAGCGCCTTCTCCAGGTTCTTGCCCGACGGCACCGATGGCCCTTTGCGCCACCGCTCCAGGTCCGAGGTCCGCGCCCCCTCGGGCACCTCCAGCACCGCCCGCTGCCGCGGCGACAGCACCGCGTACAAGCTCTGGTGCAGCCGCTCGACCGCCTGCTCACGCACCCGCGCCACCAGCCGCGCCAGCGTCGTTACCCCCGGCAGCAGCACCTTCTCACCGCGCAGCCAGGTCACCCCCTCGGTGAAGACACTCTTGGCGCCGTCCCCGGTGTTCCACGCCCGCGCATCCGCCCACGCCACGAACTCGTCCTCGGCCTCGGCGAAGCTGCGCAGCCCGTAAGCCCTGCGGATGTCGTCCTGATGGTCGAACACCGTCTGCTGCCGCTCGGCATAGGACTTCACCACTGACGCATCAGCGATCCCGAGCTGAGCCGCCAGGTAGTCCACCACCTCGTTCGGCACGTCCAGCGGATCGGGCAGGAACCGGCCCACAAACCGGGCCGTGGTCACCTGCAACGCGAACCCCAGACGGTTGTCCTCGCCCCGCCGCTTGGCGATCAGCTTGCGGTCGGCGTCGTCCAGGAAGAACAGCTTCTCCAGCTCCGCCCGCGACGGCGCCCCGGTGTAGCGGCCGTAGGTGCTGGCTTCCTCATCGCTCAAGAACTCAACTGGCATAGCCCCAGAAAGTAGGACTCACCCACCGGACGAACCCCGCCAAAGATCAGACCGTTACCCGGTCCGACCACCAACCACCCCGATATCCAGTACAAACGCCCAGCTCACACGCATCGGAACGAGTTTCCGCGCTAGCCCGACCCGACGGGTCCCCTTAGCGCGGATTTTCGTTCCGATGCTCGTCAACCCCCGAACCGCTGCCCGAGCTGAAGGCCCGCGCCTCCTGCGGCGCCGCGCCGTCCGGCTGACCCGGCTCAGGTCCGGGCGGCGCGTTCGATCGCCACTTCCACTCCGTCGAGCAGGTGGTCCAGGCCGGCGCGGAAGTCGTCGTCCGGACCGGCCCCCGGGTGGGGGGCGAACACCCCGGCTTCGACGGCGCGGGCCAGCGCCGGGAACCGGCCGGGGTCGGCGAGCTCGGTGAGCAGGGCGGCGTACGCCCCGTCGGCCATTTCCTCTGGTTCGGCGGTCGCGGACGTCCGGAGCTGGGCCGCGCCGCGCACGTAGTGCAGCACCAGCATGACCACCGAGAACCGGGCCCGCCAGTCCAGCGGGGTGCCGCCGAGGGAGCGCAGCGCGGCGTCCAGCCAGGCGAGCTGGCCGGGGTCCATCGGCGGGGAGCTCACCAGCTGGACGATCCACGGATGCCGCAGGTAAACGCCGAACAGCTCGACGGCCCAGCGGGTGAGTGAGCCGCGCCAGTCGGCCGGCGCCGTGCCGAACTCCGGCGGCGGGCCGGGCGCGGCGTCCAGCATGAACAGCTGCAGGTCGTCCTTGCCTGCCACGTGCCGGTACAGCGACATGGGCGCGCAGCCGAGCCGTTCGGCGAGCCGGGCCATGGACAGCGCGGCCAGGCCCTCCTCGTCGGCGAGGGCGATGGCCGCCGCCACGATCCGCTCCAGGCTGAGCGCGGGCGTGCGTCCCCGCCCCTTCGGCTTGGCCCGCCCCCACAGCACGTTCAGCGCGTGCGGCAGCTCGTCTCCGATGTCGTCCGGCATTCCAGGGAGCTTACCAGTTTGCGTATGGCCTACGCGTTGCGTATATGGTACGCATTAAGCGTATGGCATACGCATCTACTCGACCGTCCCCCCTTGGAGCCGTCATGCACACGACGATCGACAGTCCTCCGCCGGTATCGGCCCGCCGGCGTCCGTGGTGGCGGCGCCGCTGGACGGTGCCGCTCGGCCTGGTCACGGCCGGGTTCCTCGCGTTCTCGCTGCCGCCGTACCTGACCGGGGACCCGTCGCTGTCCCGGGTGCCGCAGCCTGAGGGGTTCGGCCTGCACTACCCGCTGCTCGTGGCGCACGTGCTGTTCGCCTCGGTCGCCATGGTCACCGGGTTCTTCCAGGTGTGGCCGTGGTTCCGCCGAAGGCACCCGGTGGGGCACCGGCGCGCCGGGCGGGTCTACGTGTTCGCCGGGGTGCTGCCGGCCGGGCTGACCGGCGTGGTCATCGGGGCGCGCAGCCCGTTCGGGCTGTTCCTCGCGGTCAGCGACGTGCTCCTCGCCTTGCTGTGGCTCGCCTTCACCGTGGCGGGCTGGCGCGCCGCCCGCGCCCGCCGGTACGCAGACCACCGGCGCTGGATGCTGCGCAGTGCCGTGCTGACCTACTCCATCATCACCAACCGAGTGTGGACCGGGATCCTGATCATCGCCCTGCCCCCGTTGCAGGACACCGTCTTCCACGGCGACCCCGACCTGGTGGCGTGGACGATCTCCGGGCTGTCCGGCTGGCTCGGCTGGACCATCCCGCTGCTGACCGTGGAGTGGTACCTGGAGCGCGAGGTGGCCCGCCGCGGCCGCCGCACCGCGCTCGCGACCTGATCCCGGCGGCCGATCCCGGAACGACCGCCCGCCCCGGAACCGCCGTCGGTTCCGGGGTGTTCGCGTTCGCGGAGGGCCTGAAATGCGCACAGATTGGCCGACCAGTACGCCGGACGGCAGCTACTCGACTCTGCGGTTCTCGCTGCCGGCGGTGCTGTGCGTCGACAGCACCGCCGGCCTTCGGTCGCGCAGGCCGAGGAGCCGGCCCGGCGGCTGGAGAAACACACCCGATCTCCGCGCCGACGGCGATCAGCGCGGGCGCGTGGACGAGGTCAACGCGCACCTGCTCGACGGGACGGTCCCCGCCAAGGGCACACGCTGCGGCTGATCAGCGGGGGTCACAGGCCGTAGGAGGGGAAGAGGTCCGTGGTCGGCCAATCGGTGATCTTGTCGGCCACCACGTGCAACGGGTAGTCGATGTCATCGGTGAAGCTACGCTCCGTGGCGTCGTTCCACCGATTGAAGAGCACGACCCAGCTCAGCCCGTCATACCGCCGCACCATGAGGGTGGAGGTGCCGGGATACGTCCCGTCGTGCCAGGTGTTCAGGGCGCCGTTGGTGGGACGGACCGACCAGCCCTTGCCGTAGTACCACTCGCTCCAGGGGACATTGTCGGGAGGCGGGGCGAACATCTGCCCGATCGTCGACGAGGTGAGCAGGCCCGGAGCATCGAAGATCGTGGTGAACCTCGCCATGTCGACGGCCGAGGAGAGCCAGGCGCCGTGCGCGGCCATGTTCTCGAGGTTGAACGTCCCGTACGGCATCGGCACCTGGGCCCCGGAGTTGTCCAGGACGGTCGTGTCGCTGTAGTCCGAGTAGTAGGTGATCTCCGTGGACCGCCGGAGATTCTGCGCCGTGCGGCCCTGCACCATGCGGGTGATCTTCGCCGGGGCGAGCACGTTCTGCTGGACGTAGGTCGCGTACGGTAGGCCGGTGACCTTCTCGATGACCTTGCCGAGCAGCATGTAACCGTAGTTCGAGTAGACGTACTTCGAGCCGGGGTCGAAGTCCAGCACGCGCGCCGACATGAAGTCCATGATGTTCGCCTGCGTCACCGGCAGCGGCACGTGGAGTGTGCCGCTGATGGTGAAATCCGCCCGGTACATCGGATCGATCCCGGATGCGCCGCGATCCCAGCCGCCGAGGTGGTGCAGCAGGTGTAGCACGGTGACCTGACCGAGGCGGGAGTCGGCGGCCGTGCTGAGGCCCAGCATCGGCGCCACCGGGGCCGACAGGCTGAGCCTGCCGTCCTGGACGAGCTTCATGATCGCGGTGGCCGTGACCGGCTTGCTCACGCTGGCCAGGCGGAACAACGTCGTCGGCTGGGCCAGGGCGGGGCCCGACGTGGAGTTGTATCCCCGCGCGAGCATCAGCTTGCCGTTCCGCACCACGGCGAGCGAGGCGTACGAGATCTTCTGCGCCTCCATGACACTTCTCATCAGGTCGTCGAAGGCCTGTAGCGACTGCGAACTCGAGCCGGTGACCGTCCAGGGAGGAGGAGTGTCGGTCGCGATCGCCGAGCCGGCGGGCAGTACGGCGGCGGCCGCCTGCCGGGCGGGCAGTGCGGCGGCTCCCACGACGGCGCCCGCGAGCAGGCGCAGCGAATCCCTGCGAGTCAGCATGAGTCGATCCCCGTTCTCCGGTCAGATGACACTGTGGACGAAAATAAAGACCGAAGATCGGGCTTTAGTGTGACATCCACATCCCTTTAAGGTGTTCCGCTGCTGGTTGGCGGCTGTGAGCGGACCGGTGGTGTCGAGACGCGCGTCAGCCCGTCGTCCAGCGACGAAGTTTCTCGGGGTTGCGTACGGCCCAGATGTGCTTGATCCGATCGCCCGCGACGTCGAACGCGTACACCGTCACGGTGACGCCGTCCTGCTGAGCCACCAGGCCGGGCTGACCGTTGACCGTACGCTCCAGGAACGTCATGTTGCCGGGCCTCCGGCGGGCGATTTCGACCCAGGCGTGCGCGATCCGCTCGCCGCCTTCGATGGGGCGCAGGAAGGTGGTGGCGAGGCCGCCGCCGTCGGCGGTCGCGGTGGCGTCGGGGTCGAGTAGGCCGATGAGGGCGTCGATGTCCTTGGCTTCCCATGCCTGCTTGAAGTCCCTGACGATGCCGGCGCGCTGGGCTGCCGGAGTCGCGGAAGGCTGCGAGGCCCGGATGCGGCGGCGGGCCGAGGAGGCCAGCTGGCGGCACGCCGCCGGGGTGCGGCCGACGATCTCGGCCACTTCGGCGAAGGAGTGGCAGAAGACGTCGTGCAGGATGAACGCGACGCGCTCGGCCGGGGTCATCGATTCGAGCACGACGAGGAAGGCCAGGTTGACCGACTCGTCCAGGGTGACCCGGTCGGCCGGGTCGACGGTGGTGCCGCCCGGCCGCCCGGTGCTCCGCTCCGTATGTTCGGGTAGCGGCTCGGGGATCCATTCGCCCACGTAGGTCTCTCGCCGGGCCCGGGCGGAGCCGAGCAGGTTGAGACAGATGCGGCTGGTGACCGTCGTCAGCCAGGCGCCGGGGGATTCGATGGCGTCCTGCTGCTGCGGGGACATTGCATACCAGCGGGCGTAGGCCTCTTGGACGGCGTCCTCGGCCTCGGCCAGGGAGCCCAGGAGCCGGTAGGCGATATTGAGCAGCTGGTGCCGCTCGCTCGTGATCGCGTCCAGGCCGGGATCGGGCCGGCCGTGTCCTGGCCGGAATCGGGTGGTCATGGTGCCGACGGCTCCCTTGGTCGCATCTGCCCTCACCAGCTCGACAAGACAGCCCCCCGGAATGTGAGGCGACGCACCGGCCTCACATTCCGGGGGGCTGCGTGGTCGAACCGCTGAGACGAACCGACATTCAGCGAACAGGAAGCTCACAGACATCATGACTACCTCAATGCCGGCGACGCCGTTCGCCGACCCGGCGCCCGCGCAGCGCCTGGAGCGGGCGGCCGCTGCGCTGACCGCACACGGTTTCACCGTCGAGATCCTGGACGACGCCGCCACCGCGCGTACCCGCATCAAAGAGCTGATACCGGAGGGTGCCACCGTGTTCACCGGGGCCAGCGAGACCCTCCGCCTGTCCGGCATCGATGAGGACATCAACAGCAGTGGGCGATACGAGTCCGTCAAGGCACGCAGCAGGACCATGGACCGCGCCACCCAATTGGCCGAGATCTGGCGGATGATCGCCTGCCCCGACGTCATCGTGGGCAGCGTCGCCGCGGTCACCGAGACCGGAGCCCTTGTGGCCGCCTCGGCCATCGGAAGCCAGCTGGCCGGCTACTCGGGCGCCGCGGCCCGCGCGATCTGGATCGTCGGGGCGCAGAAGGTGGTGCCCGACCTGGGCACCGCGCTGCGGCGCGTCGAAGACCACTGTCTTCCGCTGGAGAACGAGCGCGCGATGAAGGCCTACGGGCAGCCCAGTGCCCTCAACCGCCTTCTCATCCTCAACGCAGAACCCCATCCAGGGCGCGGCACCGTCCTGCTGCTCCGCGAAGCCATCGGATACTGAACCACCAGCGTTCCTCGCCGCTTCCGACATCGTCGATGCCCAGTGGGTCGCCGAGCGGCGCGGCCTGGAACGGTTCCGCACCGCGGTGATCCGGCCGCGCCGCAGGTCAGGCGGCAGGTGTGGGTTGCCCGGCACGCCGAATTTGTCGGTGGCGCGACGTACGATTCTGGCGTGAGCAGCAAACCCGCCTCGGAACAGCATCTGCGCGATCTCGCGCTGCTGCGCCGAGTTCGTGACCGGATCGACCGGGAGTACGCCCAGCCGCTGGACGTCGAGGCGCTCGCCCGCGGCGTGAACATGTCCGCCGGGCACCTCAGCCGCCAGTTCCGGCTCGCCTACGGGGAGTCGCCCTACAGCTATCTGATGACGCGGCGGATCGAGCGCGCGATGGCGCTGCTGCGTCGTGGCGACATGAGCGTCACCGAGGTCTGTTTCGCGGTGGGCTGCTCGTCGCTCGGCACCTTCAGCACCCGCTTCACCGAGCTGGTCGGTGTGCCGCCCAGCACCTACCGGCGCCAGGCGGCGAGCGCGACGGCCGGAATGCCACCGTGTGTCGCGAAACAGGTGACCCGGCCTGTCAGGAATCGAGAAGCACGAGTCACCGAGCCGCAGCTAGCGTGACTGCCATGGACGTCACCATTCACTCGACCTTCCTCCCGCACGACGACCCCGACACGGCCCGGGCCTTCTACCGCGACGTCCTCGGGTTCGAGGTCCGTAACGATGTCGGTTACGGCGGGATGCGCTGGATCACGGTCGGCCCCGTCAACCAGCCCGGCACGTCCATCGTCCTTTACCCGCCCGGTGGCAACCCCGGCGTCACTGACGACGAGCGCCGCACCATCGCCGAGATGATGGCCAAGGGCACCTACGCCATGATCACCCTGGCCGTCGACGACCTCGACGGCCTCTTCGAGCGGCTGCAGGCCGGCGGCGCCGAGGTCGTGCAGGAGCCGATCGAGCAGCCGTACGGGGTGCGCGACTGCGCCTTCCGCGATCCCGCCGGCAACATGATCCGTATCAACGAACTGCGCTGAACCGGCCACGCCGCACCGCTGGTTCCTCGTCCCCCGCGCCGGCGAAGAGAACCAGACGTACCGCTCGAAGCTGGTTAGATCGAGCCTGGCGACGCCGACGGAGACCGCGAACGCGGCCCCGCCTGAACACATGGAGAACACGATAAGCATGGCCACGAGGACGGACGCGCAGTCCCCTGCGCTGCACGTTGCCGACACCCACGACCTGATCCGCGTCTACGGCGCGCGCGAGAACAACCTCAAGGACGTCAGCATCGAGATCCCGAAGCGCCGGCTCACGGTGTTCACCGGTGTCTCCGGCTCGGGCAAGAGCTCGCTGGTGTTCAGCACGATCGCCGCCGAATCGCAGCGGCTGATCAACGAGACCTACTCCGCGTTCGTGCAGGGGTTCATGCCGACGCTGTCTCGTCCCGAGGTCGACGTGCTCGACGGGCTGACGACCGCGATCGTCGTCGATCAGGAGCGGATGGGCCCCAATCCCCGCTCCACGGTCGGCACCGTCACCGACGCCAACGCGATGCTGCGCATCCTGTTCAGCCGGCTCGGCAAGCCGCACATCGGCTCGCCCCAGGCGTTCTCCTTCAACGTCGCCTCGATCAGCGGGGCGGGCGCGGTCAAGTTCGAGCGCGACGGCAAGACCGTGAAGGAGCGGCGCGAGTTCAGCATCACCGGCGGCATGTGCCCGCGCTGCGAAGGCCTGGGCCGGACCTCCGACATCGACCTGTCCCAGCTGTACGACGACTCCAAGTCCCTGAACGAGGGCGCGCTCACGATCCCCGGCTACAGCGTCGACGGCTGGTACGGCCGCATCTTCAGCGGCTGCGGTTTCTTCGACCCGGACAAGCCGATCCGCAAGTTCACCAAGGCCGAGCTCCACGACCTGCTCTACAAGGAGCCGACCAAGATCAAGGTCGACAACATCAACCTCACCTACGAGGGTCTGATTCCGCGCATCCAGAAGTCGATGCTGTCCAAGGACAAGGAGGCGTTGCAGCCGCACGTCCGGGCGTTCGTGGAGCGGGCGGTGAAGTTCACCACCTGCCCCGAGTGCGGCGGCACCCGGCTCAGCGAGGCCGCCCGGTCATCCAAGATCAAGGAGATCAGCATCGCCGACGCCTGCGCGATGCAGATCAGCGACCTGGCCGACTGGGTCCGCGGCCTCGACGAGCCGTCGGTCGCGCCGCTGCTCACCACGTTGCAGCAGCTCCTCGACTCGTTCGTGGAGATCGGGCTGGGCTACCTGTCGCTCGACCGCGCGTCGGGCACGCTGTCGGGCGGTGAGGCGCAGCGCGTCAAGATGATCCGCCACCTCGGCTCCTCGCTGACCGACGTCACCTACGTCTTCGACGAGCCCACGACGGGCCTGCACCCTCACGACATCCAGCGGATGAACGATCTGCTGCTGCGGCTGCGAGACAAGGGCAACACGGTGCTGGTCGTGGAGCACAAGCCGGAGATGATCGCAATCGCCGACCACGTCGTCGACCTCGGCCCCGGCGCCGGTACGGCGGGCGGCATGGTCTGCTTCGAGGGCACCGTCGAGGGGCTGCGGACCAGCGGCACCATCACCGGCCGCCATTTCGACGACCGGGCCTCTCTCAAGGAGACGGTGCGCAAGCCCACCGGCACGCTGGAGATCCGCGGCGCGACGGCCAACAACCTGCGCGACGTCGACGTCGACATCCCGCTCGGGGTGCTCGTCGTCGTCACCGGAGTCGCCGGGTCGGGCAAGAGCTCGCTCATCCACGGGTCGGTCCCCGCCGGCGCGGATGTGGTGTCGGTCGACCAGGGCGGGATCCGCGGCTCGCGGCGGAGCAACCCGGCGACGTACACCGGACTGCTCGACCCGATCCGTAAGGCGTTCGCCAAGGCCAACGGCGTGAAGCCGGCACTGTTCAGCGCCAACTCCGAGGGCGCCTGCCCCACCTGCAACGGCGCCGGCGTCATCTACACCGACCTGGCGATGATGGCGGGGGTCTCCACCACCTGCGAGGAGTGCGAGGGGAAGCGGTTCCAGGCAGCGGTGCTGGAGCACAAGCTCGGCGGGCGGGACATCAGCGAGGTGCTCGCGATGCCGGTGGCCGAGGCCCAGGAGTTCTTCGGCTCCGGTGATGCGCGCACGCCCGCCGCGCGCGCCATCCTCGACCGCCTCGCCGACGTCGGGCTCGGCTACCTCACCCTCGGCCAGCCGCTCACCACGCTGTCCGGCGGCGAGCGGCAGCGGCTCAAGCTGGCCACCCACATGGCCGACAAGGGCGGTGTCTACGTCCTCGACGAGCCGACCGCCGGCCTCCACCTCGCCGACGTCGAGCAACTGCTCGGGCTGCTCGACCGGCTGGTCGACTCCGGCAAGTCGGTCATCGTGATCGAGCACCACCAGGCGGTCATGGCGCACGCCGACTGGATCGTCGACCTCGGTCCCGGCGCCGGTCACGACGGCGGCCGGATCGTCTTCGAGGGCACGCCAGCCGACCTCGTCGCCGCCCGCTCCACCCTCACCGGCCAGCACCTCGCGGCCTACGTCGGCGCCTGAGCCAGGCCGTCGAGGACGGCCGCCGGGGCGCGGGCCGCAGAGGTCCTGGCAGACGGGCTCCGGGGATAAGGGGGGCTGGGGCATAACGGGATAAGGTGCGTCGGTGGAGGAACTGAGCCGTCTGTTCCGCTCGGCCGCCGACCACGCGGCCGCTTACCGGAGCTCGTTGCCCGAGCGGCCGGTCGGAGTGCCGGTCGATCAGAAGGCGTTGACCGACGCGTTCTCCGGCCCGTTGCCCTCGGCCCCTTCCTCGCCGGAGCAGGTCCTGACGGACCTGCTCGCCGCGGCCGAGCCCGGCCTGGTCGCGAGCGCCGGCCCGCGATACTTCGGGTTCGTGGTCGGCGGCGCGACGCCGGCCGCGACCGCGGCCGACATCCTCGCGGCCGGTTGGGACCAGATCGCGACCAACGCCGTCACGTCGCCGGCGGCCATCGCGGCCGAGGCCGCCGCCGGCGCCTGGCTGAAGGAGCTGCTGGGGATCCCGCCGTCGGCGTCGGTCGGTTTCGTCACGGGCGGCCAAGCGGCCAACACCGTCGGGCTCGCCGCCGCCCGGCATCAGGTGCTGGCGGACGCGGGCTGGGACGTGGAACGGCGCGGGCTGCTCGGAGCGCCGCCGATCCGGGTGATCGCGGGGGAGGAGCGGCACGGGACCATCGACCGGTCGCTGCGCCTGCTCGGGCTCGGGACGGACGTGGTGGAGCCGGTGCCCGCCGGGCCGAACGGTGCCATCGACCCCGAGGCGCTGCGGGATGTGCTGCGAGCCGGCTCCCCGGGCCCCGCCATCGTGTGCCTCCAGGCCGGCAACGTGAACACCGGCGCCTGCGACCGGCTGCGGGAGGCGTGTGAACTGGTTCGCCGGCATGGTGGATGGGTGCACGTCGACGGGGCGTTCGGGCTGTGGGCCGCGGCGAGCCCTGCGACCCGGCATCTGGTCGACGGGCTGGAACTGGCGGACTCGTGGGCCTGCGACGGCCACAAATGGCTGAACCTCCCGTACGACTCGGGCTTCGCGTTCTGCGCCCGGCCCGCCGTGCACACGGCGGCGATGTCCTACGCCGCCCCTTACCTGGTCGGTTCGGGCGGCGTCCCGGTGGGAGCGGACCTCACCGCCGAATCCTCGCGCCGGGCCCGCGGGTTCGCCGTGTGGGCGGGACTGCGGGAACTGGGCCGGGACGGGGTCGCGGCACTGGTCGGCCGCTGCTGCGCCCTTGCCCGCCGGTTCGCCGAGGGCCTGGCCTCCGCCGGGTTCGAGGTGGCCAACGAGGTGGTCCTCAACCAGGTGCTGGTGGGCTTCGGCGACGACGCGCGCACCGACAGGGTGGTCGCGGCGGTGCAGGCGGACGGCACCTGCTGGGCGGGCGGCACGACCTGGCGGGGACGGCGGCTGATGCGGATCTCGGTGTCGAACGCCACCACGACCGAGGCGGACGTGGACCGGTCGGTCGCCGCGATCACCCGCCTCGCCACCTGACAGATGCCGACTACTCTCGGCGCGGCTGACTAACGGTGCGATAGGTGTCGGGCACGGCTAGAACGTCGTCTCCGATCCTGATGTCCCAGTCGCCCCAGTGGATGAACGTCCCGGGCTGGGCCGGGGTGGCGGTCAACGTTCCGTCGTTGCCGACGAGCTTGCGAAGGACTCGCGTTTCGTCCCAAGGCCCGTCACGGGCCACGCACGATTCACGGACGGGCGTCGTCCCGCAGGCGGCGCTCCCGCCTGCCGCGGGCGAGTTCGGTGCCCAGGGCGTCCAGGCGCTGGTTCCAGAAGCGGCGGAAGTGGTCGAGCCAGGTGTCGACCTCGCGCAGCGGCGCGGGGTCGACGGCGTACAGGCGCCGGGTGCCCTCGGCCCGGACCGTCGCGAAGCCGCTTTCCCGCAGCACGCGCAGGTGCTGGGACACCCCGGGCTGGGAGATCCCGAACTCCTCCTGCACGATCGCGCCGATCTCCCCGGCGGAGCGCTCTCCCTCGGCGAGCAGTTCCAGGATCCGGCGGCGCACCGGATCGCCGAGGACGTCGAACGCGTGCATGCCGCCAGGCTCGCAGCTCACGCTTATATAGGTCAATTTGGCGGGAGCCGGACGCTCTCGGCGGGGACGGCGAAGCGCGCCGGGATCACCGGCGCGCTTCGGGGCCGTCGTCCGTCAGGAGGAGGCTGAGGCAGAGGCGGATGCGTCCCCGGGATACATCGGGTAGCCATATCCGGCCACCTGCCAGGTGGGACGGGTGCGGGCCTCGACGGCACCGCCGTCGCCGGTGTTGCCCTCGATTGTCCGGATCGTGCCGTCGCCGTTGTCCTTGACGACGAACCCGACGTGCTGGACGTCGTCGATGTCCTTGCTGCCGTTCCAGTTGAAGAACACCACCGCGCCTGGCTTGGGCGTGCGGCCCCAGCGGCCGTGGTCGGCGAACCAGCGGGCGTGCTCCACGGTGTAGGCGTCGGAGCCCATGACCGGACCGATGCCGAGCTGCTGTCCCACCCACGAGACGAACATGTCGCACCAGGCCGCGTTCAGGTAGCCCTTGAGCGTGCCGCCGTCGCGGGCGAGCGTCTCGCGGGCGCGGGGAGTGGACATGTACCACTGCTGGAACTTGGTCCCGCCGCCGTTGGCGTTCTCGCTGATCCCGACCTGGCTCCTGGCCAGGGTCAGCACGTCGGTCGCGCTGACCTTGGGCAGCGTGGAGGCGATCTCGGACATGGACTTCGCGGCCGCCGGGCCCTTGCCGGTGGCCGGGTTGTCCGCGTGCGCGGCCGGCGACGCGATCAGCACCGCCGAGGCCAGTGCCCCGCCCGCGAGGGCAGCGCGAAGACAGGTGTTGAGGACGTGCATGGTGGGGCGTACTCCCTTACTTCCATGCCGCCTACCGGGTTAGCTGACGGGTTCGGGCTGGAAGTCGCCCTACGGCACGCATGCCGATTCACCCCAGGAGAGGTGGGTCCCCGGCTCCGCGCGGACGCGGACTCGGCGGCCGGGCGGCAGGCCGGGATCGGCCGGCCGCGTCGGTCTGAGGAGGGCTTCTTGACCATTGAGATGAGCAAGTGCGCCCTGAGCTGCCTAAAACGTAATAGACCAGGTCAAACCGGTCAAGTTAGAACAACTCAGATTTTACTGGACAGTAGGCAGCGAACCTGGCGCGGACGGGTAGCGGGCGCGCCGCGATCACCGGCGTCAGGAAAATCCGGGCTCACCCGGGCAGGCGTACGGTCACCGTCAGGCCGCCCTCCGGCCGGGCGAGCGCCTCCACCTCGCCGCCGTGCGCCACGGCGATGGCCCGGACGATGGACAGGCCCAGCCCCGCCCCCCGGGCGGAGCGGACGCGGTCGCCGCCGAGCCGGCGGAACGGCTCGAACAGGTCGTCCACCTCGTACGGCGGGACCAGGGGCCCGGTGTTCTCCACCGTCACGCTCACCCCGGCCTCCTCCTCCCGCAACCGGACCCAGACCTCCCCGTCCCGCACGTTGTACTTGATCGCGTTCTCCAGCAGGTTGACCAGGCAGCGTTCGAGGAACAGCGGGTCGCCGTGCGCGACCGCCGGGCACAGGTCCTCGTGGACGACCACCTTCCTGCGGCGCGGCTGCAGGTCGATCTGCTCCATCGCCGTACGGACGACCTGCCGCAGGTCGACCGGCTTGCGGGCCGCCAGCTCCTGCTCCGACTGCGCCAGCATGAGAAGGCCCTCGATCAGCCGCTCGTACCTCGCATTGGTGCCGAGCAGCGTGCGGGCCAGCGCCTTGAGGTCCTCCGACGCCGCCGGCTCCTCCAGCGACACCTCCAGGACCGTACGGTTGACCGCCAGCGGGGTGCGCAGCTCGTGGGAGGCGTTGGCGATGAACCGGCGCTGGGCGTCGAACACCCCGTGCAGCCGGTCGAGCATCGCGTCGAAGGTGTCGGCGAGCCGCTTGACCTCGTCCTGCGGCCCGCGCAGCCCGATCCGCTCGTGCAGCGTGCTCTCCGACAGCCGCTGCGCGGTCTCGGTCACCCGGTCCAGCGGGCGCAGCGCGCGGTCGGCCACCAGGTAGCCCAGCACCACCGCGACGACCCCCACCAGGACCATGACGATCACCGACGACCTGAGCACGTCGGTGAGCACGTCGGCCGCCCCCTGCTCGACGTTGGTGCGCACCCGCTGCGCGAGCATGTCGCTGTCGGGCAGCCTGTCCCCGAACACGGTTTGGGGGGCACCGGTCACCTTCGACGCCACCGCCACCACGAACCGCTGGTTGAGCGCCCGCGCGGTCAGCAGGTGGGTGAACCACAGCAGCACCGACCCCGCCAGGAAGAACAGCCCGCCGTACAGCAGGGTGAGCCGCATGCGCAGGCCGAGCCTGCTCCACGGGGACAGGACGCGGGTCACAGCCGGTACCCCCGGCCCGGCACGTTCTCGATCACCGCGGGCTCGCCCAGCTTGCGGCGCAGCGAGGTGATCGTGACGCGCAGCACGCCCGTGCCGGCGTCGGCGTGCTCGTCCCACACGTTCGCGCGCAGCCGGGCCGAGGTCACCAGCCCTCCGCCGGCACACATGAGCTCGCGCAGCACGTCGAACTCCTTGCGGCCCAGCGCCACCTCCCGCCCGTCGCGCACCACCGTACGGCGGGCGGGGTCGAGCCGGATCCCGGCTCGCTCCAGCACGGGCGGCACCACCCGGGGCGAGCGCCGGGCCAGCGCCCGGATCCGGGCCACCAGCTCGGCGAACGCGAACGGCTTGACCAGGTAGTCGTCGGCGCCCAGGGACAGACCCCCGACCCGGTCCCGCACCCGCCCGGCCGCCGTCAGCATGAGGATGCGGCCGGTCCCGCTGGCCGTGACCAGTTCCCGGCACACCTCGTCGCCGTGCACCTCGGGCAGGTCGCGGTCGAGCACGACCACGTCGTAGTCGACGTAGGCGGCCAGCTCAAGCGCCTCCTGACCGTCGTAGGCCACGTCCACCGCGATCGCGTGCAGCCGCAGCCCTCGGGCGAGGGCGTCGGCCAGCTGTTCCTCGTCCTCGACCACGAGCACCCGCATCCCAACCTCCCGCTCGGCTCCGAGAGTGGCGTACGCGGTGTTAGCCGTGCATAAGCGGATCTCGCTTATCCGCGTTTAGCACCGCCTCCGCTGAAGTTGGGCTCCGTCCCGGGTGAACGCCCTGGATGAGAAGGAGCGACAGAGGAGGAACGACTCATGCGCTTACGACCGCTGCGCGCCCTGGGCCCGGCACTCGGGCTGGCACTGGCACTGGCCGGGTGCGGCGCGGCTCCCGCGGACGACGGGATCGCCAGCGCGGGCGGCGCCAGGCCGGGCACCGCGGACGGCGCGACGGCCAGGCCGTCGGCGTCGGCCACGGTGGACCGCCAGGAGGCCCAGCTCAAGTTCGCCCAGTGCATGCGCGAGCACGGCGTGGACGTGCCCGACCCCGGTCCCGACGGCCGCGTCCGAATCATGGGCAAGAAGGGCGACGAGGCCGCGATGCAGAAGGCCATGCAGGCCTGCCAGCACTTCATGAAGGACGCGGTCGGCGACAAGCTCGGCGGCGACGACCCCGAGGCGCGCGACCGGATGGTCAAGTTCGCCCAGTGCATGCGCGAGCACGGCATCGACATCGCCGACCCGGCCCCCGGACAGGGGATCCAGATCAAGCTCAAGCCGGGCCAGGAGAAGGCGATGGAAAAGGCGCAGAAGGACTGCGAGGAGTACGCGCCGGGGAGGAAGCCGTGAGGAAGGGCCTGGTGATCGCGGGCGCCGGCGTCCTCGCCCTGGCCGCCGCGGGAACGGCCGTCGCCATGGCGGGCGGCGACGGCGCAGGCGCGGCCGAGCCGTCCCCGCCCCCGGTGCCCGCCACCGCGTCGATCACCCGTCAGGACCTCGTCGACACCAAGACCGTGGAGGGGTCGCTGACCTACTCCGGCGAGCGGCAGGTGAGCACCGACGCCTCCGGCACCGTGACCTGGGCGCCCGCCGAGGGCGCGGTCGTCCGGCGCGGCCGCCCGCTGCTCAGGGTCGACCGCAGGCCGGTGGTCCTCATGTACGGATCGCTGCCGCTGTACCGCCCACTGCGACAGGGCGTCGACGACGGCCCGGACGTCGAGCAGCTCGAACGCAACCTCAAGGTCCTCGGCTACGGCGACGACCTGACCGTGGACGACCACTTCAGCTACGCCACCTACGTGGCCGTCAAGGAGTGGCAGGACGACGCCGGGCTGCCCGAGACCGGGCAGGTGGACGCCTCCCAGGTGGTCTTCCTGCCCGCCGCCGCCCGGGTGACCGACGCCAAGGTCGAGGTCGGCGACAGGACCACGCCCGGACGTCCGGCCCTCACCGTGTCGGGCGTACGGCGGCTGGTGCACGTCGACCTGTCCACCGACGACCAGTCGCTGGCCAGGAAGGGCGCCAAGGTCACCGTGGAACTGCCCGGCGGCGAGCGGGTCACCGGGAAGATCACCGCGGTCGGCACGGTGGCCGAGGCCGTCTCCTCCGGGCAGGGCCAGGACGAGGGCAGCACCATCGACGTCGACATCACCTTGGGCACGACCCCGAAGACCCGCCTCGACAAGGCCCCGGTCGAGGTGGAGCTGGTCAGCGAGCGGCGCGAGAACGTGCTGGCCGTGCCCGTGGAGGCGCTGCTGGCCCTGCGCGAGGGCGGCTTCGGCGTCGAGGTGGTCGAGGGCGCGTCCACCCGCGTGGTCCCGGTCGAGCTCGGCGCCTTCGGCAGCGGCATGGTCGAGATCACCGGCGCCGGGCTCGCCGAGGGCACGAAGGTCGGGGTGCCCGCCACATGAGCATCCAGCAGCCCGAGCAGCCCTACGTGGTGGAGCTACGCGAGGTGACCAAGGTGTACGGCGGCGGCGTGCGGGCCCTGCGCGGCGTGGACCTGCTGGTCGGACGCGGCGAACTGGTCGCCATCGCCGGGCCGTCCGGCTCCGGAAAGTCGACCCTGCTGCACCTGATCGGGACCCTGGACCGGCCCACCACGGGCACCGTACGGATCGCGGGGCACGACGTGGCCGGGCTTTCCGACCGCGAGCTGTCCGCGCTGCGCGCCCGCCACCTGGGCTTCGTCTTCCAGCAGTTCCACCTCGCGCCCGGAGTGAGCGCGCTGGACAACGTCGCCGACGGTCTGCTTTACACCGGCACGCCGCTGCGGGCGCGGCGGGAGCGCGCCGCCGCCGCGCTGGAGCGGGTGGGCCTCGGCCACCGGCTGGGCCACCGCCCCAACCAGCTGTCCGGCGGCGAGCAGCAGCGGGTGGCGGTGGCCCGCGCCGTAGCGGGCGACCCGCCGCTGCTGCTGGCCGACGAGCCGACCGGCAACCTGGACTCCGCGGCGGGCGCCGAGGTGCTGGGGGTCCTGCGCGACCTGCACGCCGCCGGCACCACGATCGCGGTCATCACCCACGACCCCGAGATCGCCGAATGGTGCCCCCGGCAGGTGCGCGTACGCGACGGCAACGTCGTCGCCGACACCGGGGCGGGCACCGGACGCCGCCCACCCGGGCCCAACCCCAAGCGCACCCCTGAAACGGAGCCGAATGCCGAAACCGCGGGGGCGGCGAAGGGAGCACCACGATGACCAGTCAGCGGCTGACCCCCGCCAGGCTCGGGCCGTCCGACGTCCTGCGGACCGGCGCGGCCGGGCTGCGCACCCGCCCCGCGCGGGTGGTCCTGTCCGCGCTCGGCATCGCCATCGGCATCGCCACCATGATCGCGGTGCTGGGCATCTCCTCCTCCTCCCGCGAGCAGTTGCTGCGCCAGCTCGACCGGCTCGGCACCAACCTGCTCACCGTCGCGCCGGGGCAGACGGTGTTCGGCGAGGAGGCCAAGCTGCCCGTTGAGGCGCTCGGCATGGTCCGGCGCATCGGGCCGGTCCGCACGGCCTCGGCCACCGGCACGGTCGACACCACGATCCGGCGCACCGACCGCATCCCCAAGGCCGTGACCGGCGGCATCGCCGTCCAGGCCGCGACCGCCGACCTGCTCACCACCCTGGAGGGCCGGGTGGTCAAGGGCGCCTGGCTGAACGCCGCCACCGAGGCGCGTCCCACCGTCGTGCTGGGCGCCAAGGCCGCCGAACGGCTCGGCATCTCCAGAACCGGCGTACAGGTCTGGATGGGCGAACGGTGGTTCACCGTCGTCGGGGTCCTCGGCCCGATGCCGCTCGCCCCGGAGATCGAGCGCTCGGCGCTCGTCGGGTTCCCGGCCGCCGAGAAGTACCTGGGCTTCGACGGCCACCCGACGACCGTCTACGAGCGGTCCGCGGAGGAGTCGGTGGAGGCTGTGCGGGCCGTGCTGCCGCGCACGGTCAACCCGGAGAACCCGGAGGAGGTCACGGTCAGCAGGCCCTCCGACGCGCTGGCGGCCCGGGCGGCGGCCGCGAGCGCGTTCACCAACCTGCTGCTCGGCCTCGGCGCGGTCGCGCTGCTGGTCGGCGGGGTCGGCGTGGCCAACACGATGGTGATCTCGGTGCTGGAGCGGCGCAAGGAGATCGGCCTGCGGCGCTCGCTGGGCGCCACCCGCGGGCAGGTGCGCCTGCAGTTCCTCGCCGAGTCGCTGCTGCTGTCGGCGCTCGGCGGGATCGTGGGCGCGGCGCTGGGCGGCCTGGCCACCGCCGGCTACGCGCTGTCGCGTGACTGGCCGCCGGTGGTCCCGGCCTGGGCGTTCGCGGGCGCCGTCGGCGCCACGCTCGTCATCGGCACCCTCGCCGGCCTCTATCCGGCGATGCGCGCGGCCCGCCTGTCGCCGACGGTCGCGCTGGCCACCACCTGACGGGTCATCTCCAGCCGGCCGGATCGACGCCGCCCGGCACCGGGGCCGCCGGGTCGTACGGCTCACGCGTGAAGACGAACGTGTTGAGGTCGAGGTGGGTCACCCCGCCGGGGGAGCGGACCACCCGCAGGGTCTCCCCGGCGTAGTAGCCGTCGAGCCCGACCCAGGTGCCGTCGGTCCGGGCGGCGAACCGGGAGGCGCGGCCCTGCCCGTTCACCGGGGTCAGCGAAAGGCCCCGCTGCGGCAGGACCCGGAGCACGTACGCCGTCGGCCCCCAGTACCACGGCCCGGTCAGCGCCAGCAGGTCCTCGTCCACGGGGGAGGGCGACCACTCGGCCGGCAGCGGCGGCTCGTGCTCGGCCAGGATGTCCAGCAGGGCGGTGTCGAGGTTGCGCACGCCCGAGGTGGTGTTGGCCATCCACAGCACGGCCACGCCGTCGGCGGGGTCGGCCCACACGGTGGCGAGGAAGCCGGGCATCGACCCGCCGTGGCCGGCCAGCCGCCGCGGGCCCCCGGGCCCGATGTGCCGGGCCAGCTGGAGGCCGAGCCCGAAGCCGCGAACCCACACGTCGCCGTCCTCCACGACGGCCGGCTCGCGCATTTCCGCGACCGTGGCCGGCCGCAGCACCTCGCCGGTGTCGCCGCCGACGAAGGCCGCCCAGCGGGCCAGGTCGGCGGCCGTGGACCACATCTGCCCGGCGGGGGCCATCGCGCCGTGGTCGTTCTCCGGCTCCGGCAGCAGCGCGTCGGCCCAGGGGTGTACGGCGTATCCGGTGGCGTGCGGGGCGCGCGGGCGCGGGGTGGTGTCGCGCATGCCGAGCGGCTCCAGGACCTCCTC
Source organism: Microbispora sp. NBRC 16548 (assembly GCF_030268985.1). Classification (NCBI taxonomy): domain Bacteria; kingdom Bacillati; phylum Actinomycetota; class Actinomycetes; order Streptosporangiales; family Streptosporangiaceae; genus Microbispora; species Microbispora sp. NBRC 16548. Next base: position 169,363 of record NZ_BSSF01000003.1, read on the forward strand.
GCGTACGACCTCGTCCCATGGCGCCGACCGCTTGCGCGCGACCAGCTCGCCGAGCAGGGCGAACCCGACGTTGGAGTAGTGGAAGCGGCGGCCGGGCCGGTGCCGGGCGGACTCGGGGCCGAGCGCCGCGACCAGGTCGCCCACCGGCACGCCCGGGGTGCGCTCCCACCACGGGCCGGGCGACTCGGCGGTCAGCCCGCTGCTGTGCGACAGCAGCTGGGCGACCGTGACGTCGCCCAGCGGCGTGCCGGGCACGTGCTTGTCCAAGGGGTCGAGCAGGTCGAGCAGGCCCTCGTCGCGCAGCCGCATGACGACGGTCGCGACGAAGGTCTTGGTGATGGACCCGATGCGGTACTGGGTGTCCAGGGTGGGCGGCTCCCCGTCGACCCGGCCACGCGCCCCGAACCAGGCGATCTCGCCGCCCCGCACGATCGCCGCCACCAGCGACGGCACCCGTGCCTCCGCCTGCTCGGCCGCCAGCCTGCGCAGCAGTGCGCGGGCCGTCCCCTCCAGCACCATTCCGGTCGTCCCCTTTCCGTGATCCGCACCAGGCTAGCGCCCCGCCGCCCACACGGCCCGGGAGTCGGCCCAGGCCGCGCTTCGTCCCGGGAACGGCGGTGCCGGGAAGCAGGCTCTCATCCGCTCAGCCAGCGGTCGATCTCGACGCTGATCTGCGCTTTCACCTCGGCAGGTGCGAAGCTGCCCTCGACCGAGGCACGGGCCAGGTTCGCCAGTTCCGCATCGCTGCATCCGAAGATCTCTCTGGCGCGCTGGTACTCCGCCGCCAGCGACGTCTCCCCGTCAGTGTTCACGGTGACCGTCAGACCGGCCTCGATCAGGCGCGGCAGCGGGTGCTCCGCCAGTGACGGGACCAGCCCGAGCAGGACGTTCGAGGAGGGGCAGACCTCCAGCGGCACTCGGCGTCTCCGCAGTTCGGTCACCAGGTCCGGATCCTCCAGCACCCGGATGCCATGGCCGATCCGCTCCGCCTGCCCCACCGTCAAGGCCTCCCGGACGCTGGCCGGGCCCGCCGTCTCCCCGGCGTGATGCACCAGGTGCAGCCCCGCCTCGCGGGCGGGCCGGAACACCTCGGCGAACGGCGCCGCCGGGTAGGCCTCGTCTCCCGCGAGACCGATGGCGATCACCTGGGGGTGCCGGGTGGCCAGCTTGAGGCTGTGCCACAGCCGCTCGACGGGACGGCGGCGGGAGTGGTCGAGGATCACCCGAGTCTGGATGCCGTACCGCTCAGCGCCGGCGGCGAGTCCCCCCAGCACGGCCTCCAGCGGCATGTCCGGATCGCCGAGACGCTCGCCGTGAGCCGCCGCGGTGAAGGTGACCTCCGCGTAGCGAACCCCCTGGGCGGCCTCGTCCTGGCAGAACTCCTCGGCGATGCGACGGAAGTGCTCGTAGTCGCGCAGCAGCGCCCGCACTTTGGCTCGTTGGTCGGCGAACTCCCTGAAATCGGTGAACGGCCGGTCCTGGACCGGCGGCTTGCCTCCCAGCTCGCGGATCGTAGCGGGACGGACGGTGCTTTCCAGGTGGGTGTGCAGGTGAGCCTTGGGCAACAGGCGGAGATCTCTCACGGCAGAACCCTAGGCAATCGGCGTCCGCAGCACGGACATGATTTTGACGTGCGGCAACGGCGACCACGCACGGCTGCGCTCGGCGCTGACCCACATGGCCGAGGACGGCTTGTCCGGACGGGAGAGCGCCCGGTCAGCGGGGACGGAGACCGTCGAGCGCGACCTCGATGTACCGCCGCCAATCGCCCGCGGCGTTGCGGATGACCGCCGCCAGGCCGCAGATGATCATGTTGACGTCTCCGGTCGTCACCTCATGCCCGACCGTGCCGCGCGCCTGCGCCCGGTCGATCAGCTCCGCGGCGATGGCGAGCAGCGCCTCGCGGGTCTCTTCCCGCGGTTCGCTCGAGCCCATGGCCTTCTCGATGACCTCCGACATGCCGCGATCGTCCGACAGCACCTCGCCCACGTGGTGCAGGAAACGGGCCAGGCCTTGAGCCGGATCGTCGGCGTCGGTGAGCCGGCGTGCGGCGGCGATGATGTCGGCGGCCCGGTGCTCGGCGATGGCCTCGATCAGGGCTTCCCTGGTCGGGAACTTGCGGTAGAGGGTCCCGATGCCGACGCCCGCCGCCCGTGCGACCTCCGACATCTGCACGTCGTAGCCGGACTCGGCGAACAACGCGCGAGCCGCCTCCAGGACGCGATCTCGATTGCGTTCGGCGTCGGCACGCGTCTTGCGGCGGGCCTGCGGAGTTGACATACCAAACGATCCTCTGCCTAGACTTCGGTTCGGAATCCGGATTCCGCATTCCATATTATGCCTGAGGGGTCGACACATGTCGAAGGAGCGTTTCATCCTGCTCTCGCTGCTCCCGAAGCGGTCGACAGGGCGTTCCGGTCGAGCGCTGCTGGTGTGGGGATTGCTGGTGGTGGCGGCGAACCTACGGCCGAGCTTGACCGGTGTCGGGCCGTTGCTGGATCGCGTGCAGGCCGATCTGGAGCTGGATTCGGCCGTGGCCGGGCTGCTGAGCACGCTGCCCTTGCTGGCGTTCGCGGTGATATCGCCGATGGTTCCGCGACTGGCGGCGCGGTGGGGACCCGAGCGGCTCCTCTGGGGTGCGCTCGTTGTGCTGACCCTCGGGATCGCCATGCGGTGGGCGCCGACGGCGATCGGGCTGTTGGCGGGAACCCTGCTGATCGGGGCGGCGGTCGCTGTGGGCAACGTGCTGCTGCCGAGCCTGATCAAGCGCGATTTCCCTACCAGGGTGGGCCTGCTGACCAGCGCATACGCCACGGTGATGGGAGCTGTCGCCGCGGTGGCTTCCGGGGTGGCGGTACCGATGAGCCAGGTCGCCCCTGGCGGTTGGCACACCGCGCTGGGTTGCTGGATCGTGCTCGCGCTGGCGGCTGTCGTGTTGTGGCTGCCGCAGTTGCGCACTTCGCGGCCGACGCGGCCGGCCTCGGAGGCGATTCGCAGACACCGGTTGCCGTGGGGATCGGCGCTGGCGTGGGCGGTCACGGCGTTCATGGGATTGCAGTCGCTGGGCTTCTATGTCGTCGTCACGTGGTTGCCTCAGGTATTCCAGGACAGCGGGGTAAGCGCGGCGGCGGCGGGATGGCTGCTGTTCGTGTTCCAGGCGGTCGCGGTGTCGACCAGCCTGGCGGTGCCCGCCGCGCTGCGGTGGGCACGCGACCAACGGGTGGTGGCGACGGCGAGCTCGGTGGTCCTGCTCGCCGGCTACCTCGGACTTCTGGTGGTGCCGGGCTGGGCGTTGCTGTGGAGCGTCGTCCTCGGGCTGGGCGGCGGAGCCTGCCTGGTGCTCGCATTGGCCTTCCTCGGCCTGCGCGCCCAGGACGCGACCGTGGCGGGCGCATTGTCAGCGATGGCACAGTCGATCGGTTACCTGCTGGCCGCCGCAGGACCGGTGATTTTCGGGCTGCTGCACACCATCGGTTCCGGCTGGCAGGCACCGATCATTCTGCTGTGTGTCGCTGCGGTCGGTCAGACGGTCGTCGCGATGGTGGCCGGCCGGGGCACGGTGCCGCCAGCCGACGGCCGGGCACCCGACCGCGACGTGGACGTGCACCGAACGGCTCCTTGATTCCGGGCGTGATCCGGCGCCCCGGCGTCCGCCTCATCGTCCCAGGAGGAACGGCAGGGCCCGTTCGGCCACGACCGGGCCCGCTTTGGGTTCCGTCGGCGACAGGTGGCCGAGGCCGTCGATGGTTTCGAGAGTGGCGTCGGGAAGGGTGTCGCCGACCATGGCGAACTCCGCTCGGTGCTCGGGCTTGGAGCGGCCGCCGACGAGGAGCAGCACGGGGGCGGTGACGTCTTTGAACTCGGCGAGGCGGCCGTACTGGGCGGCGAGCTGCTCGTGCTCGGCCAGGCAGGCTCCCAGAAGGGGCCGCATCCGCTGCCAGGCCGGTCCGCGGAAGGCGATGCGGAAGACCATGCGCAGGTACCAGTGCGGCAGTTTGGTCATGAAGTCCGGTGCGCCGCCGGAGCCTTGGATGAAGTGGATGAAAGCGCCGTAGTGGTCGCCGGCGGCCAGCCGTTCGCGGAAGGGGGCCATCCAGGCGGTGGGGACGGGGGAGCAGGGCACTCCGGGCTCGTAGACGGCGATGCGGTCGAACAGCGGGAAGGAGCGTGCGGTCTCCAGGACGACCAGTCCGCCGTAGCTGTGCCCGAAGGCCAGGCGCGCCCCGGTCGCGGCCTGGACGGCGCGTAGGTCCTCCACTTCCTTGGCCAGGGAATATTCGGGTCCCTGGGGGCCGCTGGCGCCGCGTCCGCGCCGGTCGACGACGTGCACGGTGAAGGAGCGGGCCAGCGTGGCGGCCGGCGGCAGGTAGTCGTCCGAGGTGCGAAGGTTGCCGCCGATGACGATGAGGTCGGGGCCTGTGCCCAGCGTCTGGTAGCCGATCACGGTGCCGTCGGCCGAGACGGCCGTGCCCTGGCGTAAGGGCGGGGTGTCGATGTTCCTGCTCACTTGCCCGCCTCCCGCTCCAGCCGGTCGAAGGTGGCCAGCAGCCGCGCGGTGTGCTCGGCGTACTCGGCGTAGGGCACGCCGCTTTCGGCGACGACCGCGGCGAGCCGGTCTTCGAATTCCTGCCGGATCGAGGTGACCCGCCGCTTTCCCGCGTCGGTGAGGCTCAGCCGCCGGCGGTTGCCTCCGGCGGGGTCGGGCTGGACGTCGAGAAGCCCGTCGGCGGCCAGGACGCCGGTCATGCGGCTCACCGACGGCTCGGTCACGCCGAGATATTCGGCGAGGGTCCGCTGCGTCGAGGCTCCCAGTTCTGCCACCAGGGTCAGCGCCAGGAACCGGTTGTAGGAGATGCCGTGCTCGGCCCGGAGGATCCGGTCGGCGGCCCGGTCCAGCCGGGCGGTGAGCACGTGCAGGTTGAGGCTGAGGTTCCGTTCCATGCGTATAACTTAACATGCTAACTTAGCCAAGGCAATATGCGAGCGACGGCGACTGCCGGTGCGGCGCAGCCGCGCCGAGGAGCAGGCCGGCGGCGGGCATGGCGCGCTGGTGCGGCTTTTCGCGCGAGATCGAATCTCGTCGGCCACACTGAGTCCATGGAATACGTCGGCCGGGTGCCCGCGCCGCCGCTCGACCGGTTCATCGACGACATCTACTGCCTGACCGGGGTGCCGCGACACCGCCGGATGAACGTCCCCCCGATGCCGTCGGCACACCTGTTCATCAACCTGGGCGGACCCGCCCGCCTGTGGGACTCCGACCCTTCGGTGCCGCCGGAAGTGTTCACCGATGGCTGGTTCATGGGTGTATGGACCCGGCGTTTCCTCTTCGAGTACCCCACACGGGTGCGGCTCGTCGGGGTGCACTTCAAGCCGTGGGGGATGTCACCGTTCGTCGACGTGCCGGCGATAGAGCTGCGGGACCGATGGGTGCCGGTCGACGCCGTCTGGCGACGATCGGTGGACCGGATTCGCAACCAGCTCGGCGACATCGCCTCGGCCGGCGAGACGCTGCGGGTAGTGGAGGAGGAACTGCGATCGCGATTCGCCGAGGCACCGTCGCGCGGTCTCGACCTGGTCCGGCACACAAGCGGGCGTCTGGAGACCTCACATGGCGCCGTCCCTGTCGGTGTGCTGGCCGATGCGGCCGGGGTGAGTGGCAATCACCTGGCCACGCAGTTCAAGTCTCATGTCGGGGTCACCCCGAAGCGGGTGGCGCGGATCTACCGCTTCGCGCGGCTGATCCTCTCCGTGGACGCCCTGCGTCCGGTCGACTGGTCGGCGCTCGCGCAAACGGCGGGCTACTTCGACCAGGCCCACTTCACCAGGGAGTTCAAGGACTTCACCGGCCACACCCCGACGGAATACCTGGCCCTGCGGCGCAGATTCCCCGTCGAGCCGGGGTTCCCGCCGGACAGCGGTCCTATGCCCGCCGATTGATTTTTTACAAGCCTGGTCGCCCCCAGGGCCGCCAAGATCGGGGTGAACGCGCAAGGCGACCCGAGGAGAACCGGTGGGCACAGTGATCATGCACAACGCGGTGTCGGTGGACGGGTTCATCGCCGACGAGAACGACGACGTCGGGCCACTCCACGATTGGTACTTCAAGGGGGATACCCCGATCACCGAAGGCGGCGACCAGCAGTACGACCATTCCGGAACCGGAAGCGGCTTCAAGCTCTCCCGTGCATCGGCGGAGTACGTCCGGCCGATATGGGAGGCGATCGGCGCGATCGTGATGGGCCGCAACCTGTTCGACCTGGTGAACGGCTGGGAGGGTCGGCCGCCCGCGGGTGACCACGTGATCGTGGTGTCCCACCGGCCCAAGCCCGAAGGCTGGCACCCCGAGGCGTCGTACCATTTCGTCGACGACGTGACGGCTGCGATCGACAAGGCCCAGGAGCTCGCCGGGGAGCGGATCGTCAGCGTGAACGCCGGCGAAGTGGGCAGCCAGATCCTCGCGGCCGGCCTCGTGGACGAGGTGGCGATGGACGTGGTGCCGGTGGTGTTCGGGTCGGGCAAACGCTACTTCGGCGGCATCGACGGGCAGCATCTGCTGGAGGGCCCCCACGTGGTCATCCAGGGCGACGGAGTGCTGCACCTGAGGTTCAGGGTGCGCCGCTAGCCGCGCTGCCAGGCGGGGTTCAGCCGGATCTCGATGTCGTCGCACACCGTCTCCGGCGCCGGCTCGGCGATGACGCGGACCTGTATCGGACGGCCGGTGCCGGCCTCGACGAACGACAGGGGCGGGCGGCCGTCCTGCAGGTGCTTGTCGCCCCACTGCATCAGCGACAGGAACACCGGCAGCAGGTCCTCGCCGGCCTGGGTCAGCCGGTATTCGTCGCGGGCCCGGCTCCCCGGCTCCCGATAGACGACGGGCGCGACGATACCCGCGGCCTTCAGCTGTTTGAGTGCCCGTGACACCGCAGGCGCCGAGGCCCCAATCCGCGTCACGAAGTCGTCGAACCTCGTTGTGCCATAGAAGCATTCGCGGACCACCAGGAACACCGTCTTGGTGCTGAGCAGGTCCAGCACCCGCCCCGCCGAGCATCCGTCGCCGATCGACCACGCATCCCGGTCGGACAGCCGTTCCTCGAACTTCATCGCCACCCCGCCATTGTAGCTAACGCTTGCGTTAGCCAGGCATGGTGTGATGCAATCTCGCTAACGAGGTCGTTACTCAGGGGGAGACGTCATGGTCGCAGTGGCGGGCAGGGTGGTTGTGGTGACCGGGGGCCGGCGTGGACTCGGCGCGGCGCTGGTCGACGAGGTTCTGGCGCGCGGGGCGCAAAAGGTGTACTCGACCGCGCGCTCGGCGTACGTCGACGACCGTCCGGGGGTGGTCGCCGCCGAGCTGGAGGTCCGCTCGGCGGAGTCGGTCGCCGCCCTCGCGGAGGTCGCCACCGACGCCGAGATCGTGTTCAACAACGCCGGGATCCTGCTGCCGGCCCCGCTGCTGACGGGTGACTTCGAGCGCGCCACCGTGACGTTCGACGTCAACGTTTTCGGGCCGCTGCGGATGGCGCGGGCGTTCGCACCGATCCTGGCCGCGAACGGCGGGGGCGCATTGGTCAACATGCACTCCGTGCTGTCCTGGCTGGCCGGCAGCGGCGCCTACGGGGCGTCCAAGGCGGCGGCGTGGTCCCTCACGAACTCGCTCCGGCTCGAACTGGCGCGCCAGAACACCCAGGTCGTCGGTGTGCACGCAGGGTTCATCGACACCGAGATGGTCTCCGCCGTCGAGCTGCCGAAGGCGACGCCGGCCGACGTGGCCGCGCGGATCGTCGACGGCCTGGAGTTCGGGGCCACGGAGGTGCTCGCCGACGACGTCACAGTCGCCGCCAAGGCGGCGCTGTCCGGCCCTGTGGAGAGCCTGACCTTCTCGGCCGCCCGTTGAGATCGCATCTCAGCACTGAAGGAGTACCGAACCGCCATGCCACTGTGGACCATTCATCACACGCCCGGAATCTTCACCGACGAGGAGAAGCACCAGCTCGCCTCCCGCATCGCCGACCATTACGAACAGGTCGGGCTGCCGCGGTTCTACGTGGTCACGCTGTTCCACCAGACCCGGCCCGAGGATTTCTACGTCGGTGGGGAGCCCACCCCGGCCGGGGTCCGCATCGCCATCGACCACATCGCCCGCAGCAACCCCGATCGGGAGAGCCGGCGCCGCACCGCCCGGTGGATCAGGGGCATGCTGCAGCCCCACCTCGAAGGGCACGCAGCGCTGCACTGGGAGTTCCACATCGACGAGACCAGCGACGACCTCTGGATGATCAACGGGATCGCGCCGCCCCCGGCAGGCTCCGACGCCGAGCAGCGCTGGGCTGCGAGCAACTCGGCGTCCCCCTACTGACCGCGCCCCCGGTACGTCACTTCGGCCGGTGAGCGACCGCGCGCCCCCACGCCGGTGACGAGGCAGTGAAGGGGCGCGCAGTGCGCTCGTCAGGGATTCATCTGGATTCGATCCGGCCCAGCGGATCGCCGGCCTGCGCCAGAGCGGCACGCGCCGCCGGCCAGGTGGAATCCCCGAGGCCGAGCGCGGTGCGAAGGTAGGCCCACGTGAGCCGCCGCACGAGGGCGACCCGCTCGGGGTTCTCATCCGTCGTCTCCGTGACGTTGTATCCGGAGATCCCGCCGAGCGAGTGTTCCGCCCCGAAAAGAGTGAGCAGGCTCTTGCCGCCGGGGCTCAAGAAGTACGCGTCGGTGAACCAGTCAGGCCCCCGGACCGACAGCAGGGACTGGTCGCGGTCTCCCGCGACCACAAGAGCCGGTGTGGTCATCTCCGCGAAGCCCGGGTTCATGAACGGGAAGTGCTCGGCGGCGAACGGAGTCAGGTCCGCTCCCCCCGTGCCGGGGAGCGCGAGCAGCACACCCGCCTTGATCCGCGGGTCGGACATGTCCTCTCCCGGCTCGCCCGCGGAATCGAGGACCCGCGCGCCCAGGAGCATGCTCGCCGTCTGGGCGCCCCAGGAGTGTCCGGCCACGGCGACGCAGCTTCGGTCGAGACGCCCGCCGAGGCCGGGAACGGCGGCTTCGACGAACTCCAGCCCGTCGAGGACGCGCTTCAGGTCCTCGACTCGGAAACGCCAGATCAGCGGCGTACGGGGGTCGTCGGGAGGAAGGTTCAGCGTCCTCGAGTCGAGATGGGTGGGCTGGATCACCGCGAAGCCGTGGGCGGTCCAGAAGTCGACCAGCGGGCCGTAGCCGTCCATCGACTCCCCGAAGCCGTGCGAGAAGACGATGACCGGCAGTTCGTTTCCGGTCGCCGGCGCGGACACGCGTACGCGCAGATCCTCGCCACGGCCGGGGGCCCGCAGCACCACCGGCTTCACCGAGATGACCGGAGTGGGTGCGCCGATGGTCACATCCGTGGTCGCCACACCTGCGTGGTTCATGGGTTGGTCTTCCTCTCAGTTGTTTCGTGAGGTGATGAGTTCGTCGGTGACCCACCGGGCGACGCCGGCGGGGTAGGGCGACGGCAGTCCGAGGACGATGTGCCGGAAGCCGGCGTCGATCGCCTCGCCGATCGCGTCCCGGGTGGGGCCGGGCCGGTCGTAGGAGACGGGCAGGTGGATCGAGCGGGTGATGGAGGCGGGGTCGCGGCCGATCTCGGCGCAGTAGCGGTCCAGCAATGCGCTGCGGCGGACGACGTCGTCGATATCGCCGCCGGGGATGTTCCACAGGTCGGCATGCTCGGCGACCACGCGCAGCGTCGGGGACGAGCGTCCGCCGATGAGGATCGGCGGATGGGGGCGCTGGACGGGTTTGGGGTTGCAGAACGCTCCCGTGAGCCGGACGTGGGTGCCGTGGAAGTCGAACGGTTCGGTTTCGGTCCACAACCGCCGGATCACCGTGCAGGCTTCGGCGAGGCTTCCCACGGCGTGCGCGGCGTCGTGGAAGGGCAGGCCGTGTGCCTCGTACTCACGCCGGGCCAGAGGGTGGCCGGGCCGTGAGCCGACGCCGATGCCGAAGTCGAGGCGTCCGCCGCAGATGTCGTCGACGGTCGCGGCGATCTTGGCGAGCATCGCGGGCGGCCGGAACCGGTTGCTGGTCACCAGCACACCGAGTCGCAGTCGCCGGGTCTGCGCGGCGAGGGCCGCGAGCAGCGTCCAGCCTTCGTAGGCCGGCCCGTCCGGGTCTCCGCCGATCGGCATGAGGTGATCGAACAGCCACGCGTGCTCGATCTCCGGGATCGAGTCCGCCTCGCGCCAGACCCGCAGGACGTCGTGGTAGGTGACCTGTTGCGGGGCGGTCATGATCCCGAAACTGGGGCGGAGGGAGTGCGGCATTGGGGTCGTGGTCCTTTCGACACCGGCAGCGCCGGAGTGGGGTGCGCCACCGGCGTTCAACCGGGAGGGAAATGAGGGATGCGTGGTGGCGTCGCATGGCTTGGTCACCGGCCCGCTGATCTGGCATGATGAGCAACCGGGACCGTGTTCCGTTTTGACGATACGGAACCATGTCCCGCTTAGCAAGCCCGGCAACGGAGGGAGCCGCGCGATGAACGACAGCGACCGGGGCGCGGGGCGGGCGGCCCGGCCCAAACGGGCGGACGCACGGCGCAACGAGAAGACCCTGCTCGACGCGGCCGCCGCGGTCTTCGTCGCCTCAGGCGTGGACGCGCCCGTACGCGACATCGCGGCCAAGGCCGGTGTCGGGACAGCGACGATCTACCGCCACTTCCCGACGCGAGCGGATCTCATCATCGCCGTCTACCGGCATCAGGTCGAGGCCTGTGCCGAGGCCGGACCTGCCCTGCTGGAGACCAGCGCGACCCCTTACGCCGCGCTGGAGCGATGGATCGGCCTCTTCGTCGACTTCCTGGTCACCAAGCACGGGCTCGCCGCCGTGCTGCGGTCGGACGACGCGGGCTTCGACGCCCTGCACGCCTACTTCCTCGACCGTCTCGTGCCCGTGTGCACCCGGCTGCTCGACGCCGCGGCCGCCGCCGGCGAGATCCGCTCCGACATCCCGGCCATCGAACTCATGCGCGGCGTGGGGAACCTCTGCATCGGCGCCGAGCACGATCCCCACTACGACGCACGCCGGCTGGCCGGACTGCTCATCGCAGGTCTGCGCCTGCCGCGCTAGGGAGTGCCCGAACGCCGGGTGCGGTGTCCGTCCCCGGCGGCGCCGGTTCCGGTCAGGCGGGTCCCGCCGTGTGGGAGACAATGCGACCCATGACGAATCCTCCCGGAGGCGCCGCGGGCAGGCCGCCCGGCGTGCAGCTCGACGCCGTGCTGGAGCGGATCACCTACGCCAACGAGGAGACCGGCTACACGATCGCCAGGGTCGCCACCGAACGGTCCGGCACCGAGCTGCTGACCGTCGTCGGTCCGCTGCTCGGGGCACAGGTGGGCGAGTCGCTGCGGCTCACCGGCCGCTGGGGCTCCCACCCCAAGTACGGCAGGCAGTTCGAGGTCTGGTCGTACTCCACCGTCCTGCCGGCGACGATCCAGGGCATCCAGCGCTACCTGGGCTCCGGACTGATCAAGGGCATCGGCCCGAAGATGGCCGAGCGAATCGTGGACCACTTCGGCACCGACACGCTGCGGATCATCGAGGAGGAGCCCAAGCGCCTGGTCGAGGTCCCCGGCCTCGGGCCCAAGCGGACCAAGATGATCGCCGCCGCCTGGGAGGAACAGAAGATCATCAAGGAGGTGATGATCTTCCTGCAGGGCGTCGGGGTGTCCACCTCCATCGCCGTGCGCATCTTCAAGCAGTACGGCGAGGACTCCATCGACGTGGTCCGCAAGGAGCCCTACCGGCTCGCCGACGACGTGTGGGGCATCGGGTTCAAAACCGCAGACACCATCGCGCAGGCCGTGGGCATCCCGCACGACAGTCCCGAGCGGGTCAAGGCCGGCCTGCGCTACACGCTCTCGCAGGCCGCCGACGACGGCCACTGCTTCCTGCCAGCCCCCAACCTGGTCGCCGACGCCGTCAAGATCCTTGAGGTGCCGCCCGACCTGACCACCACCTGCCTCGAAGAGCTCGTCGCCGAGGAGGGCGTGGTCCGCGAGGAGGTCCCGGCCAGGGGGAACGGCGAGAAGGGCCAAGGCGAGGAGAACGGCGACAGCACCGTTCCCGCGATCTACCTCGTCCCGTTCCACCGCGCCGAGCTGTCGCTGGCCGGCACGCTGCGCACCCTGCTGACCTCCGGCCATGACCGGCTCGGGGCGTTCACGGACGTGGACTGGCCGGCCGCCTTCGACTGGCTGCGCGGCCGGACCGGCGCCGACCTCGCCCCCGAGCAGGCCCAGGCCGTACGGCTCGCGCTGACGGAGAAGGTCGCCGTCCTGACCGGCGGCCCCGGCTGCGGCAAGAGCTTCACCGTGCGCTCGGTGGTGACCCTCGCCCGCGCGAAGCGGGCCAAGGTCATCCTCGCCGCCCCGACCGGCCGGGCGGCCAAGCGGCTGGCGGAGCTGACCGGCCACGAGGCCACCACCGTGCACCGGCTGCTCCAGCTGCGCCCCGGCGGGGACGCCACCTTCGACCGCGACAACCCCCTCGACGCCGACCTGGTCGTGGTGGACGAGGCGTCCATGCTCGACCTGCTGCTGGCCAACAAGCTCGCCAAGGCGGTCGCCCCGGGCGCGCACCTGCTGTTCGTCGGCGACGTCGACCAGCTTCCCTCGGTCGGCGCCGGAGAGGTGCTGCGCGACCTGCTGGCCGCCCCCGGCATCCCCCGGGTGCGGCTGACGCAGATCTTCCGCCAGTCGCAGGAGTCCGGCGTGGTCGTCAACGCCCACCGCGTCAACACCGGCCAGCACCCCCTGGTCCGGGAGTTCCCCGACTTCTTCCTGTTCTCCTGCGAGGAACCCGAGGAGATCGCCGCCCTGACCGTGGACGTGGTCGCCCGGCGCATTCCCAGGAAGTTCGGGCTCAACCCGCGCAGGGACGTACAGGTGCTGGCGCCCATGCACCGCGGCCCGGCCGGCGCGGGGGCGCTCAACATCGCCCTGCAGGAGGCGCTCACCCCCGCCCGCGAGGGCATGCCGGAACGCCGGTACGGCGGGCGGGTCTTCCGCGTCGGCGACAAGGTGACCCAGCTGCGCAACAACTACGACAAGGGCGCGGCCGGGGTGTTCAACGGCACGGTCGGCGTCGTCACCGCCATCACCCCCGAGGAGAGCAAGCTGACCGTGCTGACCGACGAGGACGAGAACGTCGACTACTCCTTCGACGAGCTCGACGAACTCGCCCACGCCTACGCGGTCAGCATCCACCGCTCCCAGGGCAGCGAGTATCCGGCCGTGGTCATCCCGCTGGCCACCAGCGCCTGGATGATGCTGCAGCGCAACCTGCTCTACACCGCCATCACCCGGGCCAAGAAGCTCGTGGTCATCGTCGGGTCACGGCGGGCGCTCGGCCAGGCCGTGCGCACGCGAGGGGCGGGCCGCCGCCACACGGGGCTGACCCACCGCCTCCGCGTGCCCTGATCTTTCGTGTCCCGGCCGGCGCGCCCGCCCCTGCCGTCCGTCGTCAGTACTTGGAGACGTAGGTCACGAACGACGGCTGGTCGACCTGGGTGGTGCCCTTGTAGCAGACCACGTCACGCACGTAGACATCCGAACCCGAGGTCGTCCACAACGTGAGCAGGTTGCAGTACTCCGGCCCTGGGCCGTACGCCGTCACCTGCACGTTGTTGGGCGTCACCCCGACCTTGGGGAAGTACACCAGGCGCATGCCGGTCCCGGCCGTCCGCACAGTGTTGACCCCGCTCTGGGAGTTGTAGTTGATCCCGGTGGGGACCGGCGCGTACGGCCCGGGGTTGGCCGGGGTGTTGTCGAAGGTGTAGGCGAACAGCTTCGGCGGCGCGAAGGCCCCGGTGATCGCCCGCTCACGCTGGTATGTGAGGGTCCAGCCGGTGTCGTACGGCTTGTCGGCCACATCGTGGCACAGCACCTGGATCTTCTGCCCCGACGCCGCCCAGCTCCAGGCGCCCACCTTGCACCGCGCCGGCTTGCTCGAGTCGACCGCGGTGACCTGGATGTTCCCGGCCTGCACCGCGGAGCCGAGCCCGGGCAGCCAGACGGTCCAGTCGCCGGTCGTGTTGGGGAAGACGGCGTTCACGCCGAGCGAGGAGTTGTAGTCGGAGGCGATGGACGAGCCGTCCCAGTAGACGTAGCCGTACGCCTGCGTCGCCGAGGCCAGCGCCCCGCTGCTGCTGGCGAAGACGATCGAGAAGCGCGCGTTGACGGGGGTTCCGCCGAACCGGTAGCACCGCACCGCCACGATCTCGTCGGAGCCGGCCTGCCCCCACTTCTCGATCTGGCACCACTCGGCCGACTGCGAGATCGCGGTCACGTGCGCGATCCCGCCCTTGGGGATGCCGATCTTCGGGAACCGCACGAAGTACTCGCCGGAGCCGCCGGGCGTGACGCTGACCGTCGGCCCGGGCGCCCAGCTGCCCGCCTGGTAGGCCAGGTTCGGCACCCCGGAGGTGACGTCGACGTAGGCGAACCCCCATACGTCGGGAACCGCCGCGTTCGCGGTCCCCGCCCCGGCGGCGGCGCCCGCGGCGACCAACGCACACAACAACAGTAATCGAGTGACCACGGTTCGTAACAGGCGCATGCCGTCCTCCATCGCGGTGGTGCCCAGCGGGCGTACGAGATGTCGACGCCGGGGTGGGCCCGGCGCGTGGTGCCCAGTCGTGGAGCCGTGGAACGTTCTAGAGGGGGGCGGGGATCACAATCTCCCTCCCGCCCTGTGATAACCCGCGGACCGATCTTTGAGAAGGCCCAAAGGCCCACACGCGCGCATCGCACATTTAGGCGTGAAACGTTCATCTTTCGACGGTTGCCGAAGGATCACGGCCCTAGCCTGCCGGGGAGGCGACGACCACCACAGAAAGGGGGAAGGGGGCGGCCTCCGCGCGCCCCCGGCCACCGATGACAGCAGATCCGCCCGCCGGAGGGGACCGCCGGCTCACCCGGCACGCGGACGTGCGCGCCGTGCTCGCCGATCCCCGCTTTCTCGTCCCCGCCGCCCCCGCCGCGCAACCGGGAACGGGAATGGCGTGGCTGCGGGGAGCGGTCAGCAGGTTCAGCAACGGAGCCGAGCACACCCGCCGTCGCGCGCGCGCGATGGGGTTGCTCGACGCCCTCGACCCCGTACGGCTGCGCCGCGAGGCCCGCGAGCGGACCGGCGCCGAACTGGCGGGCGGCGCCCGTGTGGACGTGATGGCCAGGATCGCCCGCCGCGTCCCGGTCGGCGTCCTCGCCACGCGGCTCGGCGTCCCGGAGGACTGGCGGGAGGAGGTGGTCGCTGCGGTGACGGCCATGGCGGCCGCGTATCACGCTCCCGGTGCGGCGCCCGCGGGGGACGCGGCGGTGGGCGTGCTGGCGGCGGCGCTGGGTCGAGGGGAGGAGACCGAACCCGGCCTGCTCGCGGCGGTGGCGGGGGCGCTGGTCCAGGCGTGCGACGCCACCGCCGGCCTGGTGGGCAACACCCTCGCCGTCGTGGCCCGCCTGCCCGCCGACCTGTCCGTGCGGTGGCCGATCGAGGCGCTGCTCGCCGAGACCCTGCGGTGGGATCCGCCCGTACGGCTCACGCGCCGGGTGGCGGCCGAGGACGCCACGGCCGGGGGAGTCCCCGTGCCCGCGGGAGCCGTCCTCGTGCTGGACCTGGCGGCGGCCAACAGGGACCCCGAGGTCTTCCCCGATCCACACCGCTTCGACCCTGCCCGTTTCCGGCAGGGCCGCGGCGAGGGCGGCGGGCATCTGGGTTTCGGCAGCGGGATCAGGCCCTGCCCGGGGGAACGGACCGCGCTCGCCTTGACGGCGGGTGTCGTGGAGGCCGCTCTCGGGCACCGCCTCGCCGACCCCGAGATCCCGTACGAGCCGTCGCCGAACCTGCGCGTGCCCGCCCGCCTCCACCTTGAGTGCGCCGAGACAACGGGAGGACCCCGATGAGCACCCACGCCGAGACGTTCCGGGCTCTGCATCATGCACGGCGTCCCCTGGTGCTGCCCAACGCCTGGGACCACGCGTCGGCGGCCGTCCTGGCCGCCGCCGGGTTCGCCGCGATCGGGACCACGAGCCTCGGCGTCGCCGCGGCGGCGGGCAAACCCGACGCGACCGGCGACACCGCGGCGGAGACGCTGGCGCTGGCCCGGCGGCTGGCCGGGCTGCCGTGCCCGGTGTCGGTGGACATCGAGGGCGGCTTCGCAGACACGCCCGAGGGCGTGGCCGAGATCGCCGCCGAACTGGCCGCCCTCGGCGTGGCCGGCGTCAACATCGAGGACGGCCGGACGGACGGGACGCTGGCGGACCTCGGCGAGCGGTGCGAGACGATCGCGGCGGTCAAGGCGCGGGCGCCGGAGCTGTTCGTCAACGCCCGCACCGACACCTACTGGCTGGGGGCCGGGGACCTGGGCGCGACCACCGCCAGGCTGCGGGCCTTCGCCGAGGCCGGGACCGACGGGGTGTTCGTCCCCGGGGTCGCCGCCGACGACGATGTGCGGGCGCTGGTGGACGCGGTCGATCTGCCGCTCAACGTGCTGTTCCTGCCCGGCCGCCACACGGTCGCGGGTCTGGCCGCGCTCGGCGTCCGCCGGATCAGCACCGGGTCGCTGCTGCTGCGGGCCGCCCTGCACGCGGTGGCCGAGACCGCCCGGGCGGTCGCCACAGGCGGGCAGATCCCCGCGGGCCTTCCGTCGTATACGGACGTGCAGGCCCTCGTCACAGCGGGTGCTGACTCGCCACTTGATCAGCCTTGACGCGCACCTTACCGTCTACAGAGACGAGTCCACCGAAGAAGCGACCGAAATGTGACCTGAGCGCAGGAGAAAATGCCAACATAAGAGGCAACCCCGAATAAGGTCTTATGGTGCCCTTCGCGCTCATGGGGGAGTAGTTGTGCTGAGCACTGGAAGTCGTTCGAGGTGGCCGATCGCTGGAGTCGCCGTGGCATTGGCCGCGGCTCTGTCGGCATGCTCCGGCGGATCGGGCACGCCAGGCTCGACGGGCGGAGACTCCGGCGACGCCGCGCCCGCCGCTCCGGCCCCCAAGATCACGATCAGCCCGGCGACGGGCAGCGCGAAGGTGCGTCCCGACAAGACCGTGGTCGTCACGGCCGCCGACGGCGAGCTGGAGGAGGTCACCGTCCAGGCGGGCGACGAGACGGTCGAGGGCGAGTTCGACTCCACTCACACCAAGTGGACCTCCAAGGAACCGCTCAAGCCCTCCGCCAGGTACACGGTGTCGGCCAAGGCCACCGGCAAGGGCGGCCCGGCGACCGCGACCAGCCGCTTCACCACGCTCAAGCCCAAGGTCGGCCTGGAGGTCGTGGACGTCACCCCCGGCATCAAGGGGGAGACCGTCGGCATCGGCATGCCGATCATGGTGAGGTTCAACGCGCCGGTGCAGGACAAGGCCGCCGTGGAGCAGGCCCTCGATGTGGACGCGGAGAAGCCGGTCAAGGGCGCCTGGCGATGGATCGACGACCAGTACGTCATCTACCGGACGGCCAAGTACTGGCCCGCGCACCAGAAGGTGAAGTTCACCGCGCACCTGACGGGCGTGAAGGCCGGGCCGAACACCTACGGCATAGAGGACCACAGCGCGACCATCAAGATCGGCGCGGCCTGGATCAGCTCGGTCAGCACCAGGACCCACATGATGGTGGTCCGGCGCGACGGCAAGGTCGTGCAGACCATGAAGATCAGCGCCGGCAAGGCGACCACCCGCGAGTACACCACCACCAGCGGCGTCCACCTGACCATGGAACGCGGCAACCCGGTAACGATGATCTCCCCGGGCAAGAAGGAGGGCGACCCCGGCTACTACAAGGAGGTCGTCAACCACGCCGTGCGCATCTCCAACAGCGGTGAGTACGTCCACGGCGCGCCCTGGTCGGTCGGCTCTCAGGGTCGGGCCAACGTGAGCCACGGGTGCGTCAACGCCAGCCCCTCCCAGGCCAAGTGGTTCTACGACAACTTCCACCGGGGCGACGTCGTCAAGATCGTCGGCACCAACCGGATCCTGGAGTGGAACAACGGCTGGGGCTTCTGGCAGATGCCGTTCAGCAAGTGGAAGCAGGGCAGCGCCCTGGAATCGTGATTCCTCGATCACATCGAGGAATTCCGAAACATCGGTGGGGGAGCTGTAGCCTGGGCTCATGGCGGAGACTGCGACCTCACCGGATCCCGGGCTGGTCGACGCGTTGCGTGCGCTGTCGAACCCGGTGCGGTTGCAGCTGCTGATGTGGCTGCGTGAGCCCGAGCGCCACTTCCCGCTGGAGGAGGCGATCGCCGATCCGGCCGAGGTCGGCGTGTGCGTGAGTCACATCCAGGCCAGGGCGGGGCTCGCGCAGTCGACGGTGTCGGCGTACATGGCCGAGCTACAACGGGCGGGCCTGGTGAAGGCCACACGGGTGGGCAAGTGGACCCACTACAAGCGCGACGAGCAGCGCATCGCCCAGCTCGTCGCCACCCTGGGGGAGACGCTCTAGAACCACGACGTCGCACGACGAACGATCCCGCGCGTCGTCGCTCATATCGGAAATCTGCGATACTTCGATATGTACTGGGCGGGGACGAGCGCGAGGAGATCACCGATGGGCGACCTCGACGGCCTGGATCTGGGCAGGTTCGGGATCTACACCTTCGACTTCGAGCACCAGCCGGCAGCGCGGATGCGCGAGTCGATACAGGAACTGGAGGATCGGGGATGGCCGGCGTTCTGGATCCCCGAGCTGGCGGGGCGTGAGGCGTTCACGCACGCCGGCTACCTGCTTTCCTGCACGCGGCGGATCACCGTCGTCAACGGCATCGCGCAGATCTGGTCGCGCGAGGCCCCCTGGGCGTACGGCGCCGCGCTGCTCCTGGCCGACGCCTATCCCGGGCGGCACGTGTTCGGCCTGGGATTCGGCGGCGTGCCGCGGCCGGGGATCACGCCGCTGGCGGCGATGGCCGGATACCTCGACGAGATGGACGGGCTGAAGACGTCCAACCCGCTGCCGCGGACGCCGATGCGCCGCATCCTCGCGGCCTACGGGCCCAAGATGCTCGAGCTGGCCCGTGACCGCTCCTCCGGCGCCCTCACCTATCACGTCACCGTGGCGCACACCGCACGAGCGCGGGAGATCCTCGGGCCGGACGCGTTCCTGGGCGTCGAGCACGCGGTGCTGTTCGAGTCCGACCCCGCCAGGGCCCGTGCGGTCGCGCGCGAGCACCTGCACCCCTACCTGAACACGCCGTACAACATCGCGAAGTTCCGGCGGCTGGGCTACGCGGACGAGGAGATCACGGGCGGCGGCAGCGACCGCCTCGTCGACGACCTGGTGTTCTGGGGCGACCTCGACACCATCGTGGCCAAGCTCCGCGCCCACCTCGACGCCGGCGCCGACCACGTCGCGATCCAGGTCATCGGGATCGAGCCGGGGCGGTCCGCGATGCCGTACTGGCGGATACTCGGCGACGCGCTGCTGCCCCGTGACGCGCACCAGGGCGCGAGCGTCCGGCCCACGACATGAGGGGAGGCCGCGGTCCTACTGGACGCCCCACTTCATGAGGGCGAAGGCGCCCAGGATCTTCAGCGCGACGAGCGCGATGATCACGCAGAACACGATCAGCGCGGGGCGGTGCTCGAAGTGCTTGCCCTCCTTCAGCGGAGGCCGCTTGGCGACGCGCTCGGCGATGCGCTCTTCGATCGGTTTGCGATGGAACATGTACGCAGACTACTGCCCGCGCCGCTCGGTCCCTCTGACGACCGTGGCCGCCGCAATCCCTCACGCCTCCCCAACATTCCCTTCGAGACGGATATATAGGGTGTGTTGGAGAGCTGATCAGAGGGGAGCGGGGATGCCACAGCAGCCGTACTCGGTGGAGCAGGTGGCGAACCTGCTGGGCCTGCACGTGAAGACCGTGCGCAACTACGTGCGCGACGGGCGGCTCAAGGCGGTGCGCATCGGCAAGCAGTACCGGATCGCCCGTGAGGACCTGGAGGCGTTCATGGGCGGTGCCGCCGAGCCGTCCGCCGAGACCGCCGGGCGGCGTCATATGGAGGCGTCGAGCATCGTGCAGATCGACGCCATCTCCCCCGAGGAGATGATGAGCCTGGGCAACACGCTGGTGGCCGCCGCCGTGAGCCGTAGCCCCGCCGAGAGGCCCCTGCGCGTCGAGACGATCTACGACGAGGAGAGGGCCAGCATGAAAATCATCATCGTGGGCGGCGTGGCCGACACCGCCGAGGTGTTCCGGCTGGTCACCACCCTGGTGAAGGAGCCGGCCTGACCGCCGCCCGGCCGGAGGGATGGTCGCCGCGTGGTCGTGCAGGGCCGGGGGCTGTTGCACAGGCGACCGATGAGACACCGCCCTGTCGAATGAACTACGACGCGTCGTCGGTGTGAGCGTGTGCGCTGCTCGCATCGGGTCTCTGCGTAGATCCCGAGCTCGGATGACTACGCTGGATCCGCAAGCTGGGGGAGGTCGCGATCAGTATGGGCAACGAGAACGCGACTGGACGGTCTGAGCTCGAGGACACGCTCGGAGCCGAATGGGAGGGGCACCGGCCCGCGGTTTTCGGCGTGGCCTACCGGCTGCTGGGCAGTGTGGCCGATGCCGAGGATGTGACCCAGGACGTGTGGCTGCGGGCGGCCGGAACAGATCTGCAGGACATCGATGATCTGCGGGCCTGGCTGGTGACGGTGGCCGCACGGCGGTCGTACGACATTCTCAAAAGTGCCCGTTTCCGCCGGGAGACCTATGTCGGGCCGTGGCTGCCGGAACCGCTGCTGACGGGGCCGGACGCGTCCGAGCCGGTCCTCGTCGACGAGTCCGTCGGCTCGGCGATGCTCCTGATCATGGAGGAGTTGGGCCCGCTGGAGCGGGTGGCCTTCGTCCTGCACGATGTCTTCGGCCTCGAGTTCGTCCGGATCGCCGAAGTGCTGGATGTCTCCGTGCCGGGTGCCCGGCAGTTGGCCTCGCGGGCGCGGCGGCGGGTGACCAACGCGAAGCAGTCTTCGCCGCAGGCGTCGAAGGCGGAGCGTGAACGTGTGCTGGCGGCCTTCCGCGCCGCCTACGAGGCCGGGGATCTGGCTGGCCTGGTCAGGCTGCTGCACCCCGACGCCGTCTACGTCACCGATGGCGGCGGCAGGGTCGCCGCGATGCGCAAGCCGGTCTACGGTGGTCAACGCGTCGCCGAGGTGATGGTGCGCGTGGGCCGCCAGTGGCGTCCGGACCGCATCGACCTCGTCGAGGTCGGCGGCGAGCTCGCCCTGGTGTGCCACCGGGAGGGCCGTGTCTACTCCGTGGACACGCTGCAGATCACAGACGGTCTGATCACCGCGTACCGCAGGGTCATCAACCCGGACAAACTTTCTCACGTCTGAGCTGTCACAACTCGAGGGGCCGCCTCGTCTCCCTGATGAGAACCCAAACGGGACAGACGAACGAACGCTCGCGAGCAGATGAATCGATCATGCCGGACTGCACGCGCCCACCTGGTGCGTTCCTCCGACGAGCCGCGATGAGCCTTGCGAGACAAATGACCGAGGAGACAATTCCCATGAAAGCGATCGTGGTGACGGACCAGGCTGCGGGAACGGCCGGGATGAGGCTGGTGGAGCGGCCCGAGCCGCCGGCAGCGATAAACGACGTCGTCGTCGAGGTTCATGCGTCCGGATTCGTCCCGACTGAGATGGAGTGGCCCTCGACCTGGACCGATCGCGCCGGCCGTGACAAGACACCGTCGATCCCTGGGCACGAGCTGGCCGGAGTGGTCACCGCGCTCGGGTATGGCACGACGGGGCTGTCGGTGGGACAACGGGTGTTCGGCCTCGCGGACTGGCATCGCGACGGCACCCTGGCCGAGTATGTGGCCGTCGAGGCGCGCAACCTCGCGCCGCTCCCGGGCGACGTCGACTTCACGGTGGGCGCGAGCCTGCCGATTTCGGGGCTGACCGCGTGGCAGGGACTGTTCGACCACGGCCGCCTTCGGGCGGGGCAGAGCGTGCTCGTGCACGGCGCGGCCGGCGCAGTCGGGTCGATGGTGACGCAGCTCGCGCGTGAGTTCGGCGCGTACGTCATCGGCACCGGACGCGCTGCCGACCGTCAGAAGGCGCTCGGCTTCGGCGCGATGGAGTTCGTCGACCTTGAGAACGACGCTCTGGAAGACGTCGGCGGCGTCGATCTGGTTTTCGATGTCATCGGCGGCGACATCCAGAAGCGGTCCGCGGGTCTGGTCCGGGCCGGAGGAACACTGGTGTCCGTCGTCGGGCCGCCCGAGGCGCGACCTGCGGACGGCCTGGCGGTCGACTTCGTTGTCGAGGCCGATCGTGCCCAACTGAGTGAGATCGTCCGGCGGGTGCGCGACGGACGGCTGCGGACGAACATCGGCACCATCGCAACCCTCGACGATGCCGTCACCGCCTTGAATCCGACCGAGCGGATCAAGGGGAAGACGATCATCCGCGTTCGTCCGTGAGGACTCGGGGCGAGGGGAACCGCCATGACAGCCGGCGACCTGGAGGGTCGGGCGAGGTACGGGAAGCTCCCGTTGGGCGGGGAGGCGGAGACAGGGTGGCGGTCGTGGTCAAGCGGGGCCGGAGCGGTGTCAGGTGCAAGCGGCCGAGGAGAGGTAGCGTAGTGGGCGGCGCCGCGGACACGGCCCGGCCGCGTGGTCGTCGCCGACCAGGTAGCAGTGATCGGCGGTGGCCTCGACACCGATGGTGAAGCGTGACCTGATGCTTAGCGTTGGCTGATCTTCGAGTCCTACATCGAGCGATATAACCGACGCGGTAGGCGAGAATCCCATGGAAATACACCGCATCGGAAAAATAGTGCATAGCGCGGGGATTTCGACCATCCGGTATGGGCTTGTGATCAACCTTCTGGAGATCGGGCGAATAAAATTCGAAGACTACGAGGTGGAAAATATTCGCCCCCTCGTAACCTCAAGCCCCCCGCTCGCGTGGCTTATCGCCAGATTGGGGGAGAAGAAGGTCGCTAGATTGCTCGGCGTCACTGAGATCGTTCTGGGCTCGCTGATCGGAGCAAAACCGATTGCGCCGCGAGCGTCAGTCATCGGCAGCCTCGCCGCCGTCGGCATGTTCGCCACCACCCTCAGCTTCCTGGCTACGACGCCCGAGGCGTGGCAAGAGACACGCGGGGAACCGAAGCTGTCTCTCGCGGGGCAGTTCCTGGTGAAGGACGTCGTGCTTCTTGGAGCCTCCCTGCTGACGGCCGCGGACGCCCTGCAAGCCGCCGAGCGCCGGTAGCTCAGGGCCTGGCCAGGTAACGGCGCGGTGTCCCGGTGAGAGTGAGGCTGTCGGGTCCACGTGGACGCGTTCGCCTCGGCGATGTGGCAGGTGCCGCCGCACATGCGGTTCGACTGCTCGACGAGCATGACGTGTTGCCGAGACCGCCCATTTTCGCGGCCACGGTCTTGCCGCCCTTGCGTGCCCGCGTATGGGAGGGTGATGCGCCAAGTATGTGCCGCTTGAGGATCGTGTGATCTTCGCCTCGGGCGGGCGGAGCGCTCCATTTTCAGGCCTTTACCGCGATTTTCCGACCCGTGCGTAACATCGTCGTCTTCTCCGGGTATCGGGCGCTGATGAGCGCCACACCCATCGCCGACCTCGCGTTGGTGTCCGATCGCCATTCCGCTGGCCTCATCAGCCGGGACGGATCGGCCGAGTGGCTGTGCTTCCCCCGCTTCGACGGGCCGTCCGTCTTCGCCCGCCTGCTGGACGACGAGGCTGGGCACTGGGCGATCCGCCCGGCCGTCCCATACGAGACGACGCGCCGCTACCTACCGCAGACGATGGTGCTGGAGACCACCTTCCGCACCGGGAGCGGCACGGTCGTTCTCACCGACGCCCTGCTCACCGGGCCGGACGACGGCGGCCACCGGCTCGGCGTCGGTGTGCCGCACCTGCTCGCCCGACGGGTGTCCGGCCTCGGCGGCGAGGTGCCGATGGAGATCGAGTATCGGCCCCGGCCGGAGTACGGCCTGATCTACCCGATCCTGTCCGTCGTCGACGGCGGCGTGACCGCCCGCGGCGGCGCCGACTGGCTCGTGCTGACCACGCCGGTCCCCCTCGGCATCGGCGACTGCAGCGGATACGGCGTGTTCACGGTGCGAGAGGGCGAGACACGGCACTTCGGGATGCACTGCTCGACGCTGCAGGAGACTCCCGCGCGGGTGTGGGACCAGGCGGAACTGGCGGCCCGGCTGGACGACACGATCGTCGCCTGGCAGTCGTGGTCCAGCCTCCACCAGGCCTATGACGGCCCGTGGTGTGACCTGGTGCACCACAGCGGGCGGGTGCTGCAGGCGCTGTCCTTCCAGCCCAGCGGCGCGATCGTCGCGGCCGCCACGACATCGCTGCCCGAATGGGCCGGTGGCGAGCGCAACTGGGACTACCGGTACACGTGGGTACGGGACGCGTCACTGACCATGGGCGCTCTGTGGGTCGCGGCCTGCCCCGACGAGGCGAGCGACTTCTTCGCCTTCCTCACCACCGCAGCCCCGTCCCTGGACAAGGACCGCGCGCTGCAGATCATGTTCGGCGTCCGCGGCGAGCACGACCTGAGCGAGCGCACCCTTCCGCACCTGCGCGGCTGGCGCGGCAGCCGGCCGGTACGCGTCGGAAACGACGCGTGGAACCAGCGGCAGATCGACGTTTACGGCGAGTTGCTCGATGCGGCCGTGCGCCTCGAACACCAGATCTGCGACATCGACGACGACGTCCGGCGCTTCCTCGTCGCCTGTGCCGACACCGCGGCCGAGCGCTGGATGGAGAAGGACCAGGGCATCTGGGAGATACGCGGGGAGCCACGCGACTTCCTGTACTCCAAGCTCATGTGCTGGGTGGCGCTGGACCGCGGCATCGCCCTCGCCGGCCTCCTGCGGGCGCAGGATCGTATGGAGTCCTGGCGGCGGACCCGCGCCGAGATCCGCGACACTCTGCTGCGCGAGGGCTGGAACGACCGGGTGGGGGCGTTCACGCAGGCCTTCGGCTCCGACGAACTGGACGCCAGTGCCCTCATGGTGCCGATCACCGGCTTCCTGCCCGCCGGCGACCCGCGGGTGCTGGCCACGATCGACGCGGTCGCGGACCGGCTCACCGACGACCAGGGCCTGGTCTACCGCTACCGCACCGCGGACGGCGTCGACGGCCTCGCCGGCGAGGAGGGCACCTTCCTGCTGTGCTCGTTCTGGCTGGCGCAGGCGCTCGCCATGTCCGGGCAGGTCGGCCGGGCCAGGAAGGCGTTCGAGCGAGCCGCCGCGTACGCCAACGACGTGGGCCTGCTGTCGGAGGAGGTCGACCCCGGGAGCGGCGAGCTGCTCGGCAACTTCCCACAGGCGTTCAGCCACATCGGGCTCATCAACGCCGCCTGGGCCATCGACGAGGCCGAACGAACCGCACGGGCCGGCGGGGCGACCGGCGCGGGCCGCGGGAACGGCAATGGCCGGATGGCGTGAGGTCACCGCCGAGTTCGCCGGCACGGCGCGCTGGCGGCGAGGTGGCCGAGGTGGCTGGGGTCAGGCACGGCTCGGCACGGGGCGGTCCAGTTCCGCGAGGCGTTGCAGCGCCGTCGCGTCGTTCTCGGTCACGGGCAGGAAGACGACGAGGTGCTGGGTGACGTCCTCGGTGACGGTCAGCTTCGTGTAGTTGAGGCTGATCCGCCCTGCCCGCGGATGGTCGAAGTGCTTGGTCGCCGAGGCGAACGCCCGGATGGGATGGGCCGACCACATCGAGGCGAACGCGGGACTGGCCGCCAGCAGCGCGTCGACCAGCGCGGTGGTCCGCGGGTCGTCGGGGTTCTTGTCGGCCGCGGCCCGGAACTGCCCGAGGATGTCGCGCGCCTCGCGCTGCCAGTCCACCAGCAGCGTACGCATGCCGGGGCGGGTGAACAGCAGCCAGACGCTGTTCCGCTCCTCCTCCGGCAGGTCGTCCAGCCCGCCGACCAGGCCGGCGTACGCGCGGTTGTACGCCAGCAGGTCCCAGCACGGGCTGATCACGTGGGCCGGGTTGGGTTCGAGTGTCTCCAGCAGGGTCCGCAGCGTCGGGCTGACCGGCATCCGGCGTGCCGATTCGGCCGGCAGGGGCGCGCCGGCGAGTGCGAAGAGGTGACCGCGCTCGGCCGGTGTGAGCTGCAGCGCGCGCGAGAGGCTCTCGAGCACCTGTCTGGATACGGTGATGTCCCGGCCCTGTTCCAGCCATGTGTACCAGGTGACGCTCACTCCGGACAGCTGCGCGACCTCCTCGCGCCGTAGGCCGGGTGTGCGCCTGCGGGAACCGCCGGGAAACCCGGCCGCCTCGGGGCTGAGGGACTCCCGGCGCGAGCGGAGGAAGCCCGCCAACTCCTTACGCCTCATCATGCCGACCATGAAACCGCAATCGGGCTTGTTCAGCCGAGTGGGATTTATACCAGCATAAACGCAATCTGTACCAGGATGATCGCCCGCCCAATGATGGCCGGGTGAGCACACAGCAAACGGCGACACCAACCGGCCGGACGAGCACCGCGAAAAGCCCCTGGGTCAGGCAGGTCGCGATCCTCGCGGTCGGATCCTTCGCCATGGGCACCGACTCCTTCGTCCTGGCCGGCATCCTGCCGCAGATTTCCGGGGGCCTCGGCCAGACGGTCAGCGCCACCGGCCAGGCCATCACCGTCTTCTCCCTCACCTATGGCGTGACCGCACCGTTCCTCGCCGCGTTCACCGGCAAACTCCCCCGCAAGCCGCTGATGGCGTTCGCCCTGACCGTGTTCGTCGCGGCCAACCTCGCCTCGGCCGCCGCGCCGACGCTGGCGCTCCTGCTGGTCGCGCGGGTCGCGGCCGGCCTCGGCGCCGCCCTGTACACGCCGAACGCGAGCGCGGCGGCCGCCACGCTCGCGGGGCCGGCTCATCGCGGCCGGGCGCTCGCGGCCATCCTCGGCGGGTTGACCGTCGGCACCGTGCTCGGCGTGCCCGTCGGAACCTGGATCGGCCAGAGCCTGTCCTGGCAGGCGAGCCTGATCTTCGTCGCGTGCGTGGGCGCGCTCGCGCTGGTCGGCCTGCTCACCGTCCTGCCTGCTCTGCCGCTGCCGCCCGCCGTGCCGCTCCGCGCCCGGTTCGCGGTGCTGGCCCATGCCCGGGTGGTGGCGATCGTCGGGTTCATGCTCCTGGAGAGCTCGGCCGCCATCATGGTCTACACCTACATCGCCGACGTCCTCAGCGACACCGTGCACGCCCACGGGACGACCCTGACGCTGCTGCTGCTCGTCTGGGGTCTCGGCGGCGCCGTCGGCGCGTTCGGCAGCGGGCGGCTCACCGACCGCTGGGGCGCCGACCGCACGCTGACGGTCGCGACCGGCCTGCTCGTCGTGACCCTCGCGGCGTTCGCCGTCTCGTCCTCGCTGCCGCTCGCGTTCGTCGTCATGGCACTCAACGGCGCGGCCGGGTGGGCGGTGTCGACGCCGAACAACCACCGGCTCACCGAGTTCGTCCCACATCTCCCGAGCGTCGTCATCTCCTTCAACTCCTCGGGCATCTACCTCGGCCAGGCGATCGGCGCGGGGCTCGGCGGGGTCCTGCTCGGCGCGATCTCGGCGACCCGGCTGTGCTACGTCGGCGCCGGTATGGCCGTGCTGGCAGCCGTGCTGCACCTGCTCATCGTCCGCAGACCCGCGCCGGCGCCCGGCGTTCACACGTGAGCCCTGGCCGGTGGTGGGTCACTGGTGGAAGGACCCGTGAAGGGTCAGTCCCCGACCTGCCCGGTCAGGCTCGGGCCGCCGAGTCCGGCGAGCAGTTCACGCAGCAGGTCGGCAAGCTGATCGCGGCGTTCGGGTGAGAGATGGCCGACGAGGCGGTCCTCGGCCACGAGCAGGTCGGCGACGACGCGGTCGAGCAGGCCGTTGCCAGCGTCGGTGAGGAAGACCGCGCGCGCGTGGTAGCCCGATCCGACGGTGGTCCGTTCGACCAGCCCGGCCCTGACCGCCCGCTCCACGCGCTGGGTGATCGCGCCGCGCGTCACCATGCACGCCTCGGCCAGCTCGCCCGGGCTCATCCGGTAGGGCGGGCCGGAGCGCCGCAGCGTGGACAGCAGATCCAGGGTGGCGACGTCCACGCCCAGGTTCGCGAGGAGACGGCGGCGCTCATCGCCGAAGACCTTGGCGGCCCACCAGATCCGGGTGACGACCCCGATCGACTCCACCGGGACGCCCGGCAGCTCGCGCCGCCAGGCGTCCTGGATCGCGTCGGCACCGTCGCGCGGCGGCTCAGCGGCCACGTTCGGCCCCGCCGTTCACCTGGATGATCTGCGCGGTGACGTGCCCGCCGCCGGGCGAGGCGAGCCAGTGCACGGTCTCGGCGATGTCCTGCGGCGACCCTGCCCGGCCGGTGTGGGTCTGCCCGACGAGCATCGCGCGGCGTTCGTCGTCCATGGTGCCGCGGAAGAACTCGGTGTCCTCGATGAACCCCGGGGCGACCACGTTCACCGTGATGCCGCGTGGCCCGAGTGCGGCGGCGAGATCGAACGCGTAGGGGTGCAGGGCCGCCTTCATCGGGCCGTACGAGGTGCCGCCCGAGCCGCGGAAGGCCGCGATCGAGCTGATGAACACGACTCGCCCGTTCGGGTTCAGCAGATCGCGGAACGCCTCGGTCGGCAGCACCGCCGTCAGCACGTTGGCCCGGAAGTTGCCGGTCCACCGCTCCGCGACGTCGCCGGAACCGCCGTGCCTCTCGATGTTGCCGCCCGCGTTGTTGACCAGCACGTCGATGGTGCCGAAGCGCTCGGCCAGGTCGGCGCGCACCCGCTCGACCTCTGCGGGCTCGCTCAGGTCGGCCGTCAGTGCGGTGCCGCCGATCTCCTTGGCCGTCCTTTCCAGGACGTCGGCGCGGCGGCCGATGATAACCACCTGGTCCCCGTCGGCGGCGAAGCGCGCCGCCACGGCCTTGCCGATGCCGGTGCCGCCGCCACTCACCACTATCGTGCGCGTCATTGCGATCCCCTCTGAGTTTAGGTCTAAACTCATGGTAGCTCGCCGCGGGGAAGGCGTGTCGCGGCGCGGCCGGTCAGCCGCCGAGCCCGAGCCGTACGGCCCGGGCGAGGGGGGTGGCGTCGCCAGGGGTCAGCGGCTCGGCCAGGAAGAGCGGGATCTGGGACATGAAGCGAGGCCGGGTGCCGCGGTGGGGCTGAGCGGCGTGGACGAGGTGCGGGTGGCACAGGTAGACGTCGCCGGGCAGTCCCGTGGCGCAGGTCTCGGGCCGGTGCGCGCTCGCCTCGTCCAGCACCGGGCCGGAGGCGAAGAACTCCAGCCCCTGCTCGCCGTACGGCTCCAGGACGCGGACGGTGTCGAGGTGGGAGCCGACCCTGATGCGGGTGGGCGCGTCGTCGGGTCCGACCTCCGACAGCAGCACCAGCACGAGCATCGTGCGGGACGCGAGGGTGACGGTCCCCCAGGCGTCGGCCGGCCCGGGGTTGTTCTGGTCGATGTGCCAGCCGGTGTCCCCGGCGTCGGAGGGGTGGGGGAAGCGGACCGGCGTGTTGCCGATGGTGCCGCGCGGCACCCATCCGCCCTTGCCCGCGACGAGGTCCAGCGCCTCGGCCAGGTGCGGGCCGCGCATCGCCTCTCCGAACGGGCCCCGCCCCGCCGGGTCGGGGGCGGCCCACACCACCGGCTGCGTCCAGTCCTCCGGCCGATCGGGGGACAGACCGATCTGCCGCCACAGCAGATCCCTGATCCGGTCACCGGTCTCGCGCGGGAACGCCTCCTCCACCTTGAGGAATCCCTCGGTGACGAAGCGGTCGAGGTCGGCATCGGTGAAAACAGCCATGGCCGGACGGTAGCGATCTCCCGCACTGGGTGTCGATCGATTTACCCGCAGCCTCACCCGCCGAGTCCGGATGGCCGGGCGGCGGGCGACGGCGGGTAGTCGTCGACGGTCATGGAGTTGTAGAAGCGTGCGCTCTTGGTGGTGAGGCGGACGAGGGCTCGGCCGGGCCCCGCGGGCAGGGCAGAGACCAGGCGGGCGCCCTGGGCAAGTCCCAGCACGCCGAGGCGGGACGTGGGAACCAGGGTCTTCGCCGCGCTCAGCGCGACCGCGCGGCTGCCGCGCACGTGCTCCGCCATCGCGCGCTCGTAGGCGGGGAAGGCGCGCTCGTGATCGCCGCCCGCCCGCGCCAGCTCCCCGGCGAGGACGTACGCGCCGACGACGGCCAGGCTGGTGCTGCCGCCGACGGCCGGGCCGGGGCAGTAGCCCGCGTCGCCGACGAGCGTCACCCTCCCACGCGACCAGGTGTCCATGCGGAGCTGAGTGATCGAGTCGAAGTAGAACGCCGGCGTGCGGTCGAGCTCGTCCAGCCAGCGGTCCACGTCGGCGTGCATGCCCTCGAACGCACGACGCAACAACTCCTTCTGCCGGGGCACGTCGCGGTGGTGGTAGTCGAGCTCGCGCTCGCTCCGGAACAGGAACAACGCCCGCGCGCCGCCGAGGCGCGGCGAGCCGTACATGCCGGCAGTGCGGCCGAGGCCGGTGTGGATGAGCAGCTCGCCGTCGAGGCCGGAGACGTCGGGCAGGGTCAGCACCCCGAGGTAGGCCCCGATGAAGGCGCTGAAGCGGGACTCCTCGCCGAAGACGAGGCGGCGCACGTTGGAGTGCAGCCCGTCCGCGCCGACGACGAGGTCGAAGCGGCGCGGCGCGGCGTTCTCGAACCGCACCTCGCCGTCGGGGGAGATCGCGGTGATCGAGTCGCCGAAGACGTACTCGACGTCGTCGCGCGTGGCGTCGTGGTAGATCTCACTCAGATCGTCGCGCATGATCTCGACGTGCCGCTCGGAGGTGGCGCTGAAGATCTTCGAGAGGTCCGCCCGGACGGGACGCCGTGCGCCCTCCCGGTACATGGTCATCCGGTTCGTGCCGGTGGCCCGCTCCTCGACGCGGGGGAGCACGCCCATCTTCTCCGAGATGTTCATCGCGGGCCGGAACAGGTCGACCGCGTGACCGCCGGTCTTGCGCGGCGCCGGCGCGCGCTCGACGACGGTGACGGAGAAGCCCTGTCTGGTGAGCCAGTACGCCAGCACCGGACCGGCGACGCTGGCGCCGGAGATGAGAATCCGCATCGGCACGCCCTCCTTACTTAACGATAGGTAAGTGTAGACGGCTAATTACCTATCGTTAAGTCGATAAGCTCGTGGCATGCCTCGCCCCTCTGACACCAAGCAGCGGATCCAGGAGGTCGCCCGCGAGCTCTTCGCCCGGCAGGGTGTGCAGCGGACCAGCCTGCAGGAGATCGCCGGCCGGCTGGGCATCACCAAGCCGGCGCTCTACTACCACTTCTCCTCACGTGAGGAACTGGTCCGCAGCATCGTGCAGCCGATCATCGACGAGGAAGAGGCGTTCCTGATGGGTCAGGAGGCGCTGGGCCAGGTCGAGCCCCGCGCTCTACTGGAGGGCTACTTCGACTTCCACTACCGCCACCGCAGAGACATCGTGCTCATGCTCAGCGAGCTGACCACGCTCGCCGACCTGGGCCTGATCGACCTCGTGCTGAACTGGCGCGGGCGGCTGGTGAAGCTGCTGTACGGCCCCGAACCCACACTCGAGCAGGCCACCCGGGCCGTGATCGCCTTCGGCGGCCTCCAGGACTGCACGATCCAGTTCGCCGACGTGCCGAAGGACGAGCTCCGCCGGGTGGCCGTGGACGGCGCCTGCGCGGCCCTGGGCATCGAGCCGCAGCGTGAGACCCGACGACGGGCGTGATCATGCCTCGTCCCCAGGGCCGCGGGGCGTCATCCCGTGACTTCGCGGATGCGCGGTCACCGGCGAATGACGCCCCGCCCGGCTCACCAGGTCTTGCCGGCCTGCTCCCGGACCGCGCGGTTGATCCGGTTGAAGAAGTTGGTCATCGCGACGTTCAGGATGATCGCGGACAGCTGCCCGTCGTCGAAGTGGGCGGCGGCGGCCTCCCAGATCTCGTCGGTCACGCCCGGCGCGCCGTCCTGGATCCGGGTGGCGGCCTCGGTCAGCGCGAGCGCGGCCCGCTCCGCCTCGGTGAAGAAGGGCGTCTCGCGCCACGTCACCACGTTGTGCAGCCGCTCGTCGGTCTCTCCGTGCCTCTTCGCCGATGCGACCCCGGCGAAGACGCACGGGCTACAGCCGTTGATCTGACTGGCGCGCAGGTGGACCAGCTCGAGAACGCGCGGGTCGACGCCAGCGGCGTGAATCGCCTTGTAGAGGTGCTGGACCGCCGTGGTCACGTCGGGATTCGCCGGGCTCTTCATGCGTGCTTCCATCGGTGTTGCTCCTTCATCGGTTACCTCGGCCCGTCCGGGCCCGTCATCCCCATGACGGAGCGGATTCGAGGAAGGTAACAAACATGTCCGATACCAGCCCGGCGGACCTGGTGACCAAGACGTTCGAGGCCCAGCGCGACCGGCTGCGCGCGGTCGCCTACCGCATGCTCGGATCGCACGCCGACGCCGAGGACGTGGTCCAGGAGGCCTGGCTGCGGCTCTCCCGCCAGGACACGGCGGCCATCCACAACCTCGCCGGCTGGCTGACCACGGTGGTCGGCCGGATCAGCCTCGACGTCCTGCGATCGCGCCAGGCCCGCCCCGAGGCGTCCTACGACGACCGGCTGCCCGAGCTCGTCGTGACGGTCGACGCCGGCCCCGCGCCGGAGGACGACGTGGCGCTCGCCGACTCGGTCGGGCTCGCGCTCCTCGTCGTCCTCGAGTCGCTCGGGCCGGGCGAGCGGCTGGCGTTCGTGCTGCACGACATGTTCGCGGTGCCGTTCGACGAGATCGGCCAGATCCTTGGCAAATCCGCCGCTGCCGCCAAAATGCTCGCCAGCCGCGCCCGCAGGAAGGTGCAGACGACCGAGCACCCGACGGCCGCCGGACGGGAGCAGCGCGAGGTGGTCCAGGCCTTCCTGGCGGCGGCACACCGCGGCGACTTCGAGGGACTGCTGCGCGTGCTCGACCCCGAGGTGAAGCTGACCGTCGACACCCCCGGCGGCGTGGTCGTCGTCCTCGGCGCCACCGAGGTCGCCGCCGGCGCGCAACGCCGTGTGGCCGCCGGTGCGGCCGCGCGGGGGCGGGCGGTGCTCGTCAACGGCCTTCCCGGGTTCGTGTCGTGGCGCGAGGACGGCACCCCGCTGTCGGTCATGGCGTTCACCGTCGTCGACCGTCGGATCGCCCGCATCGCGGTCGTGATCGACCCGGCCAGGCTCGCGGCGATGGACCTGCCGGAGCCGGTGTGAGCCGTCGCGGAGACCGGCTCCGCACCCGGCCGGCGCTCTCAAGGCACTCCCGCGCCGCGGAGCGGGCGTGCCTGTCCGGCCGGCGCCCCTACTGGGCTCTCAGCTTCCGGAAGAAGTCCCGGATGTCGGCGACCAGGAGGTCCGGAGCCTGCAGCGAGGCGAAGTGCCCACCTCGGGAGAACCGCGACCAGTGGACGACGGTGTTCGACAGCTCCGCCAGCCCGCGGATCGCCCGGTCGCCGAGGAAGTTCGCCACCCCCGTCGGCACCGGCGAGGGCGCGGGGCGCCGGCCCCACGCCTCCGATCCGGTCTCCAGGTACAGCCGGGCGGCCGATCCCGCCGTCCCGGTCAGCCAGAAGATCGTGACGTTGGTCAGAACGGTGTCGCGGTCGACGGGGGTGCGCTCGGTGCGGGTGGGGTCCCAATCCACGAACCACTCCAGGTTCCACGCCAGCTGGCCGGCCGGGGAGTCGTTGAGCGCGTACGCGAGGGTCTGCGGCCGGGTGGACATCTGGGTGGCGTAGCCGGAGTGGGGATACCACCACGACTGGTTCCGCCTGGCCTGTTCGCGTTCGTCGTCGGAAAGCTCCTCCAGTTCGCCGGGGCCGACGGGTGTCGAGGCGGTGGCCAGCGCGTTGACATGGACGCCGATCACGCGCTCCGGCGCGATTCGGCCGAGCTCCGGGGAGACGATGCTGCCGAAGTCGCCACCCTGCGCGCCGAAACGCTCATAGCCCAGGCGTCGCATGAGCTCGGCCCAGGCCCGGGCGACGCGGCCCGCCCCCCAGCCGGTCTCGCGGGTCGGGCCGGAGAACGCGAAGCCCGGCACCGAGGGCGCGACGATGTGGAAGGCGTCCGCCGGGTTCCCGCCGTGCGCCCGCGGGTCGGTCAGCGGCCCGAGGACGTCCAGGAAGTCGTACACCGTGCTCGGCCAGCCGTGCGTGACGATCAGCGGGGTGGCGTCCGGCTCGGGGGAGCGTACGTGCAGGAAATGGATGGTCTGGCCGTCGATCTCGGTGGTGAACTGCGGGACCTTGTTGAGGCGGGCCTCGTGCTCGCGCCAGTCGTAGCCGGTGCGCCAGTGGTCGGCCAGCTCCATGAGGTAGTCCTTGTTCACGCCGTAGGACCAGCCGACGCCGGGAAGCTCGTCGGGCCAGCGGGTGCGGGCCAGACGGGCGGCCAGGTCGTCGAGATCGGCCTGCGGGATGTCGATGCGAAACGGATGTGGGGTGCTCATGGCAGTCAGCCTCCCGCCTGTGTAGGACAGCTCCGGTCCTACACATACGTCACCATGGACGAATGTTGGACACCCCGGCCCGCCTGCTCCGTCTGCTGTCGTTGCTGCAGACCCACCGCGACTGGCCGGGCACCGAACTCGCCGAACGCCTGAACGTCACCACCAGGACCGTGCGACGCGACGTCGAAAGGCTGCGCGAGCTGGGATATCCGGTGCACGCCACGATGGGCCCCGCGGGTGGTTACCGGCTCGGGGCCGGCACCTCACTGCCCCCGCTATTGCTGGACGACGACGAGGCGGTGGCGGTGACCGTCGGGCTGCGCACCGGCGCGGCGAGCAGTGTCAGCGGGATCGAGGAAGCGTCGCTGCGTGCGCTGACCAAGGTCGAGCACGTCCTTCCGTCGCGGCTACGCCACCGCGTCGAAACCCTGGAGAACGCCATGGTCACGATCCCGCCGCGCGGCGGACCCACCGTGGACGCGGACGTCCTCACCGCTGTCTCCACCGCGATCCGCGCCGCCGAGACGCTCCGCTTCGACTACGTCGGCCACCACGGGGTGCGGTCGGCCCGGACCGCCGAACCCCATCGCCTGGTCTCCTGGGGCCGCAGGTGGTATCTGGTCGCCTGGGACGTCGGCCGGGGCGACTGGCGCACCTTCAGAGCCGACCGGATGTCGCTGCGCACACCCAACGGGCCCCCGCTTCACCCACCGCGAGCCACCCGACGGCGACGTGGCAGCCTACCTCCGCAGGACGATCGGCCGTGACATCTGGCCGTACCGCTCCCGGCTGACAGTGCACGCCCCCGCTTCGCGGATCGCCGGACGCGTCGACGGCGTCGTCACCCCCATCGACGACGACACCTGCCTGCTCGAACTGGCCTCCGACTCACTCGACCTGGTCGCGCTGGTGGCGGGCATGCTCGACGTCGACTTCGACGTCGAGTCGCCCCCGGAACTCGCCCGGCACCTTCGTAAGCTGTCCGACCGCTTCGCCAGTGCGGCGGCGCAGCGGTGACAGGACGTCCGCCGCGACGGCTCAGGTCAGACTGCGGTCAGACGAGGGCGAGCTGGCGGGTGGGGGAACGGCGCCGCCGCCACCGCCGGGCGTCCCTGCCGATGCCGTAGGTCTCGGCGAGGACGCGCACCTGCTCGGCGATCCGCTGACGGTAGCCGTCCTCGGCGACCTGGCCCCTGCCGTACAGCGCCTGGTAGCGCGGCACGAGACCGGGATGCTCACGCTCCAGCCACCCCATGTACCACTCCCGGGCGCCGGCGGGCAGGCGCAGCACGACAGGAGTCACGCTGACCGCGCCCGCCTCGGCCGCCCGGCGTACGGTCGCCAGCAGGTGATCGGTGGAGTCGGTGATGAGCGGCAGGATCGGCGCCATCAGCACACCACAGGGAATGCCGGCCTCGTTCAGCGTCGCGCAGATCTCCAGGCGCCGCTGCGGGGTCGCGGCCCCCGGCTCGACGGCACGCCGCAGACGGTCGTCGACGAAGCCGACCGACACCAGGGCGCCGACCTGGGTCACCTTCGCGGCCTCGCGTAACAGGTCCAGATCACGCAGGACGAGGGGGCTCTTGGTGAGCACGGTGAACGGGTTGGCCGCGTCGGCGAGCGTCCGGATGACGCCGGGCATCAGGCGGTAGATCTCCTCGGCCGGCTGGTAGCAGTCGCCGGTGAGGCCCAGCGCGACCGCCTCACCGCTCCAGCGGGGGGAGTCCAGCTCGCGCCGCAGGCGGCGGGCCAGGTCGGTCTTGACGACGATCTTCGTGGAGAAGTCGCGGCCCGGGTCCAGACCGAGGTAGCGGTGGCCGCGCCGGGCGGTGCAGTAGCCGCAGCCCGCCTCGCAGCCGCGATAGGGGCTCGCGCCCCACACGAAGGGCAGTTCGGCTGCCTCGGGCACCCGCTCGAGCGCCGCGCGGGCCGGCACTTCATAGCAGGTGATGCCGTCGAAGACGCGGGTGACGGCCTGCCGCTCGATGCGCGGACGGGCGGGCCCCTCACCGACGAGCGACTGCTGCACAGACTGTCCCGGCTGTGGCACGGACTGTCCAGACTGTCGCATGGAGTGTCCGGGCTGCTGAGGGGTCTGTCCAAGCTGGTGCGCTGTCTGTCCCGGGTGGTGCACTGTCTGCTCGGGTTGCCGCGCCTGCTGTTGCCCGGGCTGCCGCACCGTCTGCTGCTGCCCGCGGGGCTGCGCAACGGGCTGGTCCTCCGCGCGGGAAGTGGCGTCGCGACGCATGAGGTTCAGTAGAACACGCATTCGACCCTCGCGCCAAGTGTCCACGCCCGTGCGCGCCGCCCGTGCTCGGCCCCCGGCGGCCAGCGCGGCGCGGCGGTCAGGGCTCGGCGGAGGCGGCGGCGTGACAGGCGCCGTACCCGTCGGCGCGCGCGACCACGCGGCCCGACCGCACCCGGATGGCCGCCTCGGTCCCGTCGCTCACGGCGGCCACCCCGGCAGCCGCCGCCACCGCCCCCTCGTCGTCGTGCACCACGCGCAGGCACGGCCAGGCCGGCGCGGGCAACACCTGCCGCAGGCACGCGCGCAGGCCGGCGAGGGTCAGCCGGGCGAGCGGCCCCAGCTCGCCGGGATCGCCGGTGACCAGAACCGCGGTGACCTCCCCGCCGGGCGGCGTGGCCCGCACCGCCTCCTCCACGGCCTCCAGACGGTGCAGCCCGAGGACCGCCACCACGCCGTCACGCGTGAGCGGGACCGGCTCGCCCCGCACCGCGTCCACCGCGAGCGGCGGCGACCAGGGCTGGTCGGCAGGCCGTGCGCGGGGCACGAAAGGCAGGTGAGGTGGGTCCCACCGGTCGCCGAGATCGAGGTCCGCCAGCGCGGCGCACGCCGCGACGATGTCGAACGGCTCGGCGAACCCGGGCGCCGCGTCGGCCATCTGGCTCGCGCCGTGCAGGGTGGTCAGGGCCGTCTCCGCGATCCGCACCCGGCGCCGCGTGGAGGCGTGCCCGTCGAGTCGCTCAAGCGCGAGCCCGAGCACGATCGCGTTCAGCTTCATGAGCTGCGCGAACGGCTGGCGGACCCGCTGGTCGGCGAGCACCTCCGGCATCAGGTCCATGCCGAGCCTGGCCGGGCCGTCGGTGGCCAGCGGAAGCCGGGAGACCCAGGCGCGGGCGAACGCCGCCAGCGCCTCCCGGGCCGTGGCCACGCCGGGTGTCCCGGCATCGGCTGTGCCGGTGGCGGGCGTCTCGCCGGACGCGGGGGAGGGCCGCCGCGCGCCGTCCGGTCCGGCCTCCCGCTCGGCCAGGCCGGCCAGCACCGAGAAGTACAGGGCCCGCTTGCCCGGGAAGTTGGAGTAGACCGCGCCGCGGGTGAGTCCGGCCCGGTCGGCGATCGCGTCCACCTTGGCGTCGCGGAACCCCCGCTCGGCGAACTCGTCGCGGGCGGCGGCCAGCACCCTGGCCCGGTTGCGTGCCTGAAGCTCGGCCCTGGTGAGGCGTCCCATCCCTCTCCTCGTCCGCATACGCCCGCTTGCCGTACGGGCGGACCCAAGATACCGTCACGCACTCAGATGATAAGAACATCTGGATTCAACATCTGGAGTTGCCAGTGATCGTCCTGCCCGAGGTGGACCTCACCGACCCCGAGGTCCTGCGCGACCCCTTCACGGCCTACGGACAGGCGCGCGAACGTGCGCCGCTCGCCCGGCTGCTGATCCCCGGCCTCGGCCCGATATGGGCTCTCGCCAGGCACGACGGCGCACGGGCGATGCTCGGCGACGCCCGTTTCGAACTCACCGCCGACAGCTTCATGCGCCCTCAAGTCCCCGACGACTGCCTGCCGTACATGCGGACCATGAGCGAGATGAGCGGCCCCGAGCACGCGCGGCTGCGCAAACTGGTCGCTCCGGCCTTCACCCCCCGGCGGGCCGCCGAGTTCCGGCCCCGGATCGAGACCATCGTCGACGCCCTGCTCGACGACCTGCCCGCCCAGGCGGACGAAGGGCGGGTCGACCTGCTACGGCACTTCGCCCGGCCGCTGCCGATGGACGTCATCTGCGCGCTGGTCGGCGTTCCCGAGCAGGACCGCCCGCGCTGGCGCGAATGGGGCGCCACCGTCGCCGCCGGGGCGGGCCAGGACTTCGCACGGGCCATTCCGGGCATCATGGCGGGTGCCAGGGGCGCCGTCGCCGCCGCCCGTGCCGATCATTCCGGCGAGCCCGGGGGGCTGCTGGGCGAGTTGGTGCGCGTTCAGGCCGAGGACGGGGACCGGCTGAGCGACACCGAGATCGTCACCCTTGTCTGGCACCTGGTCCTCGCCGGGCAGACGCCGACCAACCTCATCGCCAACGCCGTGGCCGCCCTGCTGTCCCACCCCGCCCAGCTCGCCGCCGTACGCTCCGACTCCGCGCTGATGCCGGGGGCCGTCGAGGAGCTCATTCGCTGGTGCGGCCCCTCACTGCTGGCGATCCCGCGTCACGCCCGCCAGGACGTCGAACTGTACGGCGCGACCGTGCCCAAGGGCGCCAAGGTCACCGCCCTGGTCGCCGCGGCCAACCGCGACCCGCGGGTGTTCGCCGACCCCGACCGCCTTGACGTCACCCGGACGCCCGGCGCCGGCCACCTGGGGTTCGCCCACGGCCCGCACTTCTGCCTCGGCGCGTCCCTCGCCCGCGTGCAGACCCAGGTCGCGCTCACCGCGCTGCTGCACCGCTTCCCCGGCCTGTCCATGGCCGCCCCGCCCGACGAGCTTCGCGCCCCCGACCCCGGCACGTGGCGGCTGACCGCGCTGCCGGCGACCCTGTGAAACACGACCCGCGGGCTCACCATCGGGTCAGGCGACGGGGACCCAGGTGAACCGGCCGTCGGAGCGGCGCTCGGCGCGCCCGAAGACCACGTCGGCGAAGTGACCGCCGTAGCCGACGGTGTCCGGGCGGCTCAGCTCTTCGACCAGGTGACGGCGGTGCTCGGCGGACTCGCCGGGGTCGTGGTCGATGCCACAGGACCATTCGGGGTGGGTCACCTGGACGGGGGAGTGGAGCGCGTCGCCGAACGCGATGAGCCGCCGGTCGCCGCCGGTGATGGTGTAGGTGGTGTGGCCGACGGTATGCCCGGCCGCGAAGGAGGCCCGGACGCCCGGGAAGATCTCCTCGCCGTCCGCGGCCGGGTGAACGCGGGAGGCGAAGGCGGCCAGGCGCTCCTCGGTCGCCCCGCCCTCGGCGGCGAGGTCGCGCCGCTCCCACTCCGGCGCCGCGACGAAGTGGGTGGCGTGCGCGAAAGGCGGTGCGGCGGCGCCGGGCACGGCGCTCCAGGCCCAGCCCAGGTGGTCGGTGTGCAGATGGGTGATGGCGACGGCGTCGATCCGGCGCGGCTCTCGGCCGAGCCGCCGCAGGCTGTCCAGCAGCCGGCCGCCGTGCAGGTCGCCCAGGAACGGGTTGGCCGGGTCATCGGGGTGGGACTCGGGCCCGAACCCTGTGTCGATGAGCAGCGCGCGCTCGCCTCGCTCCACCAGCAGTGCGCCGATGCCCGCGACCAGGAAGCCGCCGTGGTCGAGGTGGTCGCGCTCGGCCGCCCAGTCGGCGGCGGTGGCGGCGGGCAACCAGCCGCGCGGCTTGAGCCGGACCAGCCCGTCGGGGACATAGCTGATCGTCAGCTCGCCCAGGCGAAGCGTACGGATGCGCGGCGCGCTGCTCAGCCGCGCCCGATCGAAAACGGTGGTCATAGCCCCTGCCTTGCGCTCGGTTGATCGCCGCCGGGCGGCGACGTGAGCAAAAGCTACAACTAGAATGATTCTAGTTGCAATGATTTGAGTTGCAGTAGAATCCTGCCGTGACCACCGAGCGCGAGACCCGAGCCCGAACCGATCGAGAGCTGTGCGGGCTGATCAACGGTCTCGCCAAGCAGATCGAGGCCCACCTGCGGGTCCGCGCGGCCACCCTCGGCCTGACCGCCTCGCAGGGGGCCGCCCTGCGCGAGCTGACCCGCCCCATGACACTGCGCGAACTCGCCGAACGGATGAGCTGCGAGCCCTCCAACGCCACCTTCGTCGCCGACCGGCTCGAAGAGCAGGGCTATCTCGAACGCCACCCGTACCCCGGCAACCGCCGTGCCAAGCAGCTCGTCCTCACCCCCGAGGGCACCGAGCTCCGCGAACGCCTCCTCGGCCTGCTCTCCGAGGACTCCCCGCTGGCCCCCCTGGCCTCCGAAGAGCAGGACGTCCTGCGGCGTCTGCTCGCCCGCGCCGTCATCCGCTGAGGCCTCCCAGGCGGGAGCGCCCAGGTGATCAGGGGTACGGCGATGTGGGCGGCGCCGACCAGGAGGAACGACAGGGCCGTTCCGGCGGTTCAGCCGGGGGTGACGGCCAGCACGGCGCCGATGAGGCGATGCCGACGCCTGGTCAGAACGGTCGGATGCTCCGGGGATATCGGCACGGCCGAAAATACCGTGCGATCCCAGAATCGCCGAAGTAGCATCGCCCCTCATGAGCATTTCCCGGGAACGTCCGCCCTTCGCCGCCGACGAACGCACCCAGCTCGTCGGCTGGCTCGACATGCAGCGCGCGATCGTCCAGTGGAAGTGCGAAAGGCTGTCGGAGGAGGACGCCTACCGGCCGGTGCTGCCCGCCTCGCCGCTCATGACCGTGGCGGGCCTGGTATCGCACCTGCGCTGGACCGAGCACGGCTGGTTCGAAGTGCTCTTCCTGGGCCGCTCCGCCGACGGCAACCCGCAGTTCGACGAGAGCGTGGAGAACGCCGACATGCGGATCGAGGGCGTCCCGCTGGCGCAGCTCCTCGACGAGTACGAGCGCCAGTGCCGGATCTCGAACGAGATCGTCGCGGCCCACTCGCTGGATGATGTGGGCAAGCACTCCGACTACCGCTCGGCGGCGGGGAGCCTGCGCTGGATGCTGATCCACATGGTCGAGGAGACCGCCAGGCACGCCGGTCACCTGGACACCATCAGAGAACTGATCGACGGCGAGAAGGGTTACTACTGACCGCCCCCTGAGACCGTCCGCACCACAGAGAGCCATCGGCCTCGTCATCGCTCGTGCCGGCGCAAGCGGCCCCGGATCCTTCTTCAGCTCCTGAAAGGAGCTGCGCATCCGCCCGCCGGAGCCGTGTCGGAATCGGGTTCGTCGACCGCATTCCGCTCCTCCAGCCTCGCCACCGCCGGGAGTCGATCCAGGGTGCGGGTGGAACGCCCGCCTGAACATCGCCTCGACCGCACCCGCGTGGCCCCGGAGGAACCCGCCCCGCTCGCGCCTGCAGCGCACCCGTGGTCGACAAGCCTGGAGCGCCTGGTCGGCCGGCCCATGGCTTTGCGGAGCCTTGCCACGTAAAATTGGGACAAGCGTACCGTTTTTATCGAAGAGGTTCCCATGGCCTGGCTCCTGCTCGTCGGCGCGATCGCCTCGGAGGTCCTGGCCACCTCCGCGCTCAAACTCAGCGACGGCCTGACCCGCTGGGGCTGGACCATCGTGGTCGCCGCCGGGTACATCGCCTCGTTCCTCCTGCTGGCCTGGGCACTCAAGCTCCGCATGCCGGTCGGCATCGCGTACGCGGTGTGGGCGGGCACCGGGACCGCGGCGATCGCGCTGATCGGCGCGCTGTTCCTCGGCGAGCATATGAACCCCGTCAAGGCCGCCGGCATCGCCCTGATCATCGCCGGGGTCGCCGTGCTCAACCTCTCCGGCGCGCACTGACCGGGCGACACCGATCGTTTGACCCGGCGGCGCGCGCCCGCTAAGGGTGATCCGGACGGCTCCCGCCCGGCGGCGGAGCCCCGACGATCCAGGGGAGGATCACGGCGTGCCCGATCAGGACCGGCCTGCACCCGTCCCGGCGGCGGCCCCCGCACGCGGCGTCGCGATGCGGGCCGTCTCACCTCAGCCGCGGCGCCCGCAGGAGCGCGCCGTACGCCGCAGGGAGGCGCTGCTGGACGCGGCCGTCGACCTGCTCGGCGACGGCGGCTTCGCCGCCGTGACGCACCGCGCCGTCGCCCGCCGGGCAGGTCTTCCTCTGGCCGCCACCTCCTACTACTTCACCAGCCGCGACCAGTTGCTGGCCGAGGCGTTCGCCCTGCTGGTCGAGCGCGAACTCGCCCGCATGCGGGCGACGGTGGACCACCTCGCGGGCCGTACTCCGCTCGCGGTCGCCGAGACCCTCACCGGCGTGTACGCCGCCGACCGGCTGCGCCAGCTCGGCCTGTGGGAGCTGTACCTGCAGGCGGGCCGCGACCCGGCGCTGCAGGCCATCGCCCGCGCCTGGACCGACGGCTGCGACGACATCGTCGCCGCGGTGCTGGAAGGCGCCGGCTACCCCTGCGGGCCCGGGGAGGTCCGCTTCGTCGCCGGTCTGCTGTCGGGACTGTGGGTGGAAGAGGTCGTCGAGGCCCGCCCCGACGGCAGGCAGCGGGCCCGGGAGGCGGTGGCCCGCGCGCTGGCCGCGCTCGGCCCGCCCGCTAGGGTCGGCCCATGATCTTCCATCTCGCGCTGGCCGCCGACTGGGACGCGGCCGTCATCACTGGCGAATACCGCGTCTCGACCCTCGGCCGCACCCTGGAGGAGGAGGGCTACATCCACGCCTCGGCCGACCTGGCCCAGGCACGCGGCGTGGCGGGCCGCTACTACGGCCACGTCACCGAGCCCCTGATGCTGCTGGAGATCGACGAGGACCGGCTCGGCTGCCCGGTCAGGCGGGAGGTGCCCGAGGGGGCGGACGAGGCGTTCCCCCACATCTACGGGCCGATCCCGGTGGCCGCCGTCACGGCCGTCACGCCTTTCTCCCACTGAGCGTCCGGAGCCGGGTGTCCGATACGTTCAAGACGGCGGACCGGCCCGCCTCCTACCGTGGCCGTCATGGCACCAACGTTCGATCTCATCGGCCTGGTCGTGACCGACATGGCCGCCTCTCTGTCCTTCTACCGCCGGCTCGGGCTGGACATCCCGCTGTCCGCCGACACCGAACCCCACGTCGAGGTGACCCTTCCCGGCGGGCTGCGCCTGGCCTGGGACACCACCGCCACCGTCCGTTCGTTCGACCCCTCCTGGTCGCCCGCGAGCGGCGGGCCGCGCATGGGGCTCGCCTTCCGCTGCGACGGCCCCGAGGAGGTCGACCGCCTGTACGCGGACCTGGTCGAGGCCGGATACGAGGGACACCTGGCGCCGTGGGACGCGTTCTGGGGGCAGCGCTACGCGACGGTGCACGACCCTGACGGCAACGGCGTGGACCTGTTCGCCGCCCTGCCCACCGGCTGACGGGCCCAGCTCAACGAGTCAGCGGGTCAGCGGGTCAGCGCGCCGAGGGTCACGCCGGTCAGCGACCTCACCTCACGCGACAGGTGGGCCTGGTCGGCGTACCCGGCCACGGCGGCCACCGTGGCCGCCGGCGTGCCTCTGCGGGCCAGGTCCACCGCCCGGTTCATCCGCAGGATGCGGCCGAGCGTCCGCGGCCCGTACCCGAACGCGTCCAGGCACCGGCGGTGCAGCCGCCGCTCGCCGATCCCCGCGTCGGCGGCGATCCGTGCGACCGGCAGGCCCGCGCGCACGCCCTCGACGACGGCGCCGACGAGAGCGGAGTCGA
Source organism: Microbispora sp. NBRC 16548 (assembly GCF_030268985.1). Taxonomy (NCBI): domain Bacteria; kingdom Bacillati; phylum Actinomycetota; class Actinomycetes; order Streptosporangiales; family Streptosporangiaceae; genus Microbispora; species Microbispora sp. NBRC 16548. The sequence goes on from NZ_BSSF01000003.1 coordinate 213,355, forward strand.
CGGGGCGGGGCGCCGCGCCCAGCCGGCGCGCGGCCTCCTCCTCCAGCACCGCGCCCAGAAGAGGGCCCGCATCGGCGGCCTCGCCCGCCCGCTCCGTCAGCCGCCGCGCCTCGGCGCCCGGCCACAGGTCGGCCAGCGGCACCCTCAGGTCGCGCAGTTCGTGTGCCGGGACCCCGAAGACCACCGGGCCGGTGCCCGGGCCGAAGCGCAGCCCCACGTAGCGGGCGCCGGGCCGGTCGGTCACCACGTGCGCGGCGGTGTCCGGGCCCGCCACCAGCAACGCGCCGTCCGCCCAGATCACGTCCATGCACCCGTCCGGCAGCACGCGCCGCTCGGCGGGCGCGGAGCCGGGGGAGGTGCTCCACCACAGCGCCGCGTCCGGCACACGCGACACCCTCTCCCGGTACATGCCCGGCATTATCCCGTGCGCGCGGCGATCAGCGGGGGTTGCCCGCCCGCAGCCAGCCGACGTAGTCGGCCACGGCGCGGTCGAGGTCGTACTCGGGGACGTAGCCGGTGTCCTCCCGCAGCCGGGAGATGTCGAGACAGGCGTCTATGGCGGGCACTCCAGGGGAGCGCCCGGGACGCAGCACAGGGGCCGCCCCCGGTACGGCCCTGCCGATGGCGGCGGCGACCTCCTGGTTGGCGACGGCCCGGCCGCCGCCGACGTTGTAGGTGCGGTGGCGCAGCGTCGCGGTCGTCTGCAGGAGCGCGAGGGCCCGCCCGCAGTCGCGCGCGTAGCACATGTCGATCATGTCCCCCGCGTAGGAAGGCGCCGCCTCGCCTGGCACGCCGCCCTCACCGGTGGCCTGGGCTTCCCCTGCGCGGGCGGGGGAGGCGCTCGCGCCGTCGTCCGCCGCCGCGTGCCGCGCGGCGGCATGGACGAGCCGGGGAGCGGCGAAGAACGGCGAGGACGGCCTGCCCAACGGGCCCCAGATCGCCCCGATCCGGGCGGCGACCACGTCCAGCCCGGATGACGCGGCGACGTCGGCGACGACTTCTGCGATCTTCTTGCCGGCCGGGATCGGATGCGGGCTCGCGACCGGCAACGGCGCGTCCTCGCGGAGGGCCGGGTCCGCGACCCCCGCGTACACGCCGATCGTGCTCGCGATTACGACGCGGCGGGCGCCCCACTCCTTCGCGGCGCGCAGCACGGTGAACAGCCCGGCCGTGTTCGCCGACAGTTCGTCCAGCGGCGCCGACGCGCCCATCCCCGTCGCGGCCAGGTGCACGATGCCGGTGACGCGGTGACGCCTGCCGACCGCCAGGACGCTGTCGAGGTCGGTGCAGTCCATCCGCTCCACCACGGCCCGCCCGTCCCGCACCTCCCGATCGCGCACGAGGGCCGGCGGCGGTCCCACCGCCCGCTGGCCGAGCACGCAGCGTTCGCCGAGGTCGAGCAGGGCCCGCACGGTGTGCGCGCCGATGAAGCCGCGGCCGCCCGTCACGAGGATCATCCGGATCCCTCCAAGTCGATAGCAAGCTAATGATCAGCGTAACAGCGAGATCGCTAGCAGGCAAACGAATCGTAGAATGGCCAGGTGACCGAAGTGCTGAGGCTGCTCACGCGGGCGCAGAAGCTGTTACGGGCGGCGGCGGACGAGGCCATGAGCCGCCATGGCGTGCGCGTGGGCCAGAACCTCGTGCTGGAGGTCCTGTGGGAGGCCGACGGGCTGACGCCGGGGGAGCTGGCGGCCCGCCTGCAGGTCACCACCCCGACCGTCGTCAACACCGCCACCCGGATGGAGGCGGCCGGACTGCTCGTGCGGCGCCGCGACCCGGTGGACGGCAGGCTCGTCCGGCTGCACCTGACCCCGAAGGCCCGCGCCGCACAACAGCCGATCGCCGAGGCCAGGCGCCTGCTGGCCGAACACGCCACCGCGACCCTCACCGACGAGGAGCGGCGCCACCTGAACAGCGCACTGAAGAAGATCATCGAACGGATGACCGCATCCGCACCACCCCCCGGCCCCGGTGAGGACGGGCAGTGAGGAACACCCGCGTCCAGCTCCGCCGGGGGAGGACGCCATCAGCGCGGCAGCGTCACGAGCCCCATCTCGTAGGCGGAGATCACGAGCTGGACCCGGTCCCTGGCGCCCAGTTTGGTGAGCAGCCGTGACACGTGCGACTTGGCCGTGGCCACCGTGATGAAGAGGTCCTCCGCGATCTCGGTGTTCGACCGGCCGCGTCCGATCAGGGTCAGCACTTCCCGTTCCCGCTCGGTGATTCCCTCGATAGGCCGCGGGGAGCGCTCGGGGGCAGCGCCGGGGCGCCCGACGAAGTCCGCGATCAGACGGCGCGTCACACTCGGCGCGATCAGCGCGTCGCCGGCGGCGACCACGCGGATCGCCGCGAGGATGTCATCCAGCGCCATGTCCTTGACCACGAAGCCGCTCGCGCCGGCCCGGAGCGCGCCGTAAACGTGGTCGTCCTCGTCGAAGGTGGTCAGGACGAGGACGCGGGTCGTCGCCGCGCCGGCCGTGATCCGGCGGGTCGCCTCGATCCCGTCCATGCCGGGCATCCTGATGTCCATCACCACCACGTCGGGGCCGAGGTCGCCGACGAGCCGGACCGCTTCGGAGCCCGTGGCGGCCTCACCGACGACTTCCAGGTCGGGGTGGTCGGCCATGAGCACGCGCAGCCCGGACCGCACCAGCGGCTGGTCGTCGGCGAGCAGGATCCGGACCGTCATCGGGCCTCCACCGCGACTCCGGCGGGTTCGGGCAGCGGCAGCCGGGCTGCTACCCGGAAACCGCCCTCGGGGCGCGGCCCGGCGCTGAGGTGGCCGCCGAGCAGGCCGACCCGCTCCCGCATGCCGACGATGCCGAAGCCCTGAGCCGTTCCGTTCCCAGTGGCGCCGCGCCCGTCGTCGACGACCTCCACGGACAGCTCCTCATCCCCGAAGTCGATGGCCACCCGGCAATAGCCGGTGTCCGCGTGGCGGATCACGTTGGTCAATGCCTCCTGCACGATGCGGTAGGCGGCCAGATCGATGTCGGCCGGCAAAGGACGTTGCCGCCCGCTGCGGCGCACGTCGACGCGTACCCCCGAGTCCCCGGTCGCCGCCGCCAGTTGTTCGACGTTCGCCAGGCCCGGCGAGGGGGCGAGCGGTGACCGCTCCGACCCGATAGCGCCCCCGTCGGCCTGACGCAGCGCCACAAGCGTGCGCCGAAGGCTCGACAGGGTCTGTCTGCTGGTGGCCTCGATGGTGCGCAGCGCCTCGCCGGCCTCCGACGGCTGGGTCTCGATGACCCGGCTCCCCACACCGGCCTGGATGGCGATGATGCCGATGCTGTGCGCGACCATGTCGTGCAACTCCCGCGCGATCCGCAGTCGTTCCGCGGTCACGGCCTCGGCCACCTCCTGCGAACGCAGCGCCGCCGCGTGCTCGCGACGCTCGCGGGTCAGCAGACCGACCATGCAGGCCGCGGCCATGGCCAGGAGGGCGATCACCCCGTTGCCGATCAGGTCCCCTCCGTACGTGAAGCCGCCGATCAGCAGAAGTTGCACGGTGAAAGACGCGGCCACGGCGACGATCGAAGCCCGGCGTGCGCAGGTGGCGACGACGAAGCCCAGGACGAGGTCCACCGCCAGATACGACAGGAACTGGCCCTGATACGACGCCGCCAGGCTCTCATAGTCGGAGCCCGGTGGGCCCACCACCACAGCGGTGGATCCGACGAGCGTCATCGCCAGAGCCGACAGCGGCATCCGCCGCACCATGCCGGCGAGCAGGCTCACGGCGAGCAGGGAACCGGCGGCGTGGACCGTGCCCGGCGCCTCCGGCGCGCCCCACACCAGCAGACCCACCATGAGGAGGTAGAAGGCGCCCCCCGCCCACGCCATGGCCTTCGTTCTCGTCATCGGCGGTGTGCCCTCCCGGGAGCAAGGCCGCGGCAGGCGACGCGCGCAGCCAACGGGGTGGCCGTTACGGGGTCCATGCCGCGAGACTAACCGGGCCGCCGCCCAAGCGGCATCGGCCCGGGGACGTACGCCCAGGGGCCAACCCGGCCCGCACGAGTGCCGCCCACGGCGCGGTCTTCGGCACGTCGGCGCCCTCCTCGACGCCACCCACGTTCACGGCGGACGCAGCGCCGCCACCCACCTTTCCGCGCTCGGCTCCTGGATCGTGTACGCGCTCGGGCCGCTGATCGCGGTCGCGCTCGCCGTGTTCGTGGTGAGGCGCCGGGACGTGTGAGCGTGCCTCGGGGGCGCGCACCCGCGGGGGGTGGCTCGATCCGGTCGTCGCGGCCACGGGCGCGCTCGCGCTGCAGACGCGCCGGAACGGCGTCGCCGGCAACACCCGTGCGAGCGACCGGGGGAGCAGGCGTCACCCTTCGCCGACGCCCTTGGCCATGACGTATTTGCGCAGGCCCGGGTCGCGCGGATGGACTTCGTATTCGCCCGTGCCGTGGAACCCGAGCCGCCGGTAGACGCGTTCGGCCGAATCGTTGCCCGAGACGACCCACAGCTCCACCCGGGAACGTCCTGTTTCGCGCGCCCAGGCCACCACCTCCAGTGCCAGCCGCTCGGCGATCCGCCCGCCTCTGAGCCGGGGACGCACCCACATGCCGAAAAGTTCCACGGCCCCGGCCCGGTCTGCCGGGACACGCCCCGCGGCCACCCCCACAGGCACGCCCGCGTCGAACGCGGCCACCTTGACCCCGTCCTCGGTCCACGCGCGCCACCGCGCCTCGTCGTAGGCCCGCTCCTCCTCCAGGTCCCCGTGGAAGATGCCGGGCGCGTCGGCGAGTGCCCCCAGACGCAGGCGGCGCCAGGTACGCCAGTCCTCACCGCTGAGACGGCGTATGACAACCGGGCTCATGCTCGCACCCCTTCGCTCTTCCTCGGAAGATCCTCCTTCTGCCATGGTCGAGATCCGGGCCGGCCTGGACAACGGGCGCGGGCATGATCGATCCGTACGCCGAGAGGGAAGAATGAGCATTCGCGTGGGTGGCGTGGTCATCGACGCCAACGACCTCGACGGGCTGGCCGGGTTCTGGAGTCGGCTGCTGGAGCGGGACATCACCCGTCGTGAGGACGACTGGATCAGCCTCGGTCCCGATCTGGCCCTGCAGCGGGTCCGCGAACCCAAGACCGTGAAGAATCGCATCCACCTGGATCTGGTCACCGATGACTTCGCCGACGCGGTCGCCCGCGCCGCCGCGCTCGGAGCCACCCCGGCAGGGGAGATGCACGAGGATCTCTGGCAGGTCTGGCGGGATCCCGAAGGCAACGAGTTCTGCGTGTGCGTGTCCTGAGTCGATGTGATGCATCGTCACTGTCTGGGTGCTTCGGATCGGGCTTGTGTGATCATGACCGGATGGACGTTCGTTTCCTTGGCATCGCTGAGCTGGCCGGAGCCCCGTCCACGGCGGTCGTAGTCGACGTCATGCGTGCCTTCACAGTGGCTGCCTGGGCCTTCGCCCGGGGAGCGGAAAAGATTGTTCTCGCTGAGTCGCTGGACGAAGCCCTGGTGCTCAAGGCTCGCCACCCGGATTGGGTCGCGCTCAAGGACGGTCCGCCCGCGGCCGGGTTCGACGCCGTCAACTCGCCGGGCCTGCTGCGGTCCGTTGACCTTGGCGGGCGGACCGTTGTGCAGAAGACCACGGCAGGGACGGTCGGCGCCCTTGCCGTCAAGGAGGCGTCGCTCGTGCTGTGCGCCGGCTTCGTGGTGGCGGAGGCGACGGCTCGGCTCTTGCGGACACGCGAGTGCGGCAGCGTCACGTTCGTGGTCACCGGCGACGACGGGCGCGCCGATGAAGATTTGGCGTGCGCTCAATACATCGCCCAGAGGGCCACCGGGGCCGGGGCGGATGCAGTTGAGTTCCTCCGCCGCGCCGGTGAGTCACGCGCCGCCGCCGAGTTGGCGGAGGGCGTGCGTCAAGGAGCCCATCCTGATGATGTCGCACTCTGTCTTGAACTCGACCGGTTCCCCTTTGCCATGGTGGCGGCCTTGGAGGACTCGCTCATGGTCCTCCGCCCGTGCGCCGTGCCCTCGCTGACCGACGAGGCTTCGATCTGATCGCTGGTGAGGTCCGACGCTCGCCACCGCCCGGGCACGCGGCAGCCGCAGCGCGCCCCCGGACTCGGTCACGGACTCGGTCACGGACTCGGTCACGGGCGAGAACGATCACGCCCGCCCTGAGGGCACGGCGGTCAGCGGCCACGCCGCACACGGGCCTCGTCCCACACCGGCTCGGCGCTCTCGTACACGGTCCCGTCGGCGCCGAAGACGAGGAAGCGGTCGAAGTCGGCGGCGAACCAGCGGTCGTGGGTGACGGCCAGGACCGTGCCGGAGAAGGACGCCAGCCCCTGCTGCAGGGCCTCGGCGCTGGCCAGGTCGAGATTGTCGGTCGGTTCGTCGAGCAGCAGCAGGGTCGCACCGGACAGTTCAAGCAGCAGGATCTGCAGCCGCGCCTGCTGCCCGCCGGACAGGGTCTCGAACCGCTGCCCGGCGGCCGGCGCGAGCTCATAGCGGGCCAGCGCGGCCATCGCGTCGTTGAGCGTGAGCGCACACTCGGACGTCACCAGCTCGGCGGGGGTGTGTCCGTGCAGCTCGGGCCGGGCGTGGGTCTGCACGAAGTGGCCGGGCACCACCCGCGCGCCCAGCCGTACGGAACCGCTGTAACGCACCGAGGTGAGCGCGCCCGAGGCAACCGTGCCCGGGGTAGCCGCACCGTCCGCGGCCTCGGCCAGCAGCCGCAGGAAGTGCGACTTGCCCGAGCCGTTCGACCCGAGGACGCCCACGCGCTCGCCGTACCAGATCTCCAGGTCGAACGGCCGCATCAGCCCGGTGAGCTCCAGGCCCTCGCAGACGACGGCGCGTTTGCCGGTCCGGCCGCCGCGCAACCGTATCCGCACGTTCTGCCGCCTGGGCGGGCGCTCGGGCGGGCCCGCCTCCTCGAACCGCTCCAGCCGGGTGCCGGCTGCCCGGTAGGCGGACGACAGCGCGTCGTTGTTGGCCGCCGTCTGCCGGAGGGTCTGCACCAGGCGCCTGAGCTTGGCGTGCTCCTCGTCCCAGCGGCGGCGCCGCTCCTCCAGCCGGTCGATGCGGTCACGGCGGCCCTGAGCGTAGGTGGCGAAACCCCCGCCGTGCACCCATACACCGCGCGATTCCACCGTGACGATCCGGTCCGTGGCCTCGGCCAGCAACCGCCGGTCGTGAGAGACCAGCAGTACGGTCTTCGAAGTGGCACGCAGCCGCCCTTCCAGCCATTGCTTGGCGGGCACGTCCAGGTAGTTGTCCGGCTCGTCCAGCAGCAGCACCTGGTCCGGGCCGCGCAGCAGCGCCTCCAGCACGATTCGCTTCTGCTCCCCGCCCGACAGCGTGCCCACCGGCCGTCGCCGGACCACGTCGTAGGGCAGGCCCAGCGCCGCAGTCGCGCAGGTGTCCCACACCACCTCCATGTCGTAGCCGCCGGCGTCGGCGTAGTCGCCGATCGCCTGCGCGTAGGCCAGCTGCGCCGTCTCCTCGTCACGAGCCGCCACCGCCGACTCGGCCCGCCCCAGGGCCGCCGCGGCGGCCCTGACCCGCTCCGGAGCCACGGACAGCAGCAGGTCGTGCAGGGTCCTGTCGTCGCGGACACCGCCGATGAACTGCCGCATCACCCCCAGCCCGCCCGAGTGGGCCACCCGGCCGTCGTCCGGGCGCACGTCCCCGGCGATCAGCCGCAGCAGGGTCGTCTTGCCCGCGCCGTTCGGCCCCACCAGCCCGGCCTTGACGCCGTCGCCGACGCGGAACGACACCTCGTGCAGGAGCCGCCGCCCGTCCGGCAGCACGTAGGTGAGCCGGTCCACCTCCACATGTCCCGCCACCGTCGTTCCTCCCAGCCCTCCAGACCAACGTTCCATTTACCGGATCAATGATCCGGCACCCGATCGCCATACTAGACTCGCCCTCGGACGAGGAGGAGGACCGGAAGTGGTGGGGAAAGGCTCGGGATCGGCCGGAGACGTGTGGCTGCGACCGCCCGCGCGGGCGGCGCGCGAGGCGCCCCCGCTCAGCCGGGACCGCATCGTGGAGGAGGCCGTCGCCCTCCTGGACGAGGAGGGCGCCGACCGGCTGACCATGCGCCGGCTCGCCGAGCGCCTCGGCACCGGTTCGACCACGTTGTACTGGCACCTGAAGACCAAGGACGACGTCCTCGACCTCGCCCTCGACGCGATCTTCGCGGCCGTCGCGATCCCCGGCGACGACGGCGGACACTGGCGCGCCGCCGTCACCACGCTGATCAGCGGGTGGCGCGCCGTCCTCCTGGAGCACCCCTGGTCGGCCGCGCTGCTGGGCCGCCCGATGCTCGGCCCCAACGTGCTCGCCCGCAGCGAGTTCCTGTACGCCACCCTCGTGAAGGCCGGGGTCGTCGAACCCCACCTGACCGCCGCGGCGTACGGGCTGTCCAACTACGTCATCGGAAGCGCGCTCATGCAGGCGACCTGGACGGCCAGGGGACAGCAGGCCGCCGGACAGGCCGCCCGCGAGCAGTTCCAGGCCAAGAGCGACCGCTATCCCGTCCTCGCCGCCCATGGCCCCCTGGTCGCGGACGGAGACTGGGACACCAGCTTCGCCATCGGCCTCGACTGGCTCCTGGACGGCATCCAGGCCGGCACGGCCACCGGCGAGGCGCCCAAGCGGCCCGAGGAGGGGTCCCGGTAGTCCCGGCCGGAAAAACAACGGTGCCGACGAGCGCGGTCATCACGTGGACGACCGAGTACTACCAGCTCGCCGTCGAAAACCTGCGCGCCGGCGGCCGGGATGCGCCTGATGAGCTGCTGGCCCACATCTCCCCGGCCCACAGCGAGAACGTCAACTTCTTCGGCGTCATCACCGTCGACGACGAAGCCGAGCTCGCCAAACTCGACGGAGGCGGCTGGCGCCCCTTGCACCCGGCCGCTGTTGAGCCGAGCCTGCGCCCATGACGGGTTCTTGGGGGCTGGGTAAGGTTCCGGGTCTGGCTGAACGCCGAGCCGCCATGTGCGTGGGCTTGGAGGAGCGAGGCGGGGAGAGGAGTGGGCCCGCATTCAACTGCCGAGGGCGCGCTTTTGTGGGTGGATCGCCTCGCCGCGGGCGAGCATGTCAACGAACTGGGTGATACGGCGGGCTCGGGTCTCGGCGCGTTTGGCGTTCGCGATCCGATAGAGAACGGCGTAGCGGTTTTGGGAGGTGAGGATGTCGAACATCGCTTGTGCCTGGGGTTTCGCGGCCAATGCGGCGGCCAGGTCGGCTGGTACCTCGATGCCGGCTTGTCCCGCGTAGGCCGTGTCCCAGCGGCCGTCGGCCTTGGCGCGTTCGACCTCGGTCATTCCGGCCGGATGCATCCGGCCCTCGCTGATCAGACGGGTGACGATGGAAACGTTCCGCGCTGACCAGGGACTTTGCCTTCCGCGAGGGGTGAAGCGCCGGCAGAAGGTGATCTCATCCCGCCGTCGTAGCCGACCATCGATCCAGCCGTGGCACAGGGCTTCGTCGAGCGCCTGGTCATAGGTCAGGCTGGTGGGCCGGGTCGTGTTCTGCTTGGCGAGGACCAGCCACACCCCTGCCGAGCTGTCGTGGTGCCTGCTGAGCCACTCCCGCCAGGCTCGGGCATCGGTAACGGTCAGTTCCAGTGGTTCGTTGCTCATCGTCATGTGCCCCTGATGATCATCAAAAGGATGGTTGTCGGCGGTCACCCGAAGGTGGGAGCCCACGAGGGGGCCTGCCGGAAGTGGCGCTGGATCGGCCAGCGGTGGAGCCGGCCGATCACGTCCTTCGCCACGTCGCCACCGCGGTCCCTGGACGGATGACGCCCGCCCGCCTTCACCAGGTCTTGCCGGCCTGCTCCCGGATCGTGTGGTTGATCCGGTTGAAGAAGTTGGTGATTGCGATGTTCAGGATGATCGCGGACATCTGGTTTTCGTCGAAGTGGGTGGCAGCAGCGTCCCAGATCTCGTCGGTCACGCCCGGAGCGCCGTCCTGGATCCGGGTGGCGGCCTCGGTCAGCGCGAGCGCGGCCCGCTCCGCCTCGGTGAAGAACGAGGTCTCGCGCCAGGTGACCACGTTGTGCAGCCGCTCGTCGGTCTCTCCATGCTTCTTCGCCGACTGGACGCCGGCGAAGACACACGGGCTGCAGCCGTTGATCTGGCTGGCCCGCAGGTGGACCAGCTCGAGCACGAGCGGGTCGACGCCCCCGGCGTGAATCGCCTTGTGGAGATGCTGGATCGCTGTGATCACGTCGGGATTCGCCACGCTCTTCATGCGTGCTTCCATGGGTCCTGCCCCTCATCGGTTGCGTGCGCCCATCCGGGCCCGTCATCTGACGAACCTTGGCGGAGGTCATCGTCGTCGTAATGGACTTTTAGGCCGAGGAGTTCTCGGTCATGCCGGCGACGTTACGGTATGACCCGGTCAGAAACGGTCCTGGTCATCGAGCAGACTGTTGTCCGTGCTCAACACCTCGGCGCGGCTGCTGCGGCTGCTGTCTTTGCTGTCAACGCGGCAGTCCTGGACGTGCGCTGATCTTTCCGCCCAGCTGGAGATCACCGAACGGACGGTTCGCCGGGACATCGCCCGGCTACGTGAACTCGGCTACGGCATCGAATCGGAGATGGGCCCATGGGGCGGCTATCACCTCGGGCCCGGAACCAGCATTCCGCCACTGATCCTTGACGAGGAGGAGGCCCTCGCGGTCGCTGTCGGGCTGCGCACCGCCGCCTTCAGCGGAGTCTCCGGCAGCGACCAGGCAGCCCTGTCGGCGCTGCTGAAACTACGCCAGGTGCTGCCGGCCAGGATCGCCGACCGGCTCGGCGAGCTGGACGCCGCGTTCACTCACACCACGCGACCCGACGACAGCCAGATCTCCCCCGCGCTGCTGCTCGACCTGGCCACCGCGTGCCGGCGAGGCGAACGCACCCAGTTGACCTACCGCGACGGGGCCGGAACGACGTCCACCCGCCGGGTGGACCCCTACCGGCTCATCTACACCGGCCGCCGCTGGTATCTCCTCGCATACGACCTGACGCGGCAGGACTGGCGCACCTTCCGTACCGATCGCATCATCGATGCCACAGCCATCGGGCAGGCCGCTGCCCTGCCCGACCCGCCAGATCCAGCACAGATGGTCAGCACGGGCATCGCGCTGAGGCCCTACCCGATGCGGGTGACCATCCGCCTGGCCGTACCGGCCGATGAGGCCCTAAGGCTGGTGCCACCAACGGTCGGCGTCCACCATCCGGACGGCGATGACGCAACGATCGTCGATATCGGCGGGCCAGACGCCGACGGCCTGGCCCGCTACCTGCTCAGCCTCGGCCGACGACTCCAGATACTGCACCCAGAAGAGGTCCGCCAGGCATTCCTCACCCGCACACAACAACTCCTCAAGGACAATCAGCAACACGACCATCCGCTGATCGCCGACACGGCTACCTGCAGTGACGGATGTTGCCAGCCACCACGGACGGGTGCTGAGATTCCGCATTAGGGCAGGTCAGCGATATCCGTTGGTTTTTCGGCCAGGACTACCGGGACGCCGCTACCCCCGAACTCTTCGACGCAGGGATCCGGGGTTCGGGAGAAACCCGGGCGTGTGGGTCAGTCGCACAGGACCCGGGTCAGGCGCCGGGAGGCGAACCAGACTCCCGCCCCGGCCAGCACGGCCAGGTAGGCCGCGTGCCCCAGCAGCCCCCACCCCAGCATCCCCATGCACAGGCCGCGCACCAGCTCCACCGCGTGATAGAGCGGCGTGAGCTGGATCAGCACCTCGACCCCGACCGGGTAGTCCTGCACGGGGGAGAACGTCCCGGAGAACAGGAACAACGCGAACTGCCCGGTGCCCATCAGGTCGAAGTCCTGCCAGCCGCGCATCAGCGTGCTGACGGCCATCCCCAGCCCGCCGAAGGCCAGCCCCACCAGCACGGTCGCCGGAAACGCGGCCAGCGCCCAGCCGGGCTCCGCCAGCCCCATCACCACCATCACCACCAGGAAGATCGCGGTGTAGAGCGAACCCCGGGCGATCGACCACACCAGCTCGCCCACCGCGATCTCGATGGGCCGCACCGGCGTCGCAAGCACCGCCTCGAACGTCTTCATGTACTTCAACTTGAAGAAGAAGTTGAACGTCGTCTCGGCCAGCGCCCCCGACATCGCCGACACCGCCAGCATCGCCGGCGCGACGAACGACGCGTACGACATGGTCCGCCCGCCCACCGTCAGCTCACCGATCAGCGCGCCGACGCCGACACCGATCGACAGCAGATACAGCAGCGGCTCGAAGAAGCCCGACAGCAGCACGATCCAGTACGACGGCCCGGAGCGCAGCGCCCCCACGTTGCGGCCGATGACGGCGCCCACCCGGCCGAGGGAGACCCGGGACGCCACCAGCGTCGTCACCATCAGTCCTCCAGCTTCCGGCGGAACGCCCGCACCGCCAGGAAAAGACCCGCCACCGCCCACACCAGCAGATAGCCGGCATGCACCGGAACCGGCCAGGCCGGGGCCGCGCCGAGCGTCGCCGCCCGGCACAACTCCACCGCATGCCACAACGGCGAGGCGTACGCCAGCGGGCGCAACACCGCCGTGAGCTGCTCGACCGGGAAGAACACCCCCGCGAACAACGTCGAAGGGATCACCACGAACCGGAACAGCAGCGAGAAATAACTGTCGTGGTCGATCGTGGCGGCGAACGCCGTCACCGGCGCCGCCACCGACACCGTCAGCAGCGCGCACACCAGCGGGGTGACCAGCGCCCACGGCGAATGCAGCCCGCCGAAGAACACCACGACGACCAGGAAGGCCACGACCGCGATCGTCACCCGGAAGACCAGGTAGAGCAGATGGCCCCGGACCATGTCGGCCGGCCCCACCGGCGTGGCCCGCATCGCGTGATAGGCCCGGACCCACTTGAAGTCGCCCAGCACCGAATAGGTCGACTCGCCCACCGCGATCTGGAAGGCCGTCGACGCGAGCACGCCCGGCACGATCCACGGCAGGTAATCGACGCCCTGCACCCTACCGACATAACCCCCGACACCGATGCCGATGCTCACCAGGAACAGCACCGGCAGCACGAACGAGGAGAACACCGACGCCTGCCACAACCGCCGGTAGAGGGTCAGGTGCCGCTCCAGCACCGCGATCGTCGGATGCACGCCATGGGTCACGGCCATCTCAGTCCACCAACGTCCGGCCCGTCAGATGGAGGAACACATCCTCCAGCGTCGACCGCCGCACCAGCACGCTCGACGGCTCCAACCCGCGCCGCTGGATCTCGGCCAGCGCGGCGTCTCCGTCGTCCACGTAGACCAGCACCCGGTCGGGCAGCGGATCGACCCGCTTGCCCACCCCCTCCAGCGCCGCCGCGTACCGCGGCCCCGCCTCCGGCATGCCGGGGAAACGCAGCTCGACCACCTCGGCCGTCGAGTAGGTCGCGATCAGCGACCTCGGCGACCCCTCCGCCACGATCCTGCCGCCGTCCATCACGACCAGCCGGTCGCACAACTGCTCCGCCTCGTCCATGTAATGCGTCGTCAGCACCAGCGTGGTGCCCCGCTGCTTGAGCCGGAACAACCGCTCCCACAACAGGTGACGGGCCTGCGGGTCAAGCCCCGTCGTCGGCTCGTCGAGCAGCACGAGATCAGGATCGTTCACCATCGCCCGCGCGATCGTCAGCCGCCGCTTCATGCCTCCCGACAGCGGCTCCACCTTCCCGCCCGCGCGGTCGCCGAGCTGCACGAACTCCAGCAACTCGTCGGCCCGCCTGCGGCTCTCCGCCCGCGACAGCCCGAAATAACGGGCGTACGTCACCAGGTTCTCCCGCACCGTCAGATCGGGATCGAGGTTGTCGAGCTGGGGACACACCCCCAGACGCGCGCGGATCCTCGGCCCGTCGTGCACCGCGTCCATGCCAAGGATCCGCAGCTCCCCGGCGGTCGGCGTGGACACACACCCGATCATCCGCATGGTCGAGGACTTGCCGGCCCCGTTGGGCCCGAGGAAACCGAACGCCTCTCCCGGCGCCACGTCAAGGTCGATCCCGTCGACGGCGGTGAACTCCCCGAAGCGTTTGACCAGGCCACGCGCGTAGATCAGAGGTTGATCAGCCACGATCCGAGACCCTAACCAACGGCCCCGACACTTCCGCAACAGGTTATCCGCGCCACCCGGCCGGGCCCTGCCCCGCCTCCCCGGCGACCCCGCGGAGACCGTCACGCCGCACCTGATCCACCAGGACCCGCCCCCAGGCCCGGCCCCGTATCCGGACGCCCCCCGGTGGCCGTACGCTGACTTGCGTGAACACGTTCGAGCTGGGCACCGACGGCCCACGAGTGATCCTCGTCGGTATCGACGGCTCGGAAACCTCCCTGCGCGCCGCCGCGTACGCCTGGGGGCTCGCCCGCCGCCAGGGCTCGCATGTCGTCCTCGTCTACGTCACCAACCCCGGAACGATCAGCACGATAATGCCGGCCGCGTCGGCCTCGGTGATCGAGGCGGGGGAGGAGGTCGCCGCAGACTTGCGCACACAAGTGGAGCGCTTCGCCCAGACCGCCCACTCACGCGTCGACTACACCTTCCGCACCGAGTACGGCGACGCCGCCGGCGTCCTCGCCAAGATCGCCGACGAGATCAGGGCGGACGCGGTCGTGGTGGGAGCCTCCACACAGGCCGGCCACCGCTTCATCGGCTCGGTCGCGCTCCGCCTGGTCCGCACCGGCCGCTGGCCGGTCACCGTCGTCCCCTGACCCACCGCACATTCACTCGGCCTCGCCTCAGCGGCGGTCGGGGCCCGACACGTCCAGCGCCCGCAGGCCCTCCAGCACCCGCAGCAACGTCGCCTCGTCCGGGCCGTCGGCCCGCGCGCCCACCGGATGCCGCCGCACCCGCCGCGGCAGCGCTCCCGCCAACGCCCCCGCCGCCTCCGGCCGCCCGCGCGGCGCGGAACCGGCGGCCGGAGCAGCCGCCGCCCCCGGCGGACGCGACCCCTCCACCGGCGAGATGGCCAGCTCACACCATACGATCTTGCCGCGATCCGGCGCCGAATAGTGGCCCCAGCGCCGGGCCAGACTGCCGACCAGCGCGAGCCCCCGGCCGCTCTCGCGCAGCTCGCCTCCCCCCTCGCCATGCGGCACCGGCTCGCGCTCGCTGACGTCCCACACCTCGATGAACAGGCTGCGCCGCCCCGGCGCCACCCGGACCCGCAGCGCCACCGTACGCAGGGCCACCGGGAACATCGACGAGGCCACCGGCGGGCTGACCACGGCGTCCGTCGCCCGCACCGCGTTCGTCACCAGCTCGGAGACGACCAGCTCCGCCGTCTCGGCCAGATCCGCGAGCTCCCACCCCCGCAACTGGCACCGCACGAACGCGCGCGCCCGGCGCGGGGCGGTCGCGGCCGACCCGAACACCTTGTACGCCGTCCTGCGGCCCTCCTGCGAAGGGAAGGGGGAGATCAGCATCGCGCCGGCCGGGCCTGGACGAACCGGCCGGCGAGGACCGGGACGGCCGGTCGGGGAAAACCCATGCCTCCGATCATCTGTCATGAACGGCTGCAAAGTGACGGGCTTCACGGCATTCGCCTAACTTTCTCCTGCCGCTCACCCACGTGACACCGCCGTACCTGACAGGAGGTGACAGGAACACGCGGCACGCTGGACATATGAACGGACACGCCACCGGCACCTTCGACATCACCAACTGGACCGACCTGGCCATCGAGGAGAAGGAAGGCGCCACCTTCGGCCGCAACCACATCACCAAGACCTTCCACGGCGACCTTGTCGGCACCAGCACCACCGAAATCCTCACCGTCGTCACCCCTGACGGGCCCGCCGCCTACGTCGGCGTCGAACACGTCGAAGGCACCCTCCACGGCCGCAAGGGCACCTTCGCACTCCAGCACAGCGCGGCCAGCCACAACGGCGAACAGTGGATGAAATGGCAGATCGTCCCCACCAGCGGCACCGGCGAACTGGCCGGCCTCACCGGCGAGGGCACCATCCGCGCGGAGGACGGCCACCACTACCTCCTCGACTACACCCTCCCCGAGGCCTAATCGGCCCCCATCCGGGTAGCCGCCGGTCCATGGTGAAATCCGCTGACCGGCGGCCCGCGGACGACCCCGCCGCCGCGCCTGCCACCCCCAGAACCCCGGTACCCCGCGTCGCCGTCATCGCGCACCGCAAGAAGACCGTCGGCGGCGGCCTCGACGAGCTCCGCAAGCTCATCACCGGCTACGACGTCGACGACCTGCTCTGGTATGAGGTCCCCAAGAGCAAGAAGGCCCCCAAGAAGGTCCGCCAGGCCCTCAAGGACGGCGCCGAGCTGTTCTTCCTCTGGGGCGGCGACGGCACCGTGCAACGCTGCGTCGACGCCCTCGCCGGCAGCGACGCCGCCGTCGCCATCGTCCCCGCCGGGACCGCCAACCTCCTCGCCCGCAACCTCGGCATCCCCGAAGACCTCCCCGAGGCCGTACGGATCGGCTTCGAGGGCCGCCGCGCCAAACTCGACCTCGGCAAGATCAACGGCGAGCACTTCGCGGTCATGGCGGGCGTCGGCTTCGACGCCGAGATGATCGCCGACGCCGACCGCGGCCTCAAGGACCGCCTCGGCCGCTTCGCCTACGTCTGGACCGGCCTGCGCCACGTCGGTGGCGCCGTGACCCCCATGAAGATCAAGATCGACGACAACGACTGGTTCGAGGGCGACGCCAGCTGCGTACTCGTCGGCAACGTCGGCACCGTCACCGGCGGCATCGACGTCTTCGAAGACGCCCGCTACGACGACGGCTGGCTCGAAGTCGGCGTCTCCACCGCGGAAGGCCCCATCCAATGGGCCCGCACCCTTGGCCGCATGAGCGCCGGCAACGCCGAGAAATCCCCCTTCGTCCGCATCACCCGCGCCCGGAAGGTATCGGTCAAACTCCGCACTCCCATGGCGTACGAACTGGACGGGGGAGCCCGCGACCGGGTCAAGCGCATCACGGTCAAAGTCGTGCCCCAGGCCATCACGGTCTGCCTGCCCGAAACCCCCGCCTGACCACGCGAGTCCCGGACGCTCCGCGCCCGGTCCAGGGACGACGCCAACCGTCCGAACTGGCCGGGCGCCTCGAACGGCCCCGCCTGTCCGCGAGGCCTACACAAGCCGTCGTCATCGGAGGCCGCGACCGGGCCGCAGCCCTACCGCCGACAGCAAAGGCCGCTTGCAGGCCCGGTCGTCCAGACCGCCGCCAGGCACCCGCCGATCACCTGTGCTCTCTCAGCCGGTGTGAAGGATCCGAAAGCGACCGGGATCCGCCGGATCACGATCAACGACCTGGATCGGCGTCCACGCCCATTGCCACACGCTGATACCTGGCGTGCGGGAGAAGCGGATCTGCCCCCGGGTGCCTTCGACCGCGACGCGCGGCCAGGATCCGGCAGTGCGCGCCCGGTCCACGCCCTGGGAACGCAGCACATCGGCGAGGACGGCGACCGCGTCGTACCCCTCGAAGGCGACGAAGGAGGGCGCTTCGGCCAGCCGCTCGCGGAGGGCCGTCTCGACTCGTGCACCGAGTGGGCTGAGGCGCTCGGGCAGGTAGCGCAAGAACGGGATCGCCGCACCGTCGTCGCCCAGCAACATCGCCCATTCGGCGAACTCCGGTTGCCCGGCCGGAGCACCGATCATGATCTCGGCGAGACGCTGGTCGCGGCGCACAGACTTGACGATCGGCACTGCCGGCTCCGGATGGCCCACCAGAAGAAGGAGGGCTGTCGCGCGACTGTCGACGAGTTCGTCACACACGGCCCTGGGGGTGCGCCCGCGCACGTCGAGTTCGATGACGGTGCCGCCGCGTGGAGCGAGGTGGTCCCGCAGAACGCGGGCCCCAGCCGCCCAGTAGACACTCGACTCGGCTGCTACGACGATGCGCCTGTGGCCCGCGCGGAGGAGGAAGTCCGCGTAGATCCGCCAGCCGTGGGACTGCGCCGGGGCGAGGCGCGCGACCCATTCCGTCGGCCGTTCGGTGAGCGCGTCGAGAACCGCCGACGAGCAGAGGAACGGCAGGCCGAGGGCGTCGGCCCTGGCGGCGGCGGCACGGGCGACGACGCTGTGATATTCCCCCGCCAAGGCAACCACGCCCAGGCGCGCCAATTCATCCACGGCCGCCGCGGCCCTGTGCGGATCAGCCGCGGTGTCTCGCACCACCAGCTCGAGTGGTCGTCCCACGATCCCGCCGGCGTCATTGACTTCGCGAACGGCCAACTCGAGTCCAGCGAGCAAGTGCCTGCCTGCCTCGACCCAACCAGGCCGAGTCAGCGGAACGAGAGCGCCGATCTGGACGAACGATCCGTCAGCCCGCTCCGCTCCAGGTGGCGACGGTGGCCTGTCCATGCGCTGGCGTCTCCAATGTAACGACTCGTTGCACTATGCCCGGATCGCAGAGTGGCAAGGCCCGATAGTACGCGTCCATCCCATCGTCGCCCTAGCGGGCTTCCGGGTGATCATGCCGGTTATTGCATCCACCACCGCCAACCGGTGCGGATGAAAGGCCAAGGAGCGTGTTCCCCAAGGCCGGTGCCCTTCGCCGCTCCCGGTTCGATGACGTCGCCACCGAAGTCACGGCGAAGGGTTTCCACCATGACGTTTCTTTCAGCTCGCCATGCCGGCGAACATGCCGGGTTCATAGGAGCCGCCCGGGTTGCGCACGATCACGTTGAGCCGGTTGTTGGCATTGATCATGGCGATCAGGGACACCAGCGCGACGATCTGGTCGTCGTCGTAATGCTTGCGCACCCGGTCCCAGGTCTCGTCGGACACGCCGTGGTGCGCGTCGGCGATCCGAGTGCCCTCCTCGGTGAGCGCCAGCGCGGCCTGCTCGGCCTCGGTGAACACGGTGGACTCGCGCCAGGCGGCGACCAGGTGGAGCCGGACCGCGCTCTCCCCGGCCGCCATGGCGTCCTTGGTGTGGCAGTCGATGCAGAAACCGCAGCCGTTGATCTGGCTGGCGCGCAGCATCACCAGGTCCTGGGTGGCCTGGGGGAGTGGCGACTGCTGGATCGCCAGGGCGACGGTGTAGATCCGCTTGGCGATCCTGGCGCCGAGCTCGTTGGCCATCAGGTCGATACGGGGTTCCATGACGGTGGTCCTCACTCGCGACGTGGCGTACCGCGCCGATCGGCGGCGCGGCGTCCTGACGAGCAAGAGATCCCGGCGACCCGATCCCTGTGACAACACGGCCCTGTGACGTGTGTCACCGAACACGGCTGTCACACAGCGGTGAGGACCGGCCTCTTATGCATGGCACAGTCGGGAACCGACAGACAGGAACCAGCGATGAGCGAACGCGGCGAGCGACCGACGGACACAGCAGGGCCCCTCGCTCGTGACAGCCGCATGGACTCCGCCATGGACCTGGCCACGGAGGTGTTCGTCGCCCATCGCAATCTTTTGTTCACCGTCGCCTACGAGATGCTCGGTTCGGCCGCCGACGCCGAGGACGTGCTGCAGGACACCTGGCTGCGATGGGCGGGCGTCGACCTCGGGACGGTGCGGGATCAGCGTGCCTACCTGGTGCGGATCGCCACCCGCCAGGCATTGAAACGGTTGCGTACGCTAGGCCGGCGCAGGGAGTCTTATGTCGGGCCGTGGTTGCCCGAGCCGTTGCTGACCGCGCCGGATGTGGCCGAGGACGTCGAGCTGGCCGACAGCGTCTCGATGGCGATGCTGCTGGTGCTGGAGACGCTCGCACCGACCGAGCGGGCGGTGTTCGTGCTGCGTGAGGTGTTCGACCTGGATTACGACGAGATCGCCGAAGCCGTCGGCAAGAGCCAGGCCGCCGTCCGCCAGATCGCCCACCGGGCACGCGCGCACGTCGCCGCCCGCCGTCCCCGCGACGTCGTCTCCCCGAACGCGACCCGAGCCGCGCTCCAGGCCTTCCAGCAGGCGGTCGAGACCGGCGACCTGCAACGCCTGCTCGACATCCTCGCCCCCGACGTCGTCCTCCTGACAGACGGCGGCGGACTCAAGCAGGCCGCGTCGGCGCCCGTCGTGGGGGCCGGCAAGGTGGCCCACGTGCTGAGCAGGATCACCCCCGCGGCCTCGCTGCAACCGGCACACGTCAACGGCCACCCCGCCCTGGTCGTCCGGCTCGACGGCGACATCGACACCGTCATCACGGTGCGCATCGACGAGGGCCTCATCACCGGGCTCTACGCCGTACGCAACCCCGAAAAGCTGTCGCGCATGGAGCGGGAGACCACGATGAGCCGCTAAGCCCGGCGCCCCGCCGGCAACGCGGCCACCCGGAGCGACTGCGACGACGACCGTGACGCACATCACAGCACCTCGCGCCCGAACCCCCGCGACCCGGCACAGTACCCACAAACAATGGACGACACGGACCTCCGGCTGCTGCGACTGGTCGCCACCGGTGACGACCATGCCTTCGAACAGCTCTACACCCGGCACGCCCACGCCCTGCTCGCCTACGCCGAAGGACTGCTACGCGACCGCGGCGCCGCCGAGGAGGCCCTGCAGGAACCTTCATCGCCGTCTGGCGCTCCGCCGGATCCTACGAACGCCGCTCCACCGTCCCGCACCCGGCTGTACGGCATCTGCCGCCGCCAAGCACTCAAACGCATGAACGGCGGCCGCCCCGCCCCCCTCCCATCCACCGAACCAGACCCCGAAGTCGTGGCCCTCGCCCGCGCCGACACCGCCGCCGTCGCCGCCGCGCTCACCGCACTACCCGCCACCCACCGGGAAGTCCTCACCCTCGCCCTGTCCGCCGGCCTGTCCCACGCCGAGATCTCCCACATCCTGGACATCCCTGTCAGCACGGTCAAAAGCAGGCTGTTCACCGGCGTCGGCGGCCACGACCTCACCACCAGAAGCGGCCGCCTGGCCGTACAACGCCGGCTCGGCTACCTGCCCCAGGACCTGGGCCTCTACCCGGACCTGTCGGCCCAGGAGTTCCTCGACTACGTCGGCCTGCTCAAAGGACTCGACGACACCATCGCCCGCCGCCGCCAGATCGGGGAGCTCCTCGACATGGTCGGCCTGACCGGCGCCGCCACCCGCAAGCTCCGCGGCTTCTCCGGCGGCATGCGCCGCCGCGTCGGCATCGCACAGGCCCTGCTCGGCGACCCCGCCCTGGTCGTGGTCGACGAACCCACCGCCGGCCTCGACCCCGAGGAGCGCATCCGCTTCCGCACGCTCCTGGCCTCCATCGCCGCCGGCCGCACCGTGCTGCTCAGCACCCACATCGTCGAGGACGTCGCCCAGACCTGCCGCGACACCGCCGTCATGGCTCGCGGCCGGGTCGTCTTCAACGGCCCGGTCGCCGACATCGCCCAGCAGGCCGAAGGCGTCACCTGGGAACTGGTCGGCCAGGGACCGCCACCCGCCACCGGCGTCGTCGTCTCCGCCATCAGCCGCTCCGACGGCACCCACTACCGTCTCGTCAGCCCCGCCCGGCCCCATCCTCGCGCCGTACCGGTCCAGCCCTCGCTGGAGGAGGGGTACGTCGCGCTCATGCACGCGGGCGCGAGCGGCTGACCAGCGGGGGAGAGGGGAGTGGTCACGCTGTGTAGTCGCCGGATCGGCCGCTCGCACCGAGGGCACCGCACCGGCACCGGGGAGTCCGGTCGCGTCCTGCCTGAGTCGATCTGTCACGCGACCGAGATGCTGACCAGCGGCGCCCGGGTCAGCACGCGAGCCGTTCTTGCCAGGGGTGTGTGCCGAAACTGTGCGCCAGGGCCTCGCTGAGCCAGCGTCGTTGTGACGTGGTGAGGTGGGGCAGGATCGCGAGGAAGTCGATCTGGTCCTTCGGCCGAGGTTGTCTGGCCTTGTAGAACAGCTGGATCTCGGGCGCGAGGTAGGGGATACCGTCCGGGCTGACCTTCCCGATTTCGGTCACTGGGCAGCGGATGCCGGGATCTCGTCGCGATATCCACTGGCCGTTGCTCGCCTCATCGAAAATCACCTGGATCCGCCACGGTTCATCCGGCCCGGGGCGGCACCAGATGTCGTGCACGGGGCCGGGCAGGGTTTCCGTGGGCTCCCAGGCGCGTAGGACACCCGGTGGGTCGGCCGCCCAATACTCCCAGCCGCGCAGGGCGTCGCAGAGGTGGTGCTGATCCGGGCGCAGCATCACCACGTCGATGTCGCCGTGATCACGTATGTGATGGCCGACGGCGAGTTCGATGGCGAACCCGCCGGCGACCCACCATGGACACGGCATCGCGGAAAGGAGCGAGGCGACCTGTGCGGGCGTCGCCGGTTCCCAACGCCCGTACGGAGCAACGATCGTCCTCATGCTGTGCTCGTCTCCCTGGTCGGCCTGAACGCCCGAACCGCCCATCGGCACCCTGGAGGAGTGGCCAGAGTAGCTAACTTGACATAATGTTCATTATCGAGCAACGCCGGAAGGGGCTCGAAGGGCGGATGACCTGGAGTTTCGCAACGCCCTTCGAAGTGCACATGACACCATCTCTGCGCTGTCGCCGCGACGAGGCCGTCAGTCGATCTGCTCGGCCAGTGCGACGACGATGCCCTCGGGGCCGCGGATGTAGCAGAGCCGGTAGGCGTCCTGATACTGCGCCACCTCGCCGACGAGTTCGGCGCCGTGAGTGCGCAGGCGGGCGATGCCGTCGTCGATGTCGTCGACGGCGAACATGATGCGGCGAATGCCCAGCGTGTTCGCCGGGGCGTCCTCCGGCACGCCGCTGACCGCCGCCGGCGTGTGGTACTTCGCCAGCTCGATTCGCCCGTGGCCGTCCGGGGTCCGCATCATCGCGATGTCGACTCGTTGGTCGTCGAGCCCGACGAGACGTGCCGCCCAACGCCCCTCGATCAGCGCCTTACCCTCCAGCTCCATGCCGAGTTCTACGAAGAACGCGATGGCGGCCTCAAGGTCGTCGACGACAATGCCGACGTTGTCCATCCGCTGAATCGTCATGGTGGTCCTCCTTTGTCGCACGGGCCCGTCGTGGCCACCGGCGTACCTGAGACGGAGCCGGTGCCACATTCTCGACACCCGGGTCCCAAGATCTTGCTTCTGGCCGTCACCACCGGGCGCCCACCCCTCCTCTGGTACGACAAAGGCCCCCTTTATGGGACAAAGACGCCTATGCGGTCCTATACCGGACAGAAGGTGAATTCTGTCCGGTATAGGCGGTCATGTCCGGTCTCTCTGTCGATGACCCTGCGGCTGCTGGATCGGCTGCTGTTCGCACCGCATGAGGATGCCGGTCATACGGCACGAACACCTTGGCTATCTATCTGCGGCCCGGGCCGGCTCGCTCCGGCGATCTCGATCCCTCGGCCGATCCAGGTCGCTGGCGCGCCGCTCCCCCGCTTGCCGGCCTGGTCAGGGAGCGACGAGGCGGTGGCCCTGACCGAGGTGCCGCCTGAAGAACCGTAGCGAGCTGTCGGTCTCGAACTCGGGGATCTCCCCATGCTTGCCGGGGTTGGCGTGCAGCGTCTTCTCGACCGAGGCCAGGGCGTCGAACAGTGCCAGGCCCTGGGCCCGCGGCACCCGCTCGTCGTCCCACTGCAGCAGGAACTCCACGGGGACGGTGATCCGCGCCGCGGCCTCGGCCGATGCCAGCGCCCCGCCCAGGCCCAGCACCGCCGCACGGACCCGGGGTTCGGCCGCGACGAACGGAACGCCGAGCCCGCACCCCAACGACACACCCCAGTAGCCCACCGGGCCGACGCCCACGTGCTCAAGTCGCTGGAGCGCCGTCAGCGCCGCTCGCCACTCCGGGACGGTCTGGCGAGCCACGAGCGCCTGGAAACCGGCGATCAGCGGAGCCGGCTCCTCCCCGGCCGCCACGCGAGCCTGGTTCTCGGTCGCGATCTTGTCGTACCTCTCGTCCTTCGGCCGGTCGCCGTGGCCGGGCACGTCCACCGCGGCCGCCGCGAAACCACACTCGACCACGAAGCGGCGCGCCCGGGTCACGACGTCGGGGGCCTTCTTGTGCCGGCCGCCGCCGTGACCCATCAGAATGAGGGGCCGAGCGCCGGCGGCGCCTTCCGGCGTCCAGAGCGCGCCAGGGATCTCATCGAGGGTGAAGAGTTGTTCGCGGACGCCGTCGTATGACGTCTCAGATATGAAGCGCAATGCGATTCACGCCTTTCGGGATGCCTACTGCGGGCACTCCCCTAGGCCATGCGAAGGAGGGAGCCCCGACCTGTCACAGCGTTGATCGGTCTCACCTCCTCAGTTCGCGGCGATGCGCGGCGATAGCGAACTTATCACGGATCCCGCAAGGCAGGGCTCCTCCCCCACCACGTCACGAATGGGTACAGATGTGGTGTTGCCACATTCCTGAGGTGACGATAACGTGAAAACCGTGACTGCCGGGTCGGCCATGGGCCACAAGCGAGTGAGGCACCCGGCCACGGCGTGAGGGCCGGGCGGGCGCGAGGCCCGCCGCATCTGCGACCTCCTGATTCGGAATTCTTCTTCCCGCGTATTTGCGCGCCCGCGTATCGGCAGCCCCTCGGCGTTGGCGAAATCGCCGCCACGCCGCCCCTTTGCCGTGCGCGTTTCCGTCATTCATTCATAACCGCCGGCCCTCATTCGGCGACGCGGTCGATTCGCCATGCCCGAAACAAGAAAGCAGAGAATGCCGTACGACTTCAACCAGCAGATCATTCAGGAATTCCGCGCGAACCGCGGAAAAGTGGGCGGCCCTTTCGAGGGAGCCAGGCTGCTCCTCCTGACCACCACCGGCGCCCGCTCGGGGGCCCGCCACACCGTCCCGCTCGGCTACCTGCATGACGAGGGGGGCCGCATGCTGGTCATCGCCTCGGCCGGCGGTGCGCCGCACCACCCGGCCTGGTATCACAATGTGCGTGCCGACCCTCACGTCACCGTGGAGACGGGCGTCTTCACGATCGAGGCCGAGGCCGCTGTTCTGGAAGGCGAGGAACGCGAGCGGCTCTTCGCCCGTGCTGTGGAAGCGGACTCCGGCTGGGCCGACTATCAGGCGAAGTCCGGCCGCGTCCTGCCCGTCGTCGCGTTGACTCCGCACTCCGGTTCCTTCCCGGACCTTCCGGAAGGCGAGGTGCTGAAGGCGATCCACGACGCCTTCCGGCGGGAACTGGCCCTCATCCGCGCCGACGCCGCCGTCTCGGGCCCGCGTGTGGGCGCGCAGTTGCGGGTCAATTGCCTGGCCGTGTGCGGTGGGCTGCGCCACCACCACACCGCGGAAAGCGGCCAGCTGTTTCCGCACCTGCGTGACCGCCACCCCGAACTCGACGCGGTCCTTGATCGTCTGCACGCCGAGCACGCGGTCCTGGACCGCCTCCTCGACGACCTGCAGAAGCTGCTCTCAGCGGGACCGGCCGACCTGCTGACCGAGGTGGACCGGCTCGTCGCGCAGATCGAAAACCATCTCTCCTATGAAGAACGGCACCTGGTCC
This sequence comes from Microbispora sp. NBRC 16548, assembly GCF_030268985.1. Lineage (NCBI taxonomy): Bacteria > Bacillati > Actinomycetota > Actinomycetes > Streptosporangiales > Streptosporangiaceae > Microbispora > Microbispora sp. NBRC 16548. Next base: position 238,736 of record NZ_BSSF01000003.1, read on the forward strand.
CCCTGTTGAACGCACTGCCGCCCCGGCACGAGGATCATCTGAATGTCACGCGCGTCCCCACCACCTCCGACGACAACGCTGCCGTGACGGCCGCGATCCGGGCTCTGTTCACCCGCACCCCGGCGCTCGCCGCCGACGTGACGCCCGCGCTCGCTCATACCGGAGGCGTACCAGGACAGTGGGTCAGCGCCGCCGAAGGGTCGGCCACCGAGGACGGCGTCACGCTGTACGTGCACGGAGGCGGCTTCGAGCACTCCCAGCCGACGCTGGAGCCTCTCATGGCCTGCCGCCTGTCGCAGGCCACCCGGCGTCCCGCGTTCAGGGTGGACCAGCGCCTGGCTCCCGACCATCCGTATCCCGCCGCCTTGGACGACGTCGTGGCCGTCTACCGGAGCCTGCTGGAGCAAGGCGTTCCCGCCGATCGCATCATCGTGTGCGGCGAGTCGTCGGGCGGCACGCTCGTCCTGTCGGCGCTGCTGGCGCTCAGACAGGCGGGCGATCCCCTACCCGGCGCGGCCGTCGCGTTTTCCCCGCTGACCGATCTGACCCTGTCCAGCCGGTCCCTGGACACCAACGACGGCCGGGATGTGATCAGCCGCCGTGTCGCCGAACACGTCACCGCCCAGTATCTGGCGGGGGCCCGCGCCGATCAGGCTCCTCAGTCTCCGCTGCACGGCGACCTGCACGGCCTGCCTCCGCTCCTGCTCGTGGCCGGCACCGCAGAGGTGCTGCTGGACGACACCCGTCGCTTCGCCGCAGCCGCCTCGGCCGCCGGTGTCGACGTGACCCTCGACCTGTATGAGGGCATGCCGCACGCGTTTCACGCGAGCGTGATGGCACAGGACCCACCCCCCATCGCCATGACGTTCCTGCGCCGCCTCACCGACTGGGTCGCTGAAACCCGGGCAGGGGGCACGAGGCTGCGCTGATCAGCCCATAGACGCCCCTGACCGCCCGAGCAGAACAACCGGCTCAGCGCCCCATCCCGAGAGGGACGCTCGAGAATCGCGCTGCTCGGGCGGTCACCTCGGGACCCACGTCTCTTGCGGGGTTGGTGAAGAAGCCCGGGAGGCCGACCGTGTCACCGCTGATATAGTTTCCAAGGAATATAGTGCAGTGGAAGCTACTTACGGCGGGAGTACACCCATGAGCAGGGAACAGCGCGCTCAGATCGACGCGATGCTGCGACAGCCCCGGCCCGGTGGCCCCCGTTCGGTCGAGGCGATCCGAGCCGGGTTCAAGGCGATGATGGCCCAGATGATCGTGCCCGGCGACATCCGCGTCACGCAGACGACGCTGGGCGCCCGGCCCGCACTGCATGTCGAGCCGGACGACGGGCGCCGCGCCGGGACGATCCTGTACTTCCACGGGGGCGGCTGGGTCTTCGGCTCTCCTGAGACCGCCCTGTCGCTGACGGGAAACCTGGTGGCCAAGACTGGCTTCGGGGCGTACTCGGTGGACTATCGGCTTGCCCCCGAGCATCCGTTCCCGGCCGCGATCGAAGACACCCTGGGCGCCTATCGCGCCCTCCTCGACAGCGGCAGAGATCCCTCGACGATCGCGTTCGTCGGCGACTCCGCCGGCGGCGGCCTCACCGTCACCACCTGCCTCGCCGCCCGCGACGCGGGTCTTCCGCTGCCCGCCGCCATCGTGGCGTTCTCTCCGGGCCTCGACGCCACCCGGACGGGCGAGAGCATGGACACCAAGGAAGGCATCGACCCGATCTTCACCCGCGAGGCGGTCGAACACACCGGGGCCATGTATCTCGCCGGAGCCGACCCGCACCAGCCCCTGCTCAGCCCGGCCGTCCTCGCCGATCTGACCGGCTTCCCCCCGATGCTGCTCCAGGTGGGCACCAATGAGATCCTGCTGGACGACTCCACGCGCCTGGCCGAGCGCGCCAGGGCGGCCGGAGTGGATGTCATCCTGGACATCACCGCCGACGTGCCGCATGTGTTCCAGTCGTTCGCCGGTGTCCTGGACGAGGCGGACGAGGCACTGGACCGCGCGGCTCTCTTCCTCGGTCAGCGCGTTCGCACCGGGGGCGCGGCGCCCACGCCGGCGGAGTAGGACCGGCCCCGGCCCTGGGCCGCCGCCTCGCACCGGCCGCCGCCACCGCGCGGCTCAGGGCCGGTCCGGGGCCGCCTGTTTGCGGGTGGGCGCCGACGCATCGTCGGGGACGGTGCACGAGGTCTTCCGGCGGGTGCCGAGCGTGAGGAGCAGCGAAGCCGCTGTCAGCGCCACACCGAACCAGACGACCTTCGTGACGCCCAGGTGATCGGCGATCAGTCCGCCGGAAAGCGCCCCGAGGGCGATGGACGTGTTGTACGCCATGGTGTTGAGTGACATCGCGGCTTCGAAGGTGGCGGGCGCGGCGGCTTGCGTCATGTTGACCTGGGAGAGCTGGACGACGCCGAAGGAAACGCCCCACAGAATCAGCGTGATGATCGACCCTGCGTGCCCGTGAGCGATCGTGAGCAACAACAGCAGGGACGTCACGAGTCCCGCGCAGCCGACGATGAAGCCGCCCCGCGGATTTCTGTTCACCGTGTATCCGGCGACGAAGTTCCCGGCCGCGCCTCCCGCGCCGTAGACCATCAGCGCCGCGGTGATGAAGAAGGGCGTGGCGGATGCGCTTTGCTCCAGGTAGGGGCGCACGAACGTGTACGCGCCGAAATGGCCGAGCACGAAGAGTACGACGGTGAACAGCACCAGACGTAGCGGCACGTTCTTCAGCGGGAGCCCGAAGACTTCCCGCACCGAGACCGCGTTCGTCGACGGCAGGGAGGGAACGACGGCGACGACCGCGAGGAACACCAGCGCGCTGAGGCCGGCCCAGATCAGGAACGTGGTTCGCCAGCTGGTGAGGCTTTCCAGGGCTGTTCCCAGTGGTATGCCCACGACCGCGGCGATCGAGATTCCGGACATCACGATCGCGGCCGCCCTGCTCGCGTGGCGTTCCCGAACAAGGCGCATCGCCATGCTCACGCCTATGGCCCAGAACACCCCGCTGGCGAAGCCCATGATGAGCCGTGTTGTCAGGACCAGCGGATAGTTCGGCGAGATGGCGGTGATCGTGTTGCCCAGGGTCAGTGTCGCCAGGAGCGTGGACAGCAGGACGCGTCGGTTGACGCGCCTGGTCCATGCCACGATGAAAGGCACGCCGAGCCCGGCCGAGACACCGTACAGAGTGACCATCAGCCCGGCGGTGCCCACGGATATGCGCAGGCTTGCGCTTATGGGAGTGAGCAGGCCGACGGGCATCAGCTCGGTCGTGAGGAAGACGAAGAGGCTGGCGGTGATGGCCGCGACGCCTAGCCATGCTCTCAAGGTCGAGTGCGCGTGTGTGTCGTAGGTGACCAATTTTGTTCTCTCTGATGGTTGATCGTCCGCCGGCCGGTGGCGCCTGGCCGCTCGGCGCGGCGGAAGTGGTCGCCGGCGGCCGAGAGCTCAACGGCCGCCCACATCGACAAGGGTGCGCGACCACCGATCGATGAGTCCAACACATACTTTTCATCGGTATCGATCGTGATTCACTATGGTTGGGTGGAGCTGCAGCAGCTGAGGTATGCCGTGGCGGTCGCGGAGACCAGGAACTTCACCCGGGCGGCCGAGCGCTGCCGTGTGGTGCAGTCGGCGCTCAGTCATCAGATCGCCGCTTTGGAGCGGGAGCTGGGCGCGCGGTTGTTCGAGCGGACCAGCCGGCGTGTACGGCTGACGCCGGCCGGAGAGGCGTTCCTCGCCGCTGCCCGGGAGTGTCTGGAGGCCGCGGACCGCGCGCGTGCCGAGGTGGCGGCCGCCGTCGGGGAGATCCGCGGGCGGCTCGCCGTCGGCACCATCCCCACGGTGACGGCCGTCGACCTGCCGGCCGCCTTGAGGGACTATCGTCGGCGCTATCCGCGGGTGCATATCACGCTCGCCGCGGCGGGCAGCGATGAGCTGGTCGAGCGGGTCCGGCAGGGTGGCGTCGACGTCGCGTTCCTCGGCCTGCCGCCGCGTGCGGAACCCAAGGGCGTCCAGAGTCGCCGCCTCGGCGGAGGTGAGTTGGTCGCCGTGGTCGCGCCCGATTACCACCGGGTGGAGAACGAGGTGGATCTGCGGAGCCTGGCGGACGAACCGTTCATCGACTTCCGTGTCGGCGCGGCTGGTCGAGCGCAGTCGGACGAGGCCTTCGCGGCCGCGGGGGTGCGACGTGAGGTGCCTTTCGAGGTGTCGTCCGCCGAGCTCATGGTCGATCTGGTGCGGCAGGGCCTCGGCGTGGGCATGCTGCCTGCCGCGTACGCGCCGCGCTTTCCCGACCTGCGCGTCATTCGTCTTCGCGATGCTCCCACACGGGTGGAGTACCTGATCTGGGACAACCGGCCGTCCCCGGCGGCCACGGCCTTCCTTGAGCTGATTCGCACTGACTCCGCGGACTCCGCGTGACTGTCGTCGCCTACGCACCCTAATGGGAGTTACATGATTACAATGCAATCATGATCTTATCTTTCGACAGCACGGCCCCCGGGGCGATGCTCACATGATCGTCGAGTACATCCGCTACCGGATCGACCAGCGGGACGCGGAAGAGTTCGAGGCCGCCTACGAACGTGCCGCGGTTCCCCTGGCGGCCGCGCCGCAGTGTGTGGACTACGAACTGTCCCGGTGTGTGGATGAGCCCGAGTGGTACATCCTGCGCATCACGTGGGCCTCGGCCGATGATCACCTGCAGGGTTTCCGCGGTGGCGAGCACTTCGGGGCGTTCTTCTCCGCGATCAAACCCTACGTCCGGCAGATCGAGGAGATGCGGCACTACGAGCGCACCGCCGTGCGCGGCACCGGCTCCTCGGTCCCGAGCCTGTACGACTGGGCGGGTGGCACCGAGGCGTTCGAGCGGCTCACCGAGACGTTCTACGAGCAGGTTCTCAACGACGATCTGATCGGTCCCCTCTTCGCCCACATGGACCCGGGACACCCCAAGTACGTCGCGATGTGGCTGTCGGAGGTCTTCGGCGGGCCGTCCCGTTACACCGCCGAGCGGGGCGGCTACCACCACATGCTGGTCCAGCACCTCGGCAAGGCCATCACCGAACCTCAGCGCCGCCGATGGGTGAATCTCCTCATGGACGCGGCCGACGTGGTCGGCCTGCCGGCGGACCCCGAGTTCCGCGCCGCCTTCGCGAGCTACATCGAGTGGGGCACCCGCCTCGCGTTCGCCAACTCCCAGCCCGGTGCCCGCCCTCCGCAGCAGGCTCCCGTTCCCCGCTGGGGCTGGGGTGTGGCCCCGCCCTACTCCCCTACGTCGTGATCTGACGAGGCCGGCGGGGGTCGTCGATCCCCGCCGGGGCGGTACCGGACATCGACGCGGTGGGTCACATGAGCGGCACGCCGAGCTGGGCCAGCAGCTCCAGCTGGTCGAAGTAGAGGCGCAGGCTGACGATCAGCCCGTTCTCGATGGCGCAGACATAGCAGCAGCGGAGATTCAGCGGACGGCCTGTCGGCGGGATGACCCTGCCGCCCGGTCCCAGGTAACGCCCCTTGTGGGTGCCGAGGAGCACCAGCTCGTCGACCGTCACGTCGTCGACGTCGAACGACTCCAGGACCACCGTGTGCACGTCGGGGAAGGCCGCCCAGAACTCCTCCAGGTAGGAGCCCAGTTCCTCACGGCCCTCGGCCATGCCTTCCGGGGTGAGGAACGCCCCGTCAGGGCTGACCGTGCCGAGCAGCGCGTCAATGTCGTGCGCATTGAACGCGGCGTTGTACCTGTCTCGCACCCGGCGGGCTTCGCCCACGATGTCGATCCTCCCCTATCGATGGATGCCCTCGGAAGGGGCGTTGTCGTCTCGTACATCGAAGCCGCCCTGGTCGTCGAAGGTCACCGTGTGGATCGCGTCGAATCCGTCCGACGGGCGTGGGCGGCGGAGGCGTTTCACCGTGGCGTGGATGCCGACCTGGGGCACCCGCGCGCGGCCGGGTCGCCGCGCGTTGCGGTCCAGGGACGCGGTGAGGTCGGGAGGGAACCAGTAGGCCACGACCCGGGCGCCGTGTTCTTTCGCCGCGACGATGAGCGGGCCCCACTCCTCCGGGGAGGGATTGGTGTTGTCCACGGCCACGTTCCGCCCCTCCTCCAGTGTCTCGGCGACGACCCGGAGCTGGCGTCGCTGCCGGTGGCGGGCGTTCGGCCAGTTGTCCTTGCTGACGTGGGCGTGCGTCGCCGCCAGGCGCTGCCGGTAGAAGGTGGTCTTGCCGGATGCCTGCAGCCCGATGAGGACGGCGACCTCCCGGCTCGTCATGGCCGCGACTTCCACGCCGGGGTTCATACCTCATCCTCCCCCGGTGAGGTCCGGTAGGTCCGGCGAGGTCCCGGTGGGGGCAGGGGGCCGCGCTCTGGTCCGGCGCGTCCGTCCGGGGGCGGGTGATCGGCCACCTCGGGAGTGTCGCCGGCGCTCCCCCGGCCGTGCAACGGCGTTTCCCCGCTCCAGGTCTCGTACGATCACGGCATGTCGGATGGGCGGCTCCCCCACGCCAGGGAAGACTTCGATGTCGCCGCGTACGTGCGGCGTGTCAGGGGTGGTCCCTGTTTCGTCTGCGCGGTGGTGGCGGGCGACCCCGCGTACGTCTTCGAACAGGTCGTGTTCGAAGACGATCTTCACATCGCGTTTCTCGACCGTTACCCGACGTTGCCGGGGAAGGTCCTGGTGGCGCCGAAGGCCCACGTCGAGCATGTGGTTCGCGACCTGGACGAGGAGGCGTACGTGCGGCTGATGCGGACGGTGCGCCGGGTCGCCCTGGCGGTCGAGGCGGTCGTCCCCTCGGAGCGTACGTATCTGCTGTCACTGGGCAGCGGGCAGGGCAACGCCCACCTGCACTGGCACATCGCGCCGCTGCCGCCCGGGATTCCGTACGAGCGGCAGCAGTTCCACGCGCTGATGACGGAGAACGGGGTGATCCCGTGGTCGCTGCGGCAGGCGGCCGACCTCGCGGAGAGGCTGCGCGCGGCGCTCGCCGGTCCGGCCGGAACGCGTTTGCCCGGGGGGCGCGAGGAGGAGCTGACCGGGGGTGGGGTCAACCGTGTCGTGCGGGTCGGGGGCACGGTGCGCCGGCCGGCCCGCCGGTGGACGCCGGCGGTGCACGCTCTGCTGGATCATTTGGCGGCGGCAGGGTTCGGCGGCGCGCCGAGAGCCCACGGGTGCGACGGCGAGGGCCGGGAGGTGCTGGATTTCCTCCCGGGTGAGGTGCCGAACTATCCCCTGCCGGCGTACGCGATGACGGATGAGGCGCTGGCCGAGGCCGGGGCGTTGCTGCGGGACTATCACGACGCGACGGTGGGTTTCGCGCCTCCGGAGGGCGCCGAATGGTACTTTCCGCCACGCGCTCCGGCCGAGGTGGTCTGCCATGGTGACGTGGCGCCGTACAACTGCGTGTTCCGGGAGGGGCGGCCGGTGGCGTTCATCGACTTCGACACCGCGCATCCGGGGCCGCGGGTGTGGGATGTGGCCTATGCCGCCTACCGGTTCGTGCCGTTGCATGATCCCGGCCGTGACGAGAGCGCTCCGGGAGTGGAGGAGCAGGCGCGGCGGCTGCGTGTGTTCGCCGATGCCTATCGGCTTGGAGTGGAGGACCGGGAGGCGCTGACGCGGACCGCGCGGGCGCGGCTGGAGCATCTGGTCGCCCACATGCGTGCGGAGGCGGCGGCGGGTCACGAGGCGTTCGCCGCTCATGTCGCGGAGGGGCACGATCTGCTGTATCTCACCGACAGCGCGCATATCGCGCGTCATGAGGTGCTGTTCCTGGCGGCGCTCTCGTCGGAGGGGCAGGGCGGCAGGGTCGGGATGTCGGCGGGATAGAGCGAGAGCAGCAGCCCGTACGGCTCGCCGCCGGGGGGCGGGGTGCTCGGCGGGGTGCGGCCGGGAGCGGGCAGGAGGTCGCGGAGACGGGCGATGAGCGCGTGGGCCTCCTGCTGGGTGAGCCAGAGGTGGTTCAGCAGGGTGTGCTCGGCCTGGCCGGGCCGGGCAGGCAGCATCTCGGCGAGGGCGGCCCTGACGAGGAAGTCGGGGCCGGCCGCGGCCTCCTCGTGCAGCCGGAAGCCCCGGCTGACCAGGGCGAGGGTCTGTTCGGTGCCGCCGCGTACGTGCCGGGTGCCGGCGAGGCGGACGATGCCGGCTTCGCGCAGGACGCGGACGTGGTAGCCGATGGTGCCCTTGGCGGCCCGCAGTGCCGCGGCCAGCTCCCCGAGCGTCGCGGGGCGCTGGCGGAGCAGGTTGACGATGCGGTGACGGACGGGGTGGCCGAGAGCCTTGAACTGGGCGGGGGTACGTAGCTCCAGGAGGTCGGGCTCGTGCGGGGGTGTGGCGGGGTGCTCCCCGGTCGCCGTCTCGTCGTTCACGGGAGAAAGTGTCGAGGATCGTCGATGCTTTGACAAACGGGTGGACGGGCCAGCAGAATCGCCGGGCCGGAAGCGTCGAAAAGTCTCGACGCTTGATGTGTCACATGGAGGAAGCCGATGCCTCATTCGACGGCGTACGTCGTCACCGACAGGGCCGAGCGCTACATCAAGCAGCTCGTGTCGCACATGGGCCACAAGGTGGAGACCGTGCTCGGCGGCGACGGCCGGGCGGTGATCGAGCTGCGGTCCGGGCATTGCGTGCTGCGGCCGCGCGGCGGCGGGTTCGAGATGATCGCGACCGCGGCTGCCGAGGAGGCGCTGCTCGGCGTGCGGGACGTGGTCACCCGTCACCTGCTGCGGTTCGCCACCCAGGAGGAGCTCGTGGTCGACTGGTCGCCGCCGATCGGGGGTGACGCGGCGTGGACCCTGTCCCCCGTCGTGGACGACTACCTGCTCACGCACTGCTCCCCCGTGGACGAGGTGCTGCGGGATCTGGTGGTCAGGACGCGGGAGGAGACGGGCGGCGCGGCCGGCATGCAGGTCTCGCACGACGAGGGCGCCCTGCTGACGATGCTGGCGCGCATGTCGGGTGCCCGCCTGGCCGTGGAGGTGGGGGTGTTCACCGGCTACTCCTCGATCTGCATCGCGCGGGGGCTGCCGCCGGACGGGCGGCTGCTGGCGTGCGACGTGAGCACGGAGTGGACGTCGATCGCCAGGAACTACTGGGAGCGCGCGGGGGTTGCCGACCGCATCGACCTGCGGATCGGGCCGGCGCTGGAGACGCTGCGCGCGCTTCCGGCCGAGCCGGTCGTCGGTTTCGCCTTCATCGACGCCGACAAGGAGAGCTACCCGGATTACTACGAGGAGGTGGTGACGCGGCTGAGCCCCGGCGGCCTGGTCGTGCTCGACAACGTGTTCCAGGGCGGGCGCGTGTTCGACCCGGCCTTCCAGGGGGACGCGCAGGTGGCCGTACGCCGCCTGAACGACATGATCGCACAGGACAGCCGGGTCGAGTCGGTGATGCTGCCGGTGCGCGACGGCGTCACGATCGCCCGGCGGGTGAGCTGACCCGCAGGGGCCGCCCAATCACCCCGCGGGCGCGGGCGTCGACCGGCCGCGCAGGCGTGCTCAGGCCAGGGCGAGGAGGCTGACGGCGACGGCGGCGGCGCCCAGGCCGACGAACTGGCCGCGGTGGATGCGCTCGGCGAGCACGCCGCGGGCGAGCAGGACCGTGCCCGCCGGGTAGAGGGCGGTGACGACGGCGACGACGGCGAGGTCCCCGCTGCGGGCGGCGAGCAGGAACAGCAGGTTCGCCACCGAGTCCAGCACACCCGCGGCCGCCGACATCGCGTACGCGGGCCGCTCGGCGCCCAGCTTGCGGCGCATCAGCCCCGCCGCGGCCAGGGTGACGGCCGAGGAGACCGCCCGGCCCACGATCAGCGGAGCCACGCCACTGCCGGACGGCGTCTGGTGCAAGAAGATCAGCTGAAGGGCGATGGCGGCGCCCGCGCCGAACGCCAGCAGCAGCGCGGTACGCGAGGGGCGCGCCGCGCCCGCGCCGTGTCCGGCGCTGACCAGCACCACCGCCACCAGCGCGAGCGGCAGACCTGCCAGCCCGGCGGCGGCCAGGTGCTCGCCCTGCAACAGACCTGCGCCGACGGGCAGCATGGCCGACACCAGCGCGGTCACGGGCGACAGCACGTTCATCGGACCGATCGCCAGGGTGCGGTAGAGCAGGGCGAACGCGGCCGCCGAGGCGACCCCCGACGCGGCACCCCAGCCGAGGGCAGCGGCGCTGAACGAGGCGCCGAGCAACGGCCACAGCAGCAGTTCGACCGCGAGACTGGCCGGGGCTGCGATCACCACGGTGCGCAGCACATGAGCCTTACGGGCGCCAAGACCGCCGAGGAAATCGGCGCACCCGTACGCGAGTGAGCTGCCGAGGGCCAGCAGCAGAGCGATCACGGCACATCCTTATTTCATTGGAACGACCGAACCGTACAATAAACCGACCGGCATAACCAAATGACCGAACGGTGCAGCGAAGTGGCATGGCCGCAGTAGGGTGATCAGATGGCCGAGACAGCCGAAGCCCTGCGAACAGTCGCGTACAACGTCCGGGCTGCCCGCATCCGCGCAGGCCTGTCCCTGGAGGAACTCAGCCGGCGTGCCCGGGTCAGCAAGGGGGCCCTGGTGGGGCTGGAGAAGGCCCAGGGCAATCCCAACCTGGCCACCCTGGTCCGGCTGGCCGACACTCTCGGCATTTCGGTGTCCGCCCTGATGCAGGGACCACCAGAAGGCCGCGTCCGTGTCGTGGCCGCCGACGCCGTGGCGCCTCTGTGGATCGGAGAACGGGGCGGCGAGGCGCGGCTCATGCTGACGACCTCAGGCCCGGCCCCCGTCGAGGTGTGGCGCTGGCGGCTGGAACCGGGCGAGGAATACCGCAGCCACCCCCATCAGGCCGGAGTCGTGGAAACCGTCAGCGTCACCTCCGGCCGGATGACCCTGGTCGTCGACGGCGCGGAGCATGTCGTCGAAGCCGGGCAGACCGCCACGTTCGACGCCGACGCCCCGCACGTCTACCGCGCCTCGGGCACCGGAACCTGCAGCCTGATCATGACCGTCCACCTGCCTCCCGGCCCCGCCTGACCCACCGGCCGGAAGCCGGAAGGGCTGACTGTTCCTTGGGGCGCGGCTTACGATCACCGCATGCCTAACATCGGTCCGTTCGAGCTGTTGGTCCTCGCCGTCATCGTGATCGCGCTTCTCGGTGTGGGGCTCGCCGCCGTGCGGGCCGGTGCCCGCCCCGCCGGGCCGCTGGCGTGGCGCAGCCCCGGCCTGCTGCCGCCGGTCTCGGCCGACCTGCAGCACCGGGTGCGGGAGCTGTACGCCGACAACAAGAAGATCGAAGCGATCAAGCTGATCCGCGAGCAGACCGGGCTCGGCCTGAAGGAGGCCAAGGACCTGGCCGAGGCCCTGGCCTCCGGGCGGCCGCTGCCGGTGGCCCCGGGCCACGCGCGGCCCGATCTGGCGTCGCGGGTGCGGGAGCTGAAGGCGGCCGGACGCGGCGAGCAGGCGGTGTTCCTGGTGCGCGGCGAGACGGGCATGGGCCAGTCGGAGGCCGAGCGGTTCGTCGACGCGATCGACGCCGTCGACGCGGAGGGCGGCGAGGGGTAGGAGACCGCCGCCGCTGCGTTTGCTGTCGGTGCGGCTCGGTACGGTGTCGATCATGCTGCCCGTACAGGTGAACAGGCTGACCGTGCAGGAGGCCGGGGACCGCTATGTGGAGCTGGTCCGAGCCAAGACGGTGACCGGTGCGCTGTCGCCCGCCACGGCCGAGGTCTACGCGCGGGACGTGGCCACGTTCGTACGGCTGGCCGGGCCGGACCGGGTGCTGGACGACCTGACCGGTGAGGACGTGGACGCGGTGCTGCTGGCCTTCGCGCGCAAGCCGGACGAGCGCAGGAAGAGCGACGGCCAGGGGAAGGGCACGGGAAAAAGCACGGGGAAGGACACCGGGCAGAGCGCGGCGTCGCAGGCGCGGTTCCGCCGGTCGGTGTCGGCGTTGTTCCGGCACGCCACGTCGGCGGGCTGGGTGCATCTGGATCCGATGGCGGCCTCGTCGGTGCGGGCGCGGGAGCGGGGTGGGCTGCGGCCGGAGCGCCGGGCGCTGACACGGGAGCAGGCCGAGGGCCTGATCGAGGCGGCGGGCTCCCCCGCCGCGCCGCCCGCGGAGGCGACCGGTTCCGGCGCGGGGCGCCGCAGGCGGGCCGACCAGCGGACGGACGTGCGTGACGCCCTGGTGGTGCTGCTGCTGACCACGCTGGGCCCGCGGGTGTCGGAGCTGGTGCGGGCCAACGTGGAGGACTTCTACACCAACGACGGGGTGCGTTACTGGCGGATCTTCGGTAAGGGCGGGCGCACCCGGGATGTTCCGCTGCCCGATGCCGTCGCGGCGGCGCTCGACGCGTACCTGGCGGTGCGGGCGGGCGGGGACGGCGAGAAGGCGCTGTTGCTGTCGTGGCGGGGCAGGCGGCTGGCCCGGGGCGATGTGCAGGCGGTCATCGACCGGGTGCAGCGGCAGGTGGATCCCGGGCGGCGCCGGGCGGTGACCCCGCACGGGTTACGGCACACCACGGCGACGCACCTGCTGGCGGACGGCACCGACATGGACGCGGTGCGGCGGGTGCTGGGCCACAGCGATCTGTCGACGCTCGGCCGCTACCGGGACGACCTGCCCGGGGAGCTGGAGGTGGCGATGGGGTCGCATCCGCTGCTGCGCCGCCGGCGCGGCCAGGCCGGACGGAACGACCAGGCCGGGCCGGACGCCTGACGGAGGGTGTTCAGGCGCTGCGCACGGGTTGCCGCAGGATGGTGCGGATGGCCGCGGGGTCGGTCTCCTGGACGCCGCTCAGGTAGATCTCGTGGTGGAGGCCGGCCGGGACGAGGCCGTGGGCGCGCATGAACTCGTCCATGAGCGCGAGCGACTTCGGTTCCTCGGCGTAGGACCCGTGGTGGGTCATCTGGACGCACCGCCCGTCGGTGAAGGTGACGAGCTGGACGGCGTCGACGCCGGGGGCGGGGCGGGCGGCCTCACGGGCCTGTTCGGCGAGGGCGGGGTCGAGGGCGGCGGGCAGGCGCAGGAACAGGTGCCAGTGCCATTCGTCCCTGGGAACGTCGAGGGGATGGCGGGTGGCGTCCTCGACCCACCAGCGGCCTTCGAGCACGGGCATGGGCAGTCCCCCGGCGAGGCCGGTGAGGGGTTCCGCGACGGCGTACAGGGCGGTGATCGCGGCGAGGTGCGCGGGCCCGCCGGGTGCGCCGCGTCCGGTGACGCCGAGTCCCGTGACGGGGCCGAAGTCGGCGAGTTCGGGGGTGTCGGCGGCGGAATACCAGTTCATTCTTCGTCCTCCAGTCGGATCATCAGGTGGGTGACCAGCCGCTCGGGCGGGGTGGTCGCGGGGTCGGAGACGTAGGCCTCGCGGAGGGGGCCGATGGGGGCGTGCCCGCGTTCCGCGCACCAGGTGAGCAGGGCGTGGGCGGTGAGCGAGATCTGGTCGTAGGGGCCGACGTGGGCGGCGGTGGCGAACGTGCCGCCGGGCAGGATCTCGGGGTCGGCGCCGGGCACCCGCGGCAGGCCGGTGCCGGTGAGGGCGACGGCGACGGGGATGGACTCGCCGTAGTCGAGCGGGAACAGTCCGACGAGGGCCGGTGCGGGTGGTCCGGCGGCCATCAGCCGGGCGACGCAGGCGGAGGTGGCGCGGCCGATGTCCTCGGGGGTGGCCGCCAGGTCGCGGACGACGATCGCGGGGCGCGGGGGTTCGGTGACGACGGTGACCTCGGCGCCGGGCAGGCCGGTGGCGAGGATGTGTTCGAGGCTCTTGAGGGTGCGCCTGCGGCGGGCGAGTTCGGCCTCCAGGTCGTCCCTGACCCGGGCGAGCGCGGCGGCCGCGGAGTCCCGTCCCCGGGCGTCCTCTCCCTCGCCGCCGTGGGACAGCACCTCCGCGACGACGGGTAGCGGGACGTCGAGGGAGCGCAGCAGGCCGATGACGAGCGCGTCGCGGGCCTGGACGGTCCGGTAGTAGCGGTAGCCGCTGGCGGGGTCGATCCAGGCGGGTTCGAGCAGGCCGAGTGTGGCGTAGTGGCGCAGTTGCTTGACGCTGAGCCGGGCGAGGCGGGCGAACTGCCCGATCGACAGGAGGTCGTCGTTCACGTGCCCCAGCATGGCCTCTCCCCCAGTGGGAGAGTCCAACGCGGGATTTCTTGGAAAGATGTCGCGCCGGGTGTCGAGAATGCGGTGCCGGCTCCGTCCCAGGGGCAGGAGCGGCGACGACGGGCCGCGTGAGGAAGAAGGAGAACCACCGTGAAGTACCTGCTGCTGAAGCACTACCGAGGTGGCCCGGCCCACGTCGTCGACTACGGATCGATGGACCAGTGGACGCCGGAGGAGGTCGACGCGCACATCCAGTACATGCGCGACTTCGCGGCCCGCCTGGAGGAGACGGGTGAGTTCGTCGACGAACAGGCGCTGGCACCCGAGGGCACGTTCGTGCGGTATGACGGCGAGGGGCGCCCGCCCGTGACCGACGGTCCGTTCGCCGAGACCAAGGACCTCATCGCCGGCTGGATGATCATCGATGTGGAGTCCTGGGATCGCGCGCTCCAGCTGGCCGGGGAGCTGTCCGCCGCTCCCGGGCCCCGCGGCGAGCCGATTTACGAGTGGCTCGAGGTCCGGCCGTTCCTCACCGAGCCGCCCACGGTGACGGAGTGACGGGTGACGCGGTGAACGAGTCGCTGCTGCGGGAGCTCGTACCCGTGGTGATCGGCATCCTCGTCCGGCGCGGAGCCGACTTCGCCTCGGCCGAGGACGCCGTGCAGGAGGCCCTGATCCGGGCACTGGACACCTGGCCCGGCGATCCACCGCGCGATCCGAAGGCCTGGCTCGTCGCGGCCGCCTGGCGCAGGTTCCTCGACGCCGCCCGTGCCGAGGCGTCGCGGCGGGGGCGGGAGCTGACCGTGGAGGCCGAGCCTCCCGCCGGTCCTGCGCCCGCCACCGACGACACGCTGCGGCTGTACTTCCTGTGCGCGCACCCCACCCTGCCGCAGAGTTCGGCCGTCGCGCTGACGCTGCGCGCGGTCGGCGGCCTGACCACGCGGCAGATCGCGACGGCCCACCTCGTCCCCGAGGCGACCATGGCGCAGCGGATCAGCCGGGCCAAGCGGCGGATCGCGGGGCTGCCGCTCGACCAGCCCGGCGATCTCGGGACGGTGCTGCGGGTGCTCTACCTCGTCTTCAACGAGGGGTACGGAGGAAACGTCGACCTGGCGGCCGAGGCGATTCGCCTGACCCGCCAGCTCGTCGCTCTGACCGACGAACCCGAGGTCGCCGGGCTGCTCGCGCTCATGCTGCTGCACCACGCGCGCCGCGCGTCTCGCACCGGCCCTGGAGGTCGGCTGGTGCCGCTCGCCGAGCAGGACCGGTCGCGCTGGGACACCGGCCTGATCGCCGAGGGGGTGACGATCCTGCAGGGCGCGCTGGCCCGCGACCGGCTGGGCGAATACCAGGCGCAGGCCGCGATCGCCGCCCTGCACGCCGACGCCCGCAGCGCCTGCGAGACCGACTGGGTGCAGATCGTGGAGTGGTACGACGAACTGCTGCTCCTCACCGGCAGCCCGGTGGTGCGGCTCAACCGCGCGGTGGCGGTCGGCGAGGCCGACGGGCCGCGGGCCGGCCTGGCGGCGCTGGCCGGCGTGGACCCCGGCCTGCCCCGCTACGCCGCGGTGACGGCGTACCTGCACGAACGCGCCGGCGACCTCCAGCGCGCCGCCGAGCTGTACGCCGAGGCCGCCCGCGCCGCCACCAGCGTGCCCGAACGCGACCACCTCACCCGAGAGGCCGCACGGGTGCGGCAACTGCCGCGTCGGTGAGAACAGCACGGTGAGAACAGCACGGTGAGAACAGCGCGGTGAGGACGGCCCCCGGCGGCCGGGTGTTCACACGCCGATATCGGCCCGGGCTGCTCGGCTTGACCCTCACGTCGCGGGAGGCCGCAGGCTTGGACCCCGGAAGGGAGGAGAGCCCATGGGCTACTCGGTCGGCCAGGTCGCCCGCTTCGCGGGGATCACGGTGCGCACGCTGCACCACTACGACGAGATCGGGCTGCTGCGGCCCAGCGAGCGGTCGGCTGCCGGATACCGGCGCTACAGCGAGCCGGACCTCGACCGGCTACAGCAGGTGCTGTTCTACCGGGAGCTCGGGTTCTCCCTGGAGGAGATCGCCGTCATCCTCGACGATCCGGGCGGGGACCCGGTGACCCACCTGCGCCGCCAGCACGAATTGCTGCGGCGCAGGATCGGGCGGCTGGAGGCGATGGCGGCGGCGGTCGAACGTGCGATGGAGGCGAGGAAGATGGGGTTTTCCCTCACGCCGCAGGAGCGGTTCGAGGTCTTCGGCGACTTCGATCCCGAGCAGTACGCCGAGGAGACGGAGGAGCGCTGGGGCGGCACCGACGCGTTCGAGCAGAGCCGCCGCCGGACGGCCCGCTACACCAAGGACGACTGGCGGGCCATCACGGCGGAGGCCGGCGAGGTGCTGCAGGCGTTCGCGGCGGCTTTCGCCGAGGGGGCGCCCGCGGACGGCGAGCGGGCGATGGACGTGGCCGAACGGCACCGTGCGCACATCACCCGCTGGTTCTACGACTGCACCTACGAGATCCACAAGGGCCTCGGGGAGATGTACGTGACCGATCCGCGCTTCGCCGCGAACTATGAGCGGGTCGCCGAGGGGCTGAGCCGCTATGTCCGCGACGCGGTCCACGCCAACGCGGCGCGGCACGCCTGACCCCGGGTGGTGGCCCACTCAGGACGGTCCACCCTGGGGTCCAGGGGGTCCAGGGGGTCCAGGGGGTCCAGGGGGTCCAGGGGGTCCAGGGGGTCCGGGGGGTCCAGGGGGTCCGGGGGGTCCAGGGGGTCCGGGGGTCCGGGGGGTCACAGTACGGCGGCGAGCGAGCCGGTCATCAGGCGGCGCCATCCGCCGTCCATGATGGAGCGGGCGCGCCGCTGCATCTCGTTGCCGGGGTCGAAGCCCTCGTGGGTGAGGAACAGCCGGGTGCCCCGGCCTTCGGGTTCGAGCGTCCAGGTGATCGTCCATTCGGCGCCGCCGGGGCTGGCGGGGTCGGCGTCGCGCCAGCCCAGGCGGAGCATGCGCTCGGGCTCGAAGGCCAGCACCTCGGCCTGGACGGTGCCGGAGAACCCGGTGCCGGGCATGGCCGTCCCGCCCATCGTGTAGCGGTGTCCCACGCTGAGGCGGAAGTCGCCCGGCATGAACCACCGAGCGAGCAGGTCCGGGTCGGTCAGGGCCTGCCACACGCGGGCGGGCGGGTGTGCCAGGTATTCGTCTAGGCGCAGCACGGTCGGGTCGTCGGCGTCGGTCATGGTCTCTCCTCGTCCTGGTCCGTCCGGGGGCCGCTGCCGCTGTCGTGCGGGCGGCCGCCGGCGCCGGTTTCGCCTGTGGTTTCGGTGCCTGTGGTTTCGGTGTCGTCGAGCAGGTGGCGCAGGGCGGACAGCCTGTCGCGCCAGAACCGCTCGTAGGGGTCCAGCCAGTCGCGGACCCGGACCAGCGGGACGGGCTCCAGACGGTAGAGCCGGCGCCTGCCGTCCCTGCGTTCGCTGACCAGGCCCGCCTCGCGCAGCACCCGCAGGTGCTCGGAGAAGCTGGGCCGGGCCATGGAGAAGCAGGAGGCCAGCTCCTGCACGGACTGGGGGCCGCGCTCGCGGAGCAGGCGCAGCACCTCGCGCCGCACCGGGCTGGCGAGTGCGGCGAAGATCTCGTCTTCCGCCGGTGACGACCGCCGTACGGCGGTGGGGGTGACGTCCACGACCCCATAATACGTAGGAAATTTCCTACCTGTCATCTCCGGTGGGCTTCACAGTCAGGAAACGCGCCGGAAACACGACCCAGTCAAGATGGGGACTCGTGATCAGGGCCATTCTGTTCGACCTCGACGAGACCCTTTTCGATCATCGCCGGGCGGTCGCGCACGCCGCGACCCGCTGGACCGAGTCGGTCTGCCCCGGTCACGAGCTGCTGCCGGAGACGCCGGCGCTGTGGCTCGACCTGGAGGACAAGCACGTGCCCGCGTGGCAGGCCGGGGAGTGCTCGTTCGCCGAGCAGCGGCGCCGGCGGCTGCGCGAGTTCTGCCGGCGGCTCGGGCTGCCCGAGCCGTCCGACCCGGACGCGGCCTTCGCCGGCTTCCTGACCCACTACGAGTCGGCCTGGGCCGCCTTCGCCGACGTGCCCGAGACACTGGACGCGCTGGCGGCCCTCGACGGCGC
This sequence comes from Microbispora sp. NBRC 16548, assembly GCF_030268985.1. Lineage (NCBI taxonomy): Bacteria > Bacillati > Actinomycetota > Actinomycetes > Streptosporangiales > Streptosporangiaceae > Microbispora > Microbispora sp. NBRC 16548. Next base: position 256,935 of record NZ_BSSF01000003.1, read on the forward strand.
CCCCGTGCTGGGCGTGCTCACCAACGGTGTGGCCGTGCAGCAGGAGGCCAAACTGCGCCGCATCGGGCTGATGGACCGCATGGAGGTGGTGCTGACGCCCGACACGCTCGGCGCGTTCAAGCCCGCCTCACGGTGCTACCACGAGGCGGCGGCGAAGCTCGGCCTGCGCCCGCAGGAGGTGCTCATGGTCGGCGACAACCTCCTGCTCGACGCGGTCGCCCCCACCCGGGCGGGGATGCACGGGGTGTGGCTCGACCGCTACCGCGCCGAGCCCGGCACCTCCTCCCCCGCCGTGACGAGGATCACCACGCTGCGTGATCTGCCCGATGTGCTGGCCGCGCTGAGTCCGCGCCTGCTCGGCCCGTCGCGCGCCGCCTGAACCGCGAAAGGCTCAGCTGCGCAGGCCGGTGGCGGCGACGCGGCGGCGGGAGAAGCCGAGCCGTTCGTAGACGACGACGGCCGCCCGGTTCCAGTCGTCCACCATCAGCGCCGCGCGGCCGTGCTCCGCGATCAGCGCGGACGCCACGAACCTGCACACCCGCTCCCCCAGCCCGCGTCCCCGCGCCGGTGAGGCGGTCGCGACGCCGGCGAGCAGGCCCACCGTCGGCGCGGACCACGCGTCGGCCGCGACCGCCAGCAGAGCGCCCGAGCCGTCCCGGACGCCGGCCCAGCGGCGTACGCGCGGCAGGCCCGGCACGGCGTAGGAGTCGGGGCTGGCGGCGGCGAGCAGCGCCGCCACCTCCGGGGTGGCCCAGTCCGCCAGCCAGGAGGCCGCCCCCTCCCCGCCGCTCGCCTCGTGACGGGGCGGGGCGAGCTTCTCGGTGCCCATCCAGGAGAAGCGGACCGCCGGCTCCAGCTCCGGCACGGCCTCGACGACCTGTTCGATCACCGCGGCGTCGCCGAGGGGCCGATACGACGGCCCGGCCTCGGCCAGGGCGTGCCGCACAAGCGGGACGACCTGGGCGGCCGTGCCCCGCACCACCAGGCGGTCGCGCCGGGACGCCTCGGGGCCGGCCACCGCCACCGCGTCCCCGTACGCCCAGGCGCGCACGCCGGGCCGCATGCCCTGCGCCGCCCACACGACGAGGTCGTCGTCGCCCGAGGCGGCGACGACCTCGGCCTCGCTCACCAGTTCACGCACGCGTGTCCCTAAAGGATCGAACCCGGGACGTAGGCGGCGTCATCGGGATGGCGCGCGGTGATCTCGCCGACCCGCGCGGTCACGGCCGCCACCTGACCGGCGGCCGCGCCCGCGAAGGAGGCCCGGTCGGCCAGCAGCGCGTCGAGCTCGGCCCGGCCGAGCGGGAAACGCCCGTCGGCGGCCAGACGGTCGAGCAGCTCGTTGCCCACGCCGCGCGATCGCATGGCCAGCGCCGAGGCGACCGCGTGCTCCTTGATGATCTCGTGGGCGGTCTCGCGGCCGACCCCGGCCCGCACGGCCGCCATGAGCATCTTGGTCGTGGCGAGGAACGGCAGGTAGCGGCCCAGCTCGGCCTCGATGACCGCCGGGAACGCGCCGAACTCGTCCAGCACGGTCAGCATGGTCTCCACCAGGCCGTCGAAGGCGAAGAACGCGTCGGGCAGGGCGACCCGGCGGACGACCGAGCAGGACACGTCGCCCTCGTTCCACTGGTCGCCGGCAAGCTCCCCGGCCATCGAGGCGTACCCGCGCAGGATCACGGTGAGGCCGTTGACGCGCTCGCAGGAACGGGTGTTCATCTTGTGCGGCATCGCCGACGAACCGACCTGGCCTTCCTTGAAGCCCTCGGTGACCAGCTCGTGCCCGGCCATCAGGCGGATGGTCTTGGCCAGGGAGGACGGCGCGGCGGCCAGCTGCACCAGCGCGGTCAGCACGTCGTAGTCCAGCGAGCGGGGGTAGACCTGGCCGACGCTGGTGAAGCGGCGGGCGAACCCCAGGTGCGCGGCGACGCGGTCCTCCAGCGCGGCCAGCCGCTCCTCGCCGCCGAGCAGGTCGAGCATGTCCTGCGCGGTGCCGACCGGGCCCTTGATCCCGCGCAGCGGGTAGCGCTCCAGCAGGTCCTCCAGCCGCTCGTAGGCCACCAGCAGTTCGTCGGCGGCGGTCGCGAAGCGCTTGCCGAGCGTGGTCGCCTGCGCGGCGACGTTGTGCGAGCGCCCCGCCATGACGGTCGAGGCGTGCTCGGCGGCCAGGCGGCCCAGGCGGGCCAGCAGCGCCACGACCCTGCCGCGCACCAGCAGCAGGCTGTCGCGGATCTGCAACTGCTCGACGTTCTCGGTCAGGTCGCGGGAGGTCATGCCCTTGTGGACGTGCTCGTGCCCGGCCAGGGCGTTGAACTCCTCGATGCGGGCCTTCACGTCGTGCCGCGTGACCTTCTCCCGCTCGGCGATGGAGGCCAGGTCGACCTGCTCGGCCACCTTCTCGTAGTCGGCGATCGCCGGCTCGGGCACCTCGATCCCGAGGTCGGCCTGGGCCCTGAGCACGGCGAGCCAGAGCCTGCGTTCCAGCACCACCTTGTGCTCGGGAGACCACAGACGGGCCAGCTCCGGCGAAGCGTAACGGGCGGCCAGGACATTCGGGATACGCGGCTTGGCATTCACGTTGGCCCAGTCTATTGAGCCCGTTCCTTCCGGCTGTCCGCAGGTGCCGGGCACGCACGGGGGGCTCAGGCCACGGCGGGCACCGGCCCCGGCTCCGGGCGCAGGAAACGGACGCCCACCATCCCGTACGCCAGGAGGAGCAGCACGCCGCCCACCGCCTCGGTGACCGGGACGAAGAACGACACCAGGCTCGCCAGGAGCAGCGCGGGAACGACCGGGTGCACCGTACGGGCCCGCAGCAGCCCCGCCGCCAGCAGCACGAAGCCCAGCAGGCCGACGAGCACCATGAGCTGGACGGCGACGAAGACCGGCTGGCCGGCGACCACGTCGGCGATCGCGACCTCCTGTCCGGTGACGCCGCCGGAGGCCAGCGCCGCCAGGGCCGGCCCGCTCGCCGCGTCCCCCAGGTTGCCGAGCGCGTTCAGCGCCAGGAGCCCGATCCCGAGGTGACCGAGCACCGCGCCGCGCCCGGGAAACAGCCGCGTCAGTCCTGCCAGCCCGGGCAGCATGAGCAGGACGGCGACCATCTGCAGCAGGATCGCCAGGCCGAACCGGTCCGGGTCGGCGGCGACCGCGGTGAGGACGGCGCGGGAGTCGTCACCGGAGATCGTCTTGAGGGCCATCGCCACGGTCATGACGACGGGTCCGGCGATCAGGCAGACGCCGGACAGACGGCGGCGGAAGTCCTCGGGGGTTGCGGACATGTGAGCCTCCTCGAAGCTGAGCTCGTGTGGGTGAGGCCGTCACCGTAGGCCGCGGGCACTGTCCCGGTCGTCCGGCGCGGCGACGATCGCGGCGTCGTCCGCGGCGACGACGCGCGGGCTCCGCAGGGCGCCGGTCCGTCGTCCGCGCGGACGATTCGCAGCCCCGCGGCGACGTCTATCGTGACCGCCATGCGCTGGTTTCCGCCCCGGCCGCCCCTGGTCGATGCCGCGATCGCCGCCGTGCTCGGTGTCGCGGCCGTCCTGGAAGGTGTGACGAGCACCTCCCTGCCGTTCACCCGAACGGAGATGCTCGTCGCCGCGGCCACGGTTGTGCCCGTCGCCTGGCGGCGGATCTGGCCACTGGGCGTGGTCGCCGCCATCATGGTCGTCCTGGCCGCCTCCGCGCCGTTCGCGCACGGCTTCGAAAGCGGCTACGCCTTCTTCGCCATGATCGTGGCCTGCTACACGCTGGCGGTGCACGCCAGATTCAGGGACGCCGTCGTCGGCGCGGCCATGGTGGCGACATTCGTGCTGGTCGGGTTCGCCATCGACCCCAACCGGGGCGGGGCAGGGGACTATCTGTTCACCGGCGTCCTGTTCGGCGGGGCGTGGACGCTCGGTCACCTCGTACGCCGGCGCGGCGAGGAGGCCCGGCTGCTCAAGCGGCAGGCCGCCGAGCTCGAACGGCGGCGCGCCGAGGACGCGCAGCGGGCCGTGCAGGCCGAGCGGACCAGGATCGCCCGCGAGCTGCACGACGTGGTCGCCCACAGCCTCAGCGTCATGGTCGTCCAGACCGGCGTCGTACGGCGGCGGCTGCGGCACGATCGGCCCGGCGACAGCGGCCTGCTGGAGGAGGTCGAGCAGACCGGCCGGGGCGCCATCGCCGAGCTGCGGCGGCTGCTGGGCATCCTGCGCACCGACGACGAACAGCTCTCGCTCACCCCGCAACCGGGGCTCGGCGGGCTGCCACCGCTGCTGGGCCAGATGCGCGAGGCCGGGCTCATGGTGACGTCCACGGTGGAGGGCCGCCCCTCCACCCTGCCTCCGGGGGTGGATCTCGCGGCCTACCGGATCGTCCAGGAGGCGCTCACCAACGCCCTGCGGCACGCCGGGCGGGGAGCCCGTGCCGACGTGACGGTCCGGTGGACCGGCGGCGCCCTGGAACTCGTCGTCACCGACGACGGCGGCGGAACGGCGCCGCTCGGCCAGGGCAGCGGGCACGGTCTCATCGGCATGCGCGAGCGGGCGGCACTCTACGACGGGATCCTGGAGGCCGGGCCGCGCGAAGGCGGCGGGTTCCGGGTGCACGCCGTGCTGCCGCTGCCGGGGAACGGGCGATGAGCATCCGCGTGGTGGTCGCCGACGACCAGGCGATGGTCAGAAGGGGCTTTCGGATGCTGCTCGACGACGAGCCCGACATCGAGGTGGTGGCCGAGGCCGGCGACGGCGAGCAGGCCGTGCGCGCGGTCCGCGCTCTCGCCCCCGACGTCGCCCTGATGGACATCCGGATGCCCGGTCTCAACGGGCTGGAGGCGACCAGGATGTTGTCCGGACAGCCGACCAGGATCATCGTCCTGACCACCTTCGACCTCGACGAGTACGTCTACGAGGCGCTGCGGGCGGGGGCCGCGGGATTCCTCACCAAGGAGGCGCCCGCCGAGCGGCTCATCGAGGCGGTGCGGGTGGTCGCCGCCGGGGACGGCATGCTCGCCCCCGCGGTGACCCGCCGCGTCATCGAGGCGTTCGCCAGGGCGCCCGCGCCGCGCCGCGCGCCCGCCCTCGACACCCTCACCGTCCGCGAGGTCGAGGTGCTGCGGCTCATGGCGCGCGGCCTGTCCAACCCCGAGATCGCCGCGCGACTGTTCATCTCCGACACCACCGCCAAGACCCACGTCAGCCGCATCCTCACCAAGCTCGGCCTGCGCGACCGCATCCAGGCGGTGATCTTCGCCTACGAGTCGGGCCTGGTCGTTCCGGGCTGACACTCGAGCCGGTTACGGCGGCGGTCGCCGCCTCACGCCACAGGCTCGGCCGCCCGCGACTCCCGAGCGCCCCGGCCGCGCAGGCGGTCCATCTCACGCCACTGCGGCAGCAGCGCGGCCAGGTTGGTGGTCAGGAAGTACGCCGCGCCGGCCGTCAGCAACACCGGTGCGAGCCCGGACCACGCCACCGCGGCCCCGGCGATCAGCCCGCCCAGAGGGATGCCCGCCCACGCCATCGAGTCGCCCAGGGCGTTGACCCGGCCGCGCAGGCCGTGCGGCACCCGCTCGAAGGCGATCGCCCCGAGGATCGGGTTGAGGAAGCCCCCACCGGCCCCGCTCACCGCGAAGACCGCCAGCGCCGCCCACATCGGCGCGTCGGCGGCCAGCACCAGGAACCGCGGCGCTCCGGCCAGCAGGAACCCGGCGAAGAACACCACCCGGCGCGGCATCCGGTGCGCGACGGCCGCGGCGACCAGGCTTCCCGCGACCGCCGTGGCGCTCCACACGCCGTTGCTCAGTCCGATCGCGGTCGGGCCGTTGCCGGATTGCCGGGCCCACACGGGCAGCAGGACGGTGTTGAACGCCGCGTCCAGCAGGTTCGTGATCCCGACCATGACGATGATGGTGAGCAGCAGCGGTTCGCCGCGCAGGAAGGCGAAGCCCTCGCCGAACCGCCGCCAGTAGCCGGAAGCGGCCGGGGCTTCGTCCGCCGGGTGACCCATGCCACGCGGCAGTGCCAGCGAGATGATCAGCGACCCCAGGGCGAAGCACGCGGCGTTGAGCACGAGACCGGTCAGCGGGCCCAGCAACGCCACCAGGAGGCCGCCGGCCGCCGGACCGACGGTCGAGGCCAGCCGCTCGGTCACGCCGGACAGGCCGGTGGCCCGCTCCAGCGGCACGCCGGCACGCTCGGCCGCCTCCGGGACCATCACCTCCTTGGCCAGGTCGCCGGGGCCGCGTACGGCGCCGATCACCGCGACCAGGGCCAGCAGCACGGGGAAGGACAGCAGGCCCACGGCGTGCAGCAGGGGAATCGCGCCGGCCGCGGCGGCGCTGACCGCATCGGTGCTCCAGGAGACGACCCGCGGGCCCGCCCGGTCCACCAGCGGCCCGGTCAGCGCCTTGACCACCACGTACGGGGTCATCTCGCAGAAGGCCACCAGCCCGGTCTGGGTGGCGCTGCCGGTCGTGACCAGCACGAACCACGGCAGCGCGATGGCCGAGACCCGGGTGCCGGTCAACGCGACCGCCATGGCCGCGAGCAGCCCGCCCAGCGGCCGCAGCCTGGGCGCGCGGGAAGCACCGCCGGTGGACGCGTCCTCTTCCGTCATCGGGCGTCGTCTTCCTGAGCGGTGGACGCGTCCAGCTCGGGCAGGATGTGCACGATCACCGACACCCGCTCGGCGTCGTCCGGGGCGCCGGCCGCCTCCGGGCTGTCCCTGCGGTAGCGCGTCACGACCGCCCACAGCTCCTCCCGCAGGGCGGTGGCCTCCTGCGGGGTCAGCCGCAGCGCCCAGTCGCTCATGTCGGCCGCGTTCCGCCACGCGCGCGGCATCGTCTGGAGCTCGTTGATCGTCCGCTGGGCGCGCATGGTGTAGATGGCGGCGACGGACTGCAGGTACGCCAGCGTCGCCTCCGGCTCCCGCTCGGCCAGGTCCAGGTCGTCGAAGTGCGTCGACTGATGAACCGCGCGCCACCAGCGTTCCCGCGCGTTCCCGCGCCCGGCGTCCTCCTCGACGAAACCGGCGGCGGCGAGCCGGCGCAGATGGTAGCTGGCCGCGCCGGAGTTGATGCTCAGCAGCTCGGCGAGCCGGGTGGCCGTCGACGGGCCGTGCTTGCGCAGCAGGCCCACCACCTGCACACGCACCGGATGCGCGAGGGCGCGAAGCCCCTTGGCGTCGAGGACGACCGCGTCCTCCGCGTTCGGAGAGCAGGGCGTCTCGCCAGGATCACTCATGCCCCCACCGTAAACCGCAAACAGTTCTTCGCAAAGACTCCTTCGCGAAGAACTGTTTGCGGTTATATCTGTGTGGCGGCCGGGCTTACTTCGCCGGTTCGAGGGCCTCCTTGCCGTACACGGTCAGGTCACCGTCGCCGTCACCCTCTGCGGGCTGCTTCGGCGTACGGCGCATGCGCTCCTTCAGCCGCTCCACCATCGTGTAGAGCGTCGGCACCAGCACCAGCGTGAGCAGCGTCGAGGAGATCAGGCCGCCGATCACGACGATGGCCAGCGGCTGGGAGATGAACCCGCCCGAACCGGTCACGCCCAGCGCCATCGGGGTGAGCGCGCAGATCGTCGCGATCGCGGTCATCAGGATCGGGCGAAGCCGCCGCCGGCCGCCCTCCATGACCGCCTCCACCACGCCCAGCCCCTGCTCGCGGTACTGGTTGATCAGGTCGATCAGCACGATCGCGTTGGTGACGACGATGCCGATCAGCATCAGCATGCCGATCAGCGCGGGCACGCCGAGCGCCGTGTCGGTGACCAGCAGCAGCCCGATCGCACCGGTGGCCGCGAACGGAATCGACACCAGCAGGATCAGCGGCTGCACCAGGCTGCGGAACGTCGCCACCATGATCATGAAGACGATCGCCACCGCGAGCAGCATGGCCACCCCCAGATCGGCGAACGCGTCCTGCTGGTCGGAGCTCGCGCCGCCGATCTTGTACGTCACCCCGGCCGGCAGCGTCAGCGTCTTCAGCTTGTCGGTGACCTTCGTGGTGATCGCACCCAGGTTGGACGCGTCGGCCGTGCCCGACACCGTCGCGGTGCGGTCGCCGTCCTGCCGGGTGATCTGGGTCGGGCCGTCGGCCTTCACCACGTCGGCGACGTCGCCGAGCTTCACCATGCCCGTCGCCGTGGGAATCGCGAGCTTCCTGATCGCCGCGATGTCGTCGGGCGCGTCACCGCCGGCGCGCAGGATCACGTCGCTGGAGCGGCCGTCGACGTCGATCGAGCCGATCGGCGCGCCGCGGAACGCCTGCGCGACCAGCTGCCCGATCCCGGCCTCGGTCAGGCCCCTGGCGGCGGCCTTCTCCCGGTCCACGTGCACCTCGACCCGCGGGACGCTGTCTTCGAGGTTGGAGGCGACGTCCCGCAGCCCGTCGATCCCGGCCATGGCGTCGCGCACCGTGGTGGCCGCCGTCTTCAGCGCGGCCTGGTCCGCGCCCTGCACGATGACCTGCACCTGGTCGGAGTTGAACCCGCCGCCGCTGCCGCCGACCGTGATGTCGCCGATCCCCGTCAGGCCCTTCAGCCTCTCCCGCAGCCGGTCCTCCAGGGCGGAGGTCTCCACGTCCTCCTTCAGCGTGACCGAGAACGACGCGCGGTCGGAGCCGCCGCCGACCCCGCCGAGGAAGCGGTTCCCGCCGCCGACCGTCACCTGGTAGGACTTCACGCCCCCGTCGGCCGCGAGCACCGCCTCGACCTTCTTGGCCGCCGCGTCGGTGGTCGCCAGGTCGGTCCCGGCCGGCATCCGCTGGCTGATTTGCGTCGTGTCGTTGCCCGAGTTGTCGAGGAAGTTCGTCTTCAGGTTGGGCGCCAGCGCCATCGTGGCGGCGAACACCACCACCCCGATCAGCACCGTGACCAGGCGCCGCCGCGTCGCGAACCGCAGCACCGGCAGGTAGATCCGCTGCAGCGGGCTGCGCAGCTCCCTGCGCTCGGCGTCCTCGCGTACGGCCTGCGCCTCCTGCGGCGTGAGCGCCGGCGCCTTGAGGAACCAGTACGCCAGCACCGGGATGACGGTCAGCGCCACCAGCAGCGACGCCAGCAGCGCCACGGTCACCGTGATCGCGAACGGGCTGAACAGCTGCCCCACCATCCCGCCGACGAAGGCGATCGGCAGGAACACCGCGACCGTCGTGAGCGTCGAGGCGGTCACCGCGCCGGACACCTCGCGCACCGCGTCGAGGATCGCCCGCCGCTTCTCCTCGCCGTAGGCGAGATGGCGTTTGATGTTCTCCAGCACCACGATCGAGTCGTCGACCACCCGGCCCACGGCGATCGTCAGCGCCCCCAGCGTCAGCAGGTTCAGCGAGTAGTCGCCGATCCACAGCGCGATCAGCGCGATCACCACCGACAGCGGGATCGACACGGCCGTGACCAGGGTCGAGCGGACCGACAGCAGGAACACCAGGATCACGAGCACGGCGAACGCCAGACCCAGCAGACCCTCGGTGGTGAGGTCCTCGATGGACCGCTCGACGTACGGCGCCTGGTCGAACACCACGGTCAGCTCGGCGCTGTCGCCGAGGGCGCGCGTCAGGTCCGGCAGGGCGTCGTTCACGTCGTGGGAGATCTGCACGGCGTTGCCGTCGGGCACCATCGTGATCGACACGCCGAGGCTCGGAGTGCCGTTGGTGCGGGTGAGCGTGGTCGCGGAGGCGTCCTCGACCTTGATGTCGGCCACGTCGCCGAGCTTGACCGGCTTCGGCCGGGCCGCGGCGGCCCGCGCCGCCGCCGACGCCGCCGCGCTCTGCCCGGCGGCAGCGCCCTGTCCCGCGGACTGTCCGCCGCCGACGCCGCCGCGCTGCCCGGCCGCGGCACCCTGCCCTGCCGCGGCGCCCTGCCCTGCCGCGGCGCCCTGGCCCGCCGTCGGCGCGGCGGGGGTCAGGTAGAGGTTCTCGAGGTCCTTCACCGTACGCACCGGGTCGCCGATCTGCACGGTCAGCGACTTGCCGTCCTCGGTCAGCGTGCCTGCGGGGATGGACACCCCGTTGGCCCGCAGGAGGTCGGGGATGGCCGCGGCCGACAACCCCCGCAGGGCGAGCCTGCCCTGGTCGGGGGTGATGACGACCTGTTCCTCACTGGCGCCGCTGACGGTGACGTCCCGGACGCCCTCGATCGACTGCAGCTCCGGCACCATGATCTTGTCGATCTTGTCGACCATGGCGTGCTGGTCGCCGCCGTCGCCCACCGCGATCGCCATCACCGGGATGTCGTCGGTGCTGCCCGCGACCACCTGCGGATCGACGTCGGCCGGAAGCTGTGCCTTGATCCGGCTCACGGCCTGCTGCATCTTCCCGATCATCTGGTCGATGTCGGTGCCGTACTCATAGGCCACCTGCACCTGGGACATCCCCTCCCGCGAGGTGGAGGTGATGTCGGTGACGCCGGCGATACCCTGGAACGCGCTCTCGATCGGTTTGGTGACCTGCTCCTCCACGATCTCGGGAGCGGCACCCGGATAACTCGCCACCGTGAACGCCGCCGGGAACTCCAGCGACGGGAAAAGCTGTTGCTTCAGCGAGGGAATCGCGAACAAGCCGAAACCCGCGAGCACCAGCGTGATCATGATCACGAGAGTGCGGTTGGCAAGGCTCAGCCTGGCCAAGGAGGTCATCCGAGCTCCTGACATCGGGGGAAGTGTTTGGCCAAGCCTAACACTTCGCCTTGTCCGAACATTCAGCTGTCGCATTAACGACTGGTAACCTCTTGACCCGAGAGGTGACAGTGAACGACAGCCCAGCCGATCGCCGCGCCGGAACCGGTGCGGCGGCCGCCCCCCGCCCGCAGGACGACCCCGCCGCCCTCAGGGAGAGTGGGGAGGACCCCGAGCGCGGATGCCTCATCGCCCGCCTCGCGGAGCTGCAGCGCAGCATGGGCCGGTTCTTCGCCCGCGACCGCTCGATGCCGCTGCTGGCCTCCACTCTCACCATGCAGCAGCTCAAGGTCGTCATGTTCCTGTCGTTCGCCGGGTCCACTTCCGGGCAGGAACTCGCCCGCCACCTCGGCGTCGGCCTGGCCACCGTCACCGGCATCGTCGACCGCGTGGTCGCCCAGGGCCTGGCCAGCCGTCACGAGGACCCCCACGACCGCCGCGTACGCCGCGTCCAGCTCACCGAGGCCGGACGGCGGCTCACCAGCGAGATCATCGAAGCCGGCACCGGCGGCTACATCCGCCTCCTGCGGCGCCTCGACACCGAGACCCTGCGCACCATGGAGACGGTGATGCGCAAGATCGAGGACGTGATGCGCGAGATGCACGCCGAAGACGCCGAAGACGCCGGTCCTGCCTGACCCGTCCGCAGGTCCCGCCCCGGCCTGCTGCTACCTTCCGGCGATATGCCGATCTACATCGAGGAACTCTTCTCCCTCACCGGCCGGGTCGCCCTGGTCACCGGAGGCAGCTCCGGCATCGGATACGCCATCGCCGAGGCACTCGGACGCGCCGGGGCGGCCGTGGTCCTGGTCGCCCGGCGGCGCAAGGAACTCGCCGAGGCCGTCGGCGGGCTCGAAGGCCACGGCGTGCGCGCGGCCGCGATCAGCGCCGACCTCGGCGACCGCGCCGACGTCGCCCGCGTGTGCGAGGAGGCGGGCGATTTCTTCGGTGAGATCGACATCCTGGTCAACGACGCCGCCAACAACATCCGAAGGCCCATGGCCGAACTGACCGTCGACGACTACGACCAGACCATCGCCGTCAACCTCACCGCGCCGTTCCTGCTCGGGCAGCACTTCGGCCCCCGCATGGCCGCCCGGGGCCGGGGGCGCATCATCAACATCGGCTCCCAGCAGTCGATCAGCGCCTTCGGCGACAGCGGCGCGTACGGCGCGGCCAAGGCCGCCGTCTGCGGCCTGACCCGTTCCCAGGCCGAGGCGTGGTCGGCACACGGGGTCACCAGCAACACGATCATCCCCGGCTTCGTCCTGACCCCGCTGACCATGCCCGCCCAGGCGGTCCCCGGGCGGGTGGAGCAACTGGCCGCCAGGTCCATGACCGGGCGCAACGGTGTCCCCGACGACTTCCGCGGCGTGGCCGTCTTTCTCGCCTCCGACGCCTCGTCGTACGTCACCGGCCAGGCCATCTGCGTCGACGGCGGCTTCAGCGTCCACTAGCTAGCCGCGCCGCCGCCGCTCGTCCGCGACCGGGGGTGGTGCGACCGCGGCGGCACTACCCCGACCGCGCGGTCGAGCGTGTCCAGCCGAGCCGGCAGTCGTATGCCGCGACGCCACCGCGAACCGGCGAACACTGCAGGCTCCGGTGACGAGTGCGCGTTGATCATCGGTCTGCCTGCGGGTTTCCGGGGCCGTGGACGACAGCTGATCGCTACTTGGCCCCGCGCCGCAGCTACGGAGATCCAGGCCGGGTATGAGGGCCACGTCCCGGCGGAAGCGGACGAGCGACAGCGAACGCCGGGTCAGGAACAGGAAGGCACATACCGAGATGTCCCGCTCCCGCGCGCGCGACCCGCGCGACACCAAGGTCCCCGCGATGGGCCTCTCGACCCGGCGGCTGGCCATGGTCGCGCTCGTGTTCACCGCGGCGGGGATCACGATCGCCCGCGTCGCCCCGCATCAGCCGCGCGAGGGACTCACCGCGCTCCGCAACCCCGGCCCGGGCGGAGGCGGCGGCCAAATGATCAGGAGAGGGCGCTCGGGTGGCGGACAGGTGATCAAAGGAGGGCGCGCGGGCGGTGGCCAGGCGCAATCCGGGGCGGGCCGTTCCAATCAGAACCTGACCGGCGTCGTCAGCCCCACCTTCGTCCGGGGACAGGCACAGCAGGCCATCACCGACCAAGGCGGGTTCGAGGTGCAGGCCACCTTCTGCGGATCCCAGCCGAACATCTGCTGGATCGGACAGAACATGCCGGTCCGCCACGGGTCGTGACGCAGCGGCGATCCGGGCGCGTCAGCCCGCCGCAGTGGGCCTGCCAAGCGTGTCATGCCGAGTACGCCGGGCGCGTCAGCGCGCCAGGCTGGGCGTGAGCTCGTCGGCCACCGGCCGGGTGACCCTCCGGCCGATCAGCGCCATGAGCTTGCGCGGCCGGCGCGGCATGAGGTGAGCCATCATCAGGGTGCCCCGGCCCGGTGCCACGTAGCCGCGGTCACGGTCGAAGGCTCGCAGGGCCGAGGTGACGACCTGGTCAGGTGTGGTCATCTTGGCCCCGATGGCGGCCTTCCTGGTGCCGATCCGGTCGAAGAACGCCGTTTCGACCGGTCCGGGCGTGACGGCGAGCACCTTCACGCCGCTGCCGCGCAGTTCGCTCCACAGCGCGAGGCTGAAGTTGAGCACGAAGGTCTTGGACGAGCCGTAGGTGGCGAAATACGGGGTGATGCCGAAGCCGGCCGTGGATCCCACGTTGATCACCCCGCCGGCGCCCCGCGCGAGCATCCCGGGCACGAACGCGTGCGTCAGTCCCACCAGCGCGACGACGTTGACCATGAGCTCCCGATGCTCGCGTCCGGGGGCGATCCGGGCGAAGTGACCGGCCGTGCCGAAGCCCGCGTTGTTGACGAGCAGATCCACCGTGAGTCCGCGGGCGGCGACCTCCTCGGCGACCCGCGTGGCCGCGTCGGGGGCGGACAGGTCCTGGACGAGCACCTCGGCCCGTACGCCATGGCTGCGGCGCACCTCGTCCGCGAGCGCTTTGAGCGCCGGCGCGGACCTGGCGACCAGGACGACGTCGTGGCCGCGGGCGGCGAGCCGGCGCGCGAATTCGGCGCCGATGCCGGAGGAAGCTCCGGTGACGAGGGCGGTTCCCTGAGAAGTCATGAGCAAAAAGGTAACAGATCTCCAAATATCTGCAACAGACAGTCTCAGTTAGTGCCGGTACTGTTTCCCATGTGGGACACAACAGGCCGCTGAGGGCGGACGCCGAACGCAGCATGCGAGCGATCATGGCGGCGGCGGAAGAGGTGTTGAGCGGCAACCCGCTGGCCACCATGGAGCAGGTCGCCGAGGCGGCGGGCGTGGCCAGGGCGACCGTGCACCGCAGGTTCGCCAGCCGCGAGGCGTTGATCGAGGCCATGGAACTGGCCGCGTGGCGGGAGATCCAAGAGGCGGTGCTCGCCGCCCGCCCGCACACCGCTCCTGCGCTGGTGGTGCTGCACCAGGCCACCGCCACCATCGTGCAGATCAAGCTCGGCTGGCGCTTCACCCTGGCCCGCGAGCTGCCGCTCAGCCAAGAGGCCCAGGCTGTGCAGGCCGAGGTGATGAAGGTGTGCGAGGCGGTCTTCGGCAAGCTGCTGGGCCCCGACGCCGACATCGTGTGGGCCAGGCAGGTCTACCTTGCGCTGCTGGGGGAGGCCGCGCACTCCGCGCTCCCGGACTCCGATCCCGACGCGCTGGCCACGAAGGTGATCGACACCCTCATGCACGGCGTCTCAGACCGTACGTGACAGTCCTGGCGGGTTGCCGACGATGAACGTCCGATCAGGCGGTGAGGTGCTTCTGTCAGAGGCGGTCCAGCGCGATTCGACTGTCGCTGATCAGGTCGCTAACGACAGGCCGCGAACCGCACGGTGATGGTCAGGCCGCCTTCGGGGCGTGCGCCGGCGGTGAGGGTGGCGCGGTGAGCTTGGGTGACGGCGTCGACGATGGCCAGGCCGAGGCCGTAGCCGTCGCGGCCGTGACGTGCAGGCGCAAGTTTCTGGAAGGGGTGAAAGAGGCGCTGGATCTGGTCTCCGGGGACGACTGGCCCGGTGTTGGCCACTGTAAGGGCCACCTGCGCGCCGGAGGTCTGCGTGGTGACCTTCACGTGCCCGTCTGCGTGGTTGTGGCGGATGGCGTTGTCGATGAGGTTGGCGACGAGGCTTTCCATCAGTCTCGGGTCCCCGGCCGTCACCGCGGGCGCCAGATCTTCGGCAAGGTCGATGCCTGCCTCCCTTGCCTGGTCGCGGCGGGAGGCGAGCACTCCTTCGACGACGTGGGCGAGATCGACGGTGTCCCAGCGGGTGACGCCGCGCTCGCTGGTGGCCAGGGTGAGCAGTGCTTGAACGAGCCGCTCCTGGTGTCCGCCCAGAGCGAGGGCCTCCTGGCAGGCCGAGCGCAGGGCGTCGGCGTCGGCGTCGGGGTCGGCGAGGGCGACTTCAAGAAGGGTGCGCAGGCCGGCGAGCGGGGTGCGCAGCTCGTGGGAGGCGTTGGCGACGAAGTGGCGCTGGGCGTCGAAGGACGATTCAAGGCGCGCGAACAGGTCGTCCAGGGTGTGGCCGAGTTCGGTCAGCTCGTCCGTGGGCTCGCCGAGGTCGAGGCGCCGGTGGAGGTTTCCGGCGGAGATGACTTTGGCGGTCGCGGTGATGGCGCGCAGCGGGCGCAGGAACCGGCCGGCGACGTACCAGCCGAGAGCCAGGGCGACGGGAATCAGAACGACCAGGGCGACGGCGGATCCCGCGAGGAGCTGGGGCAGGCTGATCCCGGGCCCGGTTTCGGTGATCGCGCTCGATGAGGGGTGGCCCTCGGGCCTGGCTGCCTGGATGCTGACGAGCGGGAGGTCGACGAATACGAGCACCACGACCCCGGCCGCGTAGATGCCCGCCGCGTAGGCGAGCGCGAGCCGCTTCTGCAAGGACCTTCTGGCGAGTTGCCGGCAGGTCATGACGGCCCGATGCGGTAGCCGCCTTCGCGGATCGTCTCGATGACGGGCGGGTCGCCGAGCTTGGCCCGTAACCGGTGCATGGTGTGCTTGACGGCACTGCTGAAGGGGTCGGCGGCCTCGTCCCAGACGCGTTCGAGCAGTTCTTCGGCGGAGATGACCAGGCCGGGCACCGCGAGCAGGCATTCGAGCAGGCCGAACTCCCGCGGGCTCAGCTCGAGGCGCCGACCGGCCCTGAACGCGATACGACGGGCCGGATCAAGGGTGATGTCCCCGCACGCCAGGGTGGGCGGTAGCGGCGGGGTGGCGCGTCGGGCCAGTGCGCGGACGCGGGCGACCAGTTCGGCGAACGCGAAAGGCTTGGGCAGATAGTCGTCGGCGCCGAGGCTGAGCCCGTCGACACGGTCTTCGATCGTGCCGGAGGCGGTGAGCATCAGTACGCGGGTCTCGCAGCGGCCGCGGGCGAGTCGCCCGCAGATCTCGTCCCCGTGGACGCCCGGCAGGTCGCGGTCGAGGATCACCACGTCGTAGCGGGTGACGGCCAGGCGGTCGAGGGCGGCGGTTCCGTCCAGGACGACGTCAACGGCCATGCCCTCGCGGCGCAGCCCGGTTCCGATGGAGCGGGCGAGGACCTCGAAGTCCTCGACGACGAGGACCCTCACCGCCGCTCACCACCGGCCGTCGTGCGGGCGGTGCGGCCGGGTTCAGGTGCCATGTCCGCCACGATGCCAGATTCCCGGTCGCAGCCGGGTCGCAGCCGCTGGGACCTTGCCGAGACCGGGTGCCCCGTACAACCGGTCGGCATGAATCCATTCACGCCTTACCGCTCCGGACGGCGGGCCGGGCAGGACGGCTTCCCCCGGGTGCTGCACGCGCAGTGGACCACGTTCCGCACCGCGCGCGGCTGGATGCTCGCCCTGGCGGCCTCCGTGCTGGTGACCGTGTCGCTCGGACTGCTGGTCGCCGGGGGCGTCCGCACCGCTTGCGTGACCGGGAAGGGCGAAGGCCCCTGCCCCGCGCCCTTGGTGGGACCCGACGGCACGGCGGTCAGGGACAAGTACTACTTCGTGCACCAGCCGCTCAAGGGAAACGGCAGCATCACCGCCCGTGTGTCGGACATGACCGGGCAGATCCGGCGGCCGGACGCCGTACCCGGGGTGCGCAACGCCGCGGAGGGGGTGGTGCCGTGGGCGAAGGCCGGGCTCCTCGTCAGGCAGAGCCTCAAGCAGGGCACACCGTATGCCGCCGTCATGCTCACCGGAGATCACGGCGTGCGGATGCAGTACAACTACGTCCACGACGTGGCCGGCGGTCCGCACAACGGCCCGCAGTGGCTGCGGCTGACCAGGTCGGGCGACACCATCGGCGGCTACGAGTCGGACGACGGCAAGACGTGGACCGAGGTCGGCACGGTCAAGCTGACCGGGCTGCCGGAGACGGTCGAGATCGGGCTGTTCGCCACCTCGCCAGGCGTGCTGTGGGATATGGCGGAAGCCTTCTCCCAGGTCACCGCCACCTTCGACCAGATCAGGCTGCAGGGCGCGAACGGTTCGTGGCGCCGCGACGACGTCGGCGTCAGCATGGAGTCCGACGGCAAGACCCCGCACCACCCGGGCGGGGTCGTCGAATCCGGCGACAAGCTCATCGTGACCGGGGGTGGTGACATCGGGCCCGCCACTGTGGAGGGCGGCATACGCGCCGACCTCGTGCTGATCGGCGGGGCCGTGGGGCTGATCCCGGTGCTCGTGGTGGCGGTCACGTTCTTCACGGCGGAACACCGGCGCGGGCGCAACAGGACCAGCCCGCCGGCTGCGCCGCATCCAGCGCGGCTGCTGGCGGCCAAGGCCATGGTGGTCGGCGCGGTCACGTTCGTGGCGGGGCTGGTGACCTCGGGGGTCGTGGTCCCCGTCGGCCTGGCGATACTGCGCGCCAACCAGAACCCGGTTCAGCCGATCACCCCGAGTACCGAACTCCGGGTGATCGTCGGCTACGCGGCGCTGGCCGCGGCCGCCGCCGTGCTGGCTCTGGGCCTCGCCGCGCTGGTCAAGCGGGCCGTCGTCGCCATCGGGCTGGCCATCGCGCTGGTCGTCGTGCCCCACCTGCTGGCGACCGCGGGCTGGGCGCCATGGCTGCTGATGATCACCCCTGCCGCCGGGTTCGCGATCACGCAGAGCGTCCCCACGTTCGCACATGTGGACGTCGGCCCGTCGCTACTAGGGGGCTATTACCCGCTCCCGCCTTGGGCGGGTCTGACCGTGACCTGCGGATATGCTGCCCTCGCCCTCGGAGCGGCGATAGCCGTACACGCCCGGCTGGATCACTCGGAGCCTGGATGAGCCGCCCTGAGTTCCCGGCACAGCCGGGCCGGGCCGACTTCGGTCACGGCCGTCTTCGCGTCCAGCTCCCACCCCTTCCCGTACGCCGCGGCGAAGACTTCCCCGCCGAGCGCGGCCCGCCCTCGGCGGGTGAGCTCGCGAACCTGTTCGCGGCCTTGTCCAGGTCGGCGACGTGCACGTCGGCGAAGAGGAGCGGAAGGAGCGGCGCGCCGGCCTGGACCCGAAGATCCAGGTCGTGCGCGAGCTCGCCCGCAAGTACGGCGCGCACCTGCTCACCGCCGACGGCATGTTCGCCTAGCTCGCCGCGACGACCGGGCCGGAGTGCTGGGCCACGGACGGCGCGCATCAGACGCCGGCCGGTCAGGCCGCACTCGCGGCGGCCTGGCCGCGCTTGGTCGCGTGACCCTGGCCGTGCCGCCAACTGCGGCGTTCTGCGTGAAAGTTGCACGACCCGCCTAACTCTGTCGCAGCTCAGGGCCCCACCGGGGGGCTTCTGCTTGACCGCTCCATACGTCCTGATCACGATCTCACGGGCAAGATCCTCCAGAAAAGGGACGTAATGAGCACCCTGCGCATCGCCAGGCCGGCCATCGCACTCCTCACGGGCGCAGCGGTGGCCGCCCAGGTCCTCACCGGCGTACCCGCCGCCACCGCCGACACCGCGCCCGTCAACGTCACCGTCAACACCCGCGCGGGCCTGGCCGCCGCGTCCGACACCGCTGTGGGCGCCAACCATGCGATCTGGGACAGCAATCTCGGCACGAACGAGACCGCCGACCTCCTCAAGGCCGCCGGTGTCAAGATGCTGCGCTACCCGGGCGGGTCGTACGCCGACATCTACCACTGGAAGACCCACACCGCCCCGGGCGGCTACGTCGCCCCCGGCACGGACTTCGACACCTTCATGCACGCGGCGCAGCGCACCGGCGCGCAGCCTCTGGTCATCGCCAACTACGGCACCGGAAGCGCCGCGGAGGCCGCCGACTGGGTGGAGTACGCCAACGTCACCAAGAAGTACGGCGTGAAGTACTGGGAGATCGGCAACGAGAACTACGGCAACGGCCACTACGGGGCCGACTGGGAGGCCGACGACCACGCCGACAAGAGCCCCGCCGAGTACGCCAGGAACCTCGTGCAGTACGCGGACGCCATGAAGGCCGTCGACCCGACCATCAAGATCGGCGCGGTGCTCACCACCCCCGCCAACTGGCCCGACGGCATCGTCGCCGCCGGCGACCAGGCCACCTGGAACGACACCGTCCTGTCGGTCGCCGCCTCGAAGATCGACTTCGTCATCCTGCACTGGTATCCCGCGCACACCGACGTGGCCGACGTCCTCACCAAGACCGCCCACATCCCCGACATGCTCTACCTGGTCCGCAAGCAGATCGCCAAGCACGCCGGCGCCCGCGCCGGCGACATCGGCATCGCGATGACCGAGATCAACAGTGGGATCGCGCCGAACACCCAGCCCGGCGCGCTGTTCGCCGCCGACGCCTACGCCGGCCTCATGGAGCAGGGCGTGTTCACCATCGACTGGTGGAACGTCCGCAACGGCGCCGGCACCATCAGCACCGTCGCCGGCCACACCGACTACGGCGACTTCGGCATGCTGTCCAGCGGCACGTGCTCGGGCGACACCTGCGAACCCCCGCTGAACACCCCCTTCGCCCCCTACCGCGCGCTTTCCATGATCAGCGCGTTCGCCCGCCCCGGCGACCGCTTCGTCCGCGCGGCCACCGACGAGCCGCTGGTCGCCGCGCACGCCGCCCGCCGCCCCAACGGCGACCTCGCCGTCCTGCTGATCAACCGCGACCCGGACGGCGAACACCAGGTGAAGATCGACTACGACGGGTTCACCCCCGCCAGCGAAGCGCCCACGGTGCAGACCCTCACCAACGGCGCCACCTCGGTCAGCACCGGCCACGGCGGCACCGCCACCACCCAGACCCTCCCGCCGTACTCGCTGACCACGCTGGTGCTGCACCCGGCCACCGCCACCACGGGCGCCCCCGCGGCCCCCGGGCAGCCGACCGCGAGCGACGTCACCGACAAGACCGCCACCATCTCCTGGCCCGCCGCCGCCCCCGGCGCGAGCCCCGTCGCCAAGTACGAGATCCACCGCCAGAACGGCGCCGTCACCGAGCAACTCGGCGAGACCTCCGGCACCTCCTTCACGGTCCGCAACCTCGTCCCCGGCACCCGTTACACGGTCAACGTCATCGCCCGCGACACCGCCGGCCGCGTCTCCTGGGCCTCCGCGCCGCTCACCTTCACCACCGGCACCCCCGACGAGAGCTCCTGCTCGGTACGCCTGAGGGACACCAGCGACTGGGGCAACGGGTTCGTCGCCACCGTGGATGTCACCAACACCGGCGCGGCCGCCGTCGACGGCTGGACGCTCCACTTCACCTGGCCCACCGGGTGGCAGACCGTCAGCAGCGGATGGAGCGCCAACTGGACGCAGAACGGGACCTCGGTGAACGTCACCAGCACCCCGGACAACGGTAAGCTCGCACCCGGCGCGAGCACCTCCATCGGCTTCGTCGGCGCCTACAGCGGCCCCAACGTCTTGCCGACCGCCTTCACCCTGAACGGCACCCTCTGCACCGCCCAGTAAGGTGCGCCCAATGATCTCCGGCTTGACTTAGAGCGCGCTCTAACTCCCAGACTGGTCCCATGGACGACGGCATGACCATCGCGCAGGTAGCGCAGCGTACGGGCCTCACCGCCCACACGCTGCGCTACTACGAACGCGCCGGCCTCATGCTGGAGCCGCCGCCGCGCGGCGACAACGGCCACCGGCGCTACACCGAGCGGGACGCCGACTGGATCGCGCTGCTCACCCGCCTGCGGGCGAGCGGCATGCCCATCGCCGCGATGCGCCGGTACGCCGAACTCGTCCGAAGGGGCCGGGACACCTACGTGGCCCGCAAGGAGCTGCTCGAGGCCCACCGGGCCGACGTGGGCGTGACGGTCGACGTGGGCAGGGGGCTGTTCATCCCGGTCGTCCGCGACACCGGCAACCGGCCGCTCGCCGAGATCGCCGGCGACCTGGTCGGCTTCCGCAAGACGGCGCTCACCGGGTCGTTCCGGGAACGCGACCTCCAGGGGGGAGCCATCACGCTCACCCTGCACACGCACGACGGCATCGTGTTCGCCGTCCCGATCGTCTTCCCCGGCCAGACGTGCGCGCTCTCGCTGACCGCGCCGCGTTCGGAGGTCGTCCAGGACGGTTCGGGCTTCGCCGTACGCAGGACCGCCACAATAGGCCTCGCATACGACCACCGTTTCATCAACGGTCGCGATGCCGCGGAGTTCCTCGGCGAACTCCGCACGGCGCTCGAATCACCCGCGCGTTTCCTCACCGAGAATGGATGAAGCCATGAACTCACCCGCACGGTTTCCGGCCGACTTCGTCTGGGGCGCGTCCACCGCGGCGTACCAGATCGAGGGCGCGACCACGGAGGACGGCCGCGGGCCCTCGGTGTGGGACACCTTCTGCGCGGTCCCCGGCAACGTACGCGACGGCGACAGCGGAGAGCACGCCGCCGACCACTATCACCGATACAACGAGGACCTGGACCTGATCGCCGATCTGGGCCTGGGCAGCTACCGCTTCTCCATCGCCTGGCCGCGGATCCAGCCGACCGGCTCGGGCAAGCCCAACCAGAAGGGCCTCGACTTCTACCGCCGGCTCGTGGACGGGCTGACCGAACGCGGCGTCCGGCCGATGGCCACGCTCTTCCACTGGGACCTGCCGCAGGAACTGCAGGACCGAGGGGGCTGGGAGAACCGGGAAACGGCCGAACGCTTCGCCGAGTACGCCGAGATCTGCTTCGACGCCCTGGAGATCAGGGACTGGCTGACGATCAACGAGCCCAAGACCGTGGTCGACTGCGGATACCGCTTCGGCAGCCACGCGCCGGGATTCAAGGACGACGCGCGCGCGTTCGTCGCCTGCCATCACCTGCTGCTCGCCCACGGCCTCGCCTCCCGGGTGCTGCACGAGCGGCACCCCGGACGCCGCATCGGGCCGGCGCTCAACCTGCACCCCACCTACGCGGCCGACGACACGCCGGAGGCGCGCGAGGCGGCCCACCACCAGGACGGGCTGGAGAACCGGCTCTACCTCGACCCCGTCTTCAAGGGCCGCTACCCCGAGGACACGCTGCGCTGGATCTCCGAGCGCGGCCCGATGGCCGACCACATCCTCGACGGGGACCTCGGCGTCATCAGCGAGCCCGTCGACGTCCTCGGCGTGCAGTACTACACCCCGGTCTTCGTGGACGGCAAGGGCGAGCGGGTCTTCCTGCACGAGCGGGCCCAGGCCGAGTGGCTGGAGATCTACCCCGAGGGCCTCCACGACATCCTCGTCCGGGTGCAGCGGGACTACCCCGGCGTGCCGATGGTCATCACCGAGAACGGCCTGGCCACCGTGGACGGGGTCGACGCCGACGGCCGCGTCCGCGACGAGCGACGGATCGCGTACCTGCGCGACCACCTGAACGCGGTGCACCGCGCCATGGAGGCCGGAGCGCAGGTCGAGGGCTACCACGTGTGGTCGCTGCTCGACAACTTCGAGTGGGCCGAGGGGTACAGCCAGCGGTTCGGCATCGTGCACGTGGACTACACGACGCAGCAGCGCACTCCCAAGGACAGCGCGTTCTGGTACCGCGACGTCGTGAAGAGCGGCGAGCTGCGCTGACACCCCTGCGGGCCCGCACGGGCCCGCACGGGCCCGATGAACAGGGCCCGGCAACAGCCCGGCGAGCCGGCCCGGTGGGCGAGGCGGTTCCGCGCCGCGCACCGGGCCGGCGGCTTTCCGCCGCCATCCCTGGCTTCTCCCTGCGCCTTTTCACCGGCGATTCCGCGGCACGGTTCACACCCGGCCGCGCCTATTCGCGTGCCCGGAACCATGGTGCGCGACGGCACGATGACGGCTGCCCGGAGCTGCTGAAACTTTCAGCACGGAATGGTGGGCGGTCGCCCATGCACGTGCATGCGAGGACCGGTCTGCGGCAAATTGATGCCGTTATACCGATCTACGCGATAATCCCGCGAATAAGTTGACGCGTCCGCCGAAAAGACTTAGCTTTACCCGAAGTGGGAGCGCTCCCACTATCCTCCCACCCCGCTTGGATCAAGGGCGATGAGCTGGGATA
The DNA here is from genome assembly GCF_030268985.1 of Microbispora sp. NBRC 16548. Classification (NCBI taxonomy): domain Bacteria; kingdom Bacillati; phylum Actinomycetota; class Actinomycetes; order Streptosporangiales; family Streptosporangiaceae; genus Microbispora; species Microbispora sp. NBRC 16548. The sequence continues at coordinate 280,016 of NZ_BSSF01000003.1, forward strand.
AAGTCCCTGCATACCGTCAGATGACCCGCTTCTTGACGTCGCGTCAGCGAGAGGACTCCCCCGTGCCCGATTACACGATTGCCGGCGGCGGATACCAGGCCACGATCAGCGAGCGGGGCGGCGCGCTCCGGGCGCTGTCCCACGAGGGCCGCGATCTGGTGACGAGCTGGCCGGAAGGCGGGCCGGTCCCCTACTACAGCGGCACCATCCTGGCCCCGTGGCCGAACCGGGTGGTCGGCGGCACGTACGTCTTCGAGGGGCGGCGCCGCCACCTGCCGGTGAACGAGCCCGACCGCGGCCACGCCCTGCACGGCCTGGTCGCCGAGCTCGACTGGAAGTGCGCGGAGCTGCTGTCGGTCGAGGACCACCACGGCCACGTACGGCTGACGCACGTCGTGGAGCCCACCGAGGGCTACCCGCACAGGATCGCCCTGGAGGTGCGGCACTCGGTGTCCGAGGAGGGCCTGTCGACCACGCTGACGGCGCAGAACGTGGGCGAGACGGCGGCGCCGTACGGCTGCGGGCCGCACCCGTGGCTGCTTGCCGGGCCCGACGTCACCGCCTACGAGCTCGGCCTGCCGGCCGGGCGGGTGCTGCTCACCGACGACCTGCTCGCCCCCACCGACCTGGTGGAGGTCGCGGAGACGCCGTACGACTTCAGGACGCCGCACGTGATCGGGGACACCGCCGTCGACCACGCCTTCACGGGCGTGACGGAGGGGCGCGTGCGCGTGCTCGGGCCCGAGGGCGGGGTGGAGCTCACCTGGGACCCGGCGGTGATGCCGTGGGTCCAGGTCTGCACCGGCACGGGGCTCGGCCACCGGGGGCTGGCCGTGGAGCCGATGACCTGCCCGCCCGACGCGTTCAACTCGGGCACGGATCTGATCGTTCTGCAGCCGGGGGACAAGCACGAGGCCACGTGGACCATCGCGGTCACCACTGCGTCATTGGAAGGGTGAATGGACAGCAAGACGAAGAGGCGGTTGTCCCCCGCCCAGCTCGACGAGGTCACCCGCGACGCGCTGGGCTGCGGGGTGACCTCGTCGGAGGAGCTCGCCGACGGCTTCGCGAACGCCGTCTGGCGGCTCGGCCTCGACGACGGACGTCAGGTGGTGCTCAAGCTCGGGCCGCCGCCCGATCTGCGGCTGCTGGCCTACGAGCGCCACCTGCTGCGCACCGAGGCGATGGTCTACCACCTCGCCCAGCCTGTGGGGCTGCCGATGCCCACCCTGCTCAAGGCGTCGTTCGACGACCCGCTGCTGGGCGGCGACTACCTCATCCTGTCCGCCCTCGACGGGATGCCGTGGAACCGGACGTCGCTCAGCCCCGCGGAGGAGAGCGCGCTGCGGTTCGAACTGGGCCGCCACCTCGCCCGCCTGCACGCCATCCCGGGCACGGGCGTCTTCGGCTACCCGTACGCCGGGCTGACCGGCCGGACCTGGCGGGAGGCGTTCCTCGTCATGGTCGGCGCCCTGCTGGACGACGCGGTCTACTACAACACCCCGCTCCCCGCGACGATCGTGGAGATCGTCGGGCTCGTCCACATGAACGCGCACGTCCTCGACCAGGTCACCGCCCCGTCGCTGGTGCACTTCGACATGTGGCCGGGCAACGTGTTCCTGAACGGCGACAAGCGCGTCCAGGCGCTCATCGACCACGAGAGGGCGTTCTGGGGCGACCCGCTCGCCGACTTCGTCACCCCCACCATCTTCGATGAGCTGCGCGAGGACGATCCGATGCTCGCGGGCTACCGGCAGGAGGCCGGCCCGCTGACGCTGGACCACGCCGCCCGCGTCCGGATCGCCCTCTACCGGGTCTACCTCTATCTGATCATGCTGGTGGAGGACGGCCCGCGGCAGTATCCGGAGGAGGCCTACGCCCCCACCAGGGACATCACCACGCGGTCACTGGTCGCCTGCCTGGACCTGCTGCGCGCGGGGTCCCGGAACCACGCGCACGTCTGAGGTCACGCCTCCAGCGTGAGGGACTGCGAGCCGCACCCGTTGCCGGTGTGCGGCTCGGAGTCGCCGGTCGCGGCGAGGGCCGCGGGCGCTCCGACGGTCAGCGACGCCACAAGGGACAGGACCATCGCCCCGGCCGCGACGCGGGGCAGGTGACTGACACGAGCACTCACAGCGGACTCCAGAAGGCCGACTCCATTGATCACAAAATAGCGGTCCCGCGCGCGCTCCGGTAGGCCCACATCTGGCGGCCCGGCCCCCCGCGTGAGATGATTTCAGCGGGTGATGAATTATGGAGACGACATGTGTGATCGCGGGCGGCGGGCCCGCGGGGGCCATGCTCGCGCTGCTTCTGGCCCGCGCGGGCGTCGACGTCACTCTGCTGGAGAAGCACGGGGACTTCCTGCGCGACTTCCGCGGTGACACCATCCATCCCTCGACCCTCCAGGTCCTGGACGAGATCGGCCTCGCCGAGGCGTTCCACCGGCTGCCGCACCGCAAGGCGTACTCGATGTCCATACGGACCGACGACGGCCAGGTGCCCATCGCCGACCTGCGGCGACTGCCGGGGAAGTACCGGTACATCGCCTTCGTTCCGCAGTGGGACTTCCTCGACCTCCTCACCCGCGAGGCGGGCGCGTATCCCAACTTCCACCTCCTGATGAACGCCAAGGTCGTCGATCTCGTACGGCACGACGGCGCGATCCGCGGGGTGCGCTACCGCGACGAGCGGGGTGAGGAGCGCGAGATACGGGCCGTGCTCACGGTCGCCGCCGACGGCCGGCACTCCGACGTGCGGCGGGCGGCCGGGCTGTCGCCGAGACGGTTCGGCGCGCCGATGGACGTCGTCTGGTTCCGGCTGTCGCGGGCGGAGGGCGATCCCGAGCAGCCGTTCCTGCGGGCGTCGGCCGGACGGCTCATGGTCGCCATCAACAGGGAGACGTACTGGCAGCTCGCCTATCTCATCCCGAAGGGCGGCTTCGCCGCGCTCGAGGCGAAGGGCGTCGACGCGCTGCGCCGCGAGGTGGAACGGCTGCTGCCCTACCTCGGCGGCAGGACCTCCGAGCTGCGCGGCTTCGACGAGACCGGCGTGCTCAGCGTCGAAGTGAACCGGCTCACGCGCTGGCACCTGCCCGGGCTGCTGCTCATCGGCGACGCGGCCCACGCCATGTCGCCGGTCTTCGGCGTCGGGATCAACCTCGCGGTGCAGGACGCGGTCGCGGCCGCCAACATCGTCGGGCCGGCGCTGCTGCGCGGCACGGCCCCCGCCGCGGTGCTCGCCAGAGTGGAGCGCCGCAGGAAGGTCCCCACGGCCGTCGTGCAGACCGCGCAGCGGGTGGTGCAGGAACGCCTCATCCGGCCGGCGCTCGCCGGTCCCGTGGCGTCGATCCCCGCCCTCACCCGCGTGCCGGTGGTGCGCTCGCTGGTGCCCCGGTTCATCGGGCTCGGCGTGCTGCCCGAGCACGTACGTCTTCCGCTGCGAGAAAAAAGATCTCAGCAAATGGACAGGAAGGGGCCCACACGGGACAGGGTGCAATAACCTTGGTACCCGTGAGCGCAACGAACCTCGACCCCGTGAGCGGCCCGGACACCCGGCGTGCCCTGGACACCTGGCGTGACCTGCCCGCGGCCCAGCAGCCGGACTGGCCCGACCGCGGCGAGCTGGACAAGGTCGTCGCGGAGCTGGCGTCCCTGCCCCCGCTGGTGTTCGCCGGCGAGTGCGACCAGCTCAAGGACAGCATGGCCGCCGTGGCGCGCGGGGAGGCGTTCGTCCTGCAGGGCGGCGACTGCGCCGAGACCTTCGCGGGCGCGACGGCCGAGAACGTGCGCAACAAGCTCAAGACGCTGCTGCAGATGGCGATCGTGCTGACCTACGCCGGCCGCGTGCCGGTCGTGAAGATCGGCAGGCTCGCCGGGCAGTTCGCCAAGCCGCGGTCCAAGCCCATGGAGACCCGCGACGGCGTCGAGCTCCCGGCCTACCGGGGCGACATGGTCAACGGCTTCGACTTCACCGCCGAGGCCCGCCGTCCCGACCCGAACCGGCTGCTGCGCGCCTACCACTCCTCCGCCGTCACGCTGAACCTCGCGCGGGCCTTCACCAAGGGCGGCTACGCCGACCTGCGCCAGGTCCACGCGTGGAACCAGGACTTCGTCGCGGAGTCGCCGGCGGGGCGGCGCTACGAGCAGCTCGCGCGGGAGATCGACCAGGCGCTCTCGTTCATGCGGGCCTGCGGGGCCGACCCCGAGGAGTTCCACACCGTGGAGTTCTACTCCTCCCACGAGGCCCTGATCCTCGACTACGACCGGGCGCTGACCCGGATCGACTCGCGTACGGGCCTGCCCTACGACGTGTCGGCGCACATGGTGTGGATCGGCGAGCGCACCCGGCAGCTCGACGGGGCGCACGTCGAGTTCTTCAGCCGCATCCGCAACCCGATCGGCGTGAAACTCGGCCCGACCACCACGCCCGAAGAGGCCATCGCGCTGATCGACAAGCTCAACCCGGACAACGAGCCCGGACGGCTCACCTTCATCGCCCGCATGGGCGCGGGCAAGGTCCGCGACGCCCTGCCGACGCTGGTGGAGAAGGTCAACGCGAGCGGCGCCACCGTGGCCTGGGTGTGCGACCCGATGCACGGCAACACCTTCGAGGCGCCGAGCGGCCACAAGACCCGCCGCCTCGACGACGTGCTCGACGAGGTCGCGGGCTTCTTCGAGGTGCACCACGCGCTCGGCACCCACCCCGGCGGGATCCACATCGAGTTCACCGGCGACGACGTGACCGAGTGCGTGGGCGGCGGGCACGCGATCGTGGAGGAGGACCTGGCGCTGCGGTACGAGACCGCGTGCGACCCCCGCCTCAACCGCGGTCAGTCGCTCGATCTCGCCTTCCGCGTCGCGGAGCTGTACCGGTCGAGCTGACCCGCACCGGGCCTTACTGTGCCGCCCGGTCCGGTCGTCTGAATCCGCCGTCGCCCTCCGATCACTCGGACGGGGTGACGGCGGTTTCCGTTTCCGGGGCGCGGCCCGGGGGCCTCAGGAGTTCTTGGCCTCCGCCTCGATCTGAGCGCGGATGGCGTCCATGTCGAGCGCGCGCAGCTGCCGGATCAGGTCCTCGAGCGCCGGCGCGGGAAGGGCGCCCGGCTGGGCGAACACCACGATGCCGTCGCGGATCGCCATGATCGTCGGAATCGCGGTGATCTCGAAGCCCTCCGACAGGGCCGGCTGCGCCTCGGTGTCGATCTTGCCGAAGGTGATGTCCTCGTGCTCCTCGGACGCCTTTTCGAAGATCGGCGCGAAGGACCGGCAGGGGCCGCACCAGGATGCCCAGAAATCGAGCAGTACGATGCCGTTGTCGGCGATGTCGTTGAAGTTCTTCTCGGTTACCTCGATGGTCGCCATGGGCGACTCCTTTCGCTCGGTCTTCAGCGGGCATAACCAGCCGGACAATCCCAGCATTCCATTTCGCGATGAGCCTCGTGTGGTTGGGCAGGAGACCTCCTTGACCTAGAAGGAGCACCCGGATGACGACTCATGCCGTACGGCCGACCGACCTGACGGCCCAGAAGGGCACAGGCGCCCGGATCGCCTCATGGTTGTCGAGCACGGACCACAAGGTGATCGGCAACCTCTATCTGATCACCACGTTCTTCTTCTTCCTGGTCGGCGGCCTGCAGGCGATGGTCATCCGGGCGGAGCTCCTCGAGCCCGGCATGCAGTTCGTCACGTTGCAGCAGTACAACCAGCTGTTCACGCTGCACGGCACCATCATGCTGCTGTTCTTCGCGACGCCGTTGTTCGCCGGATTCGCCAACGCGATCATGCCGCTGCAGATCGGCGCTCCGGACGTGGCGTTCCCGAGGCTGAACATGGCGAGCTACTGGCTGTTCCTCTTCGGCGGCCTGATGGTCCTCGGATCGATGCTGACCGGTGGGGCGCCGACGTTCGGCTGGACGGCCTACACGCCGCTGTCGCACGCGGCGTTCACGCCGCAACTCGGCGGGGACCTGTGGGTGATGGGCCTGGCCCTGTCCGGCCTCGGCACGATCCTCGGCTCGGTCAACTTCATCACGACGATCATGTGCATGCGCGCCCCGGGCATGACGATGTTCCGGATGCCGATCTTCACGTGGAACGTGTTCTTCACCTCGATCCTCGTGCTGATCGCCTTCCCGGTGCTCGCCGCCGCGCTGCTGGCACTGGAGATCGACCGCAAGCTGGGCGCCCACATCTACGACCCGCAGACGGGCGGGCCGCTCCTCTGGCAGCACCTGTTCTGGTTCTTCGGTCATCCAGAGGTGTACATCATCGCGATACCGTTCTTCGGCATCATCACCGAGGTGATCCCGGTCTTCAGCCGCAAGCCGCTGTTCGGGTACGTCGGGATGGTCGGCGCGACGATCGCGATCACCGCGCTGTCGGTCACCGTGTGGGCGCACCACATGTTCGCCACCGGGAACGTGCTGCTGCCGTTCTTCTCGCTGATGACGTTCCTGATCGCCGTGCCCACCGGAGTGAAGTTCTTCAACTGGACCGGCACGATGTGGCGGGGCCATCTCACCTTCGAGACGCCGATGCTGTGGGCCGTGGGCTTCCTCGTGACGTTCCTGCTCGGCGGCCTTACCGGGGTGATCCTGGCGTCGCCGCCGCTGGACTTCCACGTGACCGACACCTACTTCGTGGTCGCCCACTTCCACTACGTGGTGTTCGGCACGGTGGTCTTCGCGATGTTCTCCGGCTTCTACTTCTGGTGGCCGAAGCTGACCGGCCGGATGCTGAACGAGCCGCTTGGGAAGATCCACTTCTGGATGCTGTTCATCGGCTTCCACATGACGTTCCTCATCCAGCACTGGCTCGGCGCGCAGGGCATGCCGCGGCGGTACGGCGACTACGCGGCCAGCGACGGCTTCACGTGGATGCACCAGGTGTCGAGCGTGGGGGCGTTCCTGCTCGGGCTGTCCACCCTGCCGTTCCTCTACAACATCTGGTGGACCGTACGGCACGGGGAGAAGGTGACGGTCGACGACCCGTGGGGGCACGCCAACTCGCTGGAGTGGACGACGTCCTGCCCGCCGCCGCGCCACAACTTCGTGTCGATCCCGCCGATCCGCTCCGAGCGGCCCGCCTTCGACCTGCGCTATCCGCGGATCGGCGGCAAGCCTGGCGAGCCGCCGGAGACCAAGCGGGACTTCGTCGATCCCGACGCGAAATAGGAGCGCGGAACAGAAAGGGGCCCCCGTCGCCGGGGGCCCCTTCGCGTGCGGATCGTCAGCCCTTGCCGCCGGGCAGGTTCAGCCCGATCAGCAGCGGGTCGTGGTCGGAGGAGCGGAACGCGTCGGGCCGGTAGAGGCTCGGCGGGTTGTACTCCAGGTTGTAGTCGAGGATGCGCGGCTCGTCGGCGTTGACGTGCCAGATGGTCGCCCCGGTCACCCGCTTGACCAGCTGCTTGCCGGCCATCGCGTGGTCCAGCTCGCCCGACAGCCCGTCGAACAGGTAGCTGTAGCGCTGGGCCGCGGGGACGAACCGCTTGGACAGGCTGGTCAGGCCGCCCGTCTCCAGGGTGTGGATCGGGTCCTCCTCGCCGTACGCGTTGAGGTCGCCGATCACGAGCGGGTTCGGCAGGTCCATCGAGTCGATGAGACCGAGCACGGCCTTGGCCTGCCGTACGCGCTCGGCGTTGTAGCAGCTCTGCCCGTCGCCCTGGTCGGTGTCGCCGCCGGTGGCCTCCTCGTCACAGCCCTTGGACTTGAAGTGGTTGACGAGCAGCGTGAACGGCTGGCCGCCGCCCGCCCGGCGGAAGGTCTGGATCAGCGGCGGCCGCCGGAAGACGGGATCGGTCGAGGACCGCGTCTGTCCGACGGGGGTCAGCTTCGCCGGCTTGTAGATCGCGGCGACGTGGATGGCGTCGGTGCCCGGGTAGGGGTGGGTCAGGGCGGCGTACGTGCCCGCGCCCACCTCGGCGTTCAGGGCGTCGACCAGCGCGTTGACGGCCGTCTGGCCGTTGTTCTCGACCTCCATGAGCCCGACGACGTCGGCGTTCAGGCCCTTGAGCGTCGCGACGGTCTTCTTGAGCTGCCGCTGCTGCTCCTCGGCGGTGTCCGCGCCGCGCGAGCCGAGCGTCGTGAACCAGTTGAGCGTGTTGAGACTGGCCACGCGGACGTTGCCGCCCACGGGAAGGGGCGCGGGCAGCCGCGGGTTGGTGCGCAGGAAGGTGACCTGCTTGGTGGGCTCCAGCAGGTACTCCCCGAAGCCGTAGGTCAGCACGCCGGTCATGCCCACGGCGGTGTCGCCCAGCCGGACGACCTGCGGCGTCGTGTACGGGATGGTGGCGGGGTTCTCGGTGCTGGAGCCGTCGTCGACCAGCAGCGACCTGCGGGCGTCGAGCGCGGGGTTCACGCCGGGCCGGTCGGTCGGCTGGAAGAGCCTGCCGCCGGCGGAGACCGTCACCTCGCCGTACCGGCCGAGGTTGTAGTGGTCGGTCACGGTCAGCGGCTCGGGGAAGGTCACGAGCACGTTCTCGTACGGCTCGAAGGTGGCGCCGTCGGCCCGCGGCAGGTCGTAGGTCTTCGGCGTGATCGTCCCGGTGCCGCACACGTCCACCGCCGTGACCGGGGACAGCTCGGTGAGCCCGTTGAACTCGGTGACCCGGCCGGTGACGAGCACGCGGTCACCGGCCTTGACGTCCTTGAACGACGCCCGGGCGAACGCGAACAGGCCGTCGGAGGTGGCCGGGTCGGCGTCGGGCGTGGGGTCCTGGAAGTAGAACCCGCTGAGCTGGTTCGTGGCCTGGAAGTCGCCGGTCACCACGCCCTCGACCCGGACGGTCTGCCCTGCGAGCGGGGAGGCGGCGCCGCTGCCCTGGACCTCGGCGATCTGCCGGTTCGCCGGGACGTCGCACGGGTCCGTGCTGGGCGTCGGCGAGGCGGAGGGCGACGCCGACGGCGAGACCGAGGGCGAGGCGGACGGCGACGGGGAGGCGGCGCCGCAGGGAGCCGGGGGCGTCGCGGTGTTGCGCGGCGCGGGTGTGCCCGCGGCGAAGTCCGCGGCGTTGTCGTCGGTGTCCGCGCAGCCGCCGCCGGCGCGCACCGCGGCGGTGGAGTTGCTCAGGCCCGGGGCCGCCGCCGTGCCCTCGAAGTAGTTGGCCGTGCCGTATCCGACGAGGTCGGCGATCTGCGCGGTCTGCTCGGGTGTGCAGGGCGAGGAGCCGCCGTTGCAGGCGAGACCGGTGGCCGAGCGGACCAGGGCGACCTTGCCGGCCGTGGCGCTCAGGCTGAGAGTGCCGACGGTGTCGGCGGACGGCAGCGTACCGCTCGGCGTCGATCCGGCGGCAAGCTGGACCAGGTGATATTGACCGGGGGCGAGCGAGCCCGACAGGTCCTGCTTCTGGGAGCCGAACTGGCCGGTCCCGGTGGCACTCGTGTACTGGAGGGACCAGCCGTCCAGCGAGATCGTGGCGGTGCCGCGGTTGAACAGTTCGACGTAGTCGTTGGTGTAGGGGGCGCCGGAGTTGCCGCCGCCTCCGTACACCTGGCTGATCACCACGGCGCCCGGCTCGGCCGAGGCGGGCGCCGGCGACGCGACCGTGACGCCGGCGGTCAGGAGACCGGCGGCCGCGAGCGCGGCGACCGCGCGGGCGCCGCGTCTCACGCCACGTCTCAGGTCGCGGCCACCGGGGTGGTCATCGGGAAAGGCCCGGGAGAGAGCACGCATGTCCCGGACTTTAGGGGTAGACCACCGCGACACCAGGACCAATAAGTGTCTTTAACACAAACTTGTATGAATTTGCCGATTGCCTGACGTCGCAAACGTAGGCGTGCTGCCCTTGCGCGGCGCGGTTCGGGATGGATCGGTCCTTTCCGGATGGGTCTCCCGGTCAGCAGTGGACGACGGCCACCGGACAGGTGACCGCGTCGATCAGCGGCCGGGTGACCGATCCGAGCCTGCCGAGCACCCCCCGGGCGCGGGTCGCGCCGACGACCAGCATGGTCGCACCGGGTGCGGCGTCGGCCAGCACGTCGAGCACGGGCCCCTCGACGGGCTGGAGCACGATGTGCACGTCCGGATACCGCGCCCGCCAGGGCTCCACGGTGCGCTCCAGGGCCTCGACGGCCTCCCTGCCGGGGACGTCGGACATCACCATGGGCGCCATGCCCGCACTCCAGGCGGCGGCCGGGTAGCGCCAGGCGTGCACCGCGATCAGCGACAGCCCGCGCAGGGCGGCCTCGCGGAAGGCGAAGGCGAGGACGTGGTCGTCGCCGCCGCCGACGCCGGCGACGATGGGGCCGGGGTGCCTGCGATGCGGCAGCGATCCCGTGCCGCGCACCACGATCACCGGGCAGAGGGCGTGCGTCGCGACGTGCCCCGCGACCGACCCCATCATCCGGCGGGCCGCGCCGCTCAGGCCGCGCGATCCCACGACGACGAGGTCGGCCGTCTCCGACAGCGCGACGAGCCGGTCGGAGGCCGGCCCCTCGAACAGGTCCTCCCGCACGCGGACGCCGCTCGTGCACTGCCGGGCGCATTCCGCGCCGTGCCACAGCACGTGCTCGGCCGCCTGGTGCAGCGACTTGCGCGCCTCCTCGTCGCCCGCGCCGTACGGCGACTGCCAGGCGTGGCAGACGGTGATGGGCGAGTCCCTGAACTCGGCCTCGTCCATCGCCCAGTCGAGCGCCTGCATGGCGAAGTCGGAGCCGTCGTACCCGACGACGATGCCCTGGTTGGTGGCTGGGCCGCCGGCTGGGCTGTTGGGGTCCATGCCCTCATGCTCCGCCCGGGCCGTGCGGTCCGGCAGGGCGGAAAGTCCCGAGACCGGGAGGACATCCGGCCCCTGGCGGAGGTCAAATCAGGACCGGCTGCCGGCGAGCACTCCGGGACGGCGGTCGTGCTCCATGCCGGGCAGCACGACGACGACCGGGCACCTGGCCCGGAGCAGGCAGGCGGAGACGACCGGGTTGAGCACGGGGTAAGGCTCGGACTCGGCCTCGTGCGCGCCCAGCACCAGCAGGTCGGCGCCCTCTGTCGCGCGCAGCAGGACCTGCGCCGGCGGACCCTCGACGACGACCGGCTCGACGTGACGCTCACCGAGTTCGGCGACGGCCTGACCGGCGACGTCCAGGGCCGTCCTGTGCTCGTCCTCCCGTGAGGTGCGGCTCGCGATCGGCGCGTAGTGGGCGTGCAGCCCGCCCGTCCACTCCCAGGCGTACACCGCCTCGACCCGCGCGCCGCGCAGCGAACCCTCGGCGGCGGCCCACCGCAGTGCGGCCTGCGACGCCATCGACCCGTTGATGCCCACCACGATCTTCGGCTGGTTCACGTTCCGCCTCGCTCTCCGCTCTCAGTCTCGCCGACCAGGGTTAACAGGGTGTTGCCGCGGCGAAACGGTCAGAAGACACCGCCCACGAGCATCCCTGTACCCACAAAGACCGCCTGTCCCTCCCGCCACAGGAGGGACAGGGCCATGTTTTGGGGGGCCGGGCTCACCTGAGGACAGGGTATCTGCGAACCGGAGCGGTGCCGCTCCCCCCCTTTGCCGATCCGGAGACGCCCGCTGACCGTCTCGTTGCCCGCTCCACATCCTCAAGGACACCGCACGGCGGCCCGCGGCGGCAGTGCCGTACGGCTCGGGCCGCATGGGACCTTGGGCCCAGGTCAGGGATCACCCTGATGCGCCCCAGGGCTCCCGGCCGTACGCTTGCCGCAGACCGGGGAGGGACGATGGGGAACGCGGGTCCGATCGACGAGTACGTCGCGTCGATGCGTCATGCGCTGCGGGGCCCGGGCGGCGCCAAGCGCGACCTGCTGACCGAGGCGCGCGACAGCCTGCTCGACGCGGCCGAGGCGTACGAGGGCGAGGGTCTCCCCCGAGCCGAGGCCGAACGGCTGGCGGTCGCCGACTTCGGGACCGTGCCCGAGGTCGCGCCGGGCTTCCAGGGGGAGCTGACGGTGAGCCAGGGCCGCCGCACGGCCATGCTGCTGTTCCTCAGCGTGCCGCTCATCGCGTTCATGTGGGCGGTGATCTGGCGGATCTTCCCCGAGAGCCCGCATGTCGACGAGATCAAACCGGCGTGGTTCGGGCTGCTGGCCAGGACGGTGGACCTGCTCCAGCTCAGCGTGGGCGTGATGGGCGGCGTCGCGCTGCTCGCGTTCGGCCGCGGGGCGCGGCGCGTCCGCCGTCCCGCGCGGCTCACCCGGTGGCTGGGGTTGTTCGTCTGGATCGAGACGCCACTGATCGGGGTGTCGGGCCTAGCGCTGGCGGCGGCCGCCCACGGCCCTGTGGGGTTCAGCGGCTACCTCCCCGGACTGGCCGTGGCCCTGGTCAGCGACCTGCTCTCCGTGTGGCAGCTGTACAGCGCGGCGCACTGCCTGCGCTGCACCAGGGCCGTCGCCGCGCTCAGCGCAGCGGATCGAGAACGCTCCCTATCGCGGTCGTGAACGACCGCCAGGCCGACCGCTCCCCCGCCAGCGCCTTGCGCCCGGCGTCGGTGAGGCGGTAGGTCCGCCGTTTGCGCCCCCCGTCGGAGGCCCACTCGCCGGCGAGCAGCCCGGCCCGCTCCAGCCTGCGCAGCGCGGGGTAGACCGTGCCCGTCGGCACGTCGAGTGCGCCGCCGCTGCGCTCGCGCAGCGCCTCGATGATCGCGTAGCCGTGCAGCGGCTCGCGCTCCAGCACGGAGAGCAGCAGGGCGTCCATATGGCCCCGGAGCGCGTCGGCGTTCACGCCCGCAGCCTATCCCGGTTCTTCACGCGTCCAGTCTATATGTAGGCTGTCTATATGTAGGCAGTCTACGTATAAGCTTTAGGACGCCAAGGAGAGACCAATGGACGTCGTCGGCCTCGCCCGGCTGCAGTTCGCCGTGACCGGAAGCCTCCACTTCCTGTTCGTCGTGCTCACGCTCGGGCTGGCCCCGCTGGTGGCGATCATGCACACGCGGTACGCCATCGGCGGGAACCCCCTGCACGAGCGGATGACCCGCTTCTGGGGGCAGATCTACGTGATCAACTATGCGCTCGGCATCGTCACCGGGCTCGTGATGGAGTTCCAGTTCGGACTGAGCTGGAGCGGGCTTTCGCACTACGCGGGCGACGTGTTCGGCGCACCGCTGGCCATGGAGACGCTGCTGGCCTTCTTCCTGGAGTCCACGTTCCTGGGCCTGTGGATCTTCGGCTGGCACCGGCTGCCGCGCGGGCTCCACGTGGCCTGCATCTGGCTGGTGACGCTGACGGCGTACGCCTCGGCGCTGTTCATCATGGTCGCCAACTCCTTCCTGCAGAACCCGGCGGGCTCGGCCGAGGAGGGCGGACGGCTCGTGCTGCGCGACTTCGGCGCCCTGTTCACCAACCCGACCCTCGTCTTCGCGCTCCCCCACGTGCTGAGCGCCGGTCTGTGGGCCGGCGGGTTCGTCGTGATGGGCGCCAGCGCCTACCACCTGTACCGGCGCACCCCCGAGCGGGAGTTCTTCACCCGCTCCCTGCGCATCGGCGTGCTGACCGCCTTCGTCGGGTCGCTGTTCACGGTGGGGTTCGGCTACGCCCAGTTCGGGCCGGTCAGCGACGTGCAGCCGGACAAGTTCCACGGGGCGGCCCCCGGCGTCGCACTCGGACTGATGATCATGATCGGGCAGCTCGTCCAGTTCGGCGTGATGTTCGTGCTGGCGCCGCTGCTCATCCGCGACCTGCTGGCCCGCTGGCGCTGGCTGCACCCACTCCTCATGATCATGACTCCGTTGCCGTTCGTCGCGGCGATCGCCGGCTGGATCGTCCGTGAGGTCGGCCGCCAGCCCTGGCTGGTGTACGGCAAGCTCTCCGTGGCCGACGCCCTCACCCCCGGACTGACCCGGGCGGACATCACCGCCTCCTTCGCGGGGTTCGCGGGCGTGCTCGGGCTGCTCGCCCTCGTCGACTACGTCCTCATCGCCCGTGCCATACGGCGCGGCCCGGGACGGGTCGCGCTCGGCACCGCGGACCTTCCCGTCACCGCCGAGCCCGTCCCCGCCCACTCGCTGTAGAGGACACGCTCCCCATGGACATCTTCTGGTTCCTGACGTTCGCCGTCCTGCTGGCCGGCTACTTCGCCCTGGAGGGCTTCGACATCGGGCTCGGCGTGCTGCTGCCCGTGCTGGGCCGCTCCCCTGCCGACCGCGACCGCCTCGTCGGCGCGATGGCGCCGTTCGTGCTCGCCAACGAGGTGTGGCTGGTCGCGCTCGCCGGCGTGCTGTTCGGCGCGTTCCCGGTGCTGGAGGGCCAGGCGCTGAGCCGCCTTTATCCCCTCGTCGTCGCCCTGCTGCTGGCCTGGATCGTGCGCGACGCGGGGCTGTGGTTCCGCCGCAGGGCCGACGGCGCCGCCTGGCGGCTGGCGTGGGACGGCGCGCTGTGGGCGGGCTCGGCGGGGCTGGCGCTCGCGTGGGGCGCGATCCTGGTGGCCGTCGCGCGCGGCCTGCCCGCCTCGCCCCTCGACGTCCCGGCCGTGGCGGGAGGTGTGGCGCTGCTCGCGCTGCTCGCCTGGCACGGCCGCACCTTCGCGGCCTGGCGCCTGCGGAACGGCCCGCGCGGGAGCGGGCGGGCGCTGCTGCTGTCGGCCTGCGCCGCCGCCGCGCCCGCGGTCCTGGTCATGGCGGCCGCGGCCGCCCACATGCTCGGCAACGCCGCCCCGGATCAGACACTGACTGTGCTCAGTGTCATGGTGGTCCCGGTCGCCCCGATCCTCGCGGGCGCGCAAGTATGGGTGTGGCGCACTTTCTCCAGGGGCGCGCTGCCGACGTTCTTCTGATTGGGGACCGTTGCACAAGGATCTCCTCCGGCTGGCCCGCGCGGAGCGGAGCGTCCGCATCCATCTCGCCTGCTGCCTGGCGGCGGCGGTGGTGGCCGGGCTGCTCGTGCTCGTGCAGGCGGAGTTGCTGGCCGGGGTGCTGTCCGGCCGGTTCGCGGTCGCCGTGTTGCTCCCGCTGGCGCTCGTCGTCGCCTGCCGCGGGCTGCTCGGATGGGCGCAGGGAGTGCTCGCGGGCCGCGCGGCCACCGCGCTGAAGTCGGCCCTGCGGCGGCTGCTCCTCGGCCGGGTGGAGGGTCTCGGGCCGGCGTACCGGTCGGGTGAGGTGGTGACGCTCGCGGGCCGGGGACTCGACGCGCTCGACCCCTACCTGACGGGTTACCTGCCGTCGGTCGCCGTGGCCGGGGTCGTGCCGCTCGCGGTCGTGGTCCGGCTCTTCGTGGCCGACCTGGCCACCGCCGTGATCGTGGTGCTCACGCTGCCGCTGATCCCGATCTTCGGGGCGCTGGTCGGGTGGACCACCAAGACCGTGACGGAACGGCAGTGGCGTGCGCTGGCCCGCCTCGGCGGCCACTTCCTCGACGTCGTGCGCGGCCTGCCCACGCTGCGGGCCTTCGGCCGGGCCCGCTACCAGGCGTCGGTGATCCGCGAGGTGGCCGAGGCCCACCGCGCCGCGACCATGCGCACGCTGCGGGTGGCGTTCCTGTCGTCGCTGGTGCTCGAACTCGTGGCGTCGCTGTCGCTTGCGCTGGTCGCGGTGCCCGTGGGGCTGCGGCTGCTGTCGGGCTCGCTCGACCTGCGCACGGCGCTGCTCGTGCTGCTGCTGGCCCCGGAGGCGTACCTGCCGCTGCGCGCGATGGGGACCCGCTTCCACGCCGCCATGGAGGGCGTCGCCGCCGCCGACGAGGCGTTCGCGGTGATCAACCCGCCGCAGGAGGCCGGGCAGGAGACCCCGTCGGCCGGAGCCGCGACGGGCACGGGCAAGGCACCAAGCGCGAGGAGCGCGGAAAAGGCAGGGGCCGCGGGGCGTGCCGCGCCGGTCGGCGGGCCGGTCGGCGGGCCGCCGGAGATCCGGCTGGAGGACGTCACCGTGCGCTACCCGGGCCGCGAGGAGACCGCGCTCGACCGCGTCTCGCTGGTCATCCGGCCGGGTGAGCGGGTGGCGATCGTGGGCCCGAGCGGCGCGGGCAAGAGCACGCTGCTGCACCTGCTGCTCGGGTTCGTGACCCCGTCCGAGGGGCGGGTGCTGGCGGACGGGGCGGATCTGGCCGGCCTCGACCTCGACGAGTGGCGGCGACGGCTCGCCTTCGTGCCGCAGCGCCCGCACCTGTTCGCGACGTCGGTGGCCGACAACATCGCGCTCGGCTCTGCCGCCGGACCGGACGAGATCAGGGCCGCCGCCGAGGCGGCGCGGGTGGCCGAGTTCGCCGGCGCCCTGCCGCAGGGGTACGACACCCCGCTCGGCGAGCGCGGCGCGAACCTGTCGGCGGGCCAGCGTCAGCGGGTCGCCCTGGCCAGGGCCTTCTGCCGCCCCGCCGCCCAGGTGCTGCTGCTGGACGAGCCCACGGCGCGGCTCGACGGCAGGAGCGAGGCGGCGATCGTGGCGGCCACGCGCAGGCTGGCCGAGGGCCGCACGGCGATCATCGTCGCGCACCGCCCGGCGATGATCGACCTGGCCGACCGGGTCGTCCGCCTCGACGGCGGCGTCCTCGTCCCGCCGGTTCCGGTGCAGGGCGGGGAGGCCCGATGAGCCGCGCCGAGACGACCACGGAGACGACCACGGACACGACCACAGCGGCCTCACCGCTGTCGGTGGTCACCGGCACCGGCATGGGCCGGCGGCTCGTGCTCGCCGCGCTCGCCGGGGCGGCGGCCGACCTCGCGGGGGTCGCGCTCATCGCGTCGGCCGCCTGGCTGATCACACGGGCCGCCGAGCAGCCGCCCCTGGCGGCGCTGTCGGTCGCGATCGTGGCCGTGCGGGCGTTCGCGACCACCCGCGGCGTGTTCCGGTACGGCGAGCGCCTGGCCGGGCACGACGTCGCGCTGCGGGCCCAGGCGGGCACCCGCGAGCGTCTCTATCGGGCGCTGATCCCGGCCGGGCCGCTGCCGCAGCGCGGAGCCGACCTGCTCAGCCGCATGGTGGACGACACCGACGCCGTGCAGGACCTGCTCGTCCGCTGCCTGCTGCCGGCCGCCGCCGCGCTGATCACCGGCGTCGCCGCCGTCGTCATCGCGGGCTTCCTGCTGCCCGCCGCCGCGTTCGTGCTCGCCGCCGGCCTGCTCGTCGCCGGGGTGCTGCTGCCCGCGGGCACGGCCGCCGCCGCGCGGCGCTGGTCGGCGCGGATCGCCCCGGCCCGCGCCGACCTGGCCGCCCGGGTGGCCGACCTCGTCCACGGCGCGGCCGACCTCGCGGCGTACGGCGCGCGTGACCGGGCGCTGTCGGCGGCGATGGACGCCGACGGGCGGCTGTCCCGGTTGGAGCGGGGGCAGGCCCGGATCAACGCCGCCGCGCTCGGTGTCGGCATGCTGACCCAGGGGCTGACCGTCGTCGCCGTGGTCCTGGCGGCCCAGGCCGCCGGTCTCGACCGGGTCGCGACCGCCGTGGCCGCCCTTACCTCGCTGGTCGCCTTCGAGCCCGCGCTGCCGCTGGCAGCGGCGGGCGAGCGGTTCGCGGGAGTGGTCGCGGCGCTGCGCAGGCTCAGGGAGATTGCCACCACTTCTCCCGCGGTGCGCGAGCCCGCGGACCCGGCGCCCGCGCCCGAGCCGCCGCTGACGGTCGAGGTCGACGACCTCGTGGTGCGCCACGGCGGGCGCGAGCCCGCGCTGAACGGCGTGAGCCTGACGCTGACGCCGGGCCGCCGCGTCGCGGTGGTCGGCCCGAGCGGCGCGGGCAAGAGCACCCTGCTGTCGGCGCTGATGCGGACCGTGGAGATCGAGTCCGGCACGATACGGCTCGACGGGATCGACGTGCGGCGCCTGTCCTCCGACGACGTGCGGGCGCTCGTCACGGGCCTCACCCAGGACCCGTACGTCTTCCAGGCCACGGTCAGGGACAACCTGCGCCTTGCCGGGCCGCAGGCGTCCACCGAGGACATCGAGGCGGCCGTGCGGCGGGCCCGCCTGGACGCCTGGACCGAGCGCACCGGCTGGGACGCGGTGCTCGGCGAGGACGGCCGCACCGTCTCCGGCGGCCAGCTCCAGCGGCTCGCGCTGGCCAGGGCCCTGCTGTACGACCCGCCGGTGCTGCTGCTGGACGAGCCGGCCGAGGCCCTGGACGAGGAGACGGCCGACCTGCTGATGGCCGACCTGCTGGACGCCACGCGGGGCCGCACCACGCTGCTGGTCACCCACCGGCTGCGCGGCCTGGAGCAGGTCGACGAGATCGTCGTGCTGGAGGGCGGCAGGGTGACCCAGCGCGGCACGCACGCCGACCTCGTCGCCGTGCCGGGCTACTACCGCGACCTGTGGGAGTCGGAGGCCCTCACCCGCCACCGCGGCTGAACGCTCTCGCCCCGCCGCCTGTTCGCGTGAACCTTCCGTGAAGAAGGCATTGCGGATCTTGTCAGATGTAAGTAATTTTCAGACAACGCGATGACCTTGCATGGCATTTACCTACACACATGGCGCTCGCCGAACTGGCTACAACCCGAAAGGGAGTCTCATGAAGAGAAGGTGGATCGCGGGAGCGATCGGCGTGCTCGCGGTGGCGCTGGCGGCGTGCGCTCCCGGGGGCGGCGCATCCGGCCAGGGCGGCGAGGCACAGGGCGACAAGGCGGGCGGCGACAAGGTCACGCTGAGCCTGTGGTCGTGGCGGGTGGAGGACGTCAAGGCGTACGAGAAGATCCTCGCCAAGTTCGAGGAGTCGCACCCGAAGATCCACGTCGAGTTCAAGCCGTTCCAGGCCACCGAGTACAACAACATCCTGGCCACCGGCCTGTCCGGCACCGCCGGGCCCGACGTCGCCCAACTGCGGGCGTACGGCGGGCTCCAGCCGCTGGTCGAGGCGGGCCAGCTGGTGCCGCTGGACGGCAAGGTCGACGCGCTGTCCGGCTTCGACGCCAAGCTGCTGGAAGGCGCCAAGGGCCACAAGGACGGCAAGATCTACGGCGTGCCCTTCGCCTACCAGACGCTCCAGGTGCTCTACAACAAGAAGCTGTTCGGCGACAACGGCATCCAGCCCCCCGCCACCTGGGACGACATGATCGCGGCGGCCGGGAAGCTGAAGGCGGCCGGGATCACGCCGTTCGCCGTCGCGGCAGGGCCCGACGCGACCTGGACGCTGCCGATCGTCCACGAGATCTTCGGCAACGCCCGTTACGGCAGCACGAAATTCCGGGACGCGCTGCTGAGCGGCGAGAAGAAGTTCACCGACCCCGACTTCACGGCCTCGATCAAGCTGCTCAAGGACCTGGAGCCGTACTTCCCCAAGGACGTGGTGGCCGTCAAGATCCCCGACGTCCAGGCGCTGTTCGCCACCGGAAAGGCCGCGATGTACCCCACGGGCAGCTTCGACCTGGCGCCCGTGCTCGCGGCCAACCCGAGCCTGGAGGTCGGCGCCTTCCAGGTGCCGCCGCCGCCCGGCTCCCCGGTGACCACACCCGTCACGCCGGGCTGGGCCGACGGCTCGTTCGGCGTCAACGCCAAGTCGGCCCACCAGGCCGAGGCGCTCGAACTGGTCAAGTGGATGGCGACGCCGGAGTTCGGGCAGCTCTACGCGAGCGAGCTCAAGCAGCTGTCCGCGGTTCCCGGGGTCACGCCGTCGGACCCGCTGCTGGCCGAGATGGCGAAGAACTACGCCGCCAACGGCGCGCCGTACACGCTGCTCGTCGACTTCCGGTACGGCCAGCCGAACGGTGACGCGGTCTTCCGGGACGAGGTGCAGAAGATGCTGGTCGGCCAGACCGATCCCAAGGCGGTCGCCGAGAGCGTGCAGAAGGGCGTCGAGCAGTGGTTCAAGCCGGGGAACTGAGCGCGCGCCGACGCTCTCCCGGCCGCTCTCCCGGCCGATCCCCCGGACGTCGCGCGGCACGCACCGGCGCCGGTCGCCGCTACGTGCCGCGGTGGCGGGTGCTGGCCGTCTTCCTGCTGCCCGCGCTCCTGCTCTACTCGGTCTTCATCGTCTATCCGCTGGTCACCGCGCTCGACTACAGCTTCTTCGAGTGGCGCGGGATCCGGCAGACGGGGTTCGCCGGGCTCGGCAACTACCGCGACCTGTTCGGCGTCTACCCCTACGACCAGCAGCTGTGGCGGGCGTTCGGGCACAACGCGCTGTTCTTCGCCGGGACGATGCTGATCCAGAACACGGTCGGGCTGCTGTTCGCCCTGCTGCTGTACCGGTACGGCCGCGGCAAGCGGTTCCTGCAGGCCGCGTTCACCACGCCCTACCTGGTGGACCCGCTGGTCGTCGGCTACCTGTGGAGCCTGCTGCTCAACCCGACGTTCGGCCCGGTCAACTCCCTGCTCGAGGCGGCCGGGCTGGACTCGTGGGCGTTGCCCTGGCTGGGCGACACCCGTACGGCGCTGCCGATCGTCATCGTGGTCAACGCGTGGCAGTGGGTGGGCTTCCCCATGCTGCTGTTCTCCGCCGCGCTCGCCGGAATCCCGGCCGAATACCACGAGGCGGCCCGGGTCGACGGCGCCTCGGCCTGGCAGGCGTTCCGCCGGGTGACGCTGCCGCTGCTCACCCCGGCGATCGGCGTGGTGAGCGTGCTGACGTTCATCGGCAACTTCAACGCCTTCGGGCTGGTCTACGCGATGGCCGGGTCGACCGGGTCCCCGGCGGGCTCGACCGACGTGCTCGGCCTGCTGTTCTACCGGGTCGCGTTCGTGGAGGGCGGCACAGAGGCCATCGGGCGGTCGTCGGCGCTCGCCGTGCTGATGTTCGTGTTCATCTTCGGGGTGTCGCTCCTGGCCAGCTCGTACTTCCGCCGCCGCGAGAGGAGACTGCTGTGACGGCCCGGCACCGGGCTCCCGGGCGCGTCGCCGTCCACCTGCTGCTGTGGGGGTACGCGGTCGTCGCGCTGCTGCCGTTGGTCGTCATGGTGCTCAACTCGCTGCGGCCCACGAGCGAGATCTTCACCACGCCGCTGGGGCTGCCGGCGTCCCCCACGCTGCACAGTTACGCCCGGGTGTGGACGGAGGCGTCGTTCAGCACCTACCTGCTGAACTCGCTGGTCGTCACCTGCGGCGCGGTGCTGCTCGGCACGGCGGTCTCCGCGCTGGCCGCCTATCCGCTGGCCCGCTACGACTTCGTCGGCAACCGGGTGCTCGGGGCGTACTTCCTGGCGGGGCTGATGCTGCCGATCCGCCTGGGCCTGGTGCCGATCTTCTACCTCATGGACTCCATGGGCCTGATCGACTCGCTGCTCGGGCTCACGCTGCTGTACGCCGCGTCCGGGGTGCCGTTCTGCATGTTCGTGCTGTCGGCGTTCTACCGTTCCCTGCCCGGCGAGCTGGACGAGGCGGCCCGGCTCGACGGGGCCGGCGAGTTCCGGATCTTCGGGCAGATCATGCTGCCGCTGGTGCGGCCCGCGCTGGCGTCGGTGATGTTGTTCCAGTTCGTGCCGCTGTGGCATGAGTTCCTCTACCCGCTGGTGCTGCTGCGCTCCGACGAGAAGTTCACGATCCCGCGCGGGTTGTCGCAGTTCTTCGGCGAGTACACGACCGACTGGTCGGCGCTGTTCGCCGGGCTGGTCCTCGCCACGGCGCCGCTCTTCGTGCTGTTCGTCCTGGCGACCAAGCAGATCATCGCCGGGCTGACCGCCGGCATGAGCAAGTAGAGGCAGGGCGGCGTGAGCTCCGGCGGAGACTACTCGAACGGAATCCTCGTGCGGCTGCGCGGCGCGATCCGGTCTCTGCGGCCCGCGGAGCAACGGGTCGCGCGGGCGGTGCTGGCCGACCCCCAGGGCGTCGCGGACCGGCCGATCGGGGTGCTCGCCCGTGAGTGCGGCACCTCCGAGGCCACCGTGCTGCGCTTCTGCCGGGCCATCGGGCTGCGCGGTTATCCCGAGCTGCGGATCGCGCTCGCCCGCGAGGCGACGCTGGAGGCGTCGCGTGCCGAAAGTGCCCGCCCACTCGACGGCGACATCAGCGCCGACGATCCGCTGGAGAAGATCGTCGCCAAGATCGGCTACAGCGACTCCCGCGCGGTCGCGGAGACCGCCGAGCATCTCGACATCGCCACCCTGGAGCGCGCGGTCGACGCGATCGCCGGGGCCCGCCGGGTGGATCTCTACGGCGCCGGGGCGAGTGGCTTCGTCGCGGCCGATCTGCACCAGAAGCTGCACCGGATCGGCCTGATGGCGTTCGTCTGGCAGGACTTCCACAGCGCGCTCACCTCGGCCGCGCTGCTGCGCGCGGGCGACGTCGCGATCGGCATCTCGCACACCGGCACCACCGTCGACGTCCTGGACGCGCTGCGGCTCGCCGCCGACCGGCAGGCGACCACGATCGCGATCACGAACTTCGCCCCCTCGCCGATCACGGAACTGGCCGACATCGTGCTGAAGACCGCGGCCCGCGAGACCCCGTTCCGGTTCGGCGCGATGGGCAGCAGGATCGCCCAGCTCACCGTCGTCGACTGCCTCTCCGTCGGGGTGGCCGCCCGGCGCACGTACGACGAGACCCTCACCGCCCTGGAGGACACCTTCCGCGCGATCAGCGGCCGCCGGCGCAAGTAGGGCACTCTTCCGGAGAAAAGCGATCGCCGGCGGGCCGTCCCCCCAGAGGCCCGCCGGCGACGTTCGTGGGCCGTCAGCTCGTGGGCGACTTCTCCGCGAGCGTGGTGGTGATGGTGGTCTCCTTGCCGTCACGGGTGAAGGTGACGGTGACCTTGTCGCCGGGGCGGGAGCTGCGGATGGTGCCGAGCACCGCCTCCGCGCTGTCCACCAGCTTGTCGTTGATCTTGGTGATCAGGTCGCCCTCCTTGAGGCCGGCCTTCTCCGCCGGGCTGCCGGCCGTGATCGAGCTGACCACCGCGCCGGACGCGCCGCCGACCGCGTCGGCCACGCTCACGCCGAGGAACGCGTGGGTCGCCTTGCCGGTCTTGATGAGCTGGTCGGAGACCAGCTTCGCGGTGTTGATGGGGATCGCGAAGCCGACGCCGATGTTGCCGGAGCTGGAGCCCGAGGTGGCGATCGCGGTGTTGACGCCGACGACCTGCCCGGAGGAGTTGACCAGCGCGCCGCCGGAGTTGCCGGGGTTGATCGCGGCGTCAGTCTGGATCATGCCGCCGATCGTCGTGCCCTGGCTCTGCGGCTGCTGCTGCTCCATCCCCCAGGGGAACTGCTGCTGCTGCTCCTCGGGGGCCTCGGTGAGCGTGCGGTCGAGCGCGCTCACGATGCCGGAGGTGACCGATCCCTCCAGGCCGAGCGGGCTGCCGATGGCGAGGACCGCGTCACCGACCTGGAGCTTGTCGCTGTCGCCGAGGGAGGCGGGGGTCAGGCCGGACACGCCCTGTGCCTGGATGACCGCGAGGTCCGTGAGAGGGTCGGTGCCCTTGACGACGGCGTTGGCGGTCTTGCCGTCGCTGAACTTCACGGTGACCGTGCCGCCGCCCCCGCCGCCCATGCTCACCACGTGGTTGTTCGTCAGGATCAGGCCGTCGGCCGACAGGATGACTCCGGATCCCTCGCCGCCGGCCGTGGCGGTCTTCACCTCGATCGACACCACCGACGGCATGATCGCCTTGGCCACCGCGGCGATCGTGGTGGTCGAGGAGTTGGACACCCCCTTGACCACCGGGCTCGCGATCACCGTCTGCCCGCCGTTCACGCTGTTCGCGACGAGGGCCCCGGTGACCCCGCCGCCCAGTGCCACGGCCACGAGGGCGAGGCCCGCGCCCGCCTTCTGGCGGGCGGTCAACGTGGCCTTCCGCGCCGGAGGCGGCGGAAACTGCGCCGTGTCATAGGAGCCGCTCCCGTAGGCGCCGTACGACTGGTACGCCCCGGTGTACTGCCCGTGCTGCGGCGGGGTGCTGCCGAACTGGCTCCAGCCGTGACCGGGGAGTATCTCGGTGTTCTCGTTGCCGGGAACATGCTCAGGTGAGCTCATCGCCATCCCCCTCAATGGATTCGCCGGTGATCCCGGCTCTCCGCCGGTACACGTAATACGATGACGCATCGGCGATAAGGTCTCGCTAAGCGATCAGCGTGGGGATCCCCGAGCGCCCTACGCGTACTTTATGTCAGCTCGTCCGCGGCCAGTACTCGTCCCTGAGCAGGCGCTTGTACAGCTTGCCCGTGGGGTGGCGGGGCAGCTCGTCCCGGAAGTCGACCGACTTCGGGCACTTGTAGTGGGCCAGGCGTTCCCGGCAGTAGGCGATCAGCTCGGCCTCCAGAGCGGGACCGGCGCCCGCCGGGTCCGCCGGCTGCACCACGGCCTTGACCTGCTCGCCCATCTCGGGATCCGGCACCCCGAAGACGGCCACGTCGGCCACCTTGGGATGCAGCGCCAGCACGTTCTCGGCCTCCTGTGGATAGATGTTCACCCCACCAGAGATGATCATGTACGAGCGCCGGTCGGTGAGGTAGAGGAACCCGTCCTCGTCCAGGTAGCCGATGTCCCCCAGCGTGGTCCAGCCGCGGCCCTTGGGGTCCTGGACCGACGCGGTCTTCTCGGGGTCGCCGTGATACTCGAACTTCGGGCCGTCGGAGAAGTAGACCGTGCCGTGCTCGCCGGGCGGCAGCTCGCCGCCGTCCTCGTCGCAGACGTGGGCGACCCCGAGCAGCGGCCGGCCCACCGTGCCCTTGTGCGCGAGCCAGTCCTCCGGCCCCGCGTACAGGAAGCAGTTGCCCTCCGTGCCCGCGTAGTACTCGTGGATGATCGGCCCCCACCACTCCATCATCCGCTCCTTGACCTCGACGGGGCAGGGCGCGGCGGCGTGGATGGCGCAGCCCAGCGACGACAGGTCGTAGCGCCGGCGCACCTCCTCGGGCAGCTTGAGCATCTTGACGAACATCGTGGGCACCCACTGCGCGTGGGTGACCCGGTGCCGCTCGACGAGCGCCAGCGCCTCCTCGGGGTCGAACCTCTCCATCACCACGACGGTCGCGCCGAGGCGCTGGAAGGACATGCTGTAACGCAGCGGAGCGGCGTGGTAGAGCGGCGCGGGCGACAGGTACACGCTGTCGGCCGAGGGCGCGAACAGGAACTGGATGAGCTGCACCAGGGCTCCGGGGGCCTCCAGCGGCGCCCGGCTGAGCGGCGGCTTGACCCCCTTGGGGCGTCCCGTGGTGCCCGACGAGTAGAGCATGTCGGCGCCCTGGCACTCGTCGTCGAGCGGCGTCGCGGGCTGCCCCGCCACGGCCTCCTCGTACGAGGTGAAGCCGGGGGCGACGCCGTCGACCATGAGCCGCAGCTCGACCCCGGGCGTGGCCTCGGTGACGGCGCTCGCGACACCGGCGAGCTTCGCCGAGGAGATGAAGACCCGCGCCCCGCAGTTGTCCACGATGTACGACAGCTCGTCGGCCTGGAGGCGGGAGCTGATCGCGGTGTAGTACAGGCCCGAGCGGTGCGCGGCCCACGCGATCACGAGGAAGAGCGGATGGTTCTCCAGCATGAAGGCGATGTGATCGCCAGGCTTCAGGCCCGCGGCCCGCAGTAGATGGGCCAGCCGGTTGGATTCCTCGTCGAGTTCACGAAAGGTGATCACGCGGCCGGTGCCCGCCATGATCACCGCAGGCTTGTCCGGCGTCACCGCCGCGATCGCCCCAGGGTGCATAACCGAACGTTACTCGGTTTGCTTTCCGCGCGGTAGGCGCGAGTTCCCGATGCGTCCGGTCAGCTCTCCAGCGCCCGATAAGGGTCGCGCAGCGGCCTCGCGCGCTCGGCGAACGCGGCCTTGATCTCCGTCATCTTCGGCCCCGGCGCGTAGAAGCGGCCCTTCGTCTCGCCGTACGGCTGGAGCCACCCGGTGGCCGCCAGCTCGCGCAGGTCGCGGGCCGCCTGGCCCTGGCTCAGCCCCTCGTCGGCCTGGTACATGCCCCGGCGCAGCCGCCTGGAGACGAACACCTGGTAGAGCGCCGAGACCGTGCGCGGGTGCAGGCCCTGCGTCCCGGTCCGCTCCTCCAGCAGCATCCACACCTCGCCCGCCTCCGCGAGCCGGCGTCCCACCCGCTGCGCCTGCATGTGGTGGCAGCGCAGGACGAACCGCACCCACGAGAGGGTGTCCCCGTGCGGGCCCCACCGGCCGCGTCCCACCTCGCCCAGCACGTCGTAGTAGTCGTAGGTGGTGCGGCCCTCGCCCAGCCACTCCTCGATCGAGGCGAACTCCGGCGTGGTGATCTGGTCGCGGCCGAGCACGAGCGTCTGCAGCGCCCGCGACATGCGCCCGTTGCCGTCCCGCCATGGGTGGATCTTGACGAGGTTGAGGTGCGCCATGGCGGCGCGGACGTAGCTGGGCGCGTCGAGGTCGCCCCCGTTGAGCCACTCGACCAGTTCCGCTAGCAGGCCGGGGACCTGCTCGTGGTCCGGGCCCTCATAGACCACCTCACCGGTGGCGGAGTTGCGCACGTAGATCCCGCCGGGCCGCGCCACACCCGGCGTCTTGTCCACGTGGTGGCCGATCATCATGAAGTTGAGCCCATGAAGCAGGCCCACGTCATAGCGGAAGGCCCACGCCCGCGACAGGGTGCCGATGTAGGTCAGCGCCTGCCGGTAGCCGGCGATCTCGCGGGCCACGGCGGTCGACGTCTCCAGGGGGTCCTCACCGGACATGATCGACTCGATGTCCTCGACGCTGGCGTGGTAGCCCTCGATGGAGTTCGACCCCTGGATCGCCCGCGCCTGCAACTGCCGCCGCAGCAGGCCGTCCCAGCGATGCGCCTCGGCCAGCCGATATTTCAGGTCGCGCCGCATCTCCTCGATCTCGGCGAGCACCTTCTCGTCCGCGGCCTCCAGTGCCGGCGTGCCGTACAACATGGAGTCATGACAGCATGGACGAATCATCCGGTCAAGCGACTGGATGATTCGTCCATGTATGTACGCGTCAGGCGGCGGGGATGACCGAGCCCTTGAACGTGTCCTCGATGTACTTCTTCACCTCGGGGCCGGTCAGCAGCCCGACCAGCGTCTTCACGCGCGGGTCGCTCTCGTGCCCCTGCGCGACGACCAGGCCGTTGGCGTACGGGTTGCCCTCGGCCTTCTCCAGCACCAGCGCGTCGGAGGACGGGTTGAGGTTCGCCTCCAGGGCGTAGTTGCCGTTGATCACGGCGGCGTCCACGTCGTCGAGCGAGCGCGGGAGCTGGGCGGCCTCCAGCGGGCGGAAGGTCAGGTTCTTCGGGTTGCCGGTCACGTCGCGCTCCGTCGCGGCGGTGCCCACGCCGTCCTTGAGCGTGACCACGCCGTTGTCGGCGAGCAGCTTGAGCGCCCGGCCGAGGTTGGTGGCGTCGTTGGGCACCGCGACCGTGCCGCCCTGCGGCAGCGAGGCGAGGTCCTTGACCTTCCTGGAGTACAGGCCGAGCGGCTCCAGGTGCACCGGGGCGACGAAGCTCAGCTTGGTGCCCTTGGAGGCGTTGAAGTCGTCCAGGTATGGCTTGTGCTGGAAGTAGTTGGCGTCGAGCTGGCCGTCCTGGAGCTGCAGGTTGGGCTGCACATAGTCGCTGAACTCCACGATCTCCAGCTTCAGGCCCTTCGCGGCGGCCAGGTTGTCGGCCACGTACTTCAGGATCTGCGCGTGCGGCACCGGGCTCACGCCGACCTTGAGCGGGGCGTCCGCCGCCGCCGTGCCGGAGGCGGTCGCGGTGTCCGGAGACGAGGACCCGCAGGCGGACAACACGAGCGCGACCACGGCGGCGATGACGAGGCCGAGCGTTCTACGCATGGGACAGAACTCCTTCAATGGGTTAACGGTGAGAAAGTCGACGGGCGACGGCGTCGCCCAGGGTCTGCGCGAGCTGCACCACGACGACCAGGACGACCACGGTGACGACCATGAGGGTGGTCTCGAACCGCTGGTATCCGTAGCGGACGGCGAGGTCGCCGAGACCGCCGCCGCCGATCACCCCGGCCATGGCCGAGTAGGAGATGAGCGTGACCACGGTGACGGTCAGCCCGGCGACCAGGCCGGGCAGCGCCTCGGGCAGCAGGACGCGCGCCACGAGCGTCACCCGGCCCGCCCCCATCGCCTCGGCCGCCTGCACGATGTCGCGGCCCACCTCGCGCAGCGCCGTCTCGACCAGCCGGGCGAAGAACGGCACCGCGCCGATCGTCAGCGGGACCACCGCGGCGGCGGTCCCGATCGTGGTGCCGGTGAGCACACGGGTAACCGGGATGACCGCGATCATGAGGACGATGAAGGGCAGCGACCGCCCCACGTTCACGACCAGGCCGAGCACGCGCCGCACGGCGGGCGCGGGGAACAGCCCGCCCCGGTCCGTCCCGGCGAGGCAGACGCCGAGCGGCAGCCCGAACAGGACGGTGAACAACGTGGACCAGCCCACCATCACCGCGGTCTGCCCGGTCGCCTCCCACAGCAGGGGGCTCATCTCCGACCAGGTCATGCGTCCTCCTCCACCAGCAGGCCGCGCTCGCGCAACTCCGCGAGGGCGGCAGCCGTACCGGCTCCGGTGACCCGCAGCCGCAGCCGGCCCGCCGGGACCCCGGCGACCTGTTCGACCGCGCCTGCCGCGATGGCGACGTCCACGTCGTGCGTACGCGCGAGACGCGACAGCAGGGTCTGGTCCGCGGCCAGGGCGACCGTCACAGTGCCGGGCTCGGCGGGCGGCAGCGGGAACAGCTCGGCCGCCAGGCGCGACCCGGGGGTGGCGAGCAGCTCGGGGATGGGGCCCGCCTCGGCGATCCGCCCGTCACTCATGATCGCCGCCGAGTCGCAGACGGCCTTGATGACGTCCATCTCGTGGGTGATGAGCAGGATGGTCAGCCCCAGCTCCCGGTTGAGCCGCCGGAGCAGGGCCAGGATCGACTGGGTCGTGGCGGGGTCGAGCGCGGAGGTGGCCTCGTCCGACAGCAGCACCGACGGCTCGGCGGCGAGCGCCCGCGCGATGCCGACCCGCTGCTTCTGGCCGCCGGACAACTGCGCGGGATAGGCCCCGGCGCGGTCGGCCAGGCCCACGAGGTCGAGCATCTCCGCGACGCGCCGGGCCCGGGCGGCCCGGCCGACGCCCATGACCTCCAGCGGGAAGGCCACGTTGCCCGCCACCGTGCGCGACGACAGCAGCGCGAAGTGCTGGTGGATCATGCCGATGCGCTGGCGGGCGCGGCGCAGGTCGGCCGCGCCGAGGGCGGTCAGCTCGCGCCCGTCGACGGTCACCACGCCCTCGTCGGGACGTTCGAGCAGGTTGACGCAGCGCAGCAGGGTGCTCTTGCCGGCGCCGCTGCGCCCGAGCACGCCGAAGACCTCGCCCTTGCCGACGTGGAGGTCGACGCCGTCGAGCGCGACGACGTCGCCGTAGGCCTTGCGCAGGCCGGAAACCGTGATCACTTGCTGTCCTTCGAAGACGTTTGGGCCGACTCCGTTTCGCCTCGCGAACGTGCGGCTAGCACGTGCCGGGCGGGAAGGGCAGATGCGTGATCCGGCGCAGGATCAGATCGGGCGGCGGGGAGAGCGTCATCGGTGAGTGCCTTCGTGGAGAGGGTGCGGATGGACGATGTTCAGGCCGCGGGACACCCTCGCTCGGGCGGGTTCACCAGGTTCGATACGCTCACGACCGGCTGAAACAGAAGCGGGCTAATCCTTATTCCGTACCGGAAATGTGTCCTTTGTCACTGGGGGAAAGGCTCGCGTCACAGGCAAAGGCCCGCGCCTCCGAGACGACGGAGACGCGGGCCGGGTGGGGTGGGTCAGGCGACCGCCTGCCGGGCGAACGAGGCCGGAGTGAGGGCCAGGTCGAGGGCCTCGCGCACGTCGCTCACCGCGTGGACGGTGAGGTCGGCCAGCACCTCGGCCGGGACGTCGTCCAGGTCGGGCTCGTTGCGCGCCGGGATGAGCACGGTGGTGATCCCCGCCCGGTGGGCGGCCAGCAGCTTCTGCTTGACCCCGCCGATCGGCAGCACCCGCCCGGTGAGGGACACCTCGCCGGTCATCGCCACGTCGGCGCGGACCGGCCGGCCCGACAGCAGTGAGGCCAGCGCGGTTGTCATCGTGACACCGGCCGACGGGCCGTCCTTCGGCACCGCGCCCGCGGGCACGTGGATGTGCACCGACCTGTCCTTGAGCGACCCGACCGGCAGCTCCAGCTCTGCGCCCCGGGACCGCAGGAAGGACAGCGCGATCTGCGCCGACTCCTTCATCACGTCGCCCAGCTGACCGGTCAGGGTCACACCGGTCGCCCCGGTCTCCGGGTCGGCCAGCGACGCCTCGACGTAGAGGACGTCGCCGCCCGCGCCGGTCACCGCGAGGCCGGTCGCCACGCCCGGCACCGCCGTACGCTGCCGGGCCTCCGGCAGGGACGACTCGGGCACGTGGCGCGGCCGGCCCAGGTAGGAGACCAGGTCGTCGGCGGTGACCGTCACCGGGAGAGCGGCCTCGCCGAGGGCGACCTTCGCCGTCACCTTGCGCAGGACCCGGGCGATCGAGCGCTCGAGAGAGCGGACGCCGGCCTCGCGGGTGTACTCGCCGGCCAGCCGGCGCAGCGCCGCCTCCTCCACCGCCACGTCGTCGGCGGTGAGGCCCGCCTTCTCCAGGTTGCGCGGGAGCAGGTGGTCGCGGGCGATGGCGACCTTCTCGTCCTCGGTGTAGCCGTCGAGCGTGACGATCTCCATGCGGTCGAGCAGCGGCCCGGGCACCTGCTCCAGCACGTTGGCCGTGGCGAGGAACAGCACGTCGCTCAGGTCGAGCTCGACCTCCAGGTAGTGGTCGCGGAACGTGTGGTTCTGCGCCGGATCGAGCACCTCGAGCAGCGCGGCCGTCGGGTCGCCCCGGTAGTCGGCGCCGACCTTGTCGATCTCGTCCAGCAGCACGACCGGGTTCATCGAGCCCGCCTCGCGGATGGCGCGGACGATGCGGCCGGGCAGCGCCCCCACGTACGTGCGCCGGTGACCGCGGATCTCCGCCTCGTCGCGGACGCCGCCGAGGGCGACGCGGACGAACGTGCGGCCCATGGCGCGGGCGACCGACTCGCCGAGCGAGGTCTTGCCGACTCCGGGAGGGCCGGCCAGCGCGAGGACGGCGCCGCTGCGACGGCCGCCGACCACGCCGAGGCCCTGGTCGGCCCTGCGCTTGCGCACCGCGAGGTATTCCACGATGCGGTCCTTCACGTCGTCCAGACCCGTGTGGTCGGCGTCGAGCACCGCGCGGGCCCCGGCGATGTCGTACTCGTCGGTCGTGTGGACGTTCCACGGAATGTCGAGCACGGTGTCGAGCCAGGTGCGGATCCAGCCGCTCTCGGGCGACTGGTCGGAGGCCCGCTCCAGCTTGTCGACCTCCTTGAGCGCGGCCTCCCTGACCTTCTCCGGCAGGTCGGCGGCCTCGATGCGGGCGCGGTAGTCCTCCTCCTCGTCGGAGGGGTCCCCGTTGAGCTCGGCGAGCTCCTTGCGCACGGCCGCGAGCTGCTGGCGGAGCAGGAACTCGCGCTGCTGCTTCTCCATGCCCTCCTGGACGTCCTTGCGGATCGTCTCCGCGACGTCCAGCTCGGCAAGGTGGTCGCGGGCCCAGCCGACCAGCTTGTCCAGCCGCTCGGCCGGGTCGGGGGTTTCCAGCAGCAGCAGCTTCTGCGGCGTCTGCAGCCAGGGGGCGTACCCCGCGCTGTCGGCGAGGACAGCGGGGTCCGTGATCTGGTTGACCGCGTCGACCACCTGCCACGCGCCCCGCTTCTGCAGGATCGTGGTGGTGAGGGCCTTGTACTCCTTGGCGAGCTCCTCGGCCCTCGGCCCTGTCGTGACCGGCTCCAGCACGGTCGCCTCGACCCACAGCGCCGCGCCGGGACCGGTGGTGCCGGTGCCGACCCGCATGCGGTCGACGCCGCGGACCACGGCCGCGGGCTCCCCGCCCGGCAGGCGGCCGACCTGTTCCACGACGGCGCTCACCCCCACCGGGCCGTAGCGGCCGTCTACGCGGGGCACCAGCAGCACCGTGCTCTCGCCACTGGCGCGGGCGGCGTCGATGGCGGCGCGGACCTCGGAGGCCGACAGATCGAGGGGCACGACCATGCCGGGCAGGACGACCTCGTCGTCGAGCGGGAGGACGGGAAGGATCTGGGACATCAGCACTCCACTAGGTTGAGTTATGTCGGCTCAACTAACAGGAGTCCGATCCTGTTCCCTGTTCTGCGTCAGTTCGCTGTGAGCGATCGTAATCGTGTAATCCGCCTTGCCGCGACGACGCACTCACTCCCCCGGGTAACGCATGATGTGGTCCATGACATCCGGAAATATCCGGCTTCGCTCGGCGCCAGGCCGGTGGGTGCTGCTCACCACGGTCCTCGGGTCGGGCATGGCGACGCTCGACGGCACCGTGGTCAACGTGGCCCTTCCCGCCCTCGGGCGCGACCTCCACACCGGGATGTCCGGCCTCCAGTGGACCGTGAACGCGTACACACTCACCATGGCCGCGCTGATCCTGCTCGGCGGGTCGCTGGGCGACCGGCTCGGCAGGCGGAAGGTCTTCGTCGCCGGGGTGGTCTGGTTCGCCCTGGCCTCCGCCCTCTGCGGGGCCGCGCCGAACACGCCCGTGCTCGTGCTCGCCCGTGCGCTCCAGGGCATCGGCGGGGCCCTGCTGATCCCCGGGTCCCTGGCGATCATCCAGGCGAGCTACGTGCCGGACGACCGGCCGCGCGCCGTCGGCGCCTGGTCGGGACTGGGCGGCGTGGCCGCCGCCCTCGGGCCGCTGCTCGGCGGCTGGCTCGTCGAGGCGGCCGGCTGGCGGTGGGTCTTCCTGCTCAACCTTCCGCTCGCGGCCGTCGTGGTCGGCGTCGCCGCCCGGCACGTGCCCGAGACCCGGGACGCCGGGCCGCACGGCCGCTTCGACGTGCTCGGGACCGTCCTCGCCGCACCCGCGCTGGCCGGACTTACGTACGGCCTGATCCTCGCGGGCGACGGGCTGGTGCCGCTGGCCGCCGGGCTCGTCCTGGCCGCGTGCTTCGTGGTGGTGGAGATCAGGCGCTCCCCCCGGTCCCTCGTCCCCGTGGGTGTGTTCGCCTCGCGGGAGTTCACCGCGGTCAACGTCGTCACGCTGGTCATGTACGCGGCGATGGGCCTGGTGTTCTTCCTGCTGGTCGTCCAGCTCCAGGTGTCGGCCGGGTTCTCTCCCGTCGCCGCCGGGTCGGCGATGCTCCCGGTCACGATCCTCATGCTGCTGCTGTCGCCCCGGGCCGGCGAACTGGCGAGGCGGGTGGGCCCGCGCCTCCCCATGACGGGAGGGATTTTCCTGTGCGCGGCCGGACTGCTGCTAATGAGCCGCATCTCCCCGAACTCGTCCTATCTCGCCGACGTGCTGCCCTCGGCGGTCGTGTTCGGGCTCGGCCTGTCCGCCGCCGTCGCCCCGCTCACCGCGACCGTGCTCTCCACGGCGGAGGAACGGTACGCGGGCGTCGCGAGCGGGATCAACAACGCCCTGGCCAGGACGGGCGGCCTCCTGGCCGTCGCCGCCGTCCCGCCGTTGGTGGGGCTGGCGGGGGACGCCTACGACTCCCCGGCGGCGTTCACCCGGGGGTTCCACACCTCGATGCTGGTCGGCGCGGCCATGATGGCCGTCGCGGCGGTCGTCACGTTCGTCACGATCAGGACGAACGTCCTCGCGGCCGCGTCCGAACCGCCCGCCCCCGGCTGCCCGGTCGACGCACCACCCCTCGACCCCCGCTCTCCGTCAAGTCGAGGCACCTGAGGAGTTCGGGCACTAGACCAGCAGCGTCTTGAGGTCCTCACGCAGGGCGGCCGCATCGCGGAAGTGGACGGCGGCGAGCCCCGCCTGCTCGGCCGCCGCGACGTTCTCCAGCCGGTCGTCCACGAAGACGAGGTCGCCGGGGGCCACTCCGAGCCAGGCCACGGTCTCGTGGAAGATCTCCGGCTCCGGCTTCACCAGGCCCATCCGGCCGCTGTAGAACCGCGGGCCGATCGGCCGCATGAACGGCAGCGCGTCGATGCCCTCGGCGACGCAGACCGGCATGTTGGACAGCAGCGCCATGGGCACCCCGACGGCGGCCAGCTCGTCGATGATCGCCACGGTCTCCTCGTTGGGCCGCGACCAGCTCGCCGCGTCGAGGGCGACGACCACGTCAAGCTCGGCTCCGTCCATCGGCCTGCCGTACACGTGGGACCAGTAGGCGGCCGGGTCGAGCGTGCCCCGGTCGAAGTCGAGCCGCACCTCCCAGTAGCGGTCCTCGAACCCCGGATCACCTCCCGCCATGCGCGCGACGTCCTCGGGGGCCTGGGGAAGCGACACGACGTTGCCGTAGTCGAAAAGCACAGTCTTCATGGTCGTACGATCATAACCGGTGTTCGTAACTCAGGCCACGTAGGGCTTGAGGTACGCGTTGGCGCTCCCGCAGCGCAGGTAGTTGCGCACGGTGTGGAAGTCGAGCCAGTCGATGTCGCAGGAGACGTCCCGCTCGACGCCGTCGAAGCACGACGCGAGCACGGCCGGGATCGCGGCGATGTCGTCCTTGTCGGCGATGTTGATCCAGCGGCGCACCCCCGGCGGGCGCGCCCCTCGCCCCCGGACCGGGACCGGCGCGAGCCGCTCGAAGACCACGTCGCGCATGCCGAGCGGGCTGCCCAGCGTCACCAGCAACTCGACCGACAGATCGGGGTGCGCCCACAGCGCCTCGTACGTCACGACGCTGCCGAGGGAGTGGGCGACGACCACCCGGGGGCGGCGCCTGCGGACGACGTCGGCCACCGCGTCGCGGGCCCGCACCCGCGGGTCGCCGCCGCCGAGATAGGCGGCCACCTCCGGGCAGAAGTCCTGGGCGAACCGCACCGCCTGCGGGCCCATCCTCGCCAGCAGCCACCCGGCCAGCCGGTGCGCGAGACCGGTGAGCGACTCCCCCGCCGCGTCGCGGAACGGACCGCCGAGCTGGGCCGCCCAGTCGGCGAGGACCAGCTTGGCCGGCGCCTCCATCTGCCGCGGCGGCTTCGGCGGCCCGCTGTGCAGGTGGTGGGCGTAGTAGGCGATCTCGGCGAAGTACTCGCCGGCGCCGTCCGCCCGGCCGGTGAGACCCTGGTGCAGGTAGGCGTTCCACTTGGCCCGCATGACCTCGGCGGCGCCGCCCGCCGACCCGCCGGCCTCCTCGTAGTAGTGGTACTTGCCGATGCCGTGGACGCCCACGATCGAGGTCATGCTCCCCGCCCGTCCCTGTCGCCTGGAGTACGGGGGCCACTGTGCACGACGCGATGGACCGCGACAACCCGCAGCCGCGTTTACGGTGATAAATGGAGAGCGGCGGTGATATTCACCCCGATAAGTTGGTCGTCCCGTCTGTACGCCAGAGGAGAGAAAGGGAGAGAACCGATGTCAGGCCCGTTGCACGTGCGCGGCTCGATCGTCGTGCCCGAGGCGGAGCTCGCCTGGCGCTTCTCCCGCTCGTCCGGCCCAGGCGGCCAGGGCGTCAACACCACCGACAGCCGGGTCGAGCTGAGCTTCGACCTCGCGCGCACCACCGCCCTCGGCCCGGCGCTCAGGGCCCGCGCGCTCGAACGGCTCGCCGCCCGCGTCGTGGACGGCGTGATCACGGTGGCGGCCTCGGAGCAGCGCTCGCAGCTGCGCAACCGGGAGGCGGCGCGGGAACGGCTCGCCGCCCTCCTCCGCGACGCGATCGCGCCGCCGCCCAAGCGGCGCCGTCCCACCAAGCCGTCGAAGGGCGCCGTCGAGCGCCGCCTGGCGGCCAAGAAACAACGCTCCGACCTCAAGCGCCTGCGTCGCACGGAGGACTGAGCCGCGACGCGCTCTCGCGCAGGTGCCGGATGCCCATGTCCAGCGCCGCCTCCAGGTGGGTGACCCGGCCGGTGGACAGATGGAGCAGCACGCCGCCCTGGATGCCCGCGAGCAGCGCGGCCGCCGCCTGCACGGGATCGATGCCCGGGTCGATCTCGCCCGCGGCCTGCATGTGCCGCACGCCGGCCGCGATCTCCGCCTCCCATCGGAGCATCAGTTCGGTCACCACGGCCTGGGCGCCCGGCGTGCTGTGGCCCACCTGCGACATCACCACGTTGAGCGGGCACTGCCGCCCCTGCTCGCGGTAGCGCTCCACCACGCGGTCGCGCCAGGCCCGCCAGGCCGCCCACGAAGTGAGCTCGCCGAGGTAGGGCTGCTGGTCGGCGAGCACCCGGTCGGCTTCGAAACGGGCCACGGCCAGCAGCAGCTCCTCCTTGCCGCCGGGAAAGTAGTGGAACAGCTGGCTCTTGCTGGTGCGCGTACGGGCGCGCACGTCGTCGAGGGTGGTGTCCATCACCCCGCGCTCGCGGATCGTCTCGGCCGCGCCCTCGACGATCCGCTGCCGCGTGGCGGCCCCCTTCGTGGTCAGCGTCCGCACCGCGTCCTCCTTCGGACCGACTCTCTGGACTTACTGGTCCATTCTGCCGAGATGGGCGGCGATGGCGTCCTCCCAGGAGCGCAGGAACGCCGGGTAGCCGGCGGCGAAGGCGGCCAGATCGGCCTCGGCCGCGGCGGTGAGCGGGGTGAGGTCGTAGGTGACCGTCACGTCGCTGTGCCCGCGCTCCCCCCGGGCGAGCGTGACGCCGACAGTGCCGGCGTGGACCCCCTCGCGCACGCGGGCGTAGGAGACCGACCGGCCGGGCTCGCGGTGCAGGACGATCCACGTGGTGGCCGCGCCGTCGGCATGGGTCTGGAAGACCGTGCCGGGCGCCGTGTCGTCCGTGACCCGTTCCGGGAACCGCGGCTCCCATCCCTCCACCCAGTCCCGTTCGCCGTACGGGGTGAACAGCCGGAACGCCTCGGCGGGCGCGAGCGCGACCCGGAGACTGCCGGTGAGGCGGCGGCGTCGCGGCCCGGCGCTCACCTCTCCTCCAGCCGGTGGGCGTCGGCGGCCGTGAGCGTCAGGCCGTAGACCTCCTTGAGCTGCCCGATCTTCGCGAGGGTCTCCGGCCCGAACGGCGCCTTGCCCTCGAAGGCGTGCAGGACGATTCCCTCCACGAGGTCGCCGAGGGACATGTCCAGGTATTCGGCCAGGCCCTTGAGGACCTTCAATGTGTTGCGCTCGACACGAAGGCCGGTCTGCGCCCGCTGCACTGTTACCATGGTAACAACGTACCACCCCTATGCGGACAGGCCGGCCGCGTCGAAGACGAAGGCGCCGCCGACGACCGTGGCGAGCACGGCGACGTCCTTGATCCGCTCGGGGGCGACCGCGAACAGGTCGTCGCCCAGGACGACGAAGTCGGCCAACTTGCCGCGCGACAGCGTGCCCTTGTGCCGCTCCTCCCCCGCGGCGTACGCCGAGCCGACCGTGTACGCGCGCAGCGCCTGCTCCACGGTGAGGGACTCGGCGGGGGTGAACGGCACGCCGCTCGCCGTACGGCGGTTGACCAGGTCGTGGATGCCGAGCAGCGGGGCGCCGTCGGCCACCGGGCAGTCGGAGCTGCCCGGAACCACGATGCCGGCCTCCAGGAACGACCTCTGCCGGTAGCAGCCGAGGGAGCGCTCGGAGCCGAGGGCGGCGAGCATGCCGTCGCCGAGCTCGGAGACGAACCGGCCCTGCGGCACCGGGATGACGCCGAGCCTGGCGATCCTCGCCACCTGGGCGTCGCTGGTCACCGCGCAGTGCTCGATGCGGTGGCGGGCGTCGGGCCGGGGATCGCGCGCCTGCGCCTCCTCGTAGGCGTCGAGGACCACGTCGACCGCGTGGTCGCCGATGGCGTGGGTGGCGATCTGCCAGCCCGCGGCGTGCGCCCGCAGGATGAAGGCGCGCAGCGCCTCGGCGTCCTGCTGCAGCAGTCCCCGGTTGCCCGGCTCCCCCTCGTAGTCGCAGCACATGGCGGCGGTGCGGCCGATGAGCGAGCCGTCGGAGAACAGCTTGACCGGCCCGATCCGCAGCCGCTCGTCGCCGATGCCGGTGCGGAACCCGAGGTCGAGCCCGAACCAGCCGTCGCCGATGTCATGGAGGTTGGGCGAGCCGGGCATCAGCGTGGCCCGCTGCGGCAGCACGCCCCGCCGCACCGCCTCCTGGAAGGCGGCGAGGTCCCAGGCGCCGTTGCCGGCCAGACCGCGTCCGATGCCCGGCTCGGTGAAGCTGGTCAGGCCCTCACCGGCCGCCACCCGGCCGGCCAGCGCGATGCCCTCGACGAAGTCCTCGAACGGCACCGGGCGCAGCACGGCGTCCGCCAGGCCCTGGGCCTGTTCGGCGAGCAGCCCGTCGGGCCGGCCGTCGGCGTCCCGCCCGACCGTGCCGCCGGCGACGTCCGGCACGTCCTCGACGCGGTCGAAGCCCATGCGGGCGAACGCCGCCGTGTTCGCGACGCCCATGTGGCCCGAGACGTGCTGGAGCCAGACGGGCCGGCCCCCGGCCGCCCGGTCGAGCGCCTCGCGGCTCGGGTGCAGCCCGCCCAGCTTGTTCTGGTCGTAGCCCGCTCCCTTGACCCACGCGTCCCGCGGCAGGCCCGCGGCACGCTCGGCGACCTTCGCGTACAGCTCCTCGAGCGTCCGCACCCGGCCGTCGCGCAGGTCCAGCTCGCGCAGCCGCTGGCCCCGCATGCTCAGGTGATGGTGGGCGTCGTTGAACCCCGGCACCACCGGCGCCCCGCCCAGGTCGACGACGGCCTCGGCGGTGAGCCCGTCCAGGTCCTCGTCCAGCCCCACGATCCGGCCGGCGAACACGCCGAGCCGGGTCGCGGCGGGCCGAGCGGGGTCCAGGGTGGCGAACCGGCCGTTGACGAACAGGACGTCCAGACGCATGGTGCTTCCCTTCGAGGTTGCTCAGGCGGCCGTGGTGACGGGCCGGGCCTTCGCCGCGAGGGCGGAGCGGTACCGCAGGCCGGCGACGCACGCCATCGTCAGCAGGATGATCACGATGTACTGCGCCACGACGAGCCAGATCGTCCCCGACCAGGTCAGCAGCGCCTGCGCGATGAGCGGGGTGGTGCCACCGATCAGCGCGCCGCACAACTGGTAGGACAGCGAGATGCCGGTGTAGCGCACCCTGGCCGGGAACACCTCCGCGAGGAAGCCCGCCAGCGCCGCGTACGACGCGCCGCCGAACACGATGCTCAGGGCGAGGCCCAGCGTGGCCAGCGGCGCGGAACCGGTGCCGACCAGCAGGAACGTCACCGGCGTCATGACGATCAGCACCGTGAACGCCGCCAGCATGAACTTCGCGGCTCCCCAGCGCTGGCCGAGCACGGCCCCCACGGGCTGCGTGACGAACTGCACGACCGACACGACGAGCAGCACGTTCAGCATCGTGCCCTTCGTGATGCCGAGGTCGGTGGTGGCCCACGACAGGATGAAGGTGTTGGTGAAGTAGGCCGACGCGATGCCGACGCCGCTCGCGCCGATGCCGAGCAGCACCAGCGGCCAGGCCGTGCGGAAGACCTCGGCGACGGGGAGCTTGGCGACCTCCCGCTGCTCGCGCATCCGCACGAACTCCGGCGACTCCTCCACCCGCAGCCGGATGACCAGCCCGATCACGAGCAGGACGGCGGAGGCGAGGAACGGGATGCGCCAGCCGTACGACAGGAACGCGTCGTCGGGCAGCAGGTTGACCAGCGCGAACATGCCGGTGGCGAGGATCGAGCCCGCGGGCGACCCCTGCTGGGCGAACGCCGCGTAGAAGACGCGCTTGGGCCCGGCGTGCTCGGCGGCGATCAGCACGGCGCCGCCCCACTCGCCGCCCACCGCGATGCCCTGCACCAGCCGGAGCACGGCCAGCAGCACGGGCGCGGCCATGCCGACGGACGCGTACGTGGGCAGCACGCCCACCAGGGTCGTCGCGCCGCCCATGAGGAGCAGCGTGGTGATGAGTGTGCCCTTGCGGCCGATGCGGTCGCCGAGGTGGCCGAAGACCACACCGCCGAGAGGACGGGCCAGGAACCCGACCCAGAACGTGGCGAAGGACGCCATGACGCCCGCCGTGGGGCTGGCCTCAGGGAAGAACAGCTTGCCGAACACCAGCGCCGAGGCGGTTCCGTAGATGTAGAAGTCGTACCACTCGATGGAGGTGCCGACGAAGGAGGCGATGCCCGCGCCGCGGGCCTTGCTCGTACTCAATTGCGTATCACCAGGGGGACTAGGCGAAGTGATGCAGTCGGGACAGGGGCACCTCGGTGGCGGGGTCCACGTGGACCTCGGCCCCGTCCACCAGGACGGGGTCGGGCTCCCTGGAGACCTCGACCCGCGGGGTCGCCGTGTTGCGGCACATGTCGGCCCTGGTCAGGCCACGCGCGCGGCGGATGGCCGCGTAACGCAGGCCCGCGGGCAGCGCCTCACGGGCGTCCGCGGAGTCCAGCGCCTCGTGGGCGACGAAGATCCGCGACAGGCGGGCCGGCGCGTCGCCGAGCCCGCCGAAGTACGGGCGGTAGATGCGGGGCTGGGTCAGCCGGGTCGAGCCCGAGCCGCTGCCGGACACGCCCCAGGCGACGAAGCCGGCTTTGATGACGAGTTCGGGCTTGGTGCCGAACCACGCCGGGTTCCACAGCACGATGTCGGCCAGCCGCCCCGGCTGGAGGGTGCCGACCTCGTGCGCGATCCCGTGGGCGACGGCGGGGTTGAGTGTGAGCTTGGCCAGGTAGCGCAGCACCCGGGCGTTGTCGGGCCGCGCGGCGTCCGGTTGGCCGGCCCCCGCGCGCAGTGCCTGCAGGTGGGCGAGCTGCCAGGTCCTGCGGATCGTCTCGGCGATCCGTCCCATGCCCATCGAGTCGGAGTTGACGATGCTGATGGCGCCGAGGTCGTGCAGCACGTTCTCGGCCGCGATGGCGTGCGCCCTGATCCGGCTGCGGGTCACCTCGACGTCGCTGCCGATGTGGTGGTTCTGCCGGTGGACGGTCATCGTCATCGGGAACAGCTCGCCGACCGTGTTGGTGGTGTAGGGGATGGTCGGCGTCGTGGACGACGGCAGGATGTTCGGCTCGGAGAGGATCTGGAGCAGGTCGGGGTGGCCACCGCCGCCCTCCACGTGGTAGGCGTGCACCGTGCGGCCCCGGGCGGCGGCGATCGTGTCGGCCAGGTAGCCCGACTCGTTCATCGAGTCGGTGTGCAGCGCCACCGGCAGATCCGCCTGCTCGGCCACCCCGAGGCAGGTGTCCACGATCCGGGGGGTCGCGCCGAAGTCCTCATGGATCTTGAAACCCCCGGCGCCGGCGAGCACGGCCTCCTCCAGCAGCCTCGTCGAGCTGGAGGAGCCGCGGGCGAGGAAGGCGACGTTCATCGGGGTGCCCCGCCACGCGCTCATCAGCGTGTGCAGGTTGTGCGCGGGGTTGCAGCCCACGTCCCAGACGCCGCCGAGGCCCATGCCCACGACGGTCGTCACGCCGGAGGCGAGCGCCGCCGGAGCGATCTCGGGCGAGGACAGGTGCACGTGCGAGTCGATGACGCCCGGCGTCGCGATGAGGCCCTCGCCGGTGACGATCGCGGTGTGCGAGTCGATCGCGAAGTCCCCGCCGCCGATGCTGACGACCCGGCCGTCCTTGACGCCGATGGCCGTCTTGCGCACACCGAGAACGGCGTCGAGCAGCACGACGTTGGTGACGACCAGGTCGAGCGCCGACTCCCGGTCGGCGCGCGGGGAGGCCAGCAGCCCGTCCCGCAGCGTCTTGCCGCATCCGCCCAGCAACTCGTCGCCGTACGGCGTGTCGTCGTGCTCGACCTCGATCCACAGGCAGGTGTCGCCGAGCCGTACGCGGTCGCCCGTGGTCGGGCCGTAGATCCTCGCGTAGGTCTCCCTCGGCATGGTCGTCACGCCTTCACCACCTCCACGAGCCGCTCCACTCCGGGAGGGAAGGCGAGCGCCGTGCCCGCCGGGATGTCCAGGCGCATGCCCTTCGCCCGCGCCCGGTCGAAGGACAGGGCGGGGTTGACCTGGTCGAGCGGGAAGTGCGAGGAGACGTAGACGGTCTGCTCGCCCTCGTTGCGCACGGTGATCCGCCCCCGATCGCGCCCCGCGTTGAGGCGCAGCTCCCCGTCGGCGGTCTCCACCGCGCCGGGGCCGCGCCCGTCCCCCACGCCGAAGGGGGTGTCGACGCAGACCAGGGCCGTGCCGTTGGGGAACAGCGCCTCGACCTGCACCTGCGGCACCAGGTCGGGCACGCCCTCCATCACGTCGTCCGCGGTGAGCAGCGACCGCGCCGCCGCCACGACCTCCTCCAGGGACGCGCCGTCCCAGGCCTGTTCGAGGATCTCGTCGCAGAGCAGGGCGATGGCCTCGGGGGCGTTGAGCCGCCGGCCCCGGGCCCGGCGCCGCCGCGCCAGTTCCGCGACCGTGAAGAGGGTGAGCCGCTCCTGCTCGCGAGGCGTCAGGTGCACAGTCCGCCCTCGCTTTCGTCTCCGCTCAATGACCCGTCCTTACGGGCGAGTCAACCGTAGGCGCAGGCCAGGGCCCTTCCCAACGGCATTCCGTCGCGGAAATCGGCGGCTACATTGTGCAGATGAACATTCCCCCTCCGGCCCCGGTGACCGAGCTCGCGTTGCGCTGCCTCGACGACATCGACGACATCGTCGAGGGGTGGCTGGCCCAGGTCGAGCTCGTCGACCCGTACGGGTCACCCGACCCGCCCGTCTGCCGGGACGAACTGCGGGGCACGGCGCTGACCGGGCTGGACATGCTGCTGCGGCACATCGCCACGGGATCGGTCTCCCCCGGCATGGCCGGGCTGTCCGAGCGCGTCGGGGAGCGCAGGGCCGGGCAGGGGGTGCCGCTGGAGTCGCTGCTGGCCGCCGCGCGGCTGGACGCCCGGGTGCTCTGGCAGGCCATGAACGCGCGAGTGACGCCGGAGGCGCTGCCCGGCCTGATCGCCGGGGCCCACCTGGTCTGGGAGGCGGTGGAGCAGCACGTGACCGGGCTGATGACGGGCTACCAGCGGGCGGTGCTGGAGATGGGACGGCAGCGGGAGGACCAGCGCAGGGCCTGGTTCACCCGGCTCATGGACAACCAGGGCCGCAATCCCGACGTGGTGCGCGACGCCGGCCGGGTCCTCGGGTTCGACCCGTCGCAGCCGCTCCTCGCCGTGGTCGCCCATCCCGGGGAGGGGGCGGCGCTGCGCGCGGCGGAGGCGGCGATGGCCGGGAGCACGGGCGGGAGCGGGGCGCACTGCTATCGGCACGAGTCGCCGACCGGCGACGTGCTGATCGTGCAGCCGCCGGCCCGGACCGCCGATCCGCCGCGGTCGGTCGTCGCCGCGCTCGCGGGGGTCCGCTGCGGCGTCTCCCCCGTCGTCAGCGGCCTGTCGGAGGTTTCCCGTGCCGTACGGCTGGCCTCGGCGGCCGCGGGGGCGTCGCGGGCCGGTGCGGGGCCGCGGCGGCTGGAGGACGCCTGGCTGGACGTCTTCGTCGGCGGGAGCGGGGAGCTGGCGGCCGAGCTCGCGCACCAGGTGCTCGGCCCGCTGTCCGCCCTGGGCGGGTCGGAGGGCGAGCGGCTGCTGGAGACCGTGCGGATCCACCTGGGCGGCTCGGGCTCGGTCGCCGACACGGCCGCGGCCCTGTACTGCCATCGCAACACCGTGCAGCACCGCTTCGCGCGCTTCCGCGAGCTCACCGGCCGCGACGTGCGCATCCCCGAGGACGCCGCCGTCGTCGCCCTCGCGCTGCGCGCCGCCGGCGCCTTCCCCTAGCAACAGGAGAGGTCGCGGTAGGGGAGCGCCTTGCACTGCTTGCTGTCGCCCGTCATGGCGGCGATAGTGCGGGAGTGAGCGGTGAACCGATCGACGATCGGCCTGGAGCGCCGCGTGCCCAGATGGGTCATCTGATCCGGGCCATGGGGACGGGTGTGGTGCGGTGGACGCCGCCGGTGCTGCTGGCCGTGCTGTCTGCCGGAGCACTGGCGCCGGTGCTGGTGTCGGGCGTCGGCCTGGCAGGCGCAGGGCTCGGCGCCGTCTCTGCGATCGGCGGCAATGTGCTGACCGACCTGATCAAGGCCGGGCTTTCCCGGCTGACCGTCACCGGCCGCAAGCCCTCCGCAGAGGAGGTCGCCGCCGAGATAAGACAGCGGATCCAGGAGGTGCTGGAAGCGGGTGGTGAACACGCGGAGACGCTGCGGCGCGACATCGCGCGGCTGACCCGGGAGTTCGGACTGGCCGAGGCGGCGATCGACGCCGCGGTTCAAGTCGGCGATCGGGAGCTGCAGTCGGCCCTGACCGCGGGCCTGGCCGGTCTGAGTGAGGAATTCGCTGAGTTCGCGTTCGTCATGTCGGCCATGGAACGACACCTGCGGTCGCTCCAGGAAGGCATCGACCGCAACCAGGCCGAGCTTCAAC
This sequence comes from Microbispora sp. NBRC 16548, assembly GCF_030268985.1. Lineage (NCBI taxonomy): Bacteria > Bacillati > Actinomycetota > Actinomycetes > Streptosporangiales > Streptosporangiaceae > Microbispora > Microbispora sp. NBRC 16548. The sequence goes on from NZ_BSSF01000003.1 coordinate 324,047, forward strand.
TCGCGGTGAGCCTGCAGTACCAGCAGGCCACCGACACCCGGCTGCTGCTCAATCTGCTGTCACTCATCGAACGCCGCACCCGCCACGAGCACGAGACGCCAAACGGCGGCGAGACGCCGCGCTGGAGCGATGGCAGCCCGTACCAGGGTCTGGCCCCTTTCGGTGAGGCGGACGCAGAGGTCTTCGCCGGGCGTGACATCGCCACCGCCGAACTGGTCAGCATCCTGTCGCGACGACCCGCCGCTTCCGGACCACTGGTCGTGACCGGGGCATCCGGCGCGGGCAAGTCCTCGCTGTTACGCGCCGGGCTCCTCCCGGCGATCGCGCGCGGTGATCTGTCCCGCGAGGCCGGGCACTGGCCGCGACACGTCATCGAGCCGCAGCCACGCTCCCCGATGTCCGCTCTGGCCACCCTGCTCGCCGGCCTGGCCGGCCTGGCCGCGCCCGATGTGCTCGACACGCTGACCGCCGACCCTGATCGCGCCCACCTACTGGTACGGCAGGCTCTGGGGCAGGACGCCCGTCGCCGGTCCCTGCCCGCTGAAACCGTCTCGAAGGCGCGGCTGGTCCTGATCGTCGACCAGTTCGAGCAAGTCTTCACCGGCGACGACGAGACCGCGACGGCCGAGCGTCTGGCGTTCATCCGCGCCCTGCACGCGATGGCGACGATCCCGAGTGGCGCGGACGACGTCCCGTCCGCGCTCGTGGTGATCGCGGTCCGCGGGGACTTCATCGACCGGTGCGCCGGCCATCCCGAGCTGGCCGTGGCCCTGCGGGACCCCTTCGTGCTGGGGTCGATGACCGAGACCGAGCTGCGAATCGCGATCACACGGCCCGCCGACGTCGCGGGCCTGGACATCGAGCCGGGCTTGGTCGACACCATCCTCAGCGAACTGCGCTCCCCCTCGGGCGGGTACGAGCCGGGGGCACTGCCCCTGCTGTCGCAGAGCATGCTCACGGTTTGGGAACATCGCGAGGGCAACCGCCTGACCAGTCGCGGGTACGCCCTGACCGGTGGCGTCACACAGGCCGTCACCACTAGCGCCGAGGCCGCCTACGACAGCCTCGGCGCGAGCGAACGCGACCTGGCTCGACGGCTGTTCCAGCAGCTGACCACCGTGTCGCCCGGCAACAGGCTGGCCCGGCGCGCCGTGCGCCTGCCCGACCTGCGCGCCGCCTTCGATGAGGCCGATCGCGCTCAGGTGGACCACGTGCTGGAGTTGTTCGCGCGGCGGCGGCTCATCGTGGTCGACGCGGCCTCGGTCCAGATCTCTCACGACACGCTGCTACGGACCTGGCCCCGGCTGACCGGATGGCTTGAGGCAGACCTCGCCGCACACGCGCTGCGCAGCCAACTCCTCGACGACGCCGACGAATGGGACCGCGACGGCCGTCACGCCTCCTACCTCTACCGTGGGGAACGTCTGGCCGCCATCGTGCACGCTGAACAGCGGTGGCAGACCGGGCGGCTCGGCCCGTCCCCTCTCACGGGCGTCCCCAAGACATTTCTGGACGCCGCGGTGCGGGCTGAGGAACGCGGCAGGCGTCAACGCCGACTCGCCCTGGTCACACTCTCCACACTGCTGGCCGCCGCCGTGGTCCTCGCCGGAGTCGCACTCATCCAGAGCAGGGCGGTCCGCGAGCAGCGGCAGGTGGCCCTGAAGCAGCAGCGGGTCGCGACCGCTCGCCTACTGGTCTCAGAGGCTGAGGCGGCACGCACCACCGACCCCCGGCTGGCCCTGCTGTTGGGCATCTCCGCCGAGAGCGTCCAATCCGACCCCCAGACGCGCGCCAGCCTGGTCGGCACGCTCACCGCGACCCGGTATGCCGGGACTCTGGGCGAATACTCTGACACGGTCGATTCGGTGGTGTTCTCCCCCGGCGGCCGCCTGTTGGCCACCACCAGCCGGATCGAGACGACCAAGCCGATCCCATCCTGCGACGGGACCGCATGCAGCGCCGGCGGCCCTTCCTGTCCGGACGGACAGACGTCCTGCCAACCGGCGACCCCCTCCCCTCAGCCCACGGTGACCACCAGCGTCTACGGCGCGGTCGTCTTCTGGGACCTGTCGGACCGAGTACGGCCGCGGCGGCTCGGCGCCCCGCTGGTCATCGACAACGCTCAGACGGCGCTCGTCACGTTCGCCCCGACCGGTCACCTCATGGCCACCAATGACGACGGCGGCAGAGCCGTCACCCTCTGGGACATCTCCGACCCCGCCAAACCCGTGCGCCGTGGCTCGTCACCGAGCGGCACCTACGACGACGTCACCGCGATCGCCTTCTCCCCGGACGGGCGCACCCTCGCGGTCGGCCGCGACGCTCATAGGGTCGAACTGTGGGACGTGTCCGACCCCACCCGCGTCACCCGCCGAAGTTCCTCCCTTGCGGGGCTGACCAAGAACGTGGAATCGGTGTCGTTCTCCCCCGACGGGCGTGCCCTCGCCGCGGCGAGTGACGACGAGGTGCTGCTCTGGCGGCTCACCGACCCGGCACAGCAACCCATGCGGCTGGCCTCCCCCATCAAAGTCGGCGCGCCTGCCGCCTTCTCCTTCGACGGGCGACTGCTGGCAACGAGAGTCCAAGATGTCAAGGCGAACAAGCGCGCACAGTTCGCCCTGTGGGATGTCACCAAGACCGTGCCCACTCGCATCGGCCCCGCCCTGACGGGCAACAACAACACCTTCGCCCTGTCTCCGAAGGCGGCCACCATGGCCGTCACCGGATACGACGGCACCATCGCCCTCTGGGATATCAGCGACCCGTCCCACCCCGTCCAGGCAACCTCACCGCTCAGCGCCCATACGGATTGGGTCATGTCGGCCGCGTTCTCCCCCGACGGCCGCACGCTGGCCACGGGCGGCAGGGATAAGACCGTCATCCTATGGAACCTCAGCGACAACGGCCGGCCTGCCCAGCGCGGCAAGACGCTCGAAGGAGCGGACGCGATGACGTTCCGCCCCAACGGCACGGTCCTCGCCTCCGGCAGCAGGAGAGGTGTCGTCTCGCTATGGGACTTGACCGATCCCGCCCGTCCCGGCGAGATCGGCGCCACCGTACCCGGATCGAACACCACGCTCTCGCCCGATGGGCGCCTGCTGGCCACAGGCGGCTCAAACGGCGCGGTGACCGTGTGGGACCTGTCCGACGCGGCCCATCCCGTGCAGCGAGGCGTGCCGCTGTCCGCGGCCGCGGCCCCAGCGATGTTCTCTCCCAACGGACGCATGCTGATCACCGGAGACGCCAATACCTCCACTCTGTGGGACCTGTCCGATCCCATGCATCCCGTACGAGTGGAAAGAGACCTGCCGGCGGTGATCGTGCTGGTGGCGGCGTTCACGCCGGACAGCCGGACGCTGGCAGTCGGCAACATTTACGACTTCGATGGCAAGTTAACGCTGTGGGATGTGTCCAACCCGGCGCACCCGGCCAAGCGGACCGTCCCGATCCTGACGGGCGACACCTCCGACGTGACATCCGTGACGTTCTCCGCCAACAGCCGAATCATGGCGGCCGGCCGCTCGGACGACAAGATCGTCCTATGGAACATATCCGATCAGAAGCGGCCCGTCCGCATCGGCCAGCCTCTCGCGGGAGCCGCGGACCCCAACAAGGGCATCATGTCTTTAGCCAGCTCGATCTCGACCTCGGGAATGGCCTTCTCACCCAACGGGCGGATACTGGCCAGCGTGGACATCGCAGGTTCGCTGTCCCTCTGGGATGTCACCGACCCCGCCGCCCCGCACCGGCTCACCGCCCTCATGTCCCTGCCCGACAAGGACCTGAGAGCTTTGACATTCGCGCCGGACGGTAGATCGCTGGCCGTCGGCACCTTCCATGGCAGCGTGAGCCGGTGGGACATCTCCGGCATTGTGGATCTGCAGAGCCACGCGGTCGAGCGCGCGTGCGCCATCACAGGACATGGCCTCGACCCCATGCGATGGGCTCAATTCATCCCGGGACTTCCTTACCAGGAGACATGCCGGTGAATACGCCAAGCCGGCGTCCAGCTACGTATTCAGATCAAATGCCTCTTAGATGCGGCGGTCTTCCATCTCCCAGATGTGGTCGACGACGTGCCAGATGATGCGGCGGGCGGCGTACCGGACGGGCCAGCCCTCACCACCGGGAGGAAAGGCCTCTGCGGGCCGCTCGAGCACCCGCGCGATGTCGTCGCGCATGGCGGTCAGGCCTGCCTCGTCCTTGAAGGGCTTGTGCCGCACGCCGATCTTCCGGGCGTACGAGCGCTCGGCCTCCACGACGTGGGCGACCATCTTGTCCCTGTCCCTGCCGCCGCCCCTGGGACCCTTGCGCAGTTCCTCCGGGGAGGCCGCGGCCGCCTCGGCGAACACCGCCCAGGCCGCGCGGGCGAGGGCGGCCGCACGCGCGGCCTCCGGCGCCTCCACCGGCTCCCGGTCGAAGTCCGGAATGGCGGAGATCGCGCCGAAGTCCGTCGTGCTGTCGCCCTTGACCCGCTCGACGACCGCCGGGTCCCCCGGCGCGAACTCCAGCCCCGCCCGCTCGGCGATCGCCCGGAAGCGCGGCGTGTAGTCCACGAGCGTGTCGAGCGCGGCCTCCTCCGTCCTGCCGATGCGGCACCAGCCCGGCCAGTCGATCGAGCAGGCGAAGACCTTCTTCGGGCCGATTTCCAGGTAGACGCGATGGTTCATGCCGGTCAGCATGACACCTGTACGTGACAGACCACGTCAGGTTCAGACCAGCTCGATGAGGTCGGCCACGGAGTTGACCACCTGCGTGGGCCGGAACGGATACCGGTCGATCTGGTCCTTCTGCGTGACGCCGGTGAGCACCAGGATCGTGTGCAGGCCGGCCTCGATGCCGCAGACGACGTCGGTGTCCATGCGGTCGCCGATCATCGCGGTGGTCTCGCTGTGCGCGTCGATCCGGTTGAGCGCGCTGCGCATCATCATCGGGTTGGGCTTGCCGACGAAGTACGGCTCCACTCCGGTCGCCTTGGTGATCATCGCGGCCACCGCGCCGCAGGCCGGCAGCGAGCCCTCGGTCGAGGGGCCGATGGGGTCGGGATTGGTCGCGATGAAGCGGGCGCCGTTGTCGATCAGCCGGATCGCCCGCGTTATCGACGTGAAGCTGTAGGTGCGGGTCTCGCCCAGCACCACGTAGTCGGGGTCGAGGTCGGTCAGCACGTAGCCGACCTCGTGCAGGGCCGTGGTCAGCCCCGCCTCGCCGATCACGTACGCCGAGCCCTCGGGCCGCTGGTCGGCGAGGAACTTGGCGGTGGCCAGCGCGGAGGTCCAGATCGCCTCGGGCGGCACCTCCAGCCCGGCCGCGCGCAACCGTACGGACAGGTCGCGGGGGGTGTAGATCGAGTTGTTCGTCAGGACGAGGAACCGCTTCCCCGACTCCTTCAGCCGCCTGATGAACTCGTCGGCACCCGGCACCGGCTGCCCCTCGTGGACCAGCACCCCGTCCATGTCGGACAGCCACGACTCGATGGGCTTTCGCTCGCTCATGTGTCCAAGCATGGCAGGTGACGGTGCACCGAAGCACATCCCTCACCGTGTCCGGAAATATCCTGATGCGACCTCAGGTTGGGCCGAACATGAGCGAGGACAACATCCGCGGGGTGCCGCGTGGGACGGCCGAGGCGCCACTGTCGATCCTGGAGCTCGCGACCGTCGGCGAGGGCTCCACGCCCTCCGAGGCGCTGCGCGACGCCACCGAACTGGCCCGCCGGGCCGAGGAGTGGGGCTACCACCGCATCTGGGTCGCCGAGCACCACGGAATGCCCGGAGTGGCGAGCTCCTCTCCGGCCGTGCTCATCGCGCACCTCGCGGCGGCGACCAGGTCGATCCGGATCGGCTCGGGCGGTGTGATGCTGCCCAACCACGCCCCGCTGGTGATCGCCGAGCAGTTCGGCACGCTGCACGCGCTGCATCCCGGCCGCATCGACCTCGGCCTCGGCCGCGCCCCCGGCACCGACATGGCCACGGCGAACGCCCTGCGCCGCTCGGCCGAGGTGGACCCCGACGAGTTCCCCCAGCAGGTGGCCGAGCTGACCGGCTTCCTCGACGGCTCCTTCCCGCCCGGCCATCCGTACGAGAAGATCCGGGCCGTGCCGGGCGGTGCCGACTCGGCGGCCACGGGCCGCCCGCCGATCTGGCTGCTCGGCTCCAGCGGGTTCAGCGCCAGGCTGGCCGGGCTGCTCGGGCTGCCGTTCGCCTTCGCCCACCACTTCAGCGCCGGCAACACCGAGCCCGCGCTCGACCTCTACCGCTCCTCGTTCCGGCCCTCGGAGGTGCTCGACCGGCCGTACGCGCTGATCGGGGTGGCGGCCGTCGCGGCCGACACCGACGAGGAGGCGCTGCGCCAGGTCATGCCGGGCGCGCTGTCGTGGCTGCGCCTGCGACATGGGCGGCCCGGCCGTACGCCCACTCCCGAGGAGGCGGAGGCGTACCCGTACACCCCGATGGAGCGGGAGTTCGTCCGCGAACGGCTGTCGACGGTGGTCCACGGCGACCCGCAGACCGTGCGGGACGGGCTGGAGGAGCTGCGCAAGCGCACCGGGGCCGACGAACTGATGATCACCACGCAGGTCCACGGCGGCGCGGCGCGCCTGCGCTCCTACGAGCTGATCGCCCGCGCGTACGGCATGATCCCCTGATCCCCGGCGGAAGCGGTTGCGGGAAAACTCGCGGAGATCGCGAACCTCGGCGGACCGACGGTCATCAAAAACGACGGAGCCCGGAGGGGAGGGGCCTCTCCGGGACATTCGGCGAAAGGATGGACCATGATCCAACGGGGGATCCGCAACGGCGTCCTGACCCTGTCCGCGGCGGCGCTGCTGACCGTCGCCGCCGCCGCTCAGGCCGGCGCCGCGTCCGCCGCCCCGGCGTCCGCGAGCGCCGCGAGCTGCGCGCGCGTCAACCACTCGTCCGGCTACGTCACCCAGACGGTGAAGGTGACCAACAACTGCGGCTACACCGTCTCCTTCTCCGTCCGGCGCGTGGGGCCCGACAGCCCCTGCTACATCGTCCGCCCTGGTCACTACCGGACGTACAAGTGGGGCAACGGGCTGAACTACCAGGGCATCAGGTGGAACTGCTCCTGAGGTTCGCTTCGCGGACGCCCGCCTGAGCGGGCGTCCGCCCAGGACGTCAGCGCCCCGCGGGAGCGAGGGCTTCGAGTGCCTCTTCGGCCCGGCGCATGGAGTCGCGGGGGTCGGCCTCGGGGTTGCCGATCTCCGGGTCGAAGTTGAGGTCGTGGAAGACCTCGGTCACGCCCTTGGCCTCGAGCGCCTCGACGTCCCGCCGGATCTTGTCGTACGACCCGGTCAGCGGGCCCTCGTCGGAGGGACGGACGCGGGTGACGCCGCGGACGACGAACCGCAGCGCGCCGGGGTCGCGGCCCGCCCTCCGGGCCGCCTCCTTCACGACGGCGATCTGCTGGTCGATCGTGTCCAGGTCGGCGCGGCTGGAGCTGATCCAGCCGTCGGCGATCCGCCCGGCCCGCTCCAGCGCCACCCGGGCCGTGCCGCCGAGCATCACCGGCGGCGGCGTGGCCGGTTTCGGGTCCTGGTGCGAGCGCGGCACCTCGTAGAACTCGCCCTTGTGCTCGACGACGTCCTCGGTCCACAGCCGCCGCAGCAGGCCGACGTACTCCTCGCCGCGCCTGCCCCGCCGCTCCATCGGCACGCCCGACGCCGCGAACTCCTCGGGCAGCCAGCCGAGCCCCAGGCCCACGTCGAGCCGGCCGCCGGACACCTCCTGCAGGGAGGCGAGTTGCTTGGCCATCAGGACCGGGGAGACGAAGGGCAGGTTGAGCACGGCCACGCCGAGCCGTACCCGCTCCGTGACGCCCGCCAGGTACGCGAGCGCGACGACGGGGTCGTGCACGCTCCGGTAGACCGGCCCCATCGGGTTGCCGACCGGATAGAGCAGGCGCTGGAAGGTCCACACCCCGTGGTAGCCGAGTTCGTCCGCGCGGCGCGCGATCCGCCTCATGTTCTCCGGTGTCGCCCACGAGCCCGACACCGGCACGGAAAACCCAATCCTCATAAGGGCACTTTAGGGTGTCCCCGTGATCGAGGAACTGGCGCGGCTGGCGCGCCGCGACGGGCCGGTGACGGTGCTCAAGCAGACCCGCGTGCTCGTGGTCCGGGCCGGCGACGTCGTCGTCAAGGCGCATCCCCCGGACACCGACGAACGCGCCCTGCGTGCCCGCCTCGACGCCGCCGGGAACCTGCCCGGCGTCATGCTGGCCCCTCTCGGCCTCGAACGGCTGGACGGTAGGCTCGTCACGATCTGGCCCGCAGGCGAGGCGCTGACCATCGCCGACGTCGACGCGGGGACCACCCCGTGGGAGGAGGGCGGCCGGCTGCTCGCCCTGCTGCACTCCCGGCCGGCCCCCCCGGAGCTGCCGCCCGCCGGGGGACCGTCACGGCTGCCCAGGGCCATGGCCGACCTGGCGGCGGCCGGTGTCCCGGACCCGGTCGCCGCGCCCGTCCGGGCGGCGTACGCGACGCTGCCGCCGGTGCGTGCGGGCGGCGCGCTGACGCACGGCGACTGGCACCTCGGCCAGATCGTCCGGCACGACGGCGCGTGGCTGCTGATCGACCCCGACGACCTGGGCGCGGGCGACCCGGCGTGGGACCTGGCCCGCCCGGCCGCGTGGTACGCCGCCGGCCTGCTCGACCCGCGGGACTGGGAGCGCTTCCTGACCGCCTACCTCGCGGCGGGCGGGACCGCCGTCTCCGCGGACGACCCGTGGCGGGAACTCGACGCGCCGGCCCGGGCGTTGACCGTCCAACTGGCCGCGACGGCGGTGGCCACGGCGGCGCGAGCGGGGGAACCGCCCGACGACGCCGCCGAGGCCCTGGTGTCCGCCTGTGGGAGGATCGTCGCGGCCACGGAGGCCGAGACCTGACCGAGGGAGAGTTCGTCACATGGAGTGCCCCAAGTGCCGTGGACGGATGCGGACGTTCGACCGCAACGGGGTCCACATCGAGCAGTGCGACAACTGCCGGGGGATCTTCCTTGACTACGGCGAGCTGGAGACGCTGACCCGCATGGAGTCACAGTGGGCCCAGCACCAGTACGCTCCGCCGCCGCCCGCGCACGGAGGGCCCGCCTGGGGCGGTCACCACGGCGGCCACCACGGCCACCACCATCGGGGGCACAACAGCTGGATCGGCATGCTGTTCTCCAGCTGACCCCTTCTTGAAGGCTTCGGACGGAGGCCGCGGTCCGGATCCGGGCCGCGGCCTCCGCGTGTCCGGTCATCCCGGGAACGCGTCCGGGTCCACCTCGCTCGTGGTGGCGTTCCCGCCGAACACTGCGTCGAGGGTGAGCGTCCAGTCGCTCCACCTCACGCTGTACCCGGCGTAGACGGTCTGGAATTTCAGCGCGTCGTCGAACTTGGAGAAGCCGCAGTTCCTGGTGAAGGCACGGGTGCCCCTGTCGTAGTCCACGCCGGTGGTGAAGTAGACGCGGTAGGTGCCGTCCTTGATGTTCGCGACCTTCGCGGTCGACCGCTTGCGCACGTAGAAGCTGACCGCCTTGCGCCCTCCACGCACGAGGGTCACGACGCCGTCCTGCGTGCCGCCGTTCTTCACGGTCAGGCTGCCCCGGCCGCCGCGGATCGCCGACAGCAGCGTCGCGCCGTTGCCGAGGCGGCGTGCGCGCTGGGCCGGCGGCTTGATCTGGACCACCGGGTAGTCTCCGGCCTTCGCGAGGTCGCCCGCGGAAGCCCTGAAGTCTTTGAACTCGCCCGACCGGCCGAGCCCGGCCAGCACGGCCGTCCCGCTGCACAGGACGTGCGACGTCACGTCCTCGTCCAGCGCGCCGAGCCTGCCGTTCAGGCCGCGCAGCGCCGCGACGTAGTCGGCGTGCTCGGGGGCGACGTCCGCGGGAGGCCGCAGGCCGCCGAGCCGCTCCAGCGCGGATTCCAGGGCGCTTTCCGCCCGGTCGATGCGCTGGTGGAGCGATCGGAAGGTCCGCGCCTTGGCGACGGCGGCGAGCGCCGTGCGGGCCGGGCGGCCGGCGGCGTCGAGGGCGCTCCGGTACGCCTCCGGCGTCAACGCCGGCGGGCCGGAGGCGGCGGCGGACGGCGCCGCCTCCTCGCCGGAGGCGGCCTTTCCCGATCCGCCGGGCGATCCCGTGCAGGCCGCGAGCGTGACGGACGCGGCCAGCACGGCGACGGCACCGGCCGGGACGGTACGTGAGAAGGTCCGGGGGGAGATCACGCGAAACACTGTCAGCCGGTGAGCGGACGCTGTCAACACAGGTTCACGCCGACGACGCCGCTCCCTCCGGGCCCAGGGTGAGCCACCGGGTGATGCCGATCGACTCCAGGAACGGCAGGTCGTGGGAGACCACCACGAGCGCGCCCCGATAGGCCGACAGCGCCTGCGCGAGCTGGCGCACGCTGGCCAGGTCGAGGTTGTTGGTCGGCTCGTCCAGCAGCAGGAGCCGCGGCGCGGGCTCGGCCAGCAGCAGCGAGGCCAGCACGGCGCGGAAGCGCTCACCTCCCGAGAGCGTGCCCGCCGGCCGCTCGGCCCGTGCGCCCCGGAACAGGAACCGGGCGAGCCCGGCCCTGACGGCGTTGACCGACGCCGCGGGCGCGACCGCCCGCACGTTGTCGACCAGGCTGAGCGCGTCGTCGAGCACGTCGAGCCGCTGCGGCAGGTAGCGCACCGGGACGTCGAGCCGGACCGAGCCATCACCCGGCGGAATCTCCCCCAGGATCGTGCGCAGCAGGGTCGTCTTGCCCGAGCCGTTCGGCCCCAGCAGGGCGACCCGCTCCGGGCCGCGGACGACCAGGTCGCCGATCGGCCCGGCGGCCGTGCGCAGGCCGTCCAGTTCGAGTACGGTGCGCCCGGCCGGCACCTCGGTGGCGGGCAGCTCCACCCGGATCTCGGCGTCGTCGCGCACCGCCTCCTCCGCCTCGGCCAGCCGCTCGCGGGCGGCCGCCACCTTCTCCTCGTGCATCGTGCGGTGCTTGCCCGCCGAGACCTGGGCCTGGCGCTTGCGCTCCTGCATGATGATCTTCGGCTCGCGCTTCTGCTCGTACATCTTGTTGCCGTAGCGCACCCGCCGCGCCAGCTTGGTGTGCGCCTCGATCAGCTCGCGCCGCTGGCGGCGCAGGTCGCCCTCGGCCGCGCGGACCATCCGCTCGGCGGCCTCCCGCTCGACCGCGAGCACCTCCTCGTACTCGCCGAGCGTGCCGCCGAAGGTGCGGCGGGCGGGCAGGTCGGCGATCTGGTCCACCAGGTCGAGCAGTGCGCGGTCGTGGCTGACGACGACCAGCGTCCTCGTCCAGGACGAGACGGCGTCGTACAGGCGCCGCCGCGCGTCGAGGTCGAGGTTGTTGGTCGGCTCGTCGAGCAGCAGCACGTCGGGCTCGGCGAGAAAGCGCGCGGCGAGCCCGACCATGACGGTCTCGCCGCCCGAGAGCGTCGCGACCGTCCGGTCGAGGTCCACCCCCGCGAGCCCGAGGCGGTCGAGCTCGGCGCGGGCGCGCTCCTCGACGTCCCAGACCACCGCGTCGTAGTTCGCCTCGCTCAGGTCGCCCCGCTCGATCGCGTGCAGCGCCTGCCTCGCGGGCGTGATCCCCAGCAGGTCGGACACCGTACGGCTCGCGCCGAGCGGGAGGTTCTGCGGCAGGTAGCCCAGCCGCCCCGTGAGCGACACCGAGCCGCTCGTCGGGGTGAGCTCTCCGGCGATCAGCTTCAGCAGGGTGGACTTGCCGCTGCCGTTGACGCCGATGAGCCCGGTGCGGCCGGCGCCGAACGCGAAGTCGAGCTCCTCGAAGACGGGCGTCCCGTCGGACCAGGAGAACGACAGATCCGTACAGACAATGGAATGAGACATAAGGCGGCTCCGGGCATCCCCAAGGGCGAAATGGTGAACAAACCGTGGAGACACCGCGGGCACGGGCCGCGAGGCGAGGGTCTGCCTGAGGTCGCTGCGCCGGACCACCGATGGCGGCCGTGGGCGCGGTGTCGAGACCTCAGAGCTCCAAGTGACCCTCCAGGGTGCGGCGGCAGGACGTCCGTCACCATACGCGGGACGGAGAAGGGGACGCCATCGAATTAATCGGCCGGGCGCCGGGCCGCCACCCGGCGTCCTCCTTGCCGGCGAGGGCGGGCCGTAGTCTCACCCGTCCCTGAAGGTGACAAAAGGCCTACCCCGCTCCACGAGTTCGGGACCTTGTCGGTAAGGTGAACCTGCCCTAAGTTAGGTTAGGCTTACCGACCGTCCGGAGGACGATGTGTTCGCGAGCTACCTCATCGGCCTTCGAGAGGGCCTTGAGGCCTCTCTTGTGGTCTCCATCCTGGTGGCCTTCCTCGTCAAGAGCGGCCGCCGCGAGCGGCTGCCCATGGTCTGGGCCGGCGTCGGCGTCGCCGTCCTCCTCTCCGTCGGGTTCGGCGCGCTGCTGACCTTCACCGCGGCCCACCTCGCCACGCAGCAGCAGGAGATGTTCGACGCCGTGACATCCCTGGCGGCCACCGTCTTCGTCACCTTCATGATCTTCTGGATGCGCACGGCGGCCCGCAAGATGTCGGGCGAGTTGCGGGAGAAGATGGGCGCGGCCCTGGAACTCGGGGCCACCGCCGTGGTCGTGGTGGCGTTCCTGGCCGTCGCCCGCGAAGGACTGGAGACCGCGCTGCTGTGGTTCGCCGCCGTCCAGGGCGCGACCAGCAGCGCGAGCCCGCTGATCGGCATCACGCTCGGGTTGCTCACCGCCGTCGCGCTGGGCTGGGGGCTCTACCGCAGCGCCCTGCGGATCAACCTCACGAAGTTCTTCACCTGGACGGGCCTGCTGCTGGTCCTGGTGGCCGCCGGGATCTTCAAGTACGGCGTGCACGACCTGCAGGAGTCGGGACTGGTGCCCGGTCTGAACACCCACGCCTTCGACATCAGCGGGGTGCTCGACCCCAGCGCCTGGTACTCGACGCTGCTGAGCGGGATGTTCAACATCACCCCGCAGCCCAGCGTGCTGGAGGCCGTCGCCTGGGTCGTCTACCTGGTTCCCGTCCTCATCCTGTTCCTGCGGCCCGCGGCCAAGACGCCGGCGAGCCCCGCCTCCAAGTCTCCCCAGCCCGCTTCCTGACCGGAGTCCACCGAAATGCGCACCCCCACCGTCCTGGCCGCCGCCGCGCTGACCCTCGCCGGTCTCACCGCATGCTCGTCCACGGGCTCCGGCACCACGACCGAGGCGACCGCGGCCGGCGACGGGAAGATCACCGTGGCCGCCACCGACACCGAGTGCAAGGTGGCGAAGTCCGACCTGGCCGCCGGCACCTCGACCTTCTCGATCACCAACAACGGCACGAAGGTGACCGAGTTCTACGTGTACGCGGCGGGCGACCGGGTCATGGGCGAGGTCGAGAACATCGTGCCCGGCCTGACCCGCGAGGTCGTGGTGGAACTTCCAGCGGGCGTGTACGAGACCGCCTGCAAGCCCGGGATGACCGGCAAGGGCATCCGCGGCCCCCTCAAGGTCAGCGGCGAGCACAAGCCGCTGACCGGCGACGCCAGGCTCGCCGAGGCCGTGGCCAGCTACAAGCGCTACATCAAGAGCCAGTCCGACACGCTGCTCGACAAGACCAAGGAGTTCACCGAGGCCGTCAAGGCCGGCGACGTGGCCAAGGCCAAGGAGCTCTACCCGGTCGCCCGCACCTACTGGGAGCGGATCGAGCCGGTCGCCGAGGTCTTCGGCGATCTCGACCCGGCCATCGACGCGCGGGAGAACGACGTGCCCGACGGCGAGGAGTGGACCGGCTTCCACCGCATCGAGAAGGACCTGTGGGTCAAGAAGGACGTCGGCGGCGACGGCCCGATCGCCGACAAGCTGATGACCGACGTGAACACGATCGTGACGAAGGCCGCGACGGTCGACCTGTCCCCGGTGCAGCTCGCCAACGGCGCCAAGGGGCTGCTCGACGAGGTCGCCACCGGCAAGATCACCGGCGAGGAGGACCGCTACTCGCACACGGACCTGTGGGACTTCGACGCCAACCTGCAGGGCTCGAAGGCCGCCGTCCAGGCGCTGCGCCCGGTGCTGGAGGAGCGCGACGCCGAGCTGGTGAAGACGCTCGACGCGAAGTTCGCCGACGCCGAGAACGCGCTCGCCGCCCACCGCAGCGGCGACGGCTGGAAGCTGCACACGGACCTGTCCAAGGACGACCTCAGGGCGCTGTCCGACGCGATCAACGCCCTGGCCGAGCCGATCAGCAAGGTAGCCTCGGTGGTGGCCCGGTGACCCGGAAGAGCACAGTGAGCAACGGGATCAGCCGCAGGCGGCTGTTCGGCCTCGGCGCGGCGAGCGTGGCCGCCGTCGGTGCGGGCGCCGTCGTCACCCGGTCGTTCGCGGAGGAGCCGGTCGCCCACGCGGCCTCGGCCTCCGACCCCGTGCCCTTCTACGGCCCGCACCAGGCGGGCGTCACCACTCCCGCCCAGGACCGGCTGCACTTCGTGGCGTTCGATGTGATCACGAAGAACAAGGCCGACCTGGTGGAGCTGCTCCAGGAGTGGACCGCCGCCGCGGCCCGGATGACCCAGGGCAAGGACGCCGGCACGTTCGGCGCCGTGGGCGGGGCGCCCGAGGCGCCGCCGGACGACACCGGTGAGGCGCTCGGCCTGCCGGCCTCCGGCCTGACGCTGACCGTCGGCTTCGGCCCGTCGCTGTTCGACGAGCGGTTCGGCCTCGGCGACCGCAGGCCGCCCGCGCTGGCCGACCTGCCCGCCTTCCCCGGCGAGGACCTGCAGCCCGAGATCTCCGGTGGGGACATCTGCGTGCAGGCGTGCGCGCACGACCCGCAGGTGGCGGTGCACGCCATCCGCAACCTCGCCAGGATCGGCTTCGGCAAGGTCTCCGTCCGCTACTCGCAGCTCGGGTTCGGGCGCACCTCGTCCACTTCGCGGGCGCAGGCGACGCCGCGCAATCTCATGGGCTTCAAGGACGGCACCAACAACCTCAAGCTCGAAGACACCGCCATGCTGCGCGACCACCTGTGGGCCGCGCCCGGCGACGGCCCGGCCTGGATGGACGGCGGCACCTACCTGGTCACCCGCAAGATCCGGATGCACATCGAGACCTGGGACCGCGCCCCGCTGGCCGAGCAGGAGGCCATCTTCGGCCGCGACAAGGGCAAGGGCGCGCCGCTCACCGGGCACGGGGAGTTCGACGCGCCGGACTTCGCCAATAAGGGCCCGGACGGCACGCCGGTGATCGCCGGCAACGCGCACGTACGGCTCGCGCACCCCGACGCCCACGGCGGCGCGCGGCTGCTGCGGCGCGGTTACAACTTCGTGGACGGATCCGACGGCCTCGGGCGGCTCGACGCCGGCCTGTTCTTCATGGCCTACCAGCGCGACCCCCGCAAGCAGTTCGTCCCCATCCAGCGGATGCTGTCCCAGAAGGACGCGCTGAACGAGTACATCAAGCACGTCTCCAGCGGCCTGTTCGCCTGCCCGCCCGGAGTGACCGACGGCGGCGACTACTGGGGCCGCACACTGTTCGCCTGACATCTCCGCCGCCTCCGCGATAACCGGGACGTGTATAGTCCCGGTTATGCGGATGGGCGAGGGCGTCGAGTGGGGGCTGCACTGCTGCGTGACGCTGGGCTGGCTCGACGACCAGGCCCCCGTGTCGATCCGCCGGCTGGCCGCCTGGTTCGACCTGCCGCAGGAGTACCTGAAGAAGCGGCTGCAGCCACTCGCCCGCGCCGGGATCCTCACCTCCACTCCAGGCGTCCGGGGCGGCTGGTCGCTCGCCCGCCCACCCGATCGGATCACGGTGATGGACGTCGTCACCGCCATGGAGGGGCCGCTCGAAGCGTTCCGTTGCACGGAGATCCGCAAGCGCGGAGCGAGCGGGCGTGACGCCGGCGCCGAGTTCGACCGGCCCTGCGGCATCTCCAGCCTCATGCGCCAGGCCGAGCTGGCGTGGCGGCGCGAACTGGCCGGCCGTACGATCGCCGACCTCATGGAGCAGGGCCCCGCGGGCGCGGCGCGCACCCGCCGCAACTATGGCCGCATGACCGACTGATCCCCACCTTGGCACGGAGCATTCTCATGGAGAAAACAGGGACGTTGGATGTCCCGATTAACCCCCGCGAGGCCACGCCGCGAGGGCTCGGCTCGACCCTCGTTCTGGCCCTCGGGACGTTCGCCGTCGGGACCGACGCGTACGTGGTGGCCGGGTTCCTGCCCGCGATGGCGCACTCGCTTCGCGTGACGGAGAGCACCGCCGGGCAGTCGGCGACGGCGTTCGCCATCGCCTACGCCGTGCTGTCGCCCGTCCTGGCCACCGCGCTGGCCCGGATGCCGCGGCGGGCCCTGCTGGTCGGCGCCCTGGCCGTGCTCGCCCTGGCCAACCTCGCCTCGGCGCTCGCGCCGGACTTCGGCACGCTGATGGTCACGCGGGTGCTGGCCGCGTCCGGCGCCGCCGCGTTCACCCCGAACGCGGGCGCGGTGGCCGCGTCGCTGGTCGCGCCCGCGCAGCGGGCCCGGGCGCTGGCCGTGGTGGTCGGCGGCCTGACCGTCGCCACCGCCCTCGGCGTGCCCCTGGGCAACCTGGCCGGGAAGATCCTCGACTGGCGCGCGGCGCTCGGCCTGGTCGCGGCGCTGTGCGCCATCTGCGCGCTGGGCGTGTTCGCCGCGATGCCCGCGTTGCCCGGCAACCCGCGCATCCCGCTGCGGGAACGGCTGGCGGCGCTGCGGCAGCCGGGGGTGGTCGCGGTGCTGCCGCTGACCGTGCTCGGCCTGGCCGCCAGTTATGGGCTCTACGCCTTCGCCGTTCCCGTGATGCGCGCGCTCGGGGCCGGAGCGCGGGCGGAGACCTGGCTGCTGTTCCTGTACGGCGTCGGCGCGGTCGCGGGCAACCTGGTGGCGGGCGCCATGGTGGACCGGCGGGGGCCCATCCCCGTGCAGGCCGTGGGGTTCGCCGTGCTCACCGTGACGCTGGCCGTCTCCGCCTGGGCGGCCGGGGCGGGCACACACTGGCTGCCGCTGACCGCCGTGCTGATGGCGGCCTGGGGCGCGGCGACCTGGTTCCAGACCCCGGCGCAGCAGGTCCGGCTGATCAACGCGGCGCCCCGGGAGACCGCCGTGGTCGTCGGCCTGAACTCCTCGGCCCTCTACGCCGGGATCGGTCTCGGCACGGCGCTGGCCGGCGCCCTGCTTCCGGTCGGCCCGCCCGTGGCGCTCGCCGTCTGCGCGGGACTGGCCCTGGTGTGCCTGCCCTACCTGGGCGTCACCCGCCGGTACCGCTGACGCCGCCGGGGCGACAAAAGGTGATATAGCAGTATTCTCGGCAATAAATCATCGCCGATCCCATTTATTACCCTTCAATGAACACTTCCTGAATTCTCAGCCGCACCCTTCTCCTCTCGCTCGCGCATTCCCGCTATCTCCCATAATCCGGAATACGGGGATCAGGGCCACGGGGCGAAGGAAAGCATGAATGAAGCGTTGGGTCGGGGTCGGGCTGGCGCTGGCGCTGGGCGCCGCCGTCATCCTCGCCCTCCTGCTGGGCAACGGCGGGGACGGCGGCGGCGGTCAGCAACTCGCCACGGTCCGTGGCGTGATCGGTTCGGAGAAGAAGCCCTTCTTCGACGATCCCGCGGTCAGGGCGGCGTTCGCCAGGCACGGACTGCGGGTCGACGTCGACACCGCGGGATCCCGCGAAATCGCGACCACGGTGGACCTGCGCCCGTACGACTTCGCCTTTCCCTCCAGCGTCCCGGCCGCCGAGAAGATCAGGCAGGCGCATAAGATCGCGCGGACGTATTCGCCGTTCTACTCGCCGATGGCGATCGCGACGTTCCAGCCGATCGTGGACGTGCTCGCGAAGGCGGGCGTGGTCCACGACTCGGGCGCGGGCTACCAGGTCCTCGACCTGCGCAGGTTCCTCGGCCTCGTCGCGAAGGGCACCCGATGGGACGCGCTGCCGGGCAACGCCTCCTACCGTGCCCGCAAGCGGGTCCTGCTCACCACCACGGACGTCCGTACGTCGAACTCGGCCGCCATGTACCTCGCGGCGACCAGCTACGTGGCCAACGGCGACGACGTCGTGACCTCGCGGGCGCAGGTCGCCGAGGTGGCGCGGACGGTCGCCCCGCTGTTCCTCGACCAGGGCTACTCGGAGTCCTCCACCGAGGCGCCGTTCGAGGACTACCTCGCGCTGGGGATCGGCAAGACGCCGATGGTGGTGATCTACGAGGCGCAGTACGCCGCGCGGCTGTTCGCGGGCGGCGGGGCGATCCGGCCCGACATGCGGCTGATCTACCCCGCGCCGACCGTGCTCAGCAAGCACACGCTCGTCCCGCTCACCGACCGCGCCGCGGAGGTCGGGCGGCTGCTGCAGGAGGATCCCGAGTTCGCCCGCCTCGCCGCGAGATACGGCTTCCGCACCGCCGACCCCAAGGTCTTCGCGGACCTGGTGGCCACGACCAAGGCGCCGGTGCCCGCGAGCCTGGTCGACGTCGTGGAGCCGCCCGCCTACGACCGGCTGGAAGAGCTCATCTCGACTGTCGAGAAGCGCTACCTGGCCGGCGCGAAGCCGTCGTCCTGACCCCCGGTTATTCAGGAAGAGTCCCAGGAAGAGAGAACACCCGTGTCCGAAGATCTGGTGCTGACCCCGCCCGCCCCGGTGGCGGTGGTGCCGGTCGAGAAGGCGGCCGGCATGCTGCCGCTCCCCGGCGAGCGCGGCGCCGAGCTCGCCCGTAGAGCGTCCGGCTTCGCCGAGGAGCTCACCACGCTCGATCACCGGTCGCCGGAGTTCACCAGGAAGGTGCACGACATCACCTCGATGGGCGACTCGGAGATCCGCGCTTCCTCCCAGGTGGCCAACCGGATGCTCAAGCGCCCGGTCGCGGCGCTGGCCTCGGCCAAGGGCGAGGGCGCCGACGGCCAGGCGCGGGTCGCCGGTCAGCTCGTCGCGCTGCGCCGCACGATCGTCGACCTCGACCCCAAGCAGGCGACCGCCGGCACTCGGCGGCTGCTCGGGATCATCCCCTTCGGCGACCGGCTGCGCGACTACTTTGCCAAGTACCGCAGCGCGCAAAAGCACATCGACGACATCATCCGGGCGCTCAGGTCCGGGCAGGACGAGCTGCGGAAGGACAACGCCGCCATCGAGGGCGAGAAGGCGAATCTCTGGGAGTCGATGACGAAGCTCCAGGAGTACGCCGTGCTGGCGGCGGCGCTCGACGCGGAGCTGCAGGGACGGATCGACCAGATCGAGCTCACGGACCCCGAGAAGGCGAACGCCCTGCGGTCGGACGCGCTGTTCGGCGTGCGCCAGAAGCACCAGGACCTGCTGACCCAGCTCGCCGTGTCGGCCCAGGGCTACCTCGCGCTGGATCTGGTGCGCAAGAACAACCTGGAGCTGATCAAGGGGGTGGAGCGGGCCACCACCACGACGATCGCGGCGCTGCGCACGGCCGTCACGGTGGCCCAGGCCCTCGCCAACCAGAAGCTGGTGCTCGACCAGATCACGGCGCTGAACACCACCACCTCCGACCTGATCCTCGCGACCAGCGAGATGCTGCGCACCCAGGCGGGAGACATCCAGACCCAGGCCGCCGCCACGACGGTGAGCATGGAGGCGCTGAGCAAGGCGTTCGACAACATCTACTCGACGATGGACATGATCGACGGCTTCAAGGCCAAGGCCGTGGAGAGCATGGCCGTCACCGTCGACAACCTGACCGTGGAACTCGACCACGCCCGCGCCTATCTGGAGCGCTCCCGCCGCGGCGACGAGGCGGGGTCATGAGGAGAGCGATCACGGCCGCCGCCCTGGCGCTGCTGCCGGCCCTGGCGCTCACCGTCACCGCCGCCTGCTCGGGCGCGGGCGGGGACGCCCCTCCGGAAGACGGCCCTGACGTGCTGCGCGTCCTCGCGGGCAGCGAGATCAAGGATTTGGAGCCGCTGCTCGCCAAGGCGGCCGGCGCGGCGGGTGTGAAGGTGTCGCTCTCCTACACCGGCACGCTGGACGGCGCCGAGCAGGTGGCGAACGGCGGCGCGGACGGCCGCTACGACGCGGTCTGGTTCTCCTCCAACCGCTATCTGTCCCTGATCGACGGGGCGAGCGCGCGTCTGTCCACCCAGACCAAGATCATGGTCTCGCCCGTGGTGCTCGGCCTCAGTCGCGCCAAGGCCCGCGAGCTCGGCTGGGACACCGGCCAGGCGACCTGGACGGACATCGGCGAGGCCGCAAGGAAACACCGCTTCACCTTCGGCATGACGAACCCCGCGTCGTCGAACTCGGGCTTCTCCGCCCTGGTCGGTGTGGCGGCGGCGCTGTCGGACGCGGGCGAGGCGCTCGACCAGGCCCAGATCACGGCCGTCACCCCCCGGCTCACCGGGTTCTTCTCCGCGCAGACCCTCACCGCGGGCTCCTCCGGCTGGCTCGCCGACGCCTTCCGGCGGCGCACCGACGTGGACGGGCTGATCAACTACGAGTCCGTGCTGCTCGGCCTGCGCACCGCCTCCGGGGAGCCGCTCACGCTGGTCTATCCCGGCGACGGGGTCGTCACCGCCGACTACCCGCTGACGCTGCTCGCCTCCTCCGCCAAGAAGGAGCTGTACGGCAAGCTGGCGGCCTGGCTGCGCACACCCGGGGTGCAGCGCGAGATCATGACGACCACGGCGCGGCGGCCCATCGTGCCCGAGGTGCGGCCCGACGCCAGGTTCGGCACGGCCCCGCTGCTGGAACTGCCCTTCCCCAACCGCCGCAGCGCCGCCGACGCGCTGATCAACGCGTACCTCAACCAGGTGCGCCGCCCGTCGCGCACGGTGTTCGTGCTGGACACCTCCGGGTCGATGGAGGGCGACCGCATCGACGCGCTCAAGCAGGCGCTCACCGCGCTGACCGGCGCCGACGCCTCGGCCTCCGGCCAGTTCTCCCGGTTCCGCAACAGGGAGACGGTCACGCTGCTGCCGTTCAGCACCGTGGCCGGCCCGGCGAGCACGTTCACAGTGCCGGAACACGATCCCGAGGCGGTCCTGCGTCGGATCCGCGCGTACGGCGACGTCCTGACGGCGAGAGGCGGCACCGCGATCTACGACGGCCTGCGCGACGCGTACGAGACGGTCAGGAGCGGGCAGGGCGGCGGGCAGGGCGGCGAGGACTTCACCTCGGTCGTGCTCATGACGGACGGCGAGAACACCGACGGCTCCTCCTACGAGGACTTCGCTGGCTTCTACCGGACCCTGGGCACCCGGATCCCCACGTTCGTGGTGCTGTTCGGCGACAGCGACGTGGCCGAGATGCGCCAGGTCGCCACGCTCACCGGCGGCGCGGTGTTCGACGCCCGGCAGGCATCGCTCGCCTCGGCGTTCAAGGAGATCCGTGGCTACCAGTGACCGGATCCTGTCCTACCTCGGCTCGACGCGGAACATCGTCGGCTCCGCCCTCGCGCTCGGCGGCCTCGGGCTGCACTTCCTCGGCCTCGCCGGTTCGCTGTGGCCGGTGGTCGTCGCCGGGCTGTACGGCGTGGGCGCACTGCTCACCCCGCCCGACCGGGTGCGGCTGACGATCTCCCACGCCGAGGTCGAGACGCGGGCGCTGCGGGACGACCTCGACGCCCTCGTGGCCAAGGTGTCGCCGCCCCGCTTCCCCGAGGACGTCGTGGCCAAGGTCGGCGACCTCGCCGCGATCCTCCGCGGCGTGCTGGCCAGGGCGGAGGCGCTCACCTCCGCCCCCGACCACCTGCACGTCGTCTCCCAGGCCGTCCGCGACTACCTGCCCACCAGTCTGGAGGCGTACGCCAACCTGCCGAGGTCGTACGCGCTGACCCGCCGGGGATCGCGCGAGCGCAGCGCGCACGAGGAGCTGATGGCCCAGCTCGGCCTGCTGGAGTCGGGGGTGTCGGCGATCGCGGAGGCCGTCTACCAGGGGGACGAGCAGGCGCTCAGGGACCAGGGCCGGTTCCTGCGGGACCGCTTCGGCGGCTCGTCGCTCGACCTGTAGTCACAAGCGGGCTTCGTACACCGCCCTGGCCTTCTCGATCAGGTCGAGGTGGTCACGCAGCTGGGCCCGGGTCCGCAGGCGGGCCCTGGCCCTGACCAGCTCGTCGAGCAGGTCGAGCCACCGCAGGCACCAGCGCACGTCCTCCTCTCTTGCCACATGCCGCCCCCGCACGTCGAGGTAGACCGGGCTGGTGTGGGCGTACGCGCGGCCGCGCGGGGAGCGCGGATGGGGGCCGCCGCGGACCACGGCGACCACGTAGGTGGCGTCCGCCACGGACAGCGACGCGGTGATCTCGTGGCCCGGCCCCTCGGCGAGCACGCCGGCCGCGGTCCTGATCTCGATGCGCTCCACCTCCGGCCCGACGGCCCTGGCCCGGATCGCGACCGTCTCGCCGCCCTCCAGGCCGAGCGTGTCCCCCGGCCCCAGGCCGTTCACCGTGAGCTCCAGCCAGGGACCGGTGGTGGCGAACGTGCGGCCCCGCCGTACGGCCTCGGCGAACGACTCGGCGCTGAGCGGCCCGTCCACGCGTGCGTAGACGCGCTCCCAGCCCGGCGGGCTGGAGACCGTGTCCTGGCGGGTGAACGACAGCATGGTGTCGGTTCCGGCGAGCGCGGCGAGGCGGTTGCCCGCGCCGACCAGCCTCCGGTAGACCTCGGCGGTTCCCGGCGCGGGCGACAGGTCGCCGAAGTGCAGCACCTCCACTCCGTCGACCAGGCCGAGGGCGGCGTCGACGACCAGGGCGCGGCCGCTGCAGTTCCTGGTCCCGTTCGCGGCCACGTCCTCCGGGGAGGAGACCGGGCCGTGGAAGGGGTGGGCGTACCCCAGGACCGCGCGCGGCTCCCGCAGGTCGCCGCAGACCGTGGCGTTGGGCGGCCAGTCGGCGTCGGCGCCGAAGCCCGTGTGGTAGACGGCGGGCGGCGCGGCCACCCCGAACACGTGGACGTGCCCGAACAGGTCGTTGCGATACTCCACACCCATCCGGGCCACGTGCCCGGCGTCCGACCACGGCAGGTCGCGCCCGGCCCAGTGCTGGAGCGCCTCCCGGTCGTAGACCCGGTCCCCCGCGACGTTCCCGGCGACGAGGTTGAGCACGTGCAGGTCCTCGCCGAGCTGCGCCGCGGCCGCCTCCGCCGGGACGGCGACCAGGTCGCCCGCCCAGTTCATGTGGACGTGCAGGTCGGCGCCGTACCAGCCGCGGGCGGCGGCGTCGTACAGCCGCTGCGGCGCGAGCCCGACCAGCGTCTCCTCCCCCGTCCTGGGAACGACCGTCGTCTCGGCGATGCCGTACTCCATGCCGCGCGTGACCCGGATCGCGACCGGCTCGCAGGGCACGGCGAGCACGATGTCGTCGCCGTGGAAGAACGGCCTGTCGTCGTTGTCGCGCCGTTCCGGTGCTCCCTCCGGATACCACCCCTGGCCGTCGGCCGACGTGACGCTCCACCGGCACGGGAAACCCGCGCGCAACCGCAGCCGCGCGGCCGGTGCGGGCCGGGTCAGCCCCGCCAGGTCCACCTCCTCGCCGTCCACCGTGAGCATGGTCGCGGTCGTCACGTCGAGGAGCCTGGCCCCGCCCGCCGCGATCCCGTACGGCACGCCGTCGGCCGTGACCTCCACCGGGTGCGGCAGCGCGGAGTCGACCAGCAGGATGACGGGCACCGGCTCCGGCGACAGCAGCGGCCGGGCCGGGCCGTGCTCCAGGCGGTGCTTCAGTCGGTGGCCGTCCGCGGTCAGCCGCAGTGCCACCAGGCCCCGGGGGACCTCGCCTGCCAGAGTGTCGCGGAACTCCGCGTCGAGGTCGGGCCTGACGCTCATCCGGTCGGCCTCCTCGGGAAACCGCAGGAACGGCATCATCCGGACGTAGCCCAGCGGCGGCTCTCCCCAGGTCATGCCGTGTGCGGACAGCAACGCCCGATACTCCCGCAGAGCGCGTTCCACCTGCGGCGGCATCATCGGATCGTGGTTCATCGCACCTCCCCGTAATCGAAAGCGGCCACATGGTGGCACGGTTTCGGCCGGGGAAAACGTGCAACAGTGCATTCCCGGTCACATGGGTAGCGATCTTTCTCACCCGGGAGGAAAGGTGATCCCCCGGGTGTCATGAGAGGCGTCCGTGGGCAGGAAGGCCGCCAGGATGCGGTCGGCCGCCAGCGCCGGGGTGAGGGTGCCGTCGAGGACCTGTCGTTCGATCTCCGGCGCGATCTCCGCGGTGGCGTCGCGGAGCATGGCCAGCAGCCGCTCCCTGACCAGCGCCCAGGTCCACTCGACCTGCTGGCGGCTGCGCCTGGCGGCGAGGTCGGCGCCCTCCTGGTGGCGCACGACGTGCGCCCACAGCTCCTCCAGCCCGGCGCCGGTGAGGCCGCTGCAGGTCAGCACGGGCGTGGCCGAGCGCAGCAGCCGCAGCGCCCCGGACAGCTCACGCGCCGCCTTGCGCGCGGCCATCTCGTGCTCACCGTCGGCCTTGTTGACCGCGATGACGTCGGCCAGCTCCAGCACGCCCTTCTTGATCCCCTGGAGCTGGTCCCCGGTGCGGGCGAGGGTGAGCAGGAGGAAGGTGTCGACCATGTCGGCGACCGCGGTCTCCGACTGGCCGACCCCGACCGTCTCGACGAGCACGATGTCGTAGCCCGCCGCCTCCACGACGACGATCGCCTCGCGGGTGGCCTTCGCCACGCCGCCGAGCGTCCCGGCCGTGGGGGACGGCCGGATGAAGGCGTTCGGATCGGCCGACAGCCTGGCCATCCGGGTCTTGTCCCCCAGGATGCTGCCGCCCGAGCGCCGCGACGAGGGGTCCACGGCCAGCACGGCAACCCGGTGCCCCTGCCCGGTGAGATGGGTGCCGAGCGCCTCGATGAAGGTCGACTTGCCGACCCCGGGCACCCCGGACACGCCCACCCTGCGGGCCTTGCCGGCATGCGGGGTGAGCTCGACCAGCAGCCGCTGCGCCATCTCCCGGTGATCGGCCCTGGTCGACTCCACCAGCGTGATGGCCCGGGCGGTCCACCGCCGGTCGCCCGACAGCACGCCCTTGACGTAGTCCTCGATCACCGATGCGATCACCGATGACCCAGCCGGGCGGACAGCTCGCGCAGCAGCTCCAGGGCGGCGTCGGCGATCACCGTGCCGGGCAGGAAGATCGCCGAGGCGCCCGCGGTGCGCAGCTCCTCGACGTCGCCCGGGGGGATCACCCCGCCGACGACGATCATGATGTCCTCCGCGCCGAGGTCGCCGAGCGCCTGCCGCAGCGCGGGCACCAGCGTCATGTGCCCGGCCGCCAGCGAGGAGACCCCGACCACGTGCACGTCGGCCTCGACGGCCTGCCGGGCGACCTCCTCGGGCGTCTGGAACAGCGGGCCGACGTCGACGTCGAAGCCGAGGTCGGCGAAGCCGCTCGCGATCACCTTCTGGCCCCGGTCGTGACCGTCCTGGCCCATCTTCGCGACGAGGATCCGGGGCCGGCGGCCCTCCGCCTTCTCGAACTGCGCGCACGCCTCCCGGACCCGGTCCGCGGCGCCGCCCACCTCCGCGCGGTACACGCCCGATATCGTACGGATCTGCGCGGCGTGCCGTCCGAAGACCTTCTCCAGCGCGTCGGAGATCTCCCCGACCGTGGCCTTGGCCCTGGCGGCGTTCACCGCGAGCTCCAGCAGGTTGTCCACGCCGGCCGCGCCCTTCGTCAGCGCCTCCAGCGCCTCGTTGACGGCGGCGGCCGACCGCTCCTCGCGCAGCCTGCGGAGCTTGTCGATCTGCTGGTTGCGCACGGCCGTGTTGTCGACCTTGAGCACCTCGATCGGCTCGTCGGCCTCGGGGCGGTACTTGTTGACGCCGATCACCGGCTGCCTGCCGGAGTCGATGCGGGCCTGGGTGCGGGCCGCCGCCTCCTCGATGCGCATCTTGGGCAGCCCCTGGTCGATGGCCCTGGCCATGCCGCCGGCCCGCTCGACCTCCTGGATGTGGCCCCAGGCCGCCCGCGCCAGCTCCCGGGTCAGCCGCTCCACGTAGTAGGAGCCGCCCCACGGGTCGATCACCCGGCAGGTGCCCGACTCCTGCTGGAGCAGAAGCTGGGTGTTGCGGGCGATCCGCGCCGAGAAGTCGGTCGGCAGCGCGAGCGCCTCGTCCAGGGCGTTGGTGTGCAGCGACTGGGTGTGGCCCTGGGTGGCCGCCATCGCCTCGACGCAGGTCCGTACGACGTTGTTGAACACGTCCTGCGCGGTCAGCGACCACCCGGAGGTCTGGCTGTGCGTGCGCAGCGACAGCGACTTGGGGTTGCGCGGGCCAAAGCCCTTCACGAGGCGGGCCCACAGCAGCCGGGCGGCGCGGAGCTTGGCGACCTCCATGAAGAAGTTCATGCCGATGCACCAGAAGAACGACAGGCGCGGCGCGAACGCGTCGACGCCCAGCCCCGCCTGGACCCCGGCGCGCAGATACTCCAGCCCGTCGGCCAGCGTGTAGGCGAGCTCCAGGTCGCAGGTCGCCCCGGCCTCCTGGATGTGGTAGCCGGAGATCGAGATGGAGTTGAACTTCGGCATCTTCTTGGAGGTGTACTCGAAGATGTCGGAGATGATCCGCATCGACGGGTCCGGCGGGTAGATGTAGGTGTTGCGGACCATGAACTCCTTGAGGATGTCGTTCTGGATGGTCCCCGCCAGCTTGTCGGGCGTGACGCCCTGCTCCTCGGCCGCGACGATGTAGAGCGCCAGGATCGGCAGCACCGCGCCGTTCATCGTCATCGACACGCTCATCCGGTCGAGCGGGATCCCGTCGAACAGCTGCCGCATGTCGTAGATCGAGTCGATCGCCACGCCCGCCATGCCGACGTCGCCGGCGACGCGGGGGTGGTCGGAGTCGTAGCCCCGGTGGGTCGCGAGGTCGAAGGCGACCGACAGGCCCTTCTGCCCGGCCGCCAGGTTGCGCCGGTAGAACGCGTTGGACTCCTCGGCGGTGGAGAACCCGGCGTACTGCCGGATGGTCCACGGCTGGGTGACGTACATCGTCGGGTAGGGGCCGCGGAGGAAGGGCGCGACGCCCGGGTAGGTCTCGAGGGACGGGCCGTCCTCCAGGTCGGCCGCCGTGTAGAACGGCTTGACCGCTATGCCCTCCGGCGTCTCCCACACAGGAGTCTCCCAGACCGGGCCGTCGGGGATGTCCGCCGCCGGGGCGCCCGACCCCAGGTCAATCTCCGAGAAATCCGGAATCATCGGTCCACTCCCAGATCGTCGAACGTCGCACGGAGCACCCCGAGCGCGTCACAGCCGGCGTACAGGGTGGTGTCCACCCCCTCATACTCCCCCTTCCCGGCCAGCCAGACCCTGCGCGCCCCGGCCTCCCGCAGCGCCGCCGCGACCGTCGCGGCGTGCTCGCCGTACAGCCGGTCGCTGGAGCACAGGCAGGCCACGGGGGTGCCGCAGTCGCGGAAAGCCGCGGCGATCGCGGCCGGGTCGGTGCCCGGGCCGCTGGTGACGGTGGCGACGCCGCCCGCCGCGAACAGGTTGGCGGCGAACGTCGCCCTCGCGGTGTGCGCGGCGACGGGCCCGATCGTGGCGAGGAAGACCGTGGGACGGCTCGGCTGGGCGTCGGCGAGGTCGCGCAGCGCCTCGAACTCCTCGGCGTAGCGCATCACCGGCAGTCCCCCACCCGACGCCCCACCGGACGTCGCGGCGAGCCCATGGCCGGGCCGCCGGGACACCGGCCTCTCCTTCAGGTCGGGGAACTCGCTGACCCCCGTGATCGGGTCGCGGCGGTGGGCGAGGTTGTCCGCGCGCCTGGCCCTGGTCGCCGCCAGCCGCTCGGGAACCAGCCGCTCCAGCGCGGCCGCCACGCCGCCGGCCCGCTCGATCTCCTGGAACCACTCCCAGGCCCGGGCGGCGAGGTCGTCGGTGAGCCGTTCCACGTACCAGGACCCGCCGGCCGGGTCGGCCACGTGGGCGACGTTCGCCTCCTCCACCAGCAGCGACTGGGTGTTGCGGGCGATTCGGCGGGCGAACGCGTCGGGCAGCCCGAGGCAGGCGTCGAACGGCTGCACGGTCACCGCGTCCGCCCCGCCCGCCCCGGCCGCGAAGCAGGCCACGGTCGTGCGCAGCATGTTCACCCAGGGGTCCCTGACGGTCATCATCGCCGACGAGGTGACCGCGTGCTGAAGCTGCCTGCCGGGTTCCCGCGCGACCCCTGTGACCTCGGCGACCCGCGCCCACAGCCGCCGTGCGGCCCGGAGCTTGGCGACGGTGAGGAACTGGTCGGCGGTCGCGGCGTAGCGGAACTCGAGCTGCCCGAACGCCTGCTCGGCAGTCAGGCCGGCATCGGTCAGCGCCCGCAGGTAGGCGACGCCGGTCGCGACCGAGCAGCCGAGCTCCTCGGCGTCGGCGCCGCCCGCGTCGTGGTACGGCAGCGCGTCGACGGTGATCGCCCGCAGGCCGGGGTGATCCGCGGCGCAGCGGCGGGCGAGCGCCACGGCGACGCCGGTGTCCGCGGTCGCGCCGGTGCGGGCCGCCAGCCCGATCGGGTCTGCGCCCAGATTGCCCCCGGGTAGCGCCACCCCGCCGGCCACCCCCTCGACCAGGCGCAGGAACGCCTCCGCCGCCTCGGCCGTACGCGGGCCGGCGTCGAGGACGACCGGGGCGAGGTCGAGCAGGACGCCGTCGAGCACGGCCGGCAGCGCGGCCGGGTCGATCGCGGTCAGATCGAGCCACAGGGACGTGACGCCGTTCTCCAGGTCGGCGTGGATCGCCTCCCGGGTCGCGGCCGGATCGGGGTCGGCGTGCCGCTGGCGCACGTCCCACGGGCCCGGCGCACGCGTCGTTCGCGGCGCGGCCGGCAGGTCGGCGGCGTCGTACAGCGGGGCGACCGCCACCCCGTCGTAGGTCGCGGTGGTCAGGGCGGCCTCGGCCTCGTCCGGCGAACCGTCCCAGCCGGATCTGCGCAGCACCTCGGCCGCGAGCGTCCTCCACTGCTCCCGCGTGGCATGCGGGAACCCCGCTGCGGGATCGGCGAGATCGTCGAGTTCAACAGGCGGCACCGTCATGAACCGGATGCTAAATGCACCGGCCTGGCCTCGGGGCTCCGGGGTCCCGGTCTGTGGACAACTCCGCCCGGGGCACAGCCGTGATCTTCCTCAGTATTGTGATCTCGGTCATGGACGGGGAGAGGTAGGACGATGGGCGCGGACGGGGCCGGGGCGTCGCTGGGCAGCGGCTATGTGTTACTGGACGAGATAGGCGCCGGCGCGATGGGAACCGTATGGCGGGCGCGGCACCGGGATACCGGGGAAACGGTGGCGGTGAAGCTGCTGCGCGAGGGCCTCGGCGACGACCAGGACCTGGTCCTGCGGTTCGTGCAGGAACGCAACGTGATGCGGACGCTGCGTCACCCCAACATCGTCGCCATACGCGACTTCGTCGTCGAGGGCCGACGTCTCGCCCTGGTGATGGACCTCGTCGAAGGGCGGAACCTCCGCGCCCTCCTCCAGCGGCGCGGCACGCTGCCCCCGGCCGAAGCGGCCGCGCTGCTCGGCCAGGTGGCCGACGGCGTGGGAGCCGCCCACGCCGAGGGCGTCGTGCACCGGGACATCAAGCCGGGGAACATCCTCGTCGAGGAGAACACCGGACGGGTTCGGCTCACCGACTTCGGTGTGGCCCGCATCCTGCACGGGCCGGGTCTCACCCAGACCACCTCGATCATCGGCACGCCCACGTACCTGGCTCCGGAGGTGGCCGAGGGAGGCACCCCCACGACGGCGGTGGACGTGTACGCGATCGGGCTGATCCTCTACGAGCTGCTCGCCGGGCGCCCCCCGTTCGTCGCCGATCATCCGATGGTGGTGCTGCGGCGGCACGCGACGGCCGTGCCCCGGCGGCTGCCCGGGGTGCCGGACGCCCTGTGGCAGGTCATCTGGGCCTGCGTCGCGAAGGATCCCGCCGGGCGCCCGGGCGCGGCGGAGGTGGCGGCGGCGCTGCGGAACGCGGTGCCGTCGCTCACCGGTCTGCCCGCCCTCCCGGCGATCGCGTGGTCGGATCCGCCGTCCGCCACATCGGAACCCCTTCCCACGGCCGGTCCTCCGGTGGAGGCGGGGCCCCCAGATCGGGCAGCGAATCCCGCACCGGGTCCCGCGACGGATCCCGGAACCCCTCCCGCGGGCGAGGCGACCTCGGCGTCGAAGCGGGGCCGGCGATCCAGGCGGCGCCCGATCGTCGTCGTCACGAGCGTCACGGCTCTGGCGCTCACCGCGTCGGTCCTGGCCGTCCTGTCCCCGTGGCGGTCGGGGGCGAGCGACGGAGCCGGCGATACGACGGCACGGAAGGCGGCGGAGCCGCACCCAACCCCCGTCTCCACTCCGTCCGCGCGAAAGGAAACGAAGCCGACGCCGTCATCGGCCACCGAGGCGGCGCACCGGCCCACCCGTGAAGCGGCGCCGCGCACCCCCCGGGCGGCGGTCTCCACGACGCCGGCCCGGCCGCGCCCGTCGAAGTCGGCCACGCAGCAGGCCGCCACGTCTCCCAGGCCCCGGCGGTCGGAGGCACGGGCGACGGACGAAGGCGGCGCGGAGGAGGCCACGCGCCCCCGTCAGAGCCCCGAGTGGCGATGCCGGTCCTGGATCTCGGTCGGCGCCGGCACGGGTACGGAGATGTCGCCCTGCTTCGCGATGGTGGGGGACGTCTTCTATCTCATGGGCCGAATCAGGGGGGACGGCTCCGTTCGGTCCGACATCCACATCCAGTTGTTCGACAGCACCGCGAACATGAACGTCTCGCAGCCCTTCATCTGCTCGGGCGTCTCCCCTTCGAGCGATGGCGCGACCGTCACCTGCGGTCCGTTCACCGCCACGGCTCCGCGCACCGGAGGCGAGCACAACGTCCGCCAGCGCTGGAGGAAGACGGGCGCGGCGGCCTTCGGCGGCGGCGCGGAGAGCCCCGGCGTCACCTGGTGACGCCGGGCCGGGCTCCTCAGGACTTGGCGAACGCGGCGTTCCAGGTCTCGGGGCCGACGATGCCGTCCGCGTCGAGGTGCCGGTCCTTCTGGAACCTGCGGCACACGTCCTGGGAGTCCGGCCCGTACGCGCCGTCCACGGCGATGTCGTAGCCGAGCTCCTTCATCCGGGCCTGCCAGGCGCGCACGTCGTCGCCGCGCATCACGGGCGGGTATTTGAGCAGGCGGCCGGGCCACTGCTGCGTGGGCTCCGGTTCGGGCTCCGGCTCCGGCTGGGTGGTGCCGGGACGCGGCGCGCCCTTCTTGATCCAGGCGTACAGCGGGTCGCCGGGGCAGTCGGTGGAGTAGCCGTCGCGGTGGCCCTTGATCTCCTTGCCCGCGCCGCCCTTGGCGCGCAGATACTCCACCGCGTCCAGGATCGCGTGCAGAATGCCGTCGGTCGGCTGGATCAGGCCGGCGTTGCCGACGAGTCCGAGCACGGCGTAATGGCCGGAGTTCAGGCCGGGGCCGTTGGCGGCGGGCAGGTGTCCCGGCCCGCGGCCGACGAAGACCTTCCGATGCGGGCAGGCCACCATCGAATACCCGATGTCGATCCAGCCGTTGCCGTCGATGTGGAAGTTCTGGATGGACTTCACCATGGCCACGCACTTGGCGTGGTCGGTGACGATACCCGGGTCCACCCGGCCGCCGGTGTAGTGGACCTTCACGCCGCGCGTGGAGGTCAGCGACGAGTACGAGCCCCTGGGAGGACGCGCGCCCCATTCAGCGCGGGACACGAGATCGATGGCCACAGTGCTCTCCGTTGAAAACCGTACGACTGGACACCGAGCGTAGCGGTAACGCCCCAGCAGGTACTGCCTTTTGCCCATATGAAACTGCTTAAACGGCAAGCAAACTGAATAGGCCCATAAATCCATTCGACAGAGCGAGTCGTACGTCGAGATCATCGCCGTATGTCCGTTCTCAAGGAGGTCGACTTCTCTCCTCACTCCACGCCCCCACCGCCGGTGCCGATGCGGATCTGGCTCGACGACACCGACAGCCCGGCCGACGTGATCGACGCCATGGCGCTGTCGCCGTTCGCGACCGGCGAGCAGCCCTGGTCCCGCACCACCAGCCTCGGCCGGGTCCGCGCCGACGCCCCGCTGACCGCCGAGGGCGGCCGGCTGCTGCGCGTCGCCCAGCACACCGACGGGTACGAGACCCGGCTGATCGCGGGCGAGGGATGGACGCTGCGGGTGGTCCGCGGCGCGAATCGGTCGGCGACGCTCACCGCCACGGCGGTGAGCGAGGAACTGGCCGGCTCGGTTCTGGAGCAGGCGACCAGGAACGCGGAGGAGGCGGCTCCCGACGCCGACCACGTGCGAATGGGCTTCTGGTGGAGGTCGAGCCACGGGCCGCACCGCTCCGCCAAGCCCATCACGACCTCCTCCTGGCGGGAGATCAGGAGGAACTACCCCACGGCGGCCGTCGGCCGCCTGGACGCCCTCATGGCGACGACCGCGGCCGATGTGACGGGCCGGCTGGTCCTCCTGCACGGCCCGCCCGGCACCGGCAAGACGACGCTGCTGCGCACGCTCGCGCGTGAGT
Organism: Microbispora sp. NBRC 16548; assembly: GCF_030268985.1. NCBI lineage: Bacteria > Bacillati > Actinomycetota > Actinomycetes > Streptosporangiales > Streptosporangiaceae > Microbispora > Microbispora sp. NBRC 16548. Next base: position 356,516 of record NZ_BSSF01000003.1, read on the forward strand.
GGGCGTCCTGGTGCCAGGTCGACTGCGTGCTCGACCCCGAGTTGCTGTTCAACGACCCGGGCTACCTGATGGACGTCGCCGTCGGCTGGGACGGCCCGGGCGAGGACGAGAAGCCGCGCTGGCGGCTGCTCGTCCTGGAGGACTGCGACGAACTGATCCGCGCCGAGGCCAAGCAGTCGACGGGCCAGGGCCTGTCACGCCTGCTCAACCTGACCGACGGGCTGCTCGGCCAGGGCAGGGACGTGCTCGTGGCCATCACGACCAACGAGGACCTCAGCAGGCTCCATCCGGCCGTCGTACGGCCCGGACGGTGCCTGGCGCAGATCGAGGTCGGCCGGTTCGACGCCGGGCAGGCGGCCGAGTGGCTGGGCGCCGCGGGCGCCGGCGCGGGCGGCGCGACGCTGGCCGAGTTGTTCGCCCTGCGGGACGGCCGCCCGGCCGCCACCGAACCCGCCCCCGCCACCGGCCTCTATCTCTGACCGGCCGCACGATCTGACCGGACGCACGATCTGACCGGACGCACGGAGCACGGTCGCCGATGGCGTAGCGTCCCATGTGTCGGATACGTAAACCATCCGATGTGCCAGGTCGGGGCGGTAACAACAATCGGCGAGGTGGTCACCCTGCTGTCGGCCGGACCGAGCCCCCAGGTGAGCCCCGTCGTCCTCCACCGGTGGTCCGTCGAGGCCCGGGAGGCGGGGACGGCGAAATATCTGGATCCGTTCGCTCCCGGCGGTGAGCGGGAGTGGCCCTACATCCGCTGGACGTCCCCCGAGCGGGAGATCGGCTTCGCGGCCACCGAACTGGTGCCGTCGTGGACGGCCGCCGCGCCGCCCGGCGCCTGGCTGGAGATCGAGATCCAGGCGAGGACCGTCACCGGCGACCTGACCAAGTGGTACGTCATGGGCCGGTGGGCCGAGACCGACGCCGACATCCACCGCACGTCGCTGCCCGGCCAGGGGGACGCCGACGGGGACGTCGCCGTCGACACCTTCGTCGCCGCCCGCCCCGTGACGTCGTACCGCGTCCGCGCCACCCTGTACGGCAGCGGCGGCGGCATGCGCTCGCTCACCGTGATGGCCTCGGCCGTGGGGCAGGCGGGCAGAGGCGGCCCGCCGGGGCCGCGGGCGATCGAGCTCGACGTGCCGCGCCGTTCGCAGAAGGTCCACATTGGGCACTATCCGCAGTGGGACGGCGGCGGGGAGTCCTGGTGCAGCCCCGCGTCCTTCACGATGGTGCTGGGCTACTGGGGGCTGGGGCCCGCCCCGGCCGACCTCGCCTGGGTGGCCCCCGGCGACCCGTGCCCGGCGGTCGACCACGCCGCGCGCGACATGTACGACCACAGCTACCAGGGCACCGGCAACTGGCCCTTCGGCGTCGCGTACGCCGGACGGTACGGGCTGGACGGCTTCGTCACGCGGCTGCGCTCGCTGGCCGAGCTGGAGCGGTTCATCGCCGCCGGGATCCCGGTGATCACCTCTCAGGCGTTCCGCGATCACGAGCTTCCCGGTGCCGGATACTCCACCGGCGGGCACATCATGGTCGTCACCGGATTCACGGCGGAGGGCGACGTGATCGCGAACGATCCGGCCGCGCCGGACGACGGCGGCGTGCGGCGGGTGTATCCCCGCGCGGCGTTCGAGAGCGTCTGGCTGCGCGCCACGAGCAGCGGGGGGATCGCGCACATCGTGCATCCGCCCGGCACTCCGCTTCCAGACTCCGGGGGGAACTGGTGACCATTCGGGCCGTCGACGTCGCGCGGGTGGACGACCGCCCGCTGTGGGTGGAGACCTCCGGAGACGAGGTCTGGTGGGATGAGCCGCGCCCGCGGGAGGGCGGCCGGCGCTGCGTGGTGCGGCGCAGGGCCGACGGCGTCATCGAGGACGTGCTCCCGCAGGGCTGGAACGCCAGGAACCGGGTTATGGAGTACGGCGGGCGGTCCTGGCGCGCGCACGAGGGCCGTCTGGTGTTCACCAATTGGGCGGACGGCCGGATCTACCTGTGCTCCCCCGGCGGGGAGCCGGTCCCGCTCACCCCCGAGGAGCCCGCCCGCTACGCCGACCTCGTCGTCCACGGCGACGAGGTGTGGTGCGTGCGCGAGCGGGGCGACGCGCGCAGCGGCGAGCGCGACATCGTCGCGGTGCCGCTGGACGGCTCCCCCCTGCGCAGCGTGGTGAAGACCCATCATTTCCTGATGAACCCGCGCGTCTCGCCGGACGGGCGGTCGCTCGCCTGGATCGGCTGGAACCACCCGGACATGCCCTGGGACGCCACCGAGCTCTGCGTCGGATCCGTGGACGGCGGCCCCCACCGCGTCCTGCTGACCGGCGCGTCCACCTGCCAGGCCGAGTGGCGCGACGACGAGAGCCTGTACGCCGTCACCGACCCCACCGGCTGGTGGAACATCCACCTCGTCGGCCTGGACGGCACGGCGCGCGACCTGACCCCGGTGCCGCTGGAGTTCGGCGACGCCACGTGGAAGATCGGCGCCACGTTCTTCGCCGCCGCGGACGGGCGGATCGCCGCCGTGTACGGCACGGCCGACGAGCGGCGGCTCGGGGTCCTCGACGACCCCGCGAAGGCAGGTTCCGTCCGCGACGTCGGCGGCGGCTACACCTACTGGGCGTCCGCCCTGTCGGCCCGGGGCTCCCATGTCGTGGGCGTCGCGGCCTCGCCCCACCGGCCGTACGAGGTGGTGCGGGTCCACCTGGAAACGGGGGCGCACGAGGTGCTGTCCCCGGGCAAGCCGGTGCCCGAGGACGCGGAGCTGCCGACGCCCGAGGCGGTGACCGTCGAGGGGGTCCACGCACACCTGTACGCCCCGGCGGGCGGCGGGCCCGCGCCGTACGTGGTGTTCGTGCACGGCGGGCCGACGAGTTCGGCCCCGCCGGTGCTCGACCTGGAGATCGCGTACTTCACCAGCAGGGGCATCGGCGTCGCCGAGGTCAACTACGGCGGCTCCACCGGCTACGGCCGGGCCTACCGCGAGCGGCTGCGCCACAGCTGGGGCGTGGTGGACGTGCGCGACTGCGAGACGGTGGCGCGGTGGCTGCTGGACAGCGGGCGGGCGGAGAAGGTGGCGATCAGAGGCGGCAGCGCGGGCGGCTGGACGTCGATGGCCGCGCTCGTCCACAGCGACGTCTTCTGCGGCGCGGTGTCCCACTACGGCATCTCCGACCCCGAACACTGGGCGGCGGAGACGCACGACTTCGAGTCGCGCTACCTCGACGGGCTGATCGGCCCGCTGCCCGAGACCCGGCAGCGCTACGTGGACAGGTCCCCCGAACTGCATGCAGAACGGGCGTCCGGCCCGGCCCTGCTCCTGCACGGTCTGGAAGACAAGGTGGTCGATCCCGCGCAGTCGGAGCGCTTCGCCGCCGCGCTGGCCCGCCACGGGCACCGGTGGGCGTACCTCACGTTCGAGGGGGAACAGCACGGGTGGCGGCGTGAGGAGACCATCGTCCGGGCCCTGGAGGCCGAGCTGGCCTTCTACGGGATCGTCTTCGGCTTTCCGACGCCCGAGGTCCCGCCCCTGAAGCTGGAAGGTGGGATGTTGTGAGTGAGGTCGCGGCGATCTGCTCGGAACTGCTGCGGATCGACACCACCAACGACGGGTCCGGCGACGGGCCGGGCGAGCGGCGGGCCGCCGAATACGTGGCGTCCCTGCTCGCCGAGGTCGGCATCGAGCCGATGGTGTTCGAGTCGGCGCCGCGCCGCACCAGCGTGGTGGCGCGCATCCCCGGCGACAGCCCCGACGCGCTGCTCCTGCACGGGCACCTCGACGTCGTGCCCGCCGACCCGGCCGAGTGGCGTACGCACCCGTTCTCCGGGGAGATCGAGGACGGCTGCGTGCACGGCCGGGGCGCGGTCGACATGAAGGGCACGCTCGCCATGACCCTCGCCTGGGCTCGCGAGAACGCGCGCAGGGGCGTGCGCCCCAGGCGCGACCTCGTGCTGGCGTTCCTCGCCGACGAGGAGTCGACCGGCGAGTACGGCGCGGGCCACGCGGTCGAGCGGCACCGCGACCTGTTCGAGGGCTGCACGGAGGCGATCAGCGAGTCCGGCGGCTTCTCCTGGTATGAGGGCGACGTCCGCATCTACCCGGTGGCCGTCGGGGAGCGCGGCACCGCCTGGATGCGCCTCACGGCCCGCGGCGTGCCCGGTCACGGCTCCAAGCCCGCCGTGGACAACCCCGTGGCCGAGCTCGCCCGGGCCCTCGCCCGCCTCGCCGACCATTCCTGGCCCGTACGGCTGACGCCCGAGGTGGCCCGGCTGATCGACGAGCTGGCGCGGGCGCTCGGCCGGCCGATCGACGTCGACCGGCTGGAGGAGGAGATCGAGCGGATCCCCCGCGCGGCAGCCCTGTTCAAGGGCGTGCTGCGCAACTCGGCCAACCCGACCATGCTCGACGCGGGATACAAGGTCAACGTCATCCCCGGCACGGCCGAGGCCCACGTCGACGGCCGGTTCCTGCCTGGGCAGCGCGACGAGTTCCTGGAGACCGTCGACCGGCTGCTCGGGCCGAAGGTCACCCGCGAGTTCGTCAGCTTCGAGGAGGCCGTCTCCTCCCCCGCCGAGGGCCTGTTCGACGAGCTCTCCGCCGCCCTGCTCGCCGAGGACCCCAGCGGCAGGCCGGTGCCGTACGTCATGACCGGCGGCACCGACGCCAAGTGGTTCGCCAGGATCGGCATCAGGGGGTACGGCTTCGCGCCGCTGCTGCTGCCGCCGGACCTCGACTACTTCGGCATGTTCCACGGTCTCGACGAGCGCGTTCCGGTCGAGGGCCTGGAGTTCGGCGTCCGCGTCCTCGACCGGCTGCTCGTCGCGTCTTCGTAGAAACGCTCAGCCCTGGTAGAAGGTCAGGTCCACGCCGGAGACGGTGTGCCGGACGAGGGCGAACCCGCCCAGGCCGGCATGCGCGGCGACCTGGGCGGCGACCGTCTCGCTCAGGCAGACCAGGCCGGGAGCGGCGAGGTCCTGGGCCATCTTGGATGCCTGGTTCACGGGCGCGCCGGCGACGTCTCGGCCGCCGTCCGGCGTCCGCCCGGACAGCACCGGCCCGCTGTCCAGCCCGATGCGACAGGTCATCCCGGCCTCGGCCAGGGCGGCGCGCAGTTCCAGGGCGAAGGGCACGGCGGGGCCGGGATCGTCGAACAGGTAGATGGCCAGCGGACCCGCGACCTTGACCTCGACGGCGCCCTCCGCGGGCAGGAGGCGCAGGCCCAGCTCCCGCATGCGGGCCGACAGGTCCAGCTCGCTCAGGAGCGCGACCTCGGGAACGTCCTTCCCCGTCCCGGCCTCGCCGCGCTCGGCCAGGACCACCGTCCGCTCCCGCAGGTGCTTTTGCGCGAGCGCCGCGGCGAGCCCGGCGTCCTGCGGGTCGAGACGGAGCAGGTCCTCGTAGAAGGCCGCCGGATAGGGGATGGGGTACCACCCGTCGGGGGGCGCCGCGTCGGCGGCGCGCGGGCCGTCGAGCACCCGGTAGACGGCGCCCAGAGGCCCGTCCTGCCCGTCCTGCCCGTCCTTGCGGCGCAGGACGAAGCCGTGGTCCGCGGGCAGCCGGTCGGCCACCGCCTCCGTGACCGCGATCTCGCCGCCCTCGGTGTGGTTCTCCGCGAGGTGCTCGATCGCGTCGGCCTCAGCGCCGTACAGGCCGCCGTCCAGGTCGTAGTAGTCGCCGTGGTGGACGCCGATGCCGACCCGGATCCGGCAGGTGCGCCCGATCTCGTCCTGCGCCCGCAGCAGCGCCGACAGCAGCAATCCCGCGTCGGTCGTGGCGGGATGGAACATCTGCGCGTTGTCGGCCGCCCAGACGCCCACGGCCCGGCCGCCCGCGCCGGTCCCGTACGCGTGCAGGACGCGTTTCGGGCCGTCGATGAGCGCCAGCACCTCCAGCAGGCCGAGGCTGCGGCTCAATCTGGTCAGCCCGGCCGAGTCGGACACCACGCTGTATCCGGTCGTGACGTGCGCGCCGAGCAGGCGCCGGGCGTCGGCGGCGGTGCGGCCGCTCGCCCGCCACCGCTCCACCAGCGTCAGCGGCAGGCCCGGGGCCGCATCCCTGGCGAGGTCGAAGGCACCCGGATCGTGCCGGGTCATCGGAGTGTCGGGGGTCACACGCGAACGCTACTATCCGCTTACGGATAGTAGCGCTCGGTTATCCGGCTGAAGTTGGAGCTGCCGGATTGGGTCTTCCCCCGGGCCGGCTGACAGGAGTCAGGGGCTGGTGCAGGTGGCGGTGGGGGTGGCCGCGCTGCCGTTGGCGGTGAAGCCGAAGGTGGTGGACGAGCCGGCCGCGATCGAGCCGTTGTAGTCCGCGTTGCGGACGGTCACGCTGGACCCGGACACGCTCTGCGTGCCGTTCCACAGGCTGCTGATGCTCTGCCCGCTCGGCCAGGTCCACTTCACGGTCCAGCCGTCGACCGGCGCGCTGCCCGCCCGTACGGTCACCGTCGATTGGAACCCGCCCGGCCAGCTGTTGGTCGTCTCGATCGTCGCCGAGCACGCCCCGCCGACCGGCGGAGTCGGCGAGGAGTCCGGCGACGGCGACGGGGTGCTGCTCGGAGAGGGTGACGGTGACGGTGACGGAGTCGAGCCGCCGGGGGGCAGGAGGGTGATGGTGAAGGTGTCGTCGACGGCGGTGTGTGGCAGGTTGATCGTGGTGCTGTTGCCGGACAGGGTCGCGACGGTGTTGGAGACGGTGACCGGGCCGGTGACGGCGCCGCCGTTGTTGTAGGGGATGCGTTCGACGAGGACGCGGACCTGGTTGTTTTGGACGATGCCGCTGGTGGTGTCCAGGCGTTGCAGGTTGACGGCGATGTTGCCGGTGGTGCGGCCGCCGCCGAGGAGGATCTTGGCGGTTCCGCTTGTCTTGGTGGCGAAGGCGTCGTAGTTGGAGCTGGGGGTGACCGAGGCGATCTGTCCGGTCTGGGAGCCGTAGAAGCGGTAGACCCACCATTCGCCCTTGGGCTGGTACTGGCCGGAGGAGTTGTGGGTGAGGAGGTTGGCCAGGTCGTTGTGCAGGTTGCTTCCGCCGGCCCAGTTGGCGCGCAGGCCGTCGGCCCCGGCCCGTTCCAGCCGGGCGATGTACCAGGCGCCGTCGGCGGGGTTCTGCTCGTTGGAGGCGCCGTATTCGTTGATCTGGTAAGGGCGGGCATGGGCGATGCCCCGCGAATCGAGAGTGGTGTTGGCGGTGGCCACGTTGGCGACCGGGTCGCCGGGCAGGGAGTGCCAGCTGACGATGTCGGGCACGACGTTGTTGGCCTTGACGTAGTCGAGGTACTGGGTCCACCAGCCGCCCGTGGACGGTACGCCCGCGAAGCTGGGGCCCACGATCAGGTGGGAGGGGAACGCGGCGCGGATGCGCTGGTAGGCGCGTTTCCACATCTCGAAGTACTGCGACTGGGGGCGGTTCCAGAACAGGGTGATGTTGGGCTCGTTCCACAGGTCCCACTGGACCGTGTTTCCCTGCGCCGGGGCGCCGGTGGCCCGCACGTCGTCGATCAGGCGGGTGAGGAAGGCGTCGTAGTCGGCCCAGTTGCCGTTGTCGCCGGGGAAGCGGGAGATCGGGTAGCCGTCGGCGCCCCACAGGTCATGGACCAGCAGCACGAACTGCCCGCCCAGCGACTGGGTGCGCAGCAGCTGGGCGCGGGTGGCGTTCCACCGCCGGTCGTACTTGCCCGACACCCAGCCGCCGGGGCTGTCGAGCTGGGCGCCGCCGGCGCGCATGTACCGGAACTTCACATCGGTGAAGTAGTTGTCCGGCGGATTGGCGCCGTTCTCGGTCATGCCGTAGATCCACCCCGACGCCCGATACGTCGGGGAACCACCCGCGACCGAGAAGTTGACGGTGATGGACTCGTCGGCGGCCTGGGCCGGTGCGGCGGTCGCGACAACGGACCCGGCGACGAGCGCCGCGGCGGAGAAGAGGGCGGCCAGACCGCGGCGGCGACCATGCCGCCAACTTAAGGTGATGTTCACGCGTGACTCCTTCGACGGGGGGGGTGGGGGATCGCGGGACGAGCCGTGGCATGCCTCTAATCGAATCGATTCGCATCAACTGCCAATGAGAGCGCGCGGGAGCCGGATCCGGCGAATTCGGGTCGACCCGGGGACCCCTGCCGATCATCACCGACATCGGCAGTAGGGTGCTCGCGGACCAGTGTGGAAACCTCGGCGAAACCCTGTCAAGGCGCTGACGAATCGTTTCGATGAGGCGGACCGGGACCTCATTCCTGTCGGCCTGCGGCGACGGAGGTCCTGAAGCCGGATCGTCCCGTCGGCAGGGGATGAAATTTTCAATCTCCGCGCCTCGCAGGCGATCGGGATCCCGCCCAGGTGGAAGCGGATGGACAGGCCTCGGCGGGCCGATGGCCGAGGCGGTGGACAGCCCGCCCCTTGACGGGACTCCTGCCCGTCGTATTTGCTCCGCCGCACCACCACATCGCCCATGCAGAAGAACCGATTCGACAGAAATTCCTGTTAGCGCTAACAGAAATCGGCGATTACGTTCACGCACCAGGGAGTATCGGATGAAGGTCCCTCGCCTGCGGTTCTGGCTTGCCACCGGGCTCGTCGCCGTGGCCGGCGCGATCGGTGCGCTGACCGCGCCCGCCGCCCATGCGGCCACAGGCTGTCGCGTGGACTACTCGGTCACGAACCAGTGGCCGGGTGGCTTCGGCACGAACGTGAGCGTCACCAACCTGGGTGACCCGATCAACGGCTGGAAGCTGACCTGGTCGTTCTCCGCAGGGCAGACCATCACCCAGCTGTGGAACGGCACCTACACCCAGTCGGGCTCCCAGGTCACAGTGACCAACGTGGACTACAACGGCAGCATCCCCAGCGGCGGCAGCACCAGCTTCGGGTTCAACGGAGCGTTCAACGGCTCCAACCCGGTGCCGACGAGCTTCGCCCTCAACGGCGTGACCTGCACCGGCGGCGTCACCGCTTCGCCCAGCCCGTCCACGAGCCCTTCCACGAGCCCTTCCCCGAGTCCTTCGGCCAGCCCGTCGTCCACACCGATGGCGAGCAAGCCCTGTGACATCTACGCCGCCGGTGGCACGCCGTGCGTGGCCGCGCACAGCACCACGCGGGCGCTCTACAACGCCTACAACGGCAACCTGTACCAGGTGCGGCGCTCCTCCGACAGCGCGACCAGGAACATCGGCGTCCTGACCCAGGGCGGTGCCGCCAACGCCGCGGCCCAGGACTCCTTCTGCGCCGGCACCACCTGCGTCATCACCGTCGTGTACGACCAGTCCGGCCGAGGCAACGACCTGTGGTACCAGGGGTCGAGCGTGGTTCCCGGGTCCCCTCAGAGCAAGCCCGCGACCGCGACCACCGAGTCGCTGTCGGTGGGTGGTAACAAGGCCTACTCCCTGTACATCAACCCCGGCAACAGCTACTGGCGGGACGGCCACCTGACCGGCGTGCCGACCGGCACCGCCCCCGAGGGCATGTACATGGTGACCAGCGGCACCCACGTCAACAGCGGCTGCTGCTTCGACTACGGCAACAGCGAGACCACCCGCAAGGCCGACGCCGCCGGCGCCATGGACGCCATCTACTTCGGCACCAGCTGCTGGTTCGGCGGCTGCTCCGGATCCGGTCCCTGGGTGCAGGCCGACCTCGAATGGGGCCTCTACCCCGGCGGAAGCCAGTCCTGGAACCCCAACCAGCGAGCCTTCACCAGCAAGTTCGTCACCGCGACGCTGAAGAACAACGGCACCAGCCGATTCGCGATCAAGGGCAGCAACGCGCAGTCCGGCACCCTGTACACCCTCTACGACGGCGCGCTTCCCCCCGGCTACAGCCCGATGAAGAAGCAGGGCGCCATCGTCCTGGGCAGCGGCGGCGACTGCTGCAAGCCCGGCGGCGGCGCCAACCTCAGCGCCGGCACCTTCTACGAAGGAGCGATGGTGGCGGGCTACCCCTCCGACGCCACCGAGAACGCCGTACAGGCCGACGTCGTCGCCGCCGGCTACCGCTAGAGGGGGGACTCAGCGCAGGCGGGGGTCGAGGGCGTCGCGCACCACGTCGCCGAGCATGAGGAAGCTCAGCACGGTCGCGGTGAGGAACAGCGCGGGGAAGACCAGCAGGTGGGGGTGCTCGGCGAAGAACGTCTGGGCGATGTTCAGCTGCAGGCCCCACGACACGTCGGGATACTGCAGGCCGACGCCGAGGTAGTCGAGGGTCGCCTCCCCCGCGATGACGTTCCCGACGTTCAGCATGGCCACGACGATGACCGGCGCGACGGAGTTGGGCAGGATGTGCCGCACCATGAGCCTGCGGTCGCTCGCGCCCAGCATGCGGGCCGCGGCGACGAAGTCCATGTCCTTGACGGCGATGACCTGGCCGCGCATCAGCCGGGTCATGGTCGTCCAGCCGAGCAGCACGAGGACCAGCGTCATCGCCCATATCCCGTGGTCGGGGAAGGCGACGAGCACGACGGTCGCGCCCAGCACGAACGGGATGCCGAAGAACACGTCGGTGAGCCGGGAGATGACCGCGTCGGCGACGCCCCCGTAGTAGCCGCCCACCAGCCCCAGCAGGATGGAGATCAGCATGGCGAAGACGGTGACCGAGACGCCGACCACGATGGACGCCCGGGTGCCGTGCACGACCTGCGACCAGTAGTCGCAGCCCTGCAGGTCGTACCCGAACAACGCGCCGCTCACCGGGCCGCGCTTCGACATGCGCAGGTCGCAGGCCTCATTGGGGCCGAGGTGGGCGAACAGCCCGGGGAAGGCCGCCATCGCCACGGCCACCAGCAGGACGGCCGCGGAGAACCAGAACACCACCCGGCCGCGCAGTTCCAGCCAGGCGTCACGCGCGAGCACGGCGGATCCTCGGGTCGAGTACGCCGTACAGCAGGTCGACGGCCAGGTTGGCGAGAATGAAGATCATGACGAGCAGGGTGACGACGCCGACGACGACGGGACCCTCCTGGAGCTGGATGGACTGGAACACCTGCTGGCCGATGCCGGGCAGGTTGAAGATGCCCTCGGTGACGACCGCCCCGGCCATGAGGTTGCCGAAGTCGACGCCGAGGTAGGTCACGACCGGGATGAGCGAGTTGCGCAGCGCGTGCAGCCCCACCACCCGCCGCCGGGACAGTCCCTTCGCGGTCGCCGTGCGGACGTAGTCGGCGCGCAGGTTCTCCACGAGGGAGGTGCGGGTGAGCCTGGCCACGTACGCCAGTCCGAACGAGCCGAGGACCATGCCGGGCAGCAGGTAACTGCCCGGCCAGCCCTCCTCGGTCCCCGCGGTCGGGAACAGCCCCAGATTGAGGCCCAGCACGATCTGGGCGGTGTAGCCGACGACGAACACCGGGACCGCGATGACGAACGTGGTGCCGGCGAGGACCGCCGTGTCGGCGGCCCCGCCGCGGCGCAGCCCGGCCAGGACGCCGAGGCCGATGCCCACGACGAGCTCGAAGACCCAGGCGGTCAGCGCGAGCTGCGCGGTGACCGCCCACCGGTCCTGGAGGAGCTCGCTCACCGGCTGGCCGGTGAAGGTCTCCCCCAGGTCCCCCTGGAACACCCCGAGCATGTAGCGGCCGTACTGGACGAGCAGGGGGTCGTCCAGGTGGTAGCGCGCCCGCATGACGGCGAGCACCTGCGCGGGCACCGGCTTGTCGCCCGCGAGCGCCAGGATCGGGTCGCCCGGCAGCGCGAACACCATCGTGTAGATCAGGAAGGTGGTCGCGAAGAACACCGGGATCGCCTGGGCCAGGCGCTGCGCGGCGTACCTCACCCTTGTGTCACCCCTGCTTCACGGTGATCGTGTACAGGTTCTTGCCGTACGGGGTCACGTCGACACCGCTGAGCCGGCTGGTGAAGCCGATCTGGTTCTGCCAGTTCCACAGCGGGATCATCGGCATCTCGGCCAGCGCGACGTCCTCGGCCTTCTGGTAGAGCGGCAGGCTCGCGTCCAGGCTGGGCGCCGAGTTCGCCTGCTTGATCAGGTCGTCGAACTCCTTGTTCTCCCAGCCCATCCGGTTGCCCGCACCCCACATGTACTCGAGGTAGTCCTGCGGGCTCGGATAGTCCATGACCCAGTTGTTGCGGTACGGACCGTCCTCCTTGCGCTGGCGCAGGGTCGACAGGTAGTCGGCGGCCGGGATCTTGCGGAACTTGATGTCCGAGATGCCGAGGTTCTGCTTCAGCTGGTTGGCGACGGCGGTCATCCACTGCTCGTAGCTCGGGTCGGCGTTGGAGAACCACAGGTTCAGCGTGCCGCTGAAGCCGCCGGCCTGGTCGAACAGCGCCTTGGCCTTGGCCGGGTCGTACGTGCACGCCTCGCCGCAGGCGTTCTCCCGGTAGCCGGGCACCAGCGGCGCCAGCAGCGACGCCATCGGCTTGAACGCGCCGTCGTAGACCGCGTCCACGATGGCCTGCCGGTCGATGGCCATGGAGAACGCCTTGCGCAGGTCGGGGTTGGCGAACCGCTTGTCGAAGGTCGGGAAGCCCAGGTAGTCCATCGTGCCGTCGGGGGTCTGCACGAAGCGGTCGCCGAGCAGCTTCTTCGCCTCGCCCGTGCTGGCCGGCGGGACCGTCGTCATCAGGTCCACCCGGCCGGCCCGCAGGTCGGTCCACGCCGTGTCGCGGCTGGCGTAGATCTTGAAGGTGACGCCGTCCGCCTTGGGCTTGCGCTCGCCCGCGTACGCGGGAGACCGCTTGATCGTGATCTGCTTGTTGTGCTCCCACGCGCCGTCGAGCACGAACGGCCCGTTGCCGACCGGGGCCTGGTCGAACGCCTTGAGGTCGGTGAACGCCGCCTTCGGCATCGGCGCGAACGCGATGTAGGCGAGCGTGATCGGGAACTGACTGAACGGCGCGGTGAGCGTCACCTCGAGCGTGGTGTCGTCCACCACCTTGAGGCCGCTCATCTTGTCCGTGGACGGGTCGCCCTTCTCGGGGTTGAGCTTGTCGTAGCCCTCGATGTTGGCGAAGTAGTAGTTGTTGGTCCAGCCGTTGGGGCCGTAGGCCGTGGCGTTCCAGGAGTCGGCGAAGCTCTGCGCGGTGACCGGCTCGCCGTTGCTGAACTTCTGCCCCGGCTTGAACTTGATCGTCCAGACCTTCTGGTCGGTGCTGCTCACCGACTCGGCCGCCCGCATCACGGGCTTGCCACTGGTGGCGTCGATGGAGACCGGAGTCTCGAAGAGCGTGTCCAGCACCGTGATCGAATAGTCGCTGGAGGTGTTGCCCGGGGTGAGATGGTCGGGTTCCGTCAGCGCGACGGAGAACGTGTTCGCCTCCTTGCCGCCGCCCTGGGACGACGCTCCTCCCCCGCACCCGCCGCTCAGCATGATGGCCGCCACAGCGAGGGCGGCCGCCCGGCTTCTCGTGACCCTCACTGGTCCTCCGCCTCTCCGTCGTATTGCGGGTGAGGGTAGGAAACGGGGCCGCCGACTGCATCGGAGACTTTACGTATTCCTTGCGCAACCTTTACCCGGCAGGCTGAGCATGGAGGATCCATGGATGCAATCAGCCTCAACGCGCGGAGCCTGCACGCCGTCGCCGAACTGGGCTTCCAGGTGGCCCGGCAGGGGGCGCACGGGGCGATGACCGCGCTGGGCGAGGTCATCCCCGTGGAGGCCTACGAGTTCGTGGCGTTCGACCCGGCGACCGGCCGGCACCGCTCGCTGGTGTCGGCGGGGTACACGCGGGTGGACGACGACGCCGCGGAGGAGTACGCCCGGCTCGACGCCTACCGCCGGGCCATGTCGCTGCGCACGCCCGTCGTCATGGGCTCCCCCGGCACCGAGCGCTACTTCCGCCGCCATCTGGAGCCGTACGGCTGGCGCGCGGGGATCACGACGCCGCTGTTCCTGACCGGCGGGCGCTACACCGGGCTGCTGCACGTCAGCTCCCGCGCGGACCTGCCGCCCGAGGCGCCCGCGGTGATCAGCGCGGTCTCCCCCGCCCTGGCCCACCTCACCGACGTGACCCGCTGCGTCATCGACCCGCTCGGCCTGCCGCCCGGCTTCCACGCCGTGGCGTACGAACGGGGCGGGCGGCGCAGGGACGTGGCCGGATGGCCCGCGTCGGAGGCGCTCGCGGCCGAGCCGGCGATGGCGGAGCTGGCCAGGGCGTTCATCGACTCCCGCGAGCTGTCGCGCCGGGGGCTGTGGCTGGACGGCACCGGTCAGTGGCGCGAGCTGCGCCTCCACCGGGCCGGCGTGGGCTTCCACGGCTCCATCCAGGGCGCGGTCATCGCCGAGCGCCCGTGCGCCCTGCCGTACGACCTGACCTCGCGGGAGATCGAGGTGCTCACCCGGGTCGCGCAGGGCGACTCCAACCCGCAGATCGCCGCCGCGCTCGTCCTGAGCGTGCGCACCGTGACCACCCATCTGGAGCACATCTTCGCCAAGCTGGGCTGCGACAGCCGTACGCGTCTGACCACGAAGGTTCTCGCCGAGGGGCTGTGCCGGCTCGACATCCCGTAATGATCGCCCTCGCGGGACGCGCCGAGGCCGGGTCCGACATTATTGGCCCATGTCGGTTCACGAGCGTCGGCGGCTCCCCACGGGCTTGGAGCTGCTGTTCGGCGACGGCGGCGACGGCCGGGTGCTGTCCGTCGACCTGCCGTCCGGGTCCCTCGTGTGGCCGGACCCCGACTACGACAGGATGCGCACCCATCACCGCCCCTCGTTCTGGCTGAGCGACGAGCCGGTGCCGGCCGGGCTGTGGGCCCGGCTCCGCGCCGAGCACCCCCGGTCGGGCCTGTGGCCGGTGCTGCTGGAGGACGGCGTGCAGCCCTGGTCGGCCGGGCAGATCGCGCCGGACTCGCCCGGCCAGGTCGACTACTACAGCGCGGCCGGATTCATGGCCGAGGCGTGGCAGGACCTGCTGCTGGGCCACGAGGCGTACCTCGCGCCGTTCGGGGCCGAGTGCCCGGGGGTCGCGCCGCCCGCCGCGCTCGTGGCCGACCCCGACATGGTCGCCGACTGGTACGCGGACGTGGTGGCCGAGCGGATGACGCCGCTGGGGCTCGCCGCGGTGAACCGCGGTGCCGACGCCTTGGTCGCGATGGGCTGGCAGGGGGCGCTGCACCACAACGAGTGGACCGTGCCCCTGGCGGCCGTGGTGCGCAGCTGGGAGGAGCGGTTCGGGGCGCGGGTGGTCGGCATGGGGTTCAACACGCTGGACCTCAGCGTCGCCGCGCCGCCCGCCACCCCCGCGCACGCGCTGCACGTGGCGGCCGAGCACTGGACGTTCTGCCCCGACAGCATCCTGCAGGGCCCGGGCACGCTGGCCGACTACGCCGAGCAGATCGTGGGCCAGAACGCCTGGTCGTTCTGGTGGGATTGAGGCGATACTTACACAGGCACGCGATAATGACCATTAAAACGACTGTGAGCGAGGGAGGCGGTTTGGGCGGCACGGAGCTGGGCGGGGGCGAACGGCCCGTCAAGGTGGCGGGCTTCAACACCGGCACCGCGAACATCGCCCGGATGAGCGACTACCTGCTCGGAGGCAAGGACAACTTCGCCGCCGACCGGAGGTTCGCCGAGCAGCTGATGACCATCGCGCCCGAGGTCAAGACGATGGCCGTGGACACCCGCGAGTTCCTGGAGCGGGTGGTGCGCTTCCTCGTCGAGCAGGGCGTGCGGCAGTTCCTCAACGTGGCGTCCGGGCTGCCGACCCGGCGCAACACCCACGAGGTCGCCCAGGAGCTCGCGCCCGACGCCCGCGTGGTGTACGTCGACGACGACCCGGTGGTGCTCAACCACGCGCGGGCCGTGCTCGCCCGCAACCCCGGCACCGGGGTGGTCGACGGCTCCATCCTGCGCCCGGCGGAGATGCTCGCCGACCCCGAGATGCTCCGGCTCATCGACTTCGACCAGCCGGTCGGGGTCCTGATCCCGGCCCGGCTGCAGTACCTCCCCGACGCCACCGAGCCGTACAAGTGCGTGGCCCACGTGCGCGACCATCTCGCCCCGGGCAGCTATCTGGCCATCGGTCACGCCGTCTTCGACAGCCGTCCCGAGCTGGCCGCGCCGATCGTCGACCTGTTCCGGCAGATCGTGCCGCAGGCCGACGACGCGCCGCGAGACCGGGAGAAGGTGCTGCGCTTCTTCGACGGCACGGAACTCGTCGATCCCGGCCTCGTCTACATCCGTCAGTGGCGGCCGGAGGTCCCGCAGAGCACCGGTCAGGCCCAGCGGGTGTGGATCGTCGGCGGCGTCGGCCAGGTGCTCTGACGACCTACCGGATGAGCACGCACGAGGGGGTGCCCACCGCCAGCGCCTGAGCGGCCGGCTCGGGCAGCCCGTCCTTGAGCGCCAGCACGGCGACGGAATCGGACCGCTGGTTGGCGACGTAGAGGCGGTCGCCGTCGATCGCGAAGTGGCGTGGCCAGCTTCCGCCCGACGGCACTTCGGCCGTCATCGTGAGGCGGGGCCCGTCCAGCTCGAAGACGGCCAGGGTGTCCGGCCCGCGGTTGGCGACGTACAGGTGGCGGCCGTCGGCGGACAGCGCGATGTGGGAGGGCAGGTTCTCCCCCCCGCTCTCCACCACGGCGCCGCTCGCCCGCACCACGCCCGCCTCCCGCCACTCGCCGTCGTAGACGCGCACGGTGCCGTCGAGCTCGCCGGTGACATACCAGTGGCCCTCGTGGTGCAGGAAGTGCCGCGGGCCGCTGCCGGAGGCCAGCCGTACGGGGCCGTCCGGATGCGGGCGCATGCCCGGCAGGAAGCGGCGCACCTCGTCGGTGCCGAGGTCGGTCACGTACAGCACGCCGCCGGGCCCGAAGACCGCCTGGTGCGCGTGCGGGCCCTCCTGCCGGTCCGGGTGGGGGCCGCGACCCTCGTGCGGGAACGTCAGCGGGCCGGGCTCGGGCATCCCGTCCTCACCCAGCCGGTAGGCCGTGACGGTCCCGTCGCCGTAGTTGGCGATCGCCAGCCACCGGCCCTCGGGGTCGAGCGCCAGGTGGCACGGCAGCGAGCCGCCGCTGGGGTGCTCGGCCAGGAGCCGGGGGGTGGGCTCGTCGGCGAAGACCGCGAGCCCCCCGTCCGCGGCCCGTTCGAGCACGGCGTACAGCAGCGGCAGCCGCGGGTGCGCGGCGACGAACGACGGCCCGGACGCGGTCGTTTCGGCCACCGCCTCCAGCCGCCCGTCCGCGTGCGCCCGAGCCACCGTCAGGCCGGGGCCCGACCCCTCCGTGTCGGGGGTGTATCCGCCGATCACCAGACCGGGTCGGGACATTCGCGCTCCAAAGGCTCAGATCGTCGGGATATCGCATGGTATCGGCCAGACGGGGGCCGGGTGGACGACCGCGACGGGGCAGGGGGCGCGCCGCAGCAGGCCCTGCCCGACCGAACCGAGCAGCCGGGCCCCCGTTCTGTGCGCACCCACGACGAGCAGCCGCGCCTCCCGGGCGCACGCCACCAGGGCGGGCAGCGCCGGCGCCTCGACGACCCTGGTCCCGATCGCGGGCCGGGCCCGGCAGCGCAGCCGCCACGGCTCGACGATCCGCGCCAGCGCCCGCTCGCCCTCCGGCTCACACCCTCCCGTGGCGTACACCACGGTCAGCGGCAGCGACCTGCCGCGGGCGACCTCCACGGCGAAGCGCAGGGCGGAGTCCGCCTCGGGACCGGCCGGCCGCGCCACGTCGATCCCCACCACCACCCCGCCGGCGGGCGGCGCGGACGCCGGCGCGCCGACCACGACGACCGGGCAGGCGGCGTGCGCCGCCGCGTACGCGCTGACCGAGCCGCGCAGCAGCCCGGCCAGTCCACGCACGCTCCGGTGGCCCAGGACCAGCATCGCGGCGTTCCTGCTGAGGCTGACCAGTGTGTCCTTGGGGTCTCCGCGCACGAGCACGGGGCGGACCTCGCGGCCCGGCAGCAGGCGTTCGGCCAGCCGTACCCCCTCGAACAGTTGCAGACCCGCCAGGCGGCGCTCCTCGGCGGCGACGGCCTCGGCGCGCTCCGGGTAGGGCCCGTCCCACACCTGGCACACCGTGACGCCCGCACGGCGGCGGGCCAGGCACTCCGCCGCGGCCCACTCGATCGCGGCCCGGCTCTGCCGTGTGCCGTCGTAGGCGACCACGATCTCCTGCTTCATCTCACTCACGCGGCCCGCGCCGCGTGCGCAGAGCGCACCCCATGTCACCAGCAGATCACCCGGGGCTCGGCGGCGACGCCGGGCGAAAGCCACCGGCCTGCGGGACCTTCGGCCCGCCCGCGGCTTAGCGTAGAGACATGATTCGGGTGTTCCTGGTGGACGACCATGAGGTCGTGCGGCGTGGTGTGGCGGCGTTGCTGGACGCCGAGGACGACATCGAGGTCGTCGGCGAGGCGGGGACGGCCGAGTCGGCGGTGGCCCGCATCCCCGCGCTGAAGCCGGATGTGGCGGTGCTCGACGTGCGCCTGCCCGACGGCGACGGGGTGGACGTGTGCCGTGAGGTGCGTTCGAAGGTGCCCGGCCTGGCGTGCCTGATGCTGACCTCCTATGCCGACGACGAGGCGCTGTTCAACGCGGTCATGGCCGGGGCGGCCGGGTATGTGCTCAAGCAGATTCACGGCTCGGACCTGGTCGGCGCGGTGCGCACGGTGGCCGGTGGGCAGTCGCTGCTCGATCCGCAGACCACGGCCGCGATGTTGCACCGGCTGCGCGACCAGGCCGCGAAGAAGGACCCGCTGGCCGCGTTGTCGGACCAGGAGCGGCAGATCCTGGAGTTGATCGGCGAGGGCCTGACCAACCGCCAGATCGGCGAGCGGATGTTCCTGGCCGAGAAGACGGTCAAGAACTACGTGTCCAACCTGCTGAGCAAGCTCGACATGCAGCGCCGTACCCAGGCCGCCGCGCTCGCCGCCCGTCTCAAGGCCGGCCGCCAGGACTGAGCCACCAGGACTGAACCGCCAGGATTGGGCGGGCGACGCGCCCGCACAGCGTAATCATCCGGGCCGGAGTTTCCCAGGGCGCCGGCGAGATCCGAGCGATACGGGCATATGCCCTATGTCGCTTATATCCAACTGGCGCATGGGCAGGTGGTTGCCAGGTGTCTCGTCACTGCGCGGACGTCTTCAGAACCGATCTCGTCTCGGCGGTGCGGCGGCTTGCGGTGGCCGCGCTCGTCGTCTCGCTGGCCGGCCTCGCCGTTCCGGAATCGGCGGACGCGGCCTCCGCTCCGCTGCGCCGCAAACCGCACGCGGCCGCGGCCGCCGCGAAGGCGGCTCGTGCGAAGGCGGCGGCCCGTGCGGCGGCGCAGGCGGAGGCGAAGGCCAGGCCCAGGCCCGGCCCGCGCGGTTATCAGGTGGCCCGAGGCGGGCGGACCAGCGCCAGGCAGTACAGGTCGGGCCGCGGCAGGAACATCCTGAACCTCAACGGCGTCTACACGCCCTCGCTCCTGAGCGGCCCGCAGTCGACCGCCGTCACGTCCGCCGGGAAGATCACCAGCCAGGGCGCGTACTGCGCCCCCGGCAGCCGCTCCTGCAACATCTCGCAGAACATGAGGTGATCAGCCCAGCGGGACGCTCCACTCCAGACGGGCGCCGCCGGCCTCAGGGGAGGTGAGGGTGAGGGCGCCGCCGAGTCGTTCGGCGCGGTCGGCGAGGTTGCGCAGGCCGCTGCGGCGGCCCTCGGCCGGGATGCCGACGCCGTTGTCCTCCACCACGAGGGTCAGCCGCCCGTCCGCGGCGTGGACGGCGACGTCGGCGCGGGTGGCCTTGGCGTGGCGGACGAGGTTCGACAGGGCCTCGCGCAGGACGGCGAGCAGGTGTTCCGCGACCTGTGCGGGCACGTCGTTGTCGAGCCGGCCCTCCAGGCTCAGGCCGGGCATGAAGCCCAGGTGCCCGCGGGCGCCCTCGACCAGATCGACGACCTGGGCGCGCAGGCTGGGCGAGGCGTCCTCGCGCGGGGTCTGCAGGGCGAAGATGGTCGAGCGGATCTGCCGGATGGTGGTGTCCAGCTCGTCGATGGCGCTCTGCAGCCGGGAGGAGGCCTCCGGCCGCTCGACCAGGCGTACGGCGCTCATCAGCGTCATGGCCACGGCGAACAGGCGCTGGATGACCACGTCGTGCAGGTCCTTGGCGATGCGGTCGCGGTCTTCCAGCAGGCCGAGCCGCTCGGCGTCGCGGCGGGTCTCGGCCAGCTCCAGCGCGACGGCCGCCTGCCCGGCGAAGGCGTGCAGCGTACGCAGCTCCAACTGGCTGAACGGCATCCGTCCCGGGCGTTTGACCAGGGCCAGCACCCCGCGTACGGCCCCGGCCGCGCCCAGCGGCACGGCCGCCACCGGGCCCGGGTCCAGGTCGCCGGCGAGATGGACGTCCCCGCCGGCGGGGTCGTCCAGCATGAGAGGCTCGCCGCTCAGGAACGCCCGGCCCGACAGCGAGCCCTCGATCGGGACGTCGCCGTCCTGCGGTACGCCGTCCTCCAGGGCACCGTCCTCCAGCGCCACCTGCAGGGTGTCGCCGCCCTTGCGCGGCAGCAGGATCGCCACCGCGTCGGCGTCGGCCATCTCGCGGGCGCGCCGGGCGATCAGCGTGAGGACCTCCTGCGGCTCGCCGCCGGACAGCAGCCGGGTGGTGATGTCCGAGGACGCCTGCAACCAGGTCTCGCGGCGGCGGCTCTCCTCATACAGGCGGGCGTTCTCGACCGCCACTCCGGCGGCGGTGGCCAGGGCGACCACGATCGCCTCGTCGTCCTCGTCGAAGCTCCCACCGCCGCGCTTCTCGGTGAGATAGAGGTTGCCGAACACCTCCTCGCGCACCCGGACCGGCACCCCCAGGAAGCTGCCCATGGGCGGATGGCCGGGCGGGAAGCCGTAGGACTCGGGATGCTGGGAGATGTCGGTCAGCCGCAGCGTCTGCGGCTCCTTGATCAGCAGGCCGAGCAGGCCCAGCCCGTGCGGCCAGTGCTCGATCCTGGCGATCTCCTCCTCGCTCAGCCCCACCGGCACGAACTGGATGAGCGTGTTCTCCTCCCCGATCACGCCCATCGCGCCGTACGTCGCGTCCACCAGCGTCGTGGCGGTGGCCACGATGCGCCGCAGCACCACCTCCAGGTCGAGGTCGCTGCCGATCGACACGACCGCCTCCAGCAGCGCGTGCACCCGATCCCGGGTGGCCAGCACGGCCTCCAGACGCGACTGCAACTCCGCCAGCAGATCGTCCAATCGCATGCTGGGAATCAGCGACCGCGGCTCGTTCTCCGTCATAGTGCAGAAGTCTGGCAGCACGGGGGCCCGGTGGGCGGCGGGGGTCCGGTGGGCCCGGTGGGCGCGGGGGTCCGGTGCGCCTTCAGATGCGGTGACGGCGCCACCTCTGGTCGGCCGCCGCCCAGGCGGCCTCCCATTCGCGGTAGCGCCTGCGATCCAGCCGGTGACGCGCGAGCGCGAAGCAGGCCCAGGCCAGGACGGCGGCGCTCGCGACGACGCCGGCGGCGGCCAGTCCCGCCCTCGTCACCGTCTCGGCCCGCTGCGGCGGCGGCGCGGCCGGCCTGCCCGCGGCGTCCACCCACAGCCGCGCGTCCGCCGGGCCGTCCCGCAGGAGGAGCGCCGCCGGGACCACGCCCGCCCGGACCTCACCGGATGGCAGCGTCCACCGCGCCGGGATCGCCGCGGGCAGACCGCGGCCGTTGGCCGGCACGGCGGACGTGTCCCCGATCGAAGTGGCCTCGACCAGGGTGGCCTCGACCAGCTGCCGTGTCCCAGGCCCGACCCGCTCGGCCGCGACGCCGTCGTCGTACACGGTACGAGCGGCCAGCGCCGCGGGCCACGCGGCGAACAGGACGGCGGCCAGCGCCGCCGCCGCGAGCGCCGCCTCGACCCGGTCGGAACGGCGGCGCAGCGGGTTGCGATCGGGCAGGTAGCGGCGTAACCGCGACACGACCCAGCGGACGATCGACCTCATCGCGCACCTCCTGTCGAGCCACAGGAGGTCCCACTTCCCCGGGCGGGCCCGTCCACGCCCGCCCGGATGGGCTCAGCTCAGCTTCGCCCGAGCGGCTGGACCTTATCGCCGGGCTTCCAGGTCCGGCTGAACGTGAACGGTGAAGCCGTTCTCGACCCAGTAGGGCACCCGGAGCCTCAGGTCCAGCGGGCCCGACCCCGTCGACCCTGAGCGTCACCGTGCCGGAAGGGTCGAAGCTACGGACCCAGCCCGGACTCATCGGGATGAAGTAGGTCAGCAGGGGTCGGTGGTGCTGTCGACGTTCCTCCGGGAGGCGAGGAGCATGTACTTCGGGCGCGCACGTTACGGCGGCAGCGCAGCGGGCGTCAAGGTGGAGCACGAGGCGTTCGGACCATGCGGCCCCTGGTCATGGGGCCCCCTGGTCGTAAGGTCGTGCTCGGCGGCACGGCCGCCGAATCAGTCAATCACGTCGGACGCGGCGCGGCGGACGCTCTCGCTCTCGTCGATGACGAACCCCAGCCGCATGATCATCTGGGGTGCCTCTCCCGAGCACAGATGCCTGCTGATGAACTCCCGCAACTCAGGCATCTCCAGTGCCTGTGTGTGGAAGGCGACGCTCACGCCGTACGCGGAGGCGTGCAGCAGCATCCGCTGCAGCGCCTCACCCGCGCGCAGCCAGTCCTCCCGGCCGTCGCCCGCGGTGGTGAGCAGCGCCACGAGGCCCGTCGAGGCGGACACCCGCTCGTCCGGCGCCATCCCCCACTCGTGGCCCCGGGCGTAGTCCCGCTGTGCGAAGTGCTGTGGGTACGTACGCCGGGGATCGGTCGGATAGCCCGCCGCGGGCACCCCGTCGCGGCGTGAACTGCCGGGCGGCCGGGCCCAGCGCATGAGTTCGAGGACGAACAACCGGTTCTGCGACTGCACGTCCTGGGCCGCACCGGTGAGCGCGGCGAGCACCCGTGCGGCGGCCTCCGCCCCGATCGGCATCAGGTGGCCGTCTTCGGCCGCCGCCTCCGCCACGAGCGAGTCGACCAGGCGGTCGGGCACCGGCAGAGCGGTGAACCCGGACCGGTGGGTGCGGCGGCGCTGAATCTCCGCATGCAACAGGCGGGTGTGCTCGCCCGGCTCCCGCCCCGGCCGCACGCGTACGGTGGCCAGCAGCAGCGGGCCCTCCGGATCGGGGAAGCGCCGCACCTGGGGCTCGTAGCCGAGGGCCTGCAGCGTGATTCGCACGTTGAACAGCGCGGCGCCGCAGCTGATCGTCATCTGCCGGCCGGTGGGGTCGGAGACCCGCAGCTTCCTGTCGGGGTCGGCGCGCAGGCAGATCTCGTCGCCGGAGACGCCGAACGACCAGGGCTGGGTGTTGTGGATCGAGGGCGCCCACAGGGCGGCCTCCACCGCCGTCCTCGCGGCCTGCACGATCCCTTCAGTCGTCCGAGTGTTCACGGTCTCCTCCCCTGGTCGGTCACAGCAACGGCGGGGCGATGAGCAGGTCGTCCACGAGGAAGGCGAGGTCGGCGTCCACCTCGACGACGCCCTCGACCCGGCGTACGGCGTGCAGCAGCGGCTTGATGTCCGACCTGCGGGGCACCTGTCCGTTGATCGCGACCACGCCGCCGGAGACGGTGATCCGGAGGTCGTCGGGGCCGAGGTTCAGCCGGGCCGCGACCTCCTCGATGTCGGCCAGGATGTCCTCCGCCGGGCGGACGAACACACGCAGCAGGTCGCCCTGGTGGACCGTCCCCACGATGCGGCCGGTCATGGCGTCGATCACGGGCAGCTGCTTGATGCGGTTGCGGTGCATCAGCCGGGCCGCGTCCCGCACGGAGGTGCCGCCGGTGACCGTGATCGCGGGGCGCGTCATGATCTGGCCGGCCTTCGTGCCCGCCGCCTTCCGGTGCTCCTCACGCCTGCGGGGACCGTCGAGCACGCTCTCGCCCGGATCGATCTCCTTCAGCAGGATGTCGTCCTCCGACACCACCCCGACCGGGCGCCGGTCGGCGTCGATCACCGTGACGGCGCCCACCTTGAACCGCTGCATGGTGGCGACAAGGTCTGCGAACGACGCGTCCATCGGCACCGCGATGGCGACCTTGCCCATGACATCCTTCACTTTCGCCGTCATGACGACGCCTCCCATCTCTCAGTGCCCAGCGTGCCTCGCCATGTCTTCCGAGGTCAGCGGTGAAGGTCCTGACCGCCCGGGACTTTCGGCCACCGATCGCGCCGTCCGGGGCACGGCATGGCGAAGGGCCCCACCGGTAGGGCCGTCCGTCCCTTCGCATCCGGCCCCGTACGGCGGTGCGATGGGACTGGGAACGGCAGACGGCCGGGGGAAGGAGCCGATCATGCACATGAAGGTGCGAGACGTCATGACGAGCGAGGTCGCCTCCGTCAACGGCAGCACACCGTTCAGGGACGTGGCCGAGGTGCTCATCGCGCACGAGGTCAGCGCGGTGCCCGTCGTCGACGGTGAGGGCCACGTCGTCGGGGTCGTCTCCGAGGCCGACCTGCTGCGCAAGGAGGAGTTCCGCGAGCAGTTCTATCGCGAGGGCTACCGGCCGCCGCTACGCGCCCGCCTGCGCGAGGCCGTGGGGCACGGGGCCGCCAGGAGCCAGGAGCGGGCCCGTGGGGTGACCGCCGCCGATCTCATGTCCACCCCCGCGGTCACCACCCGGCCGTACACCAGTGTGGTCAGCGCGGCTCGGCAGATGAGCCAGCACGGCGTCAAACGCCTGCCCGTCGTGGACGACGAGGGCGTGCTCATGGGCATCATCAGCCGTCACGACCTGCTCAAGGTTCTCGCCCGCGCGGACGCCGACATCGCCCGCGAGGTACGGGAGGACGTCATCGAGAACTGCCTGTGGGCCGACCTGTCGGGCGTCGAGGTCTCGGTGTCGGAAGGCGTCGTGACGCTCACCGGTGCCCTGGAACGCCGCTCGCAGGCGCGGGTGCTCACGCGGATGGTCGAACGGACCAACGGCGTGATCGGGGTCGTCGACCGCCTGGAGTGGAAGGAGGAAGACGTCGGCCCCTGGGAAGGAGCCTGATCCCGGAGCCTGGCCTCATGTTCCCGGCTCATGTCGAGGGCTCCGGACCCTGATGTGGGCCGGGTGGTAGGTGAAGGCCCAGCGGTCGGTGCCGATCTTGCGGCGGGTGTAGCGGTCGGGGTGCTGGTAGCGGTCGCGGTTGTGGAACTGGCAGGCGGGGCCGAGCAGTTTGAGGTCCGTGAGCCCGCCGTTGCTCCAGTTGTCGGCGTGGTCGATCTGGCACATGGTGGCGGGCAGTGGGCAGCCGTCGATCCAGCAGGTGGCGTAGCGGGCGTAGACGGCCCTGCGTTGGGCGGGGGTGGCCAGGCGGACCTTGCGGCCCATGTCCAGCACCTGCCCCTCGGCGTCCATAACCAGGCGCACCAAAGTGGAGGTGCGGGCAAGCCGGTGCACGCTGGAGACCGGCAGCATCTGCCCGGTCGCCAGCAACACCCCCGGCACCACCCCCAGCAGCATCCCTAGCAGCGGCCCCGGCAGCGTCCCTGGCGCTGTTCCCGGCGCTGTTCCCGGTGTCCCCGGCGCACACGAGCACCGCGCCTCGCATCCGCACCCGCCCTCGTCGTGCCTCCGATGCTCGTGGCCGTGGCCATGGCCTTGGCTCTCAGGCGTGCTCTGCCCATGCCGGCAGTCCCCCGCAGGCCGATGCCCGGCGTGGGCGTGATGCGCAGCGGCGTCTTCAGGGGGAGGATCAGGCAATCGCGCTGCGTGCGGAGACGCTACGCGCGGATGTGCCGTGTGCGGATGCGCGCTACCGCCGTCTGCGGGCCAGGCTGACGAATGCTTGGAATGAGTTGCTCCGGCTCGCACCACGACCTCATGGTCATCGGTTCCGCCGTCACGGGCGTCGCCGTCATCTATGTCGCCGCCTGCCCTCTCAAGGTTGGCGTCCTCGCAATCGGCGCCTCCCTCAGGGGCACGCCGAGGTCTCGGCACCGTTGCCGTTCCACGCTCGCTGCCAGGAGACCGGGTGTCGGCCGTATGGTCAGTCCGATCGAGGCCCGTGACCTCCGCCTCATCAGAGGCGCTGTCCTCCCCCGTCGCGGGCCCACCGGCCTTCTCATCGCGAGGGCCGGCACCGAGGTCGGCGCTCTCGGCAGCGGCGTCCGCGGCTGCTTCGGCACCGGCAACGGCACCCGCGGCTGCTTCGGCCTCGGTGCTGCCTGGGTCGGTGTCGCGGTCTTCGGTGCTTCCGGTGTCGCCGAGGGCGTAGTCGGCGGTGGCTTCGGCGTCGTCGGGGTGGGTGTCTTCCGAGTCGTCGGGGTGGTCGTTGGCGGGGTCGGTGGCGGGGTCGGTGCCGGGGTCGGTGGGGAGGGATTCGGCGGTGACCAGGACCAGGAGCTCAGCGGCGATCTTCTCCTCCAGATGAGCGATGAACGCATCCGCCTGGCGGACCCGCAGCGGCCGATCGTCCCCTTCTGCCTTCGGCTTGGCGTACAGGCTGAGCAAGGTCAGCAGCCGGGCGGCAGGCTCACGGGGGAGGTAGAACTCCCCCTCCAGGCCGCCGCCCTTCGTGGGGCGGACCCGCAGGAACCGCCGCCCGTAGTCCGCCTGCTCGTCGCGTTCTTCCCCGTCGGGGTCGAGCACCGCCCGCAGATAGCGGCCGGCTTTGGCCACCTCCGCCGCCCCCGCCTTACCCGCCAGCTCCAGCAAAATCGGCTCAGCCAGGTTGGCGTGCTCGTCGCTCAACTGCGCGGTGGCCATGCAGATCGCCTCCACCACCCCCGCCGCCAAGTCCCCGGCGGCGAACTTCTCCCGCACTCGCGGCAGACGCGCCAACTCCACCGCCAGCGTGAGCAGGCGACCAGCACCGGGCACGCTCATGCCTCCGGCGGTGCGCAGCCAACTGCGGGTGGAGGCATGCCCATGCTGCTTGGCCTGCCCCGCACCATGCACCCGCCCCACCCGATCAGCAAGAGCGCACGTGATCCGATCCCGCGCGAACAGCAGATCCTCGGCCTCGGCGAGGCAGATGTCGGCATCGTCGGGTAACGGCGCCAACGCCAACGCCTGCGCCGACTCACGAAGAGAACCCACCAACACCCACGACGACCGGCCCTTGTCCCGACCGGCACCTGATCCACAACCACCGGCACCCAAGCCATGGGCACTACCGACACCACCGCCGGCACCGGTGAAGGCATCGGCATGCGAGGTCGCAGATGCCCGGATTCCGGCAGTGGCGTTCAAATGCAGCCGAATTTGCTCGACGAGGCAATTCCATCTTTGTGTGACACGAGGGTCCCGGCTCGGCTCACCGAAAAGCTCCCGAACGTGCTCGCCACCGTAGGTTGCGCTTCCGGAGGACCAGAGGGGCGATCGGGAAGTCAGCCGCTCCCACCAGTTCTCATCGGGAATGTTCGAACGACTGAGGTGGCCAGGATCGACGAGCGGCGACTCCATGACACCTCCTCATGCTCATTCGAAAGCCTGTATGAATTCTTTCACGCGCCGCTCACCCTGCTCAACCGCGAAGGAAAATTAGATGGAGCCACAGGCAGAAACACAATTCGGGGCATAGCCCCCCTTCACCCGGCCCGCTCGGCGGCTTCCGGGAACTCCGATTCCCCGGTCCCGAATTCGCTCGCGAATCCCGTCTCCCGCCCGTGCGCACGTGCCGCCCGCCGACGAGGGCAGCGCTGCCGGTCTCCGGCTCCTCTGTCGCGTCCCCGCGGCTCGGGCAGCGTGAGACGGCGGTCCCGCGCCGCCCGGACGAGCGCGGCGGCGATTTCAGCGTCGGCAGAAGATGCCGCGACGCGGGCCTTCACCTGCGACGACGCCGGATGCACCGGCGTAGCCACCTGGGCACGGCAGAGGCGAATTCCGGAAAAGGTGGTTTCCGTCCTCCCATCGGCGGTAGCCCAGTAAGGGACCGACCAAGCGAGAGACAAGGAGAAGCACGTGATCACTCACGAGCAGATCCCCATGGTGCTCGACAACCCGGTCCACGACCCCAACGGCGACAAGATCGGCGAGGTCGCGCAGGTCTTCCTCGACGACGCGACCGGACGGCCGAAGTGGCTCTGCGTCAAGACGGGACTTCTCCACACCAAGGAGACCTTCGTCCCGTTGCACGACGCTAGCCTGACGGCCGGCCATGTCGAGGTCCCGTACGAAAAGGAGCACGTCAAGAACGCGCCAGACGTGGACCTGGACGCCGACGGGCACCTGTCCGCCGACCAGGAGCGGGAGCTCTACCGTCACTACGACATGGACTGGGACGGCGCCTGGGAACGCGCCAACCGGACCGACAGCCTCGCCGGCTGGGCCGACAGCGCCGGGCGGCGCGAACGCGAACGGCTGGGGACCGGCGCCGACGATCCCGGCGACTACGCGGACTACGCCGTGACCCGCGGCGGGGAGCGGTACGGCACCGACGACCCGGCGCTCGGCTCCAGGGACCGGCTGGACGCCGATATCCCCGGCACGCGACCGGGTGAGCCGCTGGCGCGGCGGGACCCCGAGACGCGGTCCGAGGAGCTGTTCGGCGGCGGCGATCCCTCGCGCACGTCGAGCGAGCGGTACGGCACCGAGGACCCGGCGGCCCGGTCACAGGAACGGTTCGGCACCGACGATCCGTTGACCGGCGCCGACGACCGGTTCGTCACCGACGAGGACGCCCGTGATCGGGACATCCGCCGCCGGGACATCCCCGACCAGGACGAGCCGCGCCTGTAACCGGGACCAACCCGGGCCAACCCGGTAGAAACCGGGAAGCCGCTCGTCACCAGCCCCGTTGCCCCG
This sequence comes from Microbispora sp. NBRC 16548, assembly GCF_030268985.1. NCBI lineage: Bacteria > Bacillati > Actinomycetota > Actinomycetes > Streptosporangiales > Streptosporangiaceae > Microbispora > Microbispora sp. NBRC 16548. The sequence goes on from NZ_BSSF01000003.1 coordinate 385,166, forward strand.
GTGCGCCTCCGCCGCCGGGGCAACGGCATGCCCGGCGGCTTACCCCGCCGCTTACCCGGCCGCTTCCGATCGTCTTTCAGTCGTCGTCGATGACCTCGCCGTGCACCACGCGGCCCCGGTTCGCTCCGGCGGGCCCGCTGAAGCCACCCGCGCCGCCGAAGCCCGCCCCCTCGTCGAATCCCGCAGTCCGCTCGAAGAGCGGCGCGTACGGCGAGCGGGCGGCGAGCGACCGCACGCGGCGGCCGAGGAACCACGACAGCCAGCGCCGGGCGATCGGCCGGGTGAACGGCAAGATCATGAAAAATCCGAACACGTCGGTCAGGAAGCCGGGGGCAAGCAGGAGGGCGCCGCCGGCGACGATCAGCGCTCCGTCGGTGAGTTCCCGGTCCGGCATGCGCCCCGACTCGATGGCCGTGCGCAGCGCCGCCCACGCCCGCCGCCCTTCATGGCGAACCAGCCAGGCGCCGAGGATGCTGTCGGCGATGAGCAGGGCGACCGTCTCCCACCCGCCGATCACGGACCCCACCCGGATCAGAATCCAGATCTCCAGGATGGGAACCAGGAGGAACCCGAGGAACAGCCCGATCCGCACCATGTCTTGCCCCACTCACCCCGGCACTCGTACGTCTGCGTCAACGTCCCCGCGGCCGCTGGGGTTCCTGTGGATCGTGGCTATCGCCTCGGGCGAAACCGCTCGCCGAACCCGGCGACCCCCCAGACGGCAATGCGCCAGAAGGCCTCAAAGATGATCTTCCGGCTCATCTTGCTGCTGCCCACGGTGCGCTCGACGAATGTGATCGGTATCTCGGTCACCCGCAGGCCCTGCCGTACGGTGCGGAGCGTGAGGTCCACCTGGAAGCAGTAGCCCTGCGACTCGACGTCGTCCAGCCCGATCTTCTCCAGGGTGGCCGCGCGGTAGGCCCGGAAGCCCGCCGTGGCGTCGCGCACCGGGATGCCGAGCACCAGCCGGACGTAGGTGTTGGCCCCCCGGGACAGCAGCTCGCGCGAGAACGGCCAGTTGACGGTCTTGCCGCCGGGCACCCACCGGGAGCCGATCGACAGGTCGGCGCCGTCGGTCACGGCGTCGAGCAGCTTGTGCAGCTCCTCGGGCTGGTGGGAGCCGTCGGCGTCCATCTCCACCAGCACGTCGTAGCCCTCGGCCAGGCCCCAGCGGAATCCGGCGATGTAGGCGGCGCCCAGCCCCTGCTTGCTCGTCCTGTGCAGGACGTGAACGTGGTCGTCCGCCTCTGCCAGTTCGTCGGCGATCCGGCCGGTGCCGTCGGGGCTGTTGTCGTCCGCCACGAGCAGGTGCACGTCGGGCAGCGCCTCACGCAGCCGCCGCGTGATCAACGGGAGGTTCTCCCGCTCGTTGTACGTGGGGACGATCACGAGCACCCGCCCTGGGGTCCGCTCCATCAGCTTCTCCTCCGCCCAGAGATGGCCGCCACCGTCGCTCCGGCTCCCATGAGTACCATGATCCACTCCGGCAGCGCACCTAGCTCCGCCGCCACCGTGTTCTTCGTCCTGACGGGGACATTCAGGACGTTCATCCCTGCCACCAGCTCGCCGGTACGCCATCCGACCCGGCCGTCGGGGCCGACGTACGCGGAGATGCCCGTGGTCGCCGCGGTGACCACGGCCCGGTTGAACTCCACCGCCCGCAGCTGCGACATCGCGAGCTGCTGGGGCGGCAGATTGGTGAGCGCGTAGCTGGCGTTGTTGGTCTGCACCACCAGCGGCGTGCCGCCGGCCAGCACCGTGTCACGCACCGTGCTGTCGAACGCAACCTCGTAGCACTCCACGCTGCCGATCGTCACCGGCCCCATCCGCAGCGCTCCCGGCTTGTCGCCGGGGACCGACTGCCGGCCGACGAGCTGCGCCCGCGACGACAGCGCCAGGAACAGCTCCTTCATCGGGGTGTACTCGCCGAACGGCACCAGCCGCCGCTTGTCGTAGTACGCGCCGGGACCGCTGACCGGGTCCCAGACCACGCCGCGGGTGGCCCGGTTCTCGGCGCCAATCTTGACGACCGCGCCGACGAGGATCGGCACGCCGATGTCCTTGGCGGCGGAGTCGATCACCTGCCGGGCGTACGCGCTGGAGTAGGGATCGATGTCGGTGGAGTTCTCGGGCCACACCACGATCTCGGGCCGCTGGAGTTTCCCCGCGCGCACGGCCTCGGCCATCCGGTGCGTCTCGTCCGCGTGGTTGCGCAGCACGACGGCGGGCTCGTCGCCGAGGAAGTACATCCCCCGCCCAGGGACGTTGCCCTGGATGACACCGATCCGCACTGTCCTGCCCTCGTCGCCGGGCCGGGGCACGACCAGCCCCAGCACCGGTACGGCTATCGCGGCGAGCAGCGTCCCGGCAAGCACCCGGTCGGCCCGCCACCTCAGCGGACGCCGTGTGACCAGCGCGGCGAGCAGAGCCCCCGTCAGGGCGACCGTGAAACTTACAAGCGGGGCGCCGCCCAGCGCGGCGAAGCCGGTGTACGGCGACTCGCCCTGGCTGAAGGCCAGCCGCGCCCACGGGAAGCCCCCGACGGGGAACAGGCCACGGGCCCACTCCTGCACGACCCACAGGCAGGCCACCCACAACCGCCACAGGCGCAGCCGCATGACGAGGACGGCCACAGAGGCCAGCCCGGCCCAGAACAGGCTCTCGATGCCCGACAGGGCCAGCCAGGCGTCATCCCCGATCGGGCGGACCCAGGCCAGCGCCGGCAGGAGGAACGCCAGCCCTCCGGCGTACCCGATCCACGCCGCCCGGCGCGGCCGCAGGCCGTACAACGCGAGGGCGAGCAGCGCCACGCCCACCGGTGCGCAGAACCACCATCCGATGGGCGGGAAGGCGAGGTAGAGAACCAGGCCGCCCGCGACGGAGGCGGCGAGGCGGATCAGCACGCCCGGCACCCGTGGCTTCGGCGCTGCGGCGGCGGGCGGAGCCGCGTCCTGTGCCGTCTTCAGTGCCACGGGACAGTCTCTCCTCGCATGTCGATGGTCCTGACGCTAAAAATCATTCCAGGTCAGAGTCGCAGACGGCGGCGCAGGCCGCCAAACCGGCCTCAGCCACTGTACGGCGGCGAGGAGCAGGTGGAGGAGGAGAGAGAAAGGGAAGAAGGCCCGGGCGGCCCTTCGGACCGGTTCCGTCCCGTCGGCGGCGGGCGCGGAGCTCCGTTGTCTACTGGGTGCCCGGGCCCCTCCTGGGTCCAACCCCCCGGCCGGATGGGGTGCCCCGCCTCGGCGGGACGCCGCCCTGCGCCTGGCGTGCTGACGGGGTCACGCTCCGTCATCGACGCAGAGGTCGGCGGCGCCATAGAGCGGCCAACCGGTCAGTCCCGTGCTGGACTGCGCAGCAAACTACCGACCTCAGCGCAGATGTCAACCGCGTCCCGATCAGCGGAAATACCACATTTCCGCAGGTAGGAGGGGTGGCCGTTCAGCGCCGTTCCAGACCGTTCAGAACCTCGGGCAGTTCCTCCGTGTGGACGACGCCGAGGCGGCTCGTGGCCCGGGTGAGTGCGACGTAGAGGTCGCTCGGGCCGCGCGGCGACTCCCGCAGGATCCGGCCGGGTTCGACCACGATCACCGAGTCGAACTCCAGCCCCTTGGCCTCGGTCACCGACAGCACCGCCACGGGCGCGTCCAGCGCGGCCGGGCCGGGGCCGGTGGCCGCGTCGGGCACCGCGGCCCGGACGATCGTCCCGATCTCCTCGGTCATCCCGGCCGGCGCGACGACCACGAGGCGTCCCTCCCCGACGACCTCCGCGGCGACCACCGGACCCGCCTCCGCGAGGGTGGCGACCCGCAGGGCCCACGGCCGCTCGCCCGTCTCCCGCACCGACTCCGGCGCCTTCAGGTCGGCGCCGACCAGTTCGAGCACGCGGGCGGCGACCTCCATCAGCTCGGCGGGGGTGCGATAGTTGACGCTGAGGTGCTCCTCGCGCCAGCGGCCCGAGACGTACGGATCGAGGACCCGGTCCCAGCTCGCCGCGCCCGCGGCGGACCCGGTTTGCGCGATGTCGCCGACGATCGTCATCGACCGGCCGGGGATGCGCCGCATGACCATCCGCCAGGCCATCTCGGACAGTTCCTGGGCCTCGTCCACGATCACGTGGCCGAAGGCCCACGTGCGGTCCCTGGCGGCCCGCTCGGCCGTGGTGAGATAGGTCTCCTCGGCCTGCTGCCGTTCGGCGAAGCGCTCGGCGTCCATGATGTCGGCGAGGCCGGTCAGCTCCAGCACCTCGCGGGCGTAGGCGATGCGTTCCTCGCGCTCCTGCTCGGCCCGGCGCGCGGCCCGCAGCACCCCCTCGTCGATGTCCCCCAGCAGCTCGGCGGCCTCGTCGAGCAGCGGCACGTCGGCCGCGCTCCACCAGTTCTCCCCCGGCTTCTCCCCCGATCTGGGCGGCTCGCGCAGCAGCAGGTCGCGCTCCGGCGCGCCCAGCCCGGCCGCCGCCATCCGGTCGCGGTCGGTGAACAGGCCGATGAGCAGCTGCTGCGGCGTGAGGTAGGGCCACAGCCGGTTGAGCGCCACCCGCACCGGCTCCTCGGTGCGCAGGTCCTCGCGCAGGTCGGCGAAGTCGGCGTCGTCGAGCGCGCCGCGGCCCAGGTGCCGGGCCGCCTGCCGGGTGAGCACGGTCAGCAGGTGGCGGATGAAGACGGCCCTGGCCTGGTTGTGCGGACGGCGGGAACGGCCGGCCTTCGACCGGGCCGCCTCCAGCGTCTGCCGGTCGAGCTTCAGCGTGAACTTGTCGAGCTTGATCTCCACGGGCGTGCGCGGCATCCGCTGGCGCTGCCGTACGGCCCGGGTGATAACGTCGGCCATCGCGATCCGGCCCTTGACCGCGGCGGCCTCGGGCGGCTCCTCCCGGGTCGCGGTGACGCCCGGGTACAGCTCGCCCACGGTGGACAGCAGCACGTCGGTCTCGCCGAGGGACGGCAGCACCTGCTCGATGTAGCGCATGAAGGTCGGGTTGGGCCCGAGGATCAGCACCCCCCGGCGTTCCAGCCGCTCACGGTAGGTGTAGAGGAGGTAGGCCGCACGGTGCAGGGCCACCACGGTCTTGCCGGTGCCCGGGCCGCCCTGGACGACGAGCACGCCGTTCAGGTCGCTTCGAATGATCTTGTCCTGCTCGGCCTGGATGGTGGCGACGATGTCGCGCATGCGGCCGGTGCGCTTCTCGCCGAGCGCGGCCAGCAGCGCCGCCTCGCCGTTCAGCGAGGCCCGGTCGGCGTCGGTGAGGCTGTCGAGGTCGAGCAGGTCGTCGTCGATCGCGGTGACCCTGCGGCCCCGCGTGTGCAGGTGACGCCGCCGCGTGACGCCCATCGGGGCGGCCGGGGTGGCCCGGTAGAACGGCTGCGCCACCGGGGCCCGCCAGTCGATCAACAGCCGGTGCTGGTCGTCGTCCGCCAGGCCGATGCGGCCGATGTACAGCCGGCTCGCGTCAGCCCGGCTCTCTTCGGCGAGGTCCAGCCGCCCGAAGCACAGGCCGTTCTCCACCGCCCACAGGCGGGCCAGCCGCTGGGTGTACATGACGGCGAAGTTGTCGCGCTCCGAGCGGTTCTGGTGGGTGCCGAAGGCTCCCTGGGCCAGCACGGCGTCGAGCTGCCCGCGCGTGCGCTCCCGCAGCACGTCGAGGCGCTCGTACAGCGCGGCGACGTACTTCTGCTCCCGGGCCAGCTCGCCCGTCGAAGACTCTGGCATAGGCCGCCAGATTCTACGTGCCGTCCCGCTCTTCTCCCGCATCGGGCACGGCGGGGTGACAGGTGCGGTCACAGGTGGATCTCGGCGCGGATCACGCTCTTGACGGCACTCGAGCCCGTTCGTACGGTCGCACCAAAAGTTAGGAAACTTTCCTAACCGCCTTCGTGGGAGAACGTATGACCCGGCCCATCGCGGGGACGCCGAGCCTGCTGCGCGCCATCAACGACCGTGCCGCGCTGATGGTCCTGCTCGAACGCGGCCCGCTGACCCGGCCCGAGCTGGGGGCCCTCACCGGCCTGTCCAAGCCGACCGCCTCCCAGCTGCTGGCCCGGCTCCAGGAGGCCGGCCTGGTCGTCCTTGACGGCATCCGCGAGGGCCTGCCGGGCCGTACGGCCGAGCTGTACCGGATCAACCCCCGCGCGGCGCACGTGGCGGCGCTGGACGTCACGCCGGCACGCATCGCCGTGGCGGTCGCGGACGTCACCGGCGCGGTCGTCGCCGAGCACCGCCTGGCCACCCCCGGGCGTACCGGCGGCGATGTGGTGGAGCGGGTCCGGGCCGCGCTCGCAGGGGCGTGCGGCCCGGCCGGGCTCGACCCGACGGAGCTGAGCCGGGTGGTCGTCGGCATCGGCGGCGCCGTCGACCCCTCGACGGGCAGGCTGGGCTACGCCGCCCACATCCCGGGCTGGCACATCCCCGACCTGATCGGGACCCTCCGCGACGGGATCGGCGTGCCGATCGACGTGGAGAACGACGTCAACCTCGTCGCCCAGGCCGAACGGTCCAGGGGCAGCGCCCGGGGCCACCAGGACTACGTGCTGCTGTGGGCCGACGAGGGCATCGGCGCGGCCCTCGTCATCGGCGGCCGCCTCCATCGCGGGGCGACCGGCGGCGCGGGCGAGGTCGGTTACATGCCCGTGGTCGGCGCCCCCACCGCGCGGGACGTCGGCAGGCGGGCCAACCACGGGTTCCAGGCGCTGTCGGGCGGCCCGGCCGTGCTCGCCCTCCTGCGGGCCCACGGCGTGCGCGGCTCCACGCCGAGCGGCGCCGTCCGCAACGCGGTCGCCGTGGCCGGACGCGGCGGCCCGGACGGCGAGAGCGCGCGCACGGCCCTCCGCGACCTCGCAGGCCGCCTCGCGCTGGGGCTGGCCGCGATCACGGCCGTGGTCGATCCCGAGATCGTCGTGCTGTCCGGCGGCGTGCTGCTCGCCGGCGGCGAGGTCCTGCGGGAGACGGTCGAGCGGGAGCTGCACGCGCTGACCATCCCCCGGCCCCGCGTGCTGCTGTCCACCCTGGAGGGCAATCCGGTCCTCGCCGGGGCCCTCGACCTCGCGCTCGGCGCCGTACGCGAGGAGCTGTTCGGCGCGGTGAGCAAATCCCCTTCGACGCACTGTTGACGCACTGTTGACGAACTAGGGAGGCACCCCCCATGAAACGCCTTCTCTTCCTCTCCGCGGCACTATCCATCGGGGCCGGGCTGGCCGCGCTCACCGCCTGCACGGCCGGCACCGAGAGCGGGCCGCCCAAGACGGCCCAGAGCGGGGCGAGCCACGAGCCGGTCACCATCGAGTTCTGGCACGGCTTCAGCGCCGACAACGAGCTCAAGGCCTTCGACGAGACCCTCGCCGGCTTCCGGAAGAAGTTCCCCTGGATCACGGTCAAGCCGACCAAGGCCGTCCAGGACAGCCAGATCCTCCAGTCCGTGCGCGGCGGCAACCCGCCCGACGTGGCCCTGTCGTTCACCACCGACAGCGTCGCCGAGTTCTGCAAGGCCGGGATCTTCCAGGACCTCAACCCCTACCTGAAGGCGAGCGGCATCGACCCGGCGTCGCTGTTCCCGAAGGTGATCGCCGAGTACACGCAGTATCAGGGCAAGCGCTGCGTGATGCCCATGCTCGCCGACGCGTACGGCCTCTACTACAACAAGACGCTCATGAAGGGCCACCAGCCCCCGAAGACGATGAGCGAGCTGGCCGACCTCGCCAAGAAGCTGACGGTCAAGGACGACAAGGGCGACATCAAGGTCGCCGGGTTCGTCCCGACCAGCCAGATGTACGAGAACGCCCCCATCCACACCGGCGTGATGGTCGGCGCGAAGTGGACCAATCCCGACGGCACCTCGGCCATCGGCTCCGACCCGCAGTGGAAGAAGCTGATGACCTGGCAGAAGGAGCTCACCGACTGGTACGGCTACGACAGGCTCGACAAGTTCCGCAAGAGCTTCGGTGACGAGTGGTCGGCAGAGAACCCGTTCAACACGGGCAAGGTCGCCATGGCCATCGACGGCGAGTGGCGCACGGCCATGCTCGCAGCCGACGCCCCCGACCTCGACTACGGCACCGCGCCGCTGCCGGTGGCGGACGACCAGCCGCAGCGGTACGGCGCGGGCTTCATCGCCGGCACCGTCATCGGGATCCCGCGCGGCGCCGAGCACGCGGAGGCCGCCTGGGAGCTGGTGAGATACCTCACCACCGACACCGGCTCGCTGGTGACGCTGTCGAACGCGATCAGGAACGTGCCGAGCACGCTGCCCGCGCTCCAGTCGCCGGACCTCAAGAAGGACCCGAACTTCCAGACCTTCCTCGACGTCTTCGCCAACCCCAGCAGCACGACGCTGCCGGCCCACGTCAACTCCGTCTTCAACCAGCAGACGCTGCAGGAGGCGCAGATCAAGTGGGAGTCGGGCCGCGCGTCCGACCTGGACGCACTGCTCGCCGAGGTCGACAAGAAGATCGACGAGAAGCTCAAGCTGACGGCGGGCGGCTGAGCCGATGGCAGGAACGGCTCTCAGCCGCCCGAACCCTCTCAGCCGGGGAAATCTCCGTGCGCTGCTCTACCTGTCCCCCTGGCTGGCCGGGTTCGCGATCTTCTTCGTCTACCCGCTGGTGTCCACGGTCTACTTCTCCTTCCAGCGGTACGACCTGTTCACCCTGGAGCCCGTGGGGCTGCTCAACTGGGAGTACTTCCTCAAGGACCAGGCGGCCTGGACGGCGATCCGCAACACGCTGTGGCTCGTCGTGGTGATGGTCCCCTTGCGGGTGCTGTTCGGCCTCGGCGTCGCCCAGCTGGTGACCCGGCTGAAGGCCGGCGCCGGGGTCTACCGCACGATCTTCTACCTGCCGGCCCTGGTGCCGCTGGTGGCCGGGACGCTGGGGTTCGTGTTCCTGCTCAACCCCGGCACCGGGCCGGTGCAGGCGATCCTGTCGGCGGTCGGGCTGCCCGCGCCGGACTGGTTCGGCGACCCGGCGTGGTCGAAGTGGGGGCTGACTCTGCTGGGCCTGTGGTCGGTCGGCGACCTGATGGTCATCTTCATGGCCGCCCTGCTCGACGTGCCGAAACAGCTCTACGAGGCCGCCGCGATCGACGGCGCGAACGGCTGGCGGCAGTTCACCTCGATCACGCTGCCGGTGATCCGGCCGGTGCTGATGTTCGCCCTCGTCACCGGGGTGATCCAGACGCTGCAGTATTTCACCCAGGCCGAGGTCGCCGCGCGGGTCGCGTCCGGGGCGACCGACTCGGCCGGGTCGGTCTTCACCCCCGGCTACCCCGACCAGTCCACGCTGACGTTCCCGCAGTGGCTGTTCCAGCAGGGCTTCCGTGACTACGCGATGGGCTACGCCTGCGTGCTCGCGCTGATGCTGTTCGCGGTCGCGATGGTGTTCACGCTCATCCTGCTCCGGCAGTTCCGCGGCCTCGGCGAGGAGGACATATGACGAGGCGCCCGGTGCTCACGAGAGGCGGGGTGCTGCTGTGGATCGCGCGGCACGCGCTGGCCATCGCGCTCGCGCTGATGTTCCTCGGCCCGCTGGTGTTCATCGCGCTCACGGCCCTGATGAGCGATCGGCAGGCGCTCACCTCCGACCTGTGGCCGCACACCTGGAACTGGGGCAACTTCACCGAGATCTTCGAGAAGGCGCCGCTGCTGACCTGGATCCGCAACACGCTGCTCTACTCGGTGCTCGCCACCGCGTTCATGCTGGTGTCGTCGATCCCCGTGGCGTACGCGCTGGCGCGGTTCCGCTTCCGCGGCCGCCGGCTGGCGTTCCTGCTGGTGATCACCACGATGATGCTGCCGCCGCAGGTCGTGGCGGTGCCGATCTATCTGATCTGGGCCCGCTTCCACCTGACCGGCACGCTGTGGCCGCTGATCCTGCCGATGCTGCTCGGCGACGCGTTCTCGATCTTCCTGTTGCGCCAGTTCCTCGTCACGATTCCGCGCGAGTACTCCGACGCGGCGAAGGTCGACGGCTGCGGCGAGTTCCGCACGCTCGTGCGGGTGATCCTGCCGATGGCCCGCCCGGCCATCGCCGCCGTCGCGCTCTTCCAGTTCTTCTACTGCTGGAACGACTACTACGGGCCCCTGCTGTACGCGGGGACCGACCTGGACAGCTGGACGCTGTCGCTGGGGCTGGCGGCGTTCCGGTCGGTGCACCGCGTGCAGTGGAACCTCACGATGGCCGCCACGCTGCTGGCCATGGCCCCGGTGATCATCGTGTTCTTCTTCGCCCAGAAGGTCTTCATCGAGGGCGTCAAGCTGACGGGAGTCAAATGAAGCTGGCCGTTGTCGGGGGCGGTTCCACGTACACGCCGGAGCTGATCGACGGTTTCGCCCGCCTGCGCGGCGAACTGCCGCTGTCGGAGATCGCACTCGTCGACCCCGACGAGCGACGGCTCGCGACGGTCGCCGGGATGGCCCGGCGGATGCTCGCCCGCGCCGGCCACCCGGCCGCGCTGACCACCGCCACCCGCGTGGAGGACGGCGTCGCCGGAGCCGCGGCGGTGCTGCTGCAGTTGCGCGTCGGCGGCCAGGCCGCCAGGAACGTCGACGAGACCCTGCCGCTGGAGTGCGGCTGCGTCGGGCAGGAGACCACGGGCGCCGGGGGCCTCGCCAAGGCCCTGCGGACCGTGCCTGTGGTGCTGGACATCGCGGAGAAGGTGCGTGCGCACGCGCCCGGCGCGTGGATCGTCGACTTCACCAACCCCGTCGGCATCGTCACCCGGGCGCTGCTCGACGCCGGGCACCGGGCCATCGGGCTGTGCAACGTGGCCATCGGGTTCCAGCGCCGCTTCGCCGCGCTCCTCGGCGTGGCCCCCGAGCGGATCACGCTCGGCCACGTCGGGCTCAACCACCTCACCTGGGAGCGGTCCGTCCTGCTCGACGGCGTGGACGTGCTGCCCCGCCTGCTGGACGAGCACGGCGAGGGCATCGCCGAGGCCGTCGGCCTGCCGGTGCGGCTGGTCCGCCACCTGCGCGCCGTGCCGTCGTACTACCTGCGGTACTTCTACGAGCACGACCGCGTGGTGGCCGAGCAGCGGACTTCGCCGTCGCGGGCCGCCGAGGTGGCGGCGATGGAGTCGGCTTTGCTGGAGATGTACGCCGACCCGGCCGTGGACACCAAGCCCGACCTGCTGAACAGGCGCGGCGGCGCCTTCTACTCGGAGGCCGCCGTCGCCCTGGTCGCCTCGCTCATGGGCGACCGCGGGGACGTGCAGGTCGTCAACACCCGCAACAACGGCACGCTGCCGTTCCTCGACGACGACGCGGTGATCGAGGTCCCGGCCGCCGTCGGGGCCGCCGGGGCCGTCCCGCTGCCCGTCGATCCCGTGGAGCCGCTCTATCGAGGCCTGATCGCCCACGTGTCGGCGTACGAGTCGCTCGCCCTGGAGGCGGCCCTGCGCGGCGGCGAGGACCGCGTCAGGGACGCCCTGCTGGCCCATCCGCTGGTCGGCCAGGCATTCCTCGCCGACGACCTCGCCGCGCGCCTCGTGGAGGCCAACCGCGCCTTCCTGCCGTGGGCGGTGGCCCGGTGACCCTTCTCCGTACGGTGCTCGCGGTGGACGGCGGCAACAGCAAGACCGACGTCGCCCTCGTCCGCGAGGACGGCACGGTGCTCGCCGCCGCGCGCGGGCCCGCGTTCCTGCCGCAGAGCGCCGGAGCCGAAGCCGCCGTCGACGTGATCGGCCGGACCGTGCGGCGTGCCCTCGCCGACGAGACCGCCGCGCCGCCGTACGCCGACCACGTCGCGGCGTACGTCGCGGGCGCGGACCTGCCGGTCGAGGAGGAGCGGCTGCGGGCCGAACTGCTGGCCCGCGGCCACGGCGCGAGCGTGGTCGTCGGCAACGACACCTTCGCCCTGCTGCGGGCCGGGTCGGGCACGGGATGGGGTGTGGCCGTCGTCTGCGGCGCCGGGATCAACGCGGTGGGCGTCAGCCCCGCCGGGCAGGTCGCCCGCTTCCCCGCGCTCGGCCGCCTCAGCGGCGACTGGGGCGGCGGTCACTACCTGGGCGAGGAGGCGCTCTGGCACGCCGTGCGCGCCGAGGACGGCCGCGGCCCCGCGACCGCGCTGACCGACGTCGTGCGCGCCTGCTTCGGCGCCGCCACGGTCGAGGAGGTCGTCGTCGGGCTGCACTTCGGCGACCTGCCGGCCGACCGGCTGCACGCCCTCGTGCCGCCCCTGCTGGCCGCCGCCGCGGACGGGGACGCGATCGCCGGGTCGCTGGTGGAGCGGCAGGCCGAGGAGATCGCGCTGCTGGGCGTCGTCGCCATGCGGCGGCTCGGCCTGCTCGCCGCGCCCTGCGAGGTCGTGCTCGGCGGCGGCGTGCTGACCGCCCGGCACCCCCTGCTGACGTCGCTGGTCGAGCGGCGCTACGCCGAACGCGCGCCGCTCGCCCGGCTCGTCGTCGCCGACGTGCCGCCGATCGTGGGCGCCGCGCTGCTCGGCCTCGATCGCCTCGGCGCGCCCCCCGAGTCGTACACCCGGGTGCGTGCGCACTTCCTCCGGGAGGAGGACGGCACTCAGCCCTCGGCGGCGTCCGCTTCCGGCTCCTTCTCGATCACCGGGGAGCGGTAGTCGTACGGCGTGCTGAGGACGACGGTCGTGCGCGTGCTGACGTTGGCCGAGGCGCGGATCTGCTGGAGGAGCTCCTCCAGTCCCAGAGGAGAGGCGACGCGGACCTTGAGAATGTAACTTTCATCGCCCGCGACGCTGTAGCACGCCTCGATGGCGGTCAGATGGCTCAGCCGCTCCGGCGCGTCGTCCGGCGCGGAGGGGTCGATCGGCTTGATCGAGACGAACGCGGTCATCGGGAGACCGATCTCGTCGTAGTCCACGAGAGCGGCGTATCCGCGGATGACACCGCGCTTTTCCAGCCTGCGTACCCGCTGGTGCACGGCGGAGACCGACAGCCCGGTCTCCTTGGCCAGATCGGTGAAGCTCATCCGGCCGTCAGTCGCCAGCAGGGTGACGATTCGGCGATCGATCTCCTCCACCCCAGCAACGGTAGCGCCGCCCGAGACTGGCTCGTCCCTAAGCCACCGAATTGCCGTGTTCCCAGGAATGTCAGTGGGCCTGGCTAGCTTGCGATCATCGCCGAGACCGGAGGTCGACTGATGTATCGACAGGGAGACGTGTTGATCGTGCCCGTGACGGAGGAGTCGGTGCCGCGCGGACTGCGCCCGGTGCCGCGCGACCCGCGCGGGAGGCTGGTGCTGGCGGAGGGCGAGGCGACCGGGCACTGCCACGCGATCCCGGGCCCGGGAACGCTGTACCCCGGTTTCCTGCACCTGCCCGCGGGCGGACGCCTCGTCCACGAGGAGCACGACCCGATCTCGCTGCCGAAGGGCTGGTTCCGGGTGATCCGCCAGCGGGAGTACGTGCCCGGCTCGTTCCGGACGGTTGCCGACTGATGGGCCGACTGATGGAGACGGGGGAGACGCTGACCTGGGAGCGGGTGGCCTTCGCCACCGGCGAAGGCGACCACGACGAGGCGTCGGCGGGAGTGCGGCTGGCCTACCGCGAGGCAGGCTTGCGCGAGCCGGAGGCGATCGTACGGCTGGCCTCCCCCGCCGCCGGGGCGATCGCGGCCGTGTGGCTGCTCGGCACCGACGAGGTCCGGGCGGCGATGGAGGAGATCGGCTTCGGGCGGCTGCGGGCCCTCGACGGCATCGACCCCGGGGTCTCGGTGCGCTACGAGGTCCGCACCGTGCCCTGGGAGAGCGCCAGGGCGGAGGCGAGCGCCGCCGCCGGGCCCGCCGGCTGGGCCCGGTTGTGGGAGGAGACGGGCGGCCGGCTGTGGCCGCGCGTCGACCGGCTGGTCACCGAGATCCGCAGGGCGATCGGCGACCTCGGCGGCGACGTGCTGCGCCAGGCGACGCTCGACGCGGTGCTCGGCCAGCACGACGCGCCCTGGCTGTCGGCCTTCGAGGGTCTGGAGGGGCTGAAGCGGGCCGCGCGGCACGCGGGCTGGTGGTGGCCGTACGAGCGGGTCGCGATCGTCACCGACCGGCCGGTGGAGCTGCACCTGGACGACGTGGGACGGCTGCACTCTACTTTCGGCTCCGGGCCTTTCGGCTCCGCGGCCGAGGCCCCGGCCCTGTCGTACGCCGACGGCTTCGCGCTGCACGCCTGGCACGGGATGCCCGTCCCCGCGGGGTTCGGCGCGACCATGACCGCGCTCACCCCCGAGCGCATCCGCGCGGAGGAGAACGCGGAGCTGCGCCGGGTCATGCTGGAGCACTTCGGCCTCGACCGCTACCTCGCCGAGTCGGGCGCCCGGCCGCGGCACTCCGACGAGACCGGCGTCCTGTGGCGGATCGACCTGCCGGGCGACGAGCCGGTGGTGATGGTCGAGGTGGTCAACTCGACGCCCGAGCCCGACGGCACCCGGCGCACCTACTTCCTGCGGGTCCCGCCGTGGGTGACCAGGGCCCGCGAGGGGGTGGCGTGGACCTTCGGCGTACGCGAGGAGGACTATCACCCCGAGCGGGAGACCTGATCCCAGGCGGTGGGGACGCGTTCCAGCACGCCCCCCGCGAAGACGTCGTAGAGGCCGAGGGGCTCCAGGTGGACGTACCCGATGTGGCAGTCGCAGACGGGCAGCGGGCAGGCGCGGGGCCGCAGGGCGGGGCGGTACGAGCCGTCGTAGAGGTTGCCCAGGACCTCCGGCACGAAATGGCAGCGCCTGACCGTCCCCTCGCCGTCCACCGAGATCACGCTGTCCCCGGTGCGGCACGGCAGGCCCAGGCTGCGGTGCGCGTGCCGGCTGTAGCCGAACAGCGGGTCGACGGCCGTCCAGTCCGCGGCCTCGGCGTCGCTGTAGACCCGGCCCTCCTGCGCGTTGACCCACAGGTAGGTCTCGGGCGGCAGGTCCGCCCGGAGCCTGCGGGCGTCCGCCAGATGCGCGGGGTCGCCGACGATGCCGACGCTGTGCCGTACGGGCAGCGAGCGGACCTTGGGCAGGAACCGCTCGTAGGGCACCTGGCTGGGGTGGTAGGTCACCCACAGCGCCGCCCGGTCCGACGCCTCCGCGAGCCAGCCGGTGCGGCAGCTCAGGTTCGTCTGGATGGCCACCCGCCGCACGTTGCCGAGCCAGGACAGCCGCACCAGCGCCTCGCGATACCAGGACCGCACCAGTCCCTCGCCCCACGGGGTGAACAGCACCGAGATTTCGGCGTCCTGGGCCGCCACCCACGCCGTGAACCGCTCCAGGGCGGCCCGGTCGGCGCGCAGTTGTTCCGGGGTGTCCCTGCGCTTGGCGAACGGGCAGTAGCCGCAGTCGTAGTCGCAGCTCGCCAGCGGCCCCCGATAGAGGATGGTCAGCACGCGTCGTATTCCTCCATGAGCGCCCTCACGCGCGGCGAGAACAGCGCGGGGCCGATGGCGTCGGAGTGGGCGAGCCCGTCGGGGGTCGGGCGCACGGCGGACGCGTCCGCCGTCAGCCAGCCAGGGAAGCGGTCCAGCAGGGGGAAGTCGTCGAGCACGTCGGTGCCGAACCTGGACCGGTAGAGGTCCCGCGACAGCCCCTCGGTCCGCAGCAGCGACTGGATGAGGTGCCGCCTCCTGCGCTCCTCCTCGTCCAGGGCGAACCCCACGTTGGCCACGCCGAAGTCGTCGCGCCGCACGTAGTCGTCGATGATCGCCCGCACGTGGCGGGCCCCGACCGCGTACTCGAAGGAGTGGTGCAGGGCGCTCGTGTACGACCGGGCCCCGCAGCCGAGGCCGACCATGCCGTCGGTCTGGCAGCAGTAGTCCGTGGACGCCGTCGTATCGGGCAGCCGGAACATCCGCATGGACACCTGTTCGTACCCCGCGTCGAGCAGGTGGTCGCGGCCCAGGCGGTACAGCTCCATCCGCTGGTCGTCCCAGGCGCGGCCCTGCCTGCCCAGGCCCGTGAGAGGCCGGACGTACAGCGGGTAGAGGTACAGCTCCTCCGGCTTCCACGTCAGCGCGGCGTCCAGCGAGTAGCGCCAGGAGTCGGGCGTCTGCCCGTCGATGCCGTAGATCAGGTCGATGTTGAGGGTCGCGATGCCCGACGCCCGGATCGCGTCGAGCGCGGCGTCCACCTCCGCGCGCTTCTGCGGCCGTACGGCCGCGCGGGCCTCGGCGTCGACGAAGCTCTGCACGCCGATCGAGATCCGGCTCGCGCCCCGCTCGGCCAGCACGGCCAGCCGGTCGGGCGTGGCGGTGGCCGGCGAGGTCTCGACCGAAAGCGGGATCTCCCGCAGGTCGACGCCCATCGCCTGCTCGGTGAGGTCGAACAGGCGGGTCAGCTCGCGGGCGTTCAGGTAGGTGGGCGTGCCGCCGCCGAAGGCCGCCGTCGCGAAGCGCGGCTCGTCCAGGGCGGCCCGTACGGCGCGCGCCTGCCGTTCCAGGGCGTCCAGGTAGGCCCCGGTGAGGCCCTCAGGAGCGCCCGTGCGGGTGAACAGGTTGCAGAACCCGCACCGCATCTCGCAGAACGGGATGTGGACGTACAGCGCGCCCGCCCGTTCCCCCGCCCAGACCTCGCTCAGCGCCGGGCGCGGATCGAGCGGCCGGTAGGCGGTCTTGTGTGGGTAGGCGTAGACGTATCCCTCGTAAGGCGTCAATCGTGCTCCCCATCGGGATCAACCAGGATGAACTCGGCGTAGGGCACCGTCCAGACGACCTCGTGGCCCACGCGGTGCCCGACGTGCCCGTCCTCGCCGTACGCCGTCCCGTGGTCGGAGCAGACGATGACGAGGCAGGGCCGGCGCATCAGCGCGTACAGCCTGCCGATGTGCCGGTCGACGTATTCGAGCGCGGCGGCGTGGGTGTCCGGGCCGTCCCCGGTGGCGCCGGGAAGGTAGAAGTGGTTGGGCTGGTGCAACGCCGACACGTTGACGAACAGGAAGACCGGCCGGTCCCGCCGGGCCAGCACCTCCTCGGCGCGGTCGATCTGCCGTTCCAGCGAGTGGGGGCTGGTCACCCCGAACTCCGGCTCCCAGTGGCTCTCCGCGAACAGCCCGGGCAGGGCCGAGCCCAGCGGAGTCAGCTTGTTGAAGAACCCGACCCCGCCGACGCAGACCGTGTGGTAGCCGCCGCGGGCGAGCCCGGCGGGCAGGTCGGGCGCGTCGAACACCCAGGTGCCCGCCCCGGTCGTCTCGCTGCCGGGGAAGGTGGCGGCGAACGGGCGCGGGTGCGGCCCCGGCGTGACCGGCGTGGGCAGGAACCCCGCGAAGATCGCGGCGTGCGCCGCGTAGGTGAAGCTGCCGGGGCTGTGCCGCCGCTCCCACCTGCGGCCGCCGGGCAGCAGGTTGGGCAGCCGCCCGGCGTCGGCCAGCTCGGCCGCGACGTCGTAGCGGAGCGTGTCGAGCGTGACCAGGAGGATGTCGTGGGTCCCCACGATCGCGTTCATGTCCATCGCCGATCCAGGATCGCCTCGGCCTGCTCGGCGTAGGTGTCCCTGCCCGTGCCCGCGAGGTCGCCCAGGCCGGGCAGCAGGTCGCCGAACGCGTTGACCTCCGCCACGGCCACCGACCGCCGGTCGGCCCCGACCATGATGTCGACACCGGCGGTCAGGCTCCCCGGGAAGCACGCGGAGGTCCGCGTGGCCACGTCGAGCACCCGCTCCCACAGGCCGGGCCGCGCCCTGACCACGCCGAGGTCGCCCCGCTGGCCGCCGAGGTGCAGGTTGGTGATCGGCGTCCTGCTCGTGCGCATCACCGCGTGGGTCGGGCTCCCGGCCACGGTCACGACGCGCAGGTCGAACGTCCTGCCGCCCGCCGACGCCTTCGGGAACCACCGCTCCACGTGCAACCCGTCGGGCGCGAGCGTCTCGACCAGCGCCTTCACGTCGGCCTCGTCCTCGTAGGAGCGGACCCGCAGCGAGTTGCACAGCGCGCCGCCTGTCCACGCCGCCGACGTGACCGCCTTGACCCGGCCCGCGTGGGCCTGGAAGGCGACCACCCCCGAGGCCGACGAGCCGTGGGCGGGCTTGACGAACACGCGGGCCCAGCCCCGCTCGGCCATCCGCTCGCGCAGCTCGCCGTACGAGCCGGCCTCGAAGGCGGGCGGCACCGGCACCCCGGCCGCGGCCAACCGGGCGTGGCAGCGGCGTTTGTCGAACATCACCGCGATCTCCTCGACGTCCCCCAGCAGGCGGACGCCGGGGAGCGCGGCGATCCTCCGCAGCCCCGCGGTGAAGGCGGCGTACCAGGCCGCGCCCCCGCCCACCCGGGTGGGGTCCCCCGGCCCGCGCAGCAGCGCGTCTGTCTCCGCGTCCTCGCCCGGCGAGTCGATCCGCACCAGCGTCCCCGGCGGCAGGCCGATCTCGCGTCCGGTCAGCACGTCACGCCAGGGGACCACCCGCGGCTCGGGCAGCCCCCGGGCGACGACGGCGTCGCGGAACATCGTCACCCGCCGGTCACCCGGCACCCCGACGACAGCGAGGCTCGGTGTCACTCGCTCACCGCCACGTAGCGCTCGTAAGCCGGGCCAGCACGGGGGCGGCGGCGACCGCCGCCGCGATCTCGTCCTGCGCCGGGCTCGCCGAGTCGAGCAGGCGCCGAAGTTCCTGCTCGAGTCCCGGCTCTCCCCCGTTGCCGGACAGCCCGTTGGTGAGAGCCCACGCGACCGCCGATGGGTCGGCGACCGTCTCTCCCGGCTCCACCACCGGCCTGCCGGCGAAGAACCGCCCGGGCTCCCACTCTTGGCCGTACAGGTAGAGGTTCTCGTGGACGAAGGTCTCGCCGGGGTCGGGCGTGGCCGTCACTCGCTCACCGCCACGTAACGCCAGACCTCACCCTCGTCCTCCTCGGCCTCCTCCTGTTTCGACAGGTCGACCTCGACGCCCGGCAGCGCCTCGGTCACCCGGGCGACCATCGCGTCGGTGAGGAAGTGGTGGTGCAGGTCGAGCGTGTGCAGGTGGGTCAGCGGCTGCCCGCCGAGCAGCGCCTCCGCCCCGGCGTCGGTCAGCGTGCCCATCGACAGGGCGAGGGACTCCAGCCGGGCGACGACCGGCGCGGAGGCCACGGCCGCCGCGATCTCGTCCTGGATCTCGCTGTCCTGCAGGCCGAGGTGGCGCAGCGCCGGCAGCCGCTCCCCGGACAGGATCGGCGCCAGATCGGCGACTGTGGCGTTCCCGCCGTAGTCCTCGACCCCCAGCCACAGCTCCAGGTGCTCCAACGCGGGCAGGTCGCAGGCCCCGACCGCCCGCACCACCTCGGCGGGCAGCCCACCGGTCTCGAACCGCAGCATGCGCAGCGACTCGTGCCTGACGGGCCTGAGCTCCAGTCCGGTGCCGCCGCGCACCTCCAGCCGCTCCAGCCGGGGGAAGGCCTCAAGCAGCGGCGTGACGTCCGACTGCGTGATCCAGGAGATCTCCGCCTCGTCGGAGCTGATCGCACCGAGGAAGAGCGAGCGCAGCCCGGGGAACCGGGCGGCGTTGTCCACGAGCAGGCCGACGAGGAAATCCGACGAGGTGCCGTAGCAGTCCTCCCACCCGCCGATCACGAGTGCCGGGACCTTGGCCGTGTCCACACGCTTCAGCAACGCGTCGAACGCGTCCTCGATGTCGTAGTCGTCCCACCCCGAGCTGATCCGCACCGCCACCGAAGCCGGGTCGGGGATCTCCTGCTCCTCCGGAGCGATCTCGACCACCGGCAGCCCGGCGTAGCTCTCCTCGTAGCGATGCTTGTAGCCGAAGTAGGTGTCGTACGGAATCATGGGCGGACTTTCTCGTCGGGGGGAGTCGGCGGGTCCGTCCTACCAGACCCCGCCGACAATTACGCGATCACGCGTCCGCGGCCAGCGCCCGTACGTCGGGGTGCATGCCGGGGGTCGCCGACACGAGGGCGGCCAGCGAGCCGAGGATCGTCACGGGCCGCGTCCTCGACGCCTCCACGGCGGCCAGGTAGCGCCAGGCCACCAGTTCGGCCACGTCGTCGCGGGCGTCCGGGTCCACCCAGGCCGTGGCGATCATTCCCAGCAGGGCGGCCTCGGTCACCCAGTCCTCCGGCCCGTACGCCAGGTCCGCCAGCACGCTCCTGCGCTCGGACTCCGCCCATGCCTGACCGGCCTGGTGGTGGGCGATGCCGAGGCAGGCCCACGCCTGGACCTGCCTGATCCACAGCGGCACGGCCGCCGGCTCGCCGTACGGCGACAGCGGCGGGTGGGCGAGCACGCCGAGCAGGTCGCCGAGGGACAGGCCCGACAGGCGTACGGCGTGGTCGTAGGCGGCCGGCAGGTGCGGCCAGCGCAGCGTCGCGACGGCGGCGACGGCCTCCAGCGCCTCGCGGGACGGCGGCGGCACGGCGGGCACGGCCGTCATGCCCTCGTAACGCCACACCCGGCGTGTCACGCTCCGCACCGGGCCGTGGGCGTACACCTCCGGCACCGTCAGCCGCGCGTCGGGTTCCGGCGCGTCGGCGACGGTCACCGCGAAGCCGGGCACGACCAGGGAGAAGGCGAGCAGCGCGCTGGGCGGCTCGGGGGCGGAGACCGTGAGCTCTCCGCTCGCCGGGACCTCCTCCTGCTCCACCACCTGGTAGAGCACGTCGATCACCGACTCCGTCGGGCCGGGGACGCGTCCCAGCCAGAGGCGCAGCGCGCAGTGCTCGCCGAGGACCGCGTCACCGTGCTCGTTGCCGGGGTCGTCACGCAGGTGGTCGGCCAGCTCCACCAGGTGGCGGACGTCCCCGTCCCGCTCGAAACGCATCCCGCAGGCCGTCGGATAGGCGTTCGGGTGCCGGGGCTCGCGCCGCAGCGCGCGCTCCACCCACTCCAGGCCCTCCTCCGGGCGACCGCTGCTGTACAGCATCTCGCCGATGTCGGTGTACAACGCGAGGTTGGCGGGGTCGTGCTCGAGCGCCCGCACCATCGCCCGCTCGGCCTCGGGCCACCGATGCAGGTCGCGGCACGCGTATCCCTCGGCCAGGGCGGCCTGGAAGGACGGCGCCAGCGCGTAGGAGCGGGCGGCCAGCTCGACCGCCTCCTCGGCCTCCCCCACCCTGCGCAGGAGGAGCGAGGCCAGCCAGAGCAGCGACGCGTCGTCCGGATGGGCGCGCAGCGCGCCCCGCACCAGGGCGACGTACGGCAGCAGCGCCTCGCGGCCGTCCTCCGGCACCGTGCCGGGCAGCCCGGAGGCCAGCAGCGAGACGAGCGAGCCCAGTTCGCCGGGCGGGATCCGCCCGGGCAGCTCGGGGTCGAGCACCCACGGCACGTGCGCCCAGCGTCCTCCCGGCTCGTGCCGCTGCACCGAGATCAGCAGGCGCAGCGCGGGCACGTGCTCGCCTCGCGCGGCCAGTGCGTGGGCGCGGGCCAGCGCGGTGCCGAGGAAGACCGGCTCCTCCAGGGGGAACAGGTCCGGCCCGCCGCCCGGCCCGGCCAGCAGCCGCGCAAGCATCTCATGCGCCTCGGGCAGGGCGGGATCGTGGGCCAGCGCCGCCGCGACATGCGCGGCGGCGTGCCCGGTCTCCCCGTCGGCCAGGGCCAGCCGCGCCATGCTGACCTCGCCCTCGGCCTGGGCGCGGGGATCGTCCATGCCCTCGTCGATGCCCTCGTGCGTCATGCGTCCTCCGATCCGGCAGTCGTGATCATCACTCTGCCAGAGCGGCGGAGAGCACGGCCGCAGGGATCAGTCGACCACGACCAGGTCCCTGGTGGTGTTGTTCATCCGCTCTCCGGCGGTCTCGCCGCAGACGACGATGTCCTCGATCCGGGCGCCGTGCCGTCCGGGCAGGTAGATGCCCGGCTCGACGGAGAAGGCGAACCCCGGCCGCATCTCCTCGGTGTTGCCCGCGACGATGTACGGCTCCTCGTGCGTCTCCAGGCCGATGCCGTGCCCGGTGCGGTGGACGAAGTACTCGCCGTACCCCGCCCCCGCGATCACCTCGCGGGCGGCGGCGTCCACCGACTCGCAGCTCACGCCGGGCCTGACGTGGGCACAGGCGGCCTCCTGGGCGCGCTTGAGCACCTCGTAGTACGCCGCGAAGTCGGCCGGGGGCTCGCCCACGCAGTAGGTCCGCGTGGAGTCGGAGCAATAGCCGCTCGGCATGACGCCGCCGATGTCGACCACGACGGGCTCGCCGGGCCGGATAACCCGGTCGGTCAGCTCGGCGTGCGGGCTGGCGCCGTTCGGGCCCGAGCCCACGATCACGAAGTCGACCCGGGCGTGACCCGCGTCGATGATCGCCTCCGCGATGTCCTTGCCGACCTCCCGCTCGGTGCGACCGGCCTTCAGCAACTGGGGCACCAGGTTGTGCACGGCGTCGATGGCCGCCCCCGCCTCCGCGAGCGCCGCCTTCTCCGCGGGCGACTTGCGCATGCGCAGCTCGCGCAGGACGCTCCCGGCCAGCACCTGCTCGGCCCCGGGCATGGCCGCGCGGAACCGCAGCGACTGCAGCGCCCACATGCGGTCGGCGAGCCCGACCCGGGCGACCGGGCCCAGGCGGCGGGCCACCTCGGCGAACGGGTCGTCGGTCTCGTCCCACGCGACGAACTCGATGCCGAGCCGGGAGGCGGGCGAGTGCTCGGCGGCCGGCAGCTCCAGGCGCGGCACCATCAGGAACGGCTCGCCGGACGCCGGCACGACCAGGCAGGTCAGGCGTTCCAGCGGCATCGCGTCGTAGCCGGTCACGAAGCGCAGGTCGGGGCCTGGCGTCAGCAGCAGCGCGTCGAGACCGGCGCGGTCGACGGCCTCGCTCACTGCGGCCGGACGGGTCGTGGGATACAGGTCGGAGTGCTCCGGGGACATCGTCGTCACGCGACCTAATCTAACGAGCGCGGGCCCTTACGACGTACCCAGGTGCGCATACCACAGCCGCCACGCGGGCCAGCTTCGCGGGGCTCTGGCTTATTCCACGCCATAGAAGAAAACCAACCCCCGCGGAATGCAGGACTGCTACGCTCCGCGTCAGGGCGAACACGGAACGTCCGCACAGCACTGCAAGAGCGGCATCGAGAGCGAGACAAATGGTCGGCGTAGTGGGCGGCACAAGGCCCGCCCTTCCCCCCGCGGACGACCGCGACCCGGACTTGACGCCCGGCGCCGCCCCCGTCGGCACCCTCATGGTTCAGGACATCGGCGGACCGCGGTGGGCCGAGCGCCGGGAACGCGCCGTCGAGGAGCGCCGCGTCACCCTGGCGCTGCGGGAGGCGATCCTGCCCGAGCCCGGCGCGTCGATCGACCTGCCCTACGCTCGGATCGCGGTCCGGTACGTCCCGGCGGGCCGGGCGTCGAGCCTCGGCGGCGACTGGTACGACGCCGCGCCGCTGCCCGACGGACGCATGTTCCTCGCGGTGGGCGACGTGTCCGGACACGGCCTGCCCGCGATCGCCGAAATGGCGCAGCTGCGTCACGCGCTGCTCGGCCTGAGCATGACGGGGGCCTGCCCCGGCAGGCTGCTGACGTGGCTGAACACCCTGGTCCTCACCCGGTTGGACGACACCACCGCGACCGCAGTGTGCGGCCACTTCGACCCGGCGACCCGCCTTTTCACGTGGGCACAGGCGGGCCACCCCGCCCCGATCCTGGTGCGTCGCGGGGGCGCGCGCCAGCTCGGGGCGCCCCGGGGGGTCGTGCTCGGGGCGACGTCGAGCCTGCCGTACGGGGTGGCCGACGTCCGCCTCGAGCCCGGCGACCTGCTGCTGATGTTCACCGACGGCCTGGTCGAGCGCCGCTCGCGCGACATCGGCGCCGGGGTGTCCCTCATCGTGGAGGCGGCCGTGGCGACCGGGCTCGGCACGGCCGGAGCGGACCTCGACGCGGGCCTCGACCGCCTGCTGGAGGCGATCGGCGGCCCCAACCCCGAGGACGACACCTGCCTGCTGGCCGTGGCGGTGACCGGAGAGGGTCCGCGGCACCCCTGACAGGCGTGACAATGGCAGGGTGCTGATGCTTCTCGACACCCCGTCGCTGTACTTCCGCGCCTTCTACGGAGTCCCGGAGTCGGTGACCTCGCCGGACGGCATGCCGGTCAACGCGGTGCGCGGGCTCCTCGACATGATCGCCACCCTGGTCCGGCAGCACTCCCCCACCCAGATCGTGGCGTGCATGGACGCCGACTGGCGGCCGGCGTTCCGGGTGGCCGCGATCCCGTCGTACAAGGCGCACCGGGTGGCGAGCGGCGACGAGGAGGAGGTGCCGGACACGCTGGCCCCGCAGGTCCCGGTCATCGAGGAGGTCCTGGACGCGCTGGGCATCGCCCGCGTCGGCGTCGCCGGATACGAGGCCGACGACGTGATCGGCACCTACGCGACCGCCGCCGCCGACGCCGTGGACATCGTCACGGGCGACCGCGACCTGTTCCAGCTCGTCGACGACGAGAAGCCCTGCCGCGCCCTTTACACAGTAAGGGGAATCCGCAACCTGCAGATCATCGATGAGGCGTTCGTCCGGGAGAAGTACGGCATCCCGGGCCGGGCGTACGCCGACTTCGCGACGCTGCGCGGCGACCCGAGCGACGGCCTGCCCGGCGTCGCCGGCATCGGCGAGAAGACGGCGGCGGCCCTCATCACGCGCTTCGGCTCGCTGTCCGCACTGCTCGCCGCGCTGGACGACGGCGGCGCCGACGGCTTCCCCGCGGGCGCACGCAACAAGCTCGCCGCCGCCCGCGACTACCTGGAGGTCGCCCCTGCCGTGGTACGAGTGGCCCACGACGTCCCGGTCCCGGACGTCGACATCACCCTGCCCGCCGCGCCGCGCGACCCCGAGCGGCTGGTCGCACTGTCGGAGAAGCACGGCCTGGACAGCCCGCTCAACCGCCTGCTCGCCGCGCTGGCCTGACCCCCGGCCGTTACGGCCCGGAATGTCCACACTCGGGTAGGTTGATCGCGTGCCGTACACGACGATTCGCCTCCCGAACAACGTGGACGGGCTCCGCCCGGGGTTGAAAGCAGAGTTCGCCCGCATCCGCGGCGAGTTCGACCTGCCGGACGGTTTCCCCGCCCCCGTGCAGGAGGAGGCCGAGCGGGCCGCCGCCTCCCCCGCCGCGCCGCAGGAGGACCGGATCGATCTTCCGTTGATCACGATCGACCCGCCCGGCTCGATGGACCTCGACCAGGCGCTGTGCATCGAGCGGCGCGGGACGGGCTACCGCGTCTGGTACGCGATCGCCGACGTCGCGGCGTTCGTCCGGCCCGGCGGGGCGATCGACGCCGAGGCGCGGGTCCGCGCCGAGACCGTCTACATGGCCGACGGGCGTGTGCCGCTGCACCCGCCGGTCCTGTCGGAGGGCGCGGCCAGCCTGCTGCCCGGGCAGGCCCGCCCCGCGGCCCTGTGGCGGCTCGACCTCGGGTCCGACGGAGAGATCGAGGCGGTGGACCTGCGCCGCGCGCTGGTGCGCAGCCGGAAACGGCTCGACTACGAGACGGTCCAGGCCGCCGTGGACACCGGCCGGGCGGAGGGGACGATCGCGCTGCTCGCCGAGGTGGGGCCGCTGCGGCTGGAACGGGAGCGGGCCAGGGGCGGGCTGTCGCTGCCGACCCCCGAGCAGCAGGTGGTCCCCGACGGGAACGGCGGCTACCGGGTGGAGTTCCGCACGAACCACCCCTGCGAAGCGTGGAACGCCCAGATCTCGCTGCTCACCGGCATGGCGGCCGCCCGGATGATGCTGGACGCGGGCGTCGGCGTGCTGCGGGTCCTCCCCAAGGCGGGCCCGGAGGACGTCGGCAAGGTCCGCAGGGTCGCCGCCGCGCTCGGTGTGCCCTGGCCCGACGGCACGTCGTACGCCGAGGTCGTGCACGGGCTCGACCCGAAGATCCCCGGCCATGCCGCCTTCCTGCACGAGTCGACGGTGCTGCTGCGCGGCGCGGCCTACGTCGCCTTCGACGGTTCGGCACCCGCGCAGGTGCTGCACGCCGCCCTGGGGGCGCCGTACGCGCACGTCACCGCGCCGCTTCGGCGGCTGGTCGACCGGTACGGCACCGAGGTCTGCCTGGCCGTGGCCGCGGGCCGCCCGGTCCCCGAGGAGGTCGCGGCGGCGCTGCCCGGCCTGCCGGAGCAGATGGCCGCAGGCGGCAGGCGGGCCGGCGCGGTGGGGCGGGCCTGCGTGGACCTGGTCGAGGCGGCCGTGCTGCACCCCAGGATCGGCGAGGTCTTCGAGGCGGTCGTGGTCGACGTCACCGACGGCAAACCGGGCGGGCAGGTGCAGGTCACCGAGCCCGCCGTCATCGCCCGCTGCGACGGCGACCGCCTGCCACTCGGCGAGCGCGTCCCCGTACGGCTCACGCGCGCCGACCCCGCCACCCGCGAGGTCCGCTTCACCGCCGCCTGAGCGGCCGCCCGAGCGGCGGTCAAGCGGCGCTCGGGTGACGTGCGCCCGTCCGCGCGCGCCGCCTTCCGGGCCGCCGTGCGGCATCCGGCGCGGGTCAGCTGACGGAGGAGTAGGCCACGACCCCGCGGCGCATGGCATCGATGGCCTTGAGGGCGTTCTCGGCGACCTTGCTCCCCTTGGGCGCGGCATCCCTGAGCTGGCCGAGCAGGTCGAGCAGCTGCTTGACCCAGCGGACGAAGTCGCCCGCCGCGAGATCGCAGTCGGTCAGCACGGCGTCGAGGCTGTGGCCCTTGGCCCAGCGGAAGGCCGCCCAGGCGAAGCCGACGTCGGGCTCGCGGACGAACGACAGGCCGTGGTCCTGCTCGATGCCCTCCAGCTCGCCCCACAGCCGCACCATCTCCCCGAGCGCCTCGCGCGTGGCCCCGGCCGGGATCTTGGGGCTGCGGACGTCGTCGGCCTGCCGCGACTCGTACACCAGCGACGACACGCACGCGGCCAGTTCGGCGGGGTCGAGACGGTTCCACACGCCCGCCCGCAGGCACTCGGCCGTGAGCAGGTCCAGCTCGGTGTAGAGCGAGGCGAGCCTGCGGCCCTGTTCCGTGACGGTCTCGCCGTCCAGGTAGCCGAGCTGGTCGAGCACGCCGCAGACCCGGTCGAAGGTCCGGGCGATGACGTGGGAGCGCCCCTCGACCCGGCGGCGCAGCCCCTCGGTCTCCCTGAGCAGCTTGTGGTAGCGCTCGGCCCAGCGGGCGTGGTCCTCACGCTCGTCGCAGCCGTGGCAGGGGTGCTGGCGCAGCTCCCGCCGCAGGCGCGTGATCTCCTCGTCCTCCGCGGCGTGGTCGCGCGCCCGCGGCGGCTTGCCGAGGTCGCGGTCGCCCAGCTTCGCGTGCACCGTCGAGACGAGGTTGGCCCGTTCCTTCGGCGAGCGCGGGTTGAAGCCCTTCGGAATCCTGATCTTGTCGACCGGCTCGACCGGCACCGGGAAGTCGGCCGCCGACAGGCGCTTGACCTGCTTGCCGATCGTCAGCACGAGCGGCGCGGGGCCCTCGTGTCCCCGGCCGTTGACGCCGGGGTCGAGCACGACCGCGATACCCGCACGGCGCCCGCCCGGCACCCGGATGACGTCGCCGGGCTTGAGCACCTCCAGGGACTGCACGGCCTGGGCGCGGCGGGCCGCCCCCCGCTGGCGCGACAGCTCGGCCTCGCGGTCCGACAGCCGCCTGCGCATCGCGGCGTACTCCTCGAAGTCGCCGAGGTGGCAGGTCATCGCCTCGGCGTAGCCCTCGAGGGCCTGCTCGGCCTTGCGGAGCTGTCGGGCCAGCCCGACCACGGCCCGGTCGGCCTGGAACTGGGCGAAGGAGTCCTCCAGCAGGGTCCGCGCCCGCTCCCGGCCGACCTGCCCGACGAGGTTGACCGCCATGTTGTACGACGGCTTGAAGCTGGAGCGCAGCGGATAGGTGCGGGTGCCGGCGAGACCGGCGACGGCGAGGGGATCCATCCCCGGCTGCCAGACCACCACCGCGTGGCCCTCGATGTCGATGCCGCGCCGCCCGGCCCGGCCGGTGAGCTGGGTGTACTCCCCCGGGGTCAGGTCGGCGTGGGTCTCGCCGTTCCACTTGTCGAGCTTCTCGATCACCACGGACCTGGCCGGCATGTTGATGCCGAGCGCCAGCGTCTCGGTCGCGAAGACCGCCTTCACCAGCCCCTTGGTGAACAGCTCCTCCACGACCTCCTTGAAGGCCGGGAGCATGCCCGCGTGGTGGGCGGCCAGGCCGCGCTCCAGGCAGTCGCGCCATTCGAGGTAGCCGAGCACCGCGAGGTCCTCGTCGGGCAGGTGCGCGGTGCGCTCGTCCACGATCTGGCGGATCTCGTGGCTCTCGGCCTCCGTGGTGAGGCGCAGCCCCGAGTAGAGGCACTGCATGACGGCGGCGTCGCAGCCGTTCCTGGAGAAGATGAAGGTGATCGCCGGCAGCAGGCCCTCGGCGTCGAGCTTCTCGATCACGTCCGACCGGCTCGGCGTCGTGCCCCGGCCGGGCCGCGAGTAGCCCCGTCTGCCCCTGGCCTGGGCCAGCCGCATCTCGTCGCGGGAGATCCGCATGAGGGACGGGTTGACCCGCAGGGTGCCGTCGCCCTCGTCGACGAACAGGTCGAACATCTTGTTGCCGACCAGCATGTGCTGCCACAGCGGGACCGGCCGGTGCTCGTCCACGATGACCGTGGTGTCGCCGCGCACCTCGCCCAGCCACTCGCCGAACTCCTCGGCGTTGCTGACCGTGGCCGACAGGGCCACCACCCGCACCGACTCCGGCAGGTGGATGATGACCTCTTCCCAGACCGCGCCGCGGAACCGGTCGGCCAGGTAGTGGACCTCGTCCATCACCACATATGCGAGGCCGGTCAGCGTGTTCGAGCCCGCGTACAGCATGTTGCGCAGGACCTCGGTGGTCATGACCACGATCGGGGCCTCGCCGTTGACGCTGTTGTCCCCGGTCAGCAGGCCGACCTTGCGCGCTCCGTACCGCCTGACCAGGTCGTTGTACTTCTGGTTGGACAACGCCTTGATCGGCGTCGTGTAGAAGCACTTGCGGCCCTGCTCCAGCGCCAGGTGGACGGCGAACTCCCCCACCACCGTCTTGCCCGACCCGGTCGGCGCGGCCACCAGCACGCCGTCCCCGGCCTCCAGCGCCTGACAGGCGTCGATCTGGAACTCGTCGAGCTCGAAGTCGTAAAGTTCGCGGAACGAGGCGAGAGCGGGTCCGGCGCCGGACTGCCCCTCACGGAAGGCGGCATAGCGTTCCGCTGGCGTACTCATACCGTCAACCCTACCGATAACGGGATTCCGGGCGTCCGTCATCGGAGATCCTTTTACGCCTTTACGCCGTAGATCAGCCTCGTCGATCAGGGGCCAGGACGCGCAGCGCTCCCGGCTCGACGGCGCAGGTCAGCGGGGCGGGGCCGGCCCGCTCGCCGTCGGCGTACGCGACGACGTCACCGTCCAGAGCCTCGATCTCCACCCGCCGGGCCCGTCGCAGGGTCACGGCGGGGTGCCCGGTGTGGCTGCCCCGGTAGACGCGGGGGAACGTGCGCAGGAACTCGCCCTTGGGCACCGCCCCGAGCACGAGCACGTCGAGCAGGCCGTCGTCGGGCCGGGCGTCCGGGCACACCCGCATCCCGGCGCCGTACGACCGGGTGTTGGCCACCGCCACCAGCATCGCCTCGCGCTCGGCGGCCTCCCCGTCGAGGGTGATCCGGAACGGGATCGGGGTGAACGACCGCAGTTCTCGTGCGAGCGCGACCAGGTACTTCGCCATTCCCGGCGGCCGGGTCATGGCGTTGGCCCGCTCGTTGACGCGGGAGTCGAACCCGCAGGCGAGGACCCCGGCGAACCACTCATCCGGCCTGTTCCCGCCCGTGCCCAGCCTGGCCGCGTCGATCACCCGGCAGTCGCCCGAGGTCACGATGTCCGCGGCGGCGAGCGGATCCTTGCGCGGGATGCCGAGGGCGTCGGCGATGTCGTTGCCGGTCCCCGCGGGCACGATCCCGAGCGGCACGGCCGTCCCGGCCACGGCCTGCACGGCCAGGTGGACCAGGCCGTCGCCGCCGAAGGCGACGAGTGCGGCCGGCCCGGCGGCGACGGCATCGCGGGCCCGGCCCAGGGCGTCCGCCGCCGAGGTCCCGACGACCACCGAGACCGGGCGGCCGCCCGCCCGCAGCCGCCGCAGCACCGGGTCGAGCAGGCGCAGCGTACGGCCGCCGCGGGCGGCGGGGTTCACCAGGACGACGATCTCATCGGCCATACGCGGAACCTACCGCCACCCACCAGGCGACACCAGAGGGATATTCGGTCAGTCCCTCACGTCGACCGAGTCCGCCGTGCCCTCGGCGGCGGACGGCCCGTCGAGCTCCTCCTCGATGGCCCGTGCGTGCGCCGCGTCGGCGGCGTCGCGCTTCTTGTCGTGGAAGTACATGAACGCCTCCGCGACGAAGAACAGCGCCACCATCGGGAGCGCCAGGGCCAGCATGGTGACGGGGTCCTGGCTCGGCGTCGCGACGGCCGCGAAGACGAACATCAGGAACACGACCATGCGGGTGTGCTTGGACACCGTCTTGAACCGGAGCACCCCGATGACGTTGAGGAACACCAGCAGCAACGGCATCAGGAAGGAGACGCCGAAGATGATCAGCATCGCGAGCGCGAAGCTGAGGTACTCGTTGATGCTCACCAGCGTCAGCGTGCCCTCGGGCGCGAAGCCGAGCAGCAGGGACAGGCCCTTGTCCATCGTGACGTAGGCGAGGGCCGAGCCTGCGGTGAACAGCGGAACGGAGAGCCCGAGGAACGCCATGGTGTAGCGGCGCTCGTTCTGGTACAGGCCCGGGGTCACGAACGCCCAGATCTGGTAGATCCAGAACACGGCCGAGACCACCACGCCGAAGATCACGGCGACCTTGAGGTTGACGAAGAACGAGTCGAAGACCCCGTTCACCACCAGCGTGCACTTGTCGCCGTTCAGCTGGTGGGCCTGCGGCAGCCGGCAGTACGGCTGCTTCAGGAAGTTCCAGATGGGCTCGAAGTAGATGAACCCGACGGCGGTCCCGACGACCACCGCCAGGATGGCCTTGATCAGCCGGTTGCGCAGCTCGCGGATGTGCTCCATGAGCGTCATCCGCCCGTCGTGTGCCGTGGCGGCGGGAGTCGACCGTTTCAACAGGGCCATCTGGTTCGTCCTGGGGTCAGTGGGGGTGCGGCGCCTAGTTGGAGCGCTGCTCGTTCTGCGAACTCACCGGCTGCTGGCTCTCACGCAGCCTCCGGTTCTCCTCCTCCAGGACACGCAGCCGCTCCTCGACGGACGGGGTGGCCGGCGGGATCTGCGCCGCCGGCGGAGCGACGGGCTCGGCCTGCGCCTTGACCGTCTGCCGCTCCTCGTCCTCCTCGCTCATCTTGCTGGTTTCCTTCTTGAACATGCGCAGCGACTGCCCAAGGGCCCTCGCGGTGTCCGGGAGCTTCTTCGCGCCGAAAAGAAGGATCAGAACCAGGAGGATCAGAATCCATTCCATGGGTCCGAGGTTGGGCATGTCATGTCCTTACCGCGAGGGCCGTGGGTACTACTCCCCGATCGTACGCGCACCACACGCCAAAGTTCACCTGTCCGTGGGGCTCAAAATCACATCAATCGTGGGCAAAGTCCCTTATTCGGACACTCCGAGCCGCCCCTTGGCCCGCTTGACTTCGGCGTGCAGGTCCCGCGCCGCGGCGAGCACCCGGACGGCCGGCCACATGAGGACGGCGAGCCCCGCCACGACCACCGCGGACAGGGCGAAGATCAAAGTCATGCGCTTCCCCCAGGTCACACGGTCTCGTAGTTGGCCAGCGCCTGCTTGGCGGTGGCCGTCACCCGCTCGGCGAGGGACGCCGGGGACAGCACCCGGCCGCTGTCGCCCAGCCGGAGCGCGAGCCGCACCAGCCAGGACTGGTCGCGGGCCCGCAGCGAGACGCGCAGGCGGCCCTCGCCCAGCTCGGCGACCTCCTCGCAGGGGTAGTACTCCGCCACCCAGCGGCCCGCCGGGGTCAGTTCCAGCTCCACCAGCTCGTCGCTGTCCGACGGCCGGAACACGCCCCGGGTGACGTCCATCGGCTCGGCCCCGGCCGGCGGGTCCACGGGCACGTCGAGGATCTCGACGTCCAGGATCCGGTCGACGCGGAACATCCGCATCGCCTCGGCGCGGTAGCACCAGCCCTCCAGGTAGTGCCGCCCGTCCACGAGCACGACCCGCAGCGGGTCGACCTCCCTGGGGGTGATCTCGTCGCGCCCCGGCACGTAGTAGCGCAGCGACAGCCTGCGGCCCCTGCGGGCGGCGTCGGTGATGACGGCGTGGGCGTCCGGGGCCGCGCCGATCTCCACCTGGACCTGGCTGCTCACCGTGGCCGCGCCCTCGCCCGCCGCCTGCTCCAGCTTGGCGATGACCCGGCCGAGCACGTCGCGGCCCTGGAACTCGGGCAGTTCGTCGAGCATGCGCAGCGCGACGAGCAGCGCGCTCGCCTCGTCCACGCCGAGCTTGAGCGGCCGGGCGATCGCCTCGGCGTTGTCGATGAGGATCTCGCCGCCGTCCCACGAGACGTCGATCAGGTCGCCGGGCGTGTGCCCGGGCAGGCCGCACATCCAGACGAGCTGGAGGTCGTCGATGAGCTGCTTTTCCGACAGGCCGAACAGCCGTGCCACCTCGGGCACCTGCGCGCCCGGATGCGACATGAGGTAGGGCACGAGCGCGAGCAGCCGCGGCAACCGGTCCGAACTCACTGCAACGCCCCCTTCAGACGGCGGATCACGGCATCGCGCGCGTCCGGCGGGTCCAGCACGACGGCGTCCGCGCCGAGACTGGCCAGCCACCCGGCGAGGCGTTCCGCGTCGGCGAAGGTCACCTCGGCCTCGTCCCACTCCCCCGGCCCGTTACGCACGGCCTGGGCGGCGTGCCGCAGGCCGAGGCAGGTGCCCTTGCGTACGCGCACCAGGGCGACCCGCTCGTTCGGCAGCTCCTGGTAGCCCACCATGGCCCGCAGGTCCAGCCCCTCCGGCACGGTGAACGCCGCCGGCCGCCCGAGCGTGGACACGGCCCCGGTGATCCGGCTCAGCCGGAAGACCCGGGCGGCGCCGCGGTCGCGGTCGTGCCCGACCAGGTACCACCGGCCGCGCCTGCTGACGACCCCCCACGGCTCGACCGTCCGCCGCAGCACCGACTCGCTGCCGGCCGACCGGTAGTCGAAGGCGACCGCGCGCCGGTCCCGCACGGCCTCCCACAGCGCGGGGAACGCGGGGTCGCGGGTGTCCACCCGCAGCTCCAGCGGGCTCTCCGCGAGGTCGGCGTGCACGCCGCCAGCGGTCAGCTTCAGCAGCGCCCCGCCGGCCGCCTCGGCGAGGCTCGCCCGCTGCCACACCTGCGCGGCCAGGCCGATGACGGCGGCCTCGTCGGGCTCCAGCGTGATCTCGGGCAGCTCGTACGCCTCGCGTACGATCCGGTAGCCGGGGTCGTCCTCCCAGGGGTCCTTGTGGACCTCGATGGGGATGCCGATCTCGCGCAGCTCGTTCTTGTCGCGCTCGAACATGCGCTGGAAGGCCTCGTCGTTGTCCGGGTCGTACCCGGGGACGGCCTGCCGGATCTGCTCCGCGCTCAACGGCCGCCGCGTCGCGAGCAGGCAGATAACCAGATTGAGCAGCCGCTCGGTCTTCCGCCGCGACATCGGGCCTCCCTTCCAGTCGAGAACGCTACCCTTTTCGGCGTGATCAGATGGCGCAAGGGCGAAGTGGTGCGGGTCCGGCGCGAGTGGCCGGGGGCGGTGGAACTCGACGTCGCCGTCGCCGAGGGCGAGTGCCGGGCGCTCGCCTATCCCCCGCTGGTGGGACGCCCTGAAGTGGGCGACACCGTGCTGCTCAACACGACCGCCCTCGCCATGGGTCTCGGTACGGGAGGGTACGCCATGGTGGTGGCCGTCCCGGACCGTTTACCGCAAGATCCTTCCGGTGCCGGCCACCTGGTGAAAGCACGCTACACCCCGTTGCAGGCCACCGTGCTCGGCGCGGACGAGCAGGGGTCCCCGCACCACGAGGCGCTGCGGGAGGCCGACTCGGTCGATGGAATGCCCGTCGTGGTCGCCGACCTGCACTCCGCCCTGCCCGCGATCCTGTGTGGTCTGTACGCGGACTCTCCGGGGATCAGGGTGGCGTACGTGATGCAGGACGGCGGGGCGCTGCCTGCCTGGTTCTCGATGTCGTGCGCGACGCTGCGCGAGCGCGACTGGCTGTGCGGGGTGGTGACGACCGGCCAGTCCTTCGGCGGGGACGTCGAGGCGGTCACGCTCCACACCGGCCTGCTGGCCGCCCGCCACGTGCTCGGCGCCGACGTCGCCGTCGTGACGCAGGGGCCGGGCAACCTCGGCACCGGCACCCGCTGGGGCTTTTCCGGCGTCGCCGCGGGCGAGGCCGTGAACGCCGCCGCCGTGCTGACCGGGCGGCCCGTGGCCGCGCTGCGGGTCAGCGAGGGCGACCGCCGCGAGCGGCATGTCGGGGTGTCGCACCACTCGCTCACGGCGTACGGCCGGGTCGCGCTGACCCCGGCCCAGGTCGTCGTGCCTGATCTGCCCGGCGCGTTCGGGGCGACGGTGCGCGAGCAGGCCGCGGCCCTGGCCACGCGTCACGAGATCGTGACGGTGCCGGTGGAGGGCCTGCACGAGGCACTCAAGGCGTCCCCGGTGCGGCTGTCCACCATGGGCCGCGGCCTGGAGGAGGACCTGGCCTACTTCGTGACCTCCGCCGCCGCCGGGAGACACGCGGCGTCACTGCTGTCGTAGAACTCTCTGAACGTGAACGCCTTCGGGCCCGGCCCCTGCCCCCGGAGCAGGTCCAGGCGTGCCATGGCCTCGTCAAGCGGCGGCAGGTGGCCCTCGGGCACCCACCACATCACCGTGTACGGCTCGGCGATCCGGTGGAACCACTCCCGGCGGCGCCGCATCACCTCCAGATGGGCGCTGCGGTAGACGAAGTTCCACAACGTCTCGCGGGACTCCCAGACCGAGAGGTTCACGACCAGCATCTGTCCGTAGTCGTGCTGGATCAGGTCCGTGGGCTCATCGCCCTCCTTCATACGCCAGACGAAGCCGGGCGCGGCGTCCGACACCTGGTAGATCGGTTCCAGAGCGGCGAGGAAGTCCGCCAGCGTGGGGGAGTCGAGGGGTTCCCTGAGATGGGCGACGTTGAGCTGGGCGAGATGCATGCCCCGATTCTATGTCAATCTACGTTGTTTTTAGAAGGTGTGAAGGCCACACAACACTCCTCCGGCCTCGGGTCCAGCGTCGCGGCGAACCCGTTCTCACCCAGACCGGCCAGCAGCCCCTCGCACAGCGCGAGGTTCATCGAGCACACGAGCAGCGGATGGCTGTCGGCCAGCACGTGGAAGGGGCAGTTGCGCAGCCGCACCCGCCCGTCCTCCTCGTACGGCTCGTAGCCGCGCGCGCGCAACACCTCCAGGAGATCGCCGGAGGCGGCATCGGAGGCGACGAGGCGCTCCCCCGCCCGCCGGGCGGCCTCCTCGGCCTTCTCCTCGCCGCCCAGCAGGTCGACGGTCTCCGCCAGCACGAGCGCGAGCGTGCGGTAGTCGCGGGGCGGCAGGCTCACGGTCCGCTCCTCGCGCACCCGCCGGTAGACCTTCGCCGGGCGGCCGCCGCCGGGGCCGGCCTTGCCGCTGAGCCGCCGGAAGCCCGCCTCCAGCAACCCCGCGTCAACCAGTTTGTCCAGGTGGTGCGCGGCCAGCGTGCGCTGGACGCCGGTCGCCTCGGCCGCCTCGTTGCGGCCCACGTCCCGCCCCTGCTCGGCCACGAACCGGTACAGCGCCCGCCGTACGGGATCGCCGAGCACGCTCATCGACTCCAGATCGTCGCTCGTCACAGCCGGAGTTTAGGTCGTGGCGGCCGCCACCATCGGACGCCGGCCGGGACGGCCGGTCAAGGGGCTGTTGACACCGCCGCGGAGTACTGCTTTCATTAGGAAACCTTCCTAACTAAACCCCCTCACGGAGGGCTCATCCCCCGCCCGCGCCCCCTTCCCGCCACGACGCATGGCCGCGGGCGGAGAACGGAGCGACGCACGTGAAAGACCCGCTGATCAGGCGCACTCCCCGGCGCGCGGCTCTGCTGCTTGTGGCCGCCGCCGCGGCCGTACTCCCCGCGAACGCGGCGGGAGCCGCCACCGGCGGCCCGGCTGCTACCGGGGAGACCGTGAAGGTGACGGTCAAGGCGGCGCCGGTCGACCTCACGGACCCGAAGAAGAAGGAGATCGCGATGGAGCTCGTCTCCAGCGCGGAGAACTCCTCACTCGACTGGAAGGCCCAGTACAAGTACATCGAGGACATCGACGACGGGCGCGGCTACACCGCCGGGATCATCGGCTTCTGCTCGGGCACCGGCGACATGCTCGACCTGGTCGAGCTCTACACCACGCGCAAGCCCGGCAACGTGCTGGCCAGGTATCTGCCCGCGCTGCGGAAGGTGAACGGCACCGACTCGCATCAGGGGCTGGACCCGAACTTCCCCAAGGACTGGCGCGCCGCGGCCGCCGATCCCGTGTTCCGGCAGGCGCAGAACGACGAGCGCGACCGGGTCTACTTCAACCCCGCGGTGGCCCAGGCCAAGGCCGACGGCCTGCGCGCGCTCGGGCAGTTCGTCTACTACGACGCCATCGTGATGCACGGCCCCGGCACCGACCCGGTCAGCTTCGGCGGCATCCGCAAGACGGCCATGAAGAAGGCGAAGACCCCGGCGCAGGGCGGCGACGAGGTCGCCTACCTCAACGCGTTCCTCGACGCCCGCAAGGCGGCGATGAAGACCGAGGAGGCGCACAGCGACACCAGCCGGGTCGACACCGCCCAGCGGGTGTTCCTCAAGAACGGCAACCTCGACCTCGACCCGCCGCTGCGGTGGAAGGTCTACGGCGACAGCTACCAGATCCTCAGCTGACGCCCGTACGCCAGGGGCCCCTCCCACCGTTGGGTGGGAGGGGCCCCTGTCGTCCGTTGCCGTCAGGCCGCGCCGAGGACGTCCACGACGAAGACGAGCGTGTCGGTGCCCTTGATGCCGCCCTGCGCGTTGCCCTCCTTGCCGTAGCCGAGGTCCGGCGGGATCGTGATCAGGACGCGGCTGCCGACCGGGACGCCGGTCAGGCCCTGCGCCCAGCCCTTGACGACCTGGTCGAGGGCGAACGTCGCGGGCTGGCCGCGGTCCCAGCTGGAGTCGAACTTCTTGTCGGTGCCCCAGATCTTGCCGACGTAGTGGGCGAGGACCGTCTGACCGGCCTTCACCTCCGGGCCGCCACCCTTGATCACGGTCTTGACGACCAGCTTCTTGGGCGCCTTCTCGCTGGTCTTGGTGGTCAGCGCCGGGGCCTTGTCGCCGCTCGGGTTCTCGACCTTCACGCCGTTCACGGCGGGGTCGACGGCAGTGCCCTGGACGGACTTCAGCGCGGCCCCCAGCACGTCGATGACCAGCACCTGGGACACGGCGTTGAAGTCCTGACCCTGCTGCTTGGCCTGGTCGAGCTGCTCCGCGCTCAGGTTGTCCTTGGCGATCACGGCCATCACCCGGCCGCCCGGCTTGGCGCCGATCAGCGCCTCGTGCAGCGCCTTGGGCAGCTGCGGGCTGACCGAGACGAACTCCGACTTGCCCTGGTCGTAGTCGGAGCCTGCCGCCTTGTTCTCCTTGCCGTCCCAGTTGTAGACGGTGACGTTGGCGGTGAGGACGTCGCCGTCCTTGGCCGGGGTGCCCTGGCCCTCGACGACCTTGATGGAGGCCGACGTGAGCGAGGGCTTGCCCGCCGGGAAGGTCACGGTGGGCTTCTTGCCGGCCTCTCCCGTCACCTTGATGGCCGAGGCCGCGGCCTGGCCACTGGAGGCGGGGCTCGCGCTGGACGTGCTCTTCTGCGCGGTTCCGCAGGCGGCGACGAGCAACAAGGGTAGGGCGGCGACGAGTGCCGTACGACGGCGCATATGGGAATCCTCAAACAGACAGCGGGTCCGGGCCAGGCTACCCGAACCCGCCGTCAGAGCGGTGTAAGAGATCACATACCCGCGATGAGCTTCTCGACTCTCTCGTCGACGCTGCGGAACGGATCCTTGCACAGCACCGTCCGCTGGGCCTGGTCGTTGAGCTTCAGGTGGACCCAGTCGACGGTGAAGTCACGCCGCTTCTCCTGGGCCTTGCGGATGAACTCCCCGCGCAGCTTGGCCCGTGTGGTCTGCGGCGGAACCGACTTGGCCTCGAAGATGCGCACGTCGTCGGCCACCCTCTCGACGGCCCCCCGCTTCTGCAGGAGGTAGAACAGCCCGCGCTTGCGGTGGACGTCGTGGTAGGCCAGATCGAGCTGCGCGACGCGCGGCGACGACAGCGGCAGGTCGTACTTCTGTCTGTAACGTTCAATCATCTGGTACTTGGTGACCCAGTCGATCTCCCGCGAGACGAGGTCGAGGTCGCCCGTCTCGACCGCCCGGAGCGTGCGCTCCCACAGCTCCAGCACCCGCTTGGCGATGGCGTCCCCGCCGCGCCGCTCGACGAAGTCCTGCGCCTTGGTCAGGTACTCCTGCTGGATCTCCAGCGACGAGGCCTCACGGCCGTTGGCCAGGCGCACCCTGCGCCTGCCCGTCATGTCGTGGGACACCTCCCGGATCGCCCTGATCGGGTTCTCCAGGGACAGGTCGCGCATCACCACACCGGCCTCGATCATGCGCAGCACCAGGTCGGTGGCGCCGACCTTGAGCAGCATCGTGGTCTCGCTCATGTTCGAGTCGCCCACGATGACGTGCAGCCTGCGGAACCGCTCGGCGTCCGCGTGCGGCTCGTCGCGGGTGTTGATGATCGGCCGGGACCGGGTGGTCGCCGAGGAGACGCCCTCCCAGATGTGCTCGGCCCGCTGGGAGACGCAGTAGACGGCTCCGCGCGGGGTCTGCAGCACCTTGCCCGCACCGCAGATGATCTGGCGGGTCACCAGATAAGGGATCAGGACGTCGGCCAGCCGCCCGAACTCCCCGTGCCGGCCCACGAGGTAGTTCTCGTGGCAGCCGTAGGAGTTGCCGGCCGAGTCGGTGTTGTTCTTGAACAGGTAGATGTCTCCCGCGATGCCCTCCTCGCGGAGCCGCTTCTCGGCGTCCACGAGGAGACCCTCCAGGATCCGCTCCCCCGCCTTGTCGTGGGTGACCAGCTCCACGACGTTGTCGCACTCAGGGGTGGCGTACTCGGGATGGCTGCCCACGTCCAGGTAGAGACGTGCGCCGTTGCGCAGGAATACGTTGCTCGATCGGCCCCAGGACACCACTCGCCGGAACAGGTACCGCGCCACCTCGTCCGGCGACAGCCTCCGCTGCCCGCGGAACGTGCAGGTGACGCCGTACTCGTTCTCCAGCCCGAATATGCGTCGATCCATCACCTCACACTATTCCCATAAACCGGCGGCCGAACAGTGATCAGGCGGTGGAATGCCGAGAAGGAGCGGTCAGGCGGCGTAAATCTCCGTCACCTTGACGATCTGGCCGCCCTGAACGGTGATGAGCGCCCGCAGGTCGCCCGCGTCGGCCCGCAGGACCAGCTTGCCCCGTGAGCAGCGCTGGGTGCCGAGGTACTTGCTGTCGATGGTCTGGTCCTTGCCGTCGCAGCCGACCGCGCTGAGGAACACGACGTTCTTCGCGATCGGCGCGGCGAAGGCCGTCACGTCACCCTCCGGCGGCCCCTCGAAGTGGCCGCTGGTGCTGCCGCCGTACTCCTTGACGAACTTGACGGGCCGGTACTCCGCCACGTTCTCGTCGTGCATGGCGACCAGCTGGCCGCGTACGACACCGTCCCTGCTGGGGCTGAGCCCCTTGGTGAAGTCGTGCCCGGGGTCCGACTGGATGGTCCCGCCGAAGGGGGCCGGCGTCTTGTCCGTGATCGGCGGCCCGGCCTTGCCCGGCTTCCGCGTCGGCGCGGTCGTGCTCGAGTCGGTGGGCGTGTCCGCCGCCGGGGTGTCGGAGGCCGCCGGGTCGGCGGACGGCTCCGCGGGCGACGCCGGGGCCGTCACCGTCACGGTGGCGGTCACGGTGGGCGAGGCCGAGGTGCCGGAGGCTCCGGAGCATGCGGTCAGCGACAGGAGGGCGACGGCGGCGGCCGGAACGCCCGCCCGTCGGAAGAGATCAAAAGTCGTCATAACCGGATGAGAGTAGCGAAATCGGGGGTTGGCTGGACCGAAATGCCCGAGCCGAGCCCATGAGACGGCGGCGCCGCGCCCCTGATGAGGGCGCGGCACCGCGGCCGTACGGACGGGAGGACGGGCTACTCGCCGGAGCCCGTGTCGATGTCGCCCTCGGGGGCGATCGGCGGGGCGGTGTCGGGAGCCTGCTCGGCCTGTTCCTGCTCTGCCCGGGCCTCCTCGGCGGCGGGCTGCCGCGCGCCCCCCTGGCTGTCCTTGGCGGCCTCCAGGAGCTTCTCCAGGCGGGGCCCGGTCAGGCGCAGGAACTTGCGGTGCTCCCTGCCCCGGTCGAGGACGGCGACCTCGATCTGGGTCACCGGGGGACGCTCGCCGCCCGGCTCGGTCAGGGCGGCCAGCGCGGCGTCGAGGGCCTGCGGCAGCGGCAGTCCCTCGCTGTAACGCTCCTTCAGGCGCCCTCCGACGGCGTCGGCCTGGCCGCCGATCACGGCCATGCCCTGCTCGTCGAAGACTGAGCCGTCGAAGGTGATCCGGTAGATCTGGTCGTCCTCGGCCGCCTCGCCGACCTCCGCGACGACGATCTCCACCTCGAACGACTTGATCGACTCGGTGAAGATCATGCCGAGGTGCTGGGCGTACAGGTTCGCCAGGCCGCGGCCGGTGACGTCGTTGCGGTTGAAGGTGTAGCCGTTGATGTCCGCGTAGCGGATGCCGGCCAGGCGGAGCGACTCGAACTCGTTGTAGCGCCCCACCGCGGCGAAGCCGATGCGGTCGTAGATCTCGCTGATCTTGTGCAGCGCCTTGGACGGGTTGGGCGCCACGAACAGGATGCCGTCCGCGTACTGCATCACGACCACGCTGCGACCGCGAGCGATGCCCTTGCGGGCATACTCCGCCCTGTCCCGCATGATCTGCTCGGGCGAGGCATATCCTCCGAAGGGGATGGACACCGGGGGTGATCCTCTCTTGGGTTAGCGCAGCGGCGCGGTCGGGCCTTCGGGGGCGGTCATCCGCCTCTCCAGCATGGACTCCACGAACTCGGCGATCTCGTCGTCCGGGAGGCGGCGGAAGCCGTCGGCGGTGATGACGGACACGACCGGCCAGATCTTCCGCATCACGTCGGGGCCGCCGGTCGCCGAGTCGTCGTCGGCGGCGTCGTACAAGGCGTGCAGGCAGGCCAGGACCGTGTCCTGCGGGCTGGAGTTCTCCCGGTAGAGCTTCTTGAGCGAGCCCCGGGCGAAGATCGAACCCGAGCCGATCGAGTGGAACTCCCTCTGCTCGTACGGCCCGCCGCCCACGTCGTAGCTGAAGATCCGCCCGGAGTCGTGGGACGGGTCGTAGGCCGCGAAGAGCGGCACGACCACGAGGCCCTGCATGGCCATGGGCAGGTTTCCGCGGATCATGGTGGCCAGGCGGTGCGCCTTGCCCTCGGTCGACAGCGAGCGACCTTCGGTCTTCTCGTAGTGCTCCAGCTCGACCCGGTAGAGCCGGGCCAGCTCCAGGCCGGTGCTCGCGGTGCCCGCGATGCCCATGCAGGAGTAGTCGTCGGTGCGGAACACCTTCTCGATGTCCCGCTGCGAGATGATGTTCCCGGAGGTCGCACGCCTGTCGCCCGCCATCACCACGCCGCCGGCGCAGGTCGCCGCGACGATGGTGGTCGCGTGCGGGATCTCGTCACCCACCGGCGCCGCCAGCGACTCGTTGCGGGCGGGCAGCAGGTTCGGCGCGTGCACGCCTAGGAACTCTGAGAACGACGACGATCCCGTATATGTGAAGAGGCTGTTCATCCAGGCTGGCTGAGATGCCACGCGACTCCCTCCAAGCATGCGTTGTTACGCCCGACCATACTCAGGTCTCAGCGCTGGTTGCACTCTTCCCGATCAGCTCAGCGCGAACCAGACATCCCGCAAGAGGCCGGGCGCGCGTCCCTTACTCGTTCACCAAACCGTTTCTTTACGTGTCGGTAATCGCGTGCGAGTGTCGATTTGTCCGTACGTCAGGACTACGGGGAGGTCGATCATGAGACCTGCGCTCGCGGTGGCGGCGGTGGCCCTGTTGACTCTGGGCGCCTGCGGCACCGGCGGCTCCGACGATTCCGGCGACTCCACAGACGAGGGCGTCACCCTGACCATCACCGCCAACGCGATCTCCGGCGGCAAGAACGCCGAGACCGCCGACTGGACGGCCAAATGGGTCATCCCGCGGTTCGAGGCCGCGCAGAAGGCCAAGGGCCGCGACGTCCGCGTGGTGTTCCAGCCGAGCGGCGTGGACGACGAGCAGTACAAGACGAAGGTCGCCCTCGACCTCAAGTCACGGGCGGGCGCCGACGTCATCGACCTCGACGGCATCTGGGTGGGCGAGTTCGCCCAGGCCGGGTACGTCAAGCCGCTCGCCGAGGTCGCCGGTCCCGAGGCGGACTCCTGGGAGGGGTGGAGCCAGATCCCGCAGGCCGTGCAGGGCCTCGGCACGTTCGAGGGCAAGAGGTACGGCCTGCCGCAGGGCACCGACGGGCGGGTGCTGTTCTACAACAGGGCCCTGTTCCGGAAGGCCGGCCTGCCGGACCGCTGGCAGCCGCGGAGCTGGCAGGAGATCCTCGACGCCGGCGGGGCGCTCAAGAGGGCCGGCGTCCCCGTCCCGATCCAGATCGACGCCGGCACCGCCATGGGCGAGGCGACGACCATGCAGGGCGCGCTGCCGCTGCTGGCGGGCGCGGGGGCGCAGATCTACGCGGACGGCAAGTGGACCGGCGCCTCCCGGGCGCTCAAGGACGTGCTGGACTTCTACCGGCAGGTCTACTCCGGCGGCCTCGGCGACCCCAGGCTGCAGCAGGAGGCGCGGGGACGGGACAAGTCGTTCGCCCAGTTCGCCGAGGGCAGGATCGCCATCCTGGCGGAGGGTGACTACTTCTGGCGGTCGGTGATCGAGCCCGAGGCCGGGGTCGCCCCGATGAAGGACCGCGACTCGGTCGTCGGCTACGCCCTGATCCCCGCCCAGCGCCCCGGGGCCGGCATCCGGGGCCAGGACTTCGTCAGCATGTCCGGCGGCGCCGTACGGGTGCTCAACCCCAACTCGAAGAACCCGAAGCTGGCCTGGGAGCTGCTGTCGTTCATGCACTCGGCCGAGGCCACCACGTCGCAGCTCGCCGGGGCCGCCCGGATCACGGCGCGCAAGGACGTGAACGACACGGTGCTGGGGGCCGACCCGATGCTGAAGTTCGTCTCCGACGAGGTCCTGCCCCTCACGGCGTACCGGCCGCCCCTGGCCGTCTACCCGCAGGTGTCGGTCGCCCTGCAGGAGGCCACGGCCGCGGTCGTGGCGGGCACGAGCGTGGAGGAGGCGGCCGCCGCCTACCAGCGCAAGGTCGAGTCCCTCGTCGGCGGCCCCGCCAATGTCGCGAGCTGAGCATGTCGCGAGCTGAGTCCGGCACGCTGGGCCGCCGTCCCGCCGTGGGGTTCGTGCTGCCGGCGCTGGTGCTGATCGGGGTGTTCCTGGTCTTCCCCGCGCTGTGGACCGTCTATCTGGGCCTCACGGACTACCGGCTCACCGGCCTGGCGGCGGCCGATCCGCAGGTGGTGGGGGCGGCCAACTACGCCGAGGCGCTGGGCGACGAGCGGTTCCGCTCGTCGCTGTGGCTCACCGTGCAGTTCGTGCTCGGCTCGGCCGTGCTCGGGCAGGCGGTGCTCGGGTTCGCGATCGCGTGGGCGCTGCGCGACCGGCGGGGGCCGCTGAAGAGCCTCACCGAGGGGCTGGTGCTGCTGGCGTGGATCCTGCCGTCGTCGGTCGTCGCGTTCCTGTGGATCGCGCTGCTCGACCGCGACGGCGGGACGCTGAACGCGATCCTGCACACGCCCGGCTTCGCCTGGCTGCTCGACCACCCGATGGCGTCGATCATCGTGTTCAACGTCTGGCGCGGC
The DNA here is from genome assembly GCF_030268985.1 of Microbispora sp. NBRC 16548. Taxonomy (NCBI): domain Bacteria; kingdom Bacillati; phylum Actinomycetota; class Actinomycetes; order Streptosporangiales; family Streptosporangiaceae; genus Microbispora; species Microbispora sp. NBRC 16548. The sequence goes on from NZ_BSSF01000003.1 coordinate 429,004, forward strand.
ACGGCGTTCTCGATGATGCTGTACGGCGCGGCGCTGGAGAACGTGCCGCCGTCGCACCTGGAGACCGCCCGGCTCGCCGGCGCGTCGACGCTCCAGCAGCTCAGGGATGTGGTCTTCCCGCACATCAAGGGGCATGTGCTGACGAACCTGCTGCTGATCACGCTGTGGACGTTCAACGACTTCACGGCCTTCCAGCTCACCGCCGGAGGCCCCGAGGGGCGGTCGGAGATCCTGCCCGTCTACATCTACAACGTCGCGATGAGCGGCGGCAGGCTCGGTTTCGGCGCCGCGGTCTCCTTCCTCGTCCTCGTGGTGAACCTGGTCCTGGCCTTCGCCTACCTGCGCCTCCTGCGGTCCCGGGGGGAAGTGAGGCCGTCATGACGCCGGTGCGCCACATGCTGGGGACCATCGGGCGGGCCACCTTCCTGGCCCTGGTGCTGGGGTTCTTCGCGCTGCCGCTGCTGTGGCTGGCCTCGGCGCCGTTCGACGCCCACCCGTCGATCACGGCCTCGGTGCCGGAGTTCACGCTGGCGAACTTCCGGGCTCTGCTGGACAACCCGTACGCGCTGGGCTCGCTGCGCAACTCGCTGATCCAGGCGTGCGGCAGCGCGGCCCTGGTCGTGACGCTGGCCGCGCTGGCGGCGTACGCGCTGTCGCGGGCGCGGGTGCCCGGTCGCGACGCGCTGCTGTACGTCCTGCTGCTCCTGTCGTCGGTGGTGACGGGGACGGCGGCGATGGTGCCGCTGTTCGAGCTGGCGACCCGGCTGAACCTGATCGACACCCACCTCGGCGTCGTGCTCACGCTGTCGGGCGGCCTGCTCCCCGCCGCGATCTTCATCCTGAAGGACTTCATGGACGCCACGCCCACGTCGTACGAGGAGTCGGCGCGGGTGTTCGGCGCGTCGTCGGGGCAGGTGCTGCGGCACGTCGTGATCCCGCTGGTGCGGCCCGGCCTGGCGACGATCGCGGTGTGGGCGGTCGCAGGAGTGTGGGGCAGCTTCCTGCAGCCGTTCATCCTGCTGCGCGACCCGGACAAGGCCCCCGGCGCGGTCATCCTCTACACGCTCTACACCGAGGGCGGCGCGCCGCGCCTCGACGTGATCTCGGCGTTCTCGCTGCTCTACTCGCTGCCGGTGGTGGTGATGTACGTGTTCGTCAGCCGGAGGTACGGCTTCCGCTTCCACGGGGGGATCAAGCGGTGATCGCGTTGCGCGGCCTGACCAAGGAGTTCCCCGGCGGGGTGCGGGCGGTCGACTCGCTCGACCTGGAGATCGGCGACGGCGAGTTCTTCGCGCTGCTGGGCCCGTCGGGCTGCGGCAAGACGACGCTGCTGCGGACGATCGCCGGCCTGGAGACCCCCACATCGGGGCGGATCGAGATCGGCGGCGTGGACGTCACCGGGACGCCTCCGGGACGGCGGGACGTCGCGATGGTCTTCCAGGACTACGCGCTGTTCCCGCACATGGACGTGACCGCCAACATCGCCTATCCGCTGCGGATCAGGAAGGTCCCGCGGGCCGAGCGTGCGGAGAAGGCCGCCGAGACGGCGTCCCGGCTCAGCCTGTCGGAGCTGCTGGACCGCAGGCCCGGCCAGCTGTCCGGCGGGCAGCAGCAGCGCGTGGCGCTCGCGCGTGCGGTCGCCTGCCACCCCAAGGCGTTCCTGTTCGACGAGCCGCTGTCGAACCTGGACGCGCGGCTGCGCCTGGAGGCCCGCACGTTCCTCAAGCGCCTGCAGCGCGAGCTGGCGGTGACCACGGTCTTCGTCACGCACGACCAGAGCGAGGCGCTCGCGCTGGCCGACCGCATCGCGGTCATGTCGGCCGGGCGGATCACGCAGCTCGGCACGCCGTCCGAGGTGTTCCGCCGCCCGGCCACCACGTTCGTGGCCTCCTTCATCGGGTCGACGCCGATGAACCTGCTGCCGGGCGTCGCGAAGGACGGCGTGCTGCGGGTGGCCGGGGCCGAGTTCCCCCTGCCGGACGGCGCGCCCGAGGGCGAGGTCGTGTACGGCCTGCGGCCCGAGTACGCCGACCTGACCACCCGGGAGCCCGGGGAGAAGGGGGCGTTCCCGGGGAAGGTGGCGGTGGTGGAGAACCTCGGCACGGCCCATCTCGTCACGCTGGAGTGCACGGACCACCTGCTGCAGGTGGTGGTCCCCGAGGGCGCCGAGCCCCCGCCGGGTACGGCGGCCTGGGCGGTGCCCCGCCCGGGCCGGGCGCTGCTCTACCGCGACGACACCCTGGTGGGTGGCGCGTGACGACCAGGGCCGCGATCAGCGGGACGTGGACGCTGGACGACCGGCTGGCCGGGCCGGTGGCGGAGGTGCCGGTGGAGGTGCGGCCCGGCACGGCCGCACTCACGGTGCGCCTGTCCTACGACCGGTCGGCCGGCGTGCTCGACCTCGGCTGCGCCGGGCCGGCCGGGTTTCGCGGCTGGTCGGGGGGCGCTCGCTCCGAATACACCATCACCCCGTCCTGGGCCACCCCGGGCTATCTTCCCGGCGAGATCGAGCCGGGGGTGTGGCGGGTGCTGGTCGGACTGCACCGGGTGCCCCTCGGCGGCCTGCCGTACGAGATCCGGGTGATCAGGCACGTGCGCCCGCCCGCCCGGCCGCGCCGGCGCCGCAGCCGCTTCTCCCGCGTGCCCGCGCCCGTCCCGCCCGAGCCCGCCGCCGTACGGCGCCGCCTGCCGTCGCCGCCGGGATACCGCTGGCTCGCCGGGGACCTGCACGCGCACACCGACCACTCGGACGGGACGCTGAGCGTCTACGAACTGGCCTGTGTGGCGGCCGCGGCCGGGCTGGACTTCCTCGCGGTGACCGACCACAACACCGTCAGCCACCACGTGGAGCTCGCGGCGGCCTCGGCGCTGGCCGGACTCGTGCTCGTGCCCGGGCAGGAGGTGACCACCGACCTCGGGCACGCGGGCGCGCTCGGGGACGTCGGCTGGATCGACTTCCGGCGGCCCCCCGACGAGTGGGCGAAGGCCGTACGGGACCGGGGCGGGGTGCTGTCGGTCAACCATCCGGTGGCGGCCGACTGCGCCTGGCGGCACCCGATGACCGACCGGCCGCGGGTCGTCGAGCTGTGGCACTGGAGCTGGTGGGACCGCAGCTGGGGCGCGCCGCTGGCCTGGGCGCAGGCCTGGACGCACGATGTGATCGGCGACCCGGCCGGCGATCTCGTGGTGGTGGGCGGCGGCGACTACCACCGGCCCGAGGAGGGTCACCTGCCCGGCGCGCCGACGACGTGGGTGCTCGCCGAGGGCGACGGCCGCGGTCCCGAGGCGGCCGGGGCGGTCGTACGGGCCGTGGCGGAGGGGCGGACGGCGGTGTCGGCCTCCCCCGGCGCCCCGCTGCTGCTGCGGCTGGAGGACGAGTTCCTCGCCGTGGACGCCGACGGGCTGGTGCTGTGGGGTCCGCAGACCCGGCGGGTGGTCAGGGGGGACCTCACCCTCCTGCCCGCCCATCCCGGGGTGCACCGGCTGGAGACGCACGCCAACGAGGTGATGGCCGTCTGCACCTGACGGGGTTGCGCTCCACCGCCGATGGGGAGGTGCAGGGCAGGCCGCCGAGCGGAGGAAGGTGAGGACGTGGAGACGGTGAAGGTGGGGATCGCCGGGCTGGGCGTGGTCGCACAGGTCGTCTACCTGCCCCTGCTCGCGCGGCGGCGCGACCTGTTCCGGGTCGCGGCCGTGTGCGACCTCGACCGCGGGCACGCGGAGGCGGTCGGCCGGGAGGCGGGCGTCCCGGCGTACGACGATCCGCTGGCGATGCTCGACAAGGGCGGGTTCGACGCGCTGATCGTGCTCACGCCGGGGTCCCACGGGCCGCTGGTGCGGGCCGCCCTCGAACGCGGCCTGTGGGTGCTGTGCGAGAAGCCCCTCGCCTACAGCCGGGCCGAGCTGAGCGGCTTTTCCGGCGAACGGCTGATGGCCGGCTACATGAAGCAGTACGACCCGGCCTCCCAGCGGCTGCTGGAGGCGCTGCACGAGGCCGGCGGGCCGGAGGTCGTCCGCCACCTGGACGCCACCGTGCTGCACCCGTCGGAGGAGTCGCAGCTGCTGTTCGCCCGGGCGCGGCCCGGACATCCCGCGCCCGAGGCGGTGGCCCCCTACGCGGAGGCCGACGAGCGGGCGCTCACCGCCGCGCTCGGCACGCCGTCGGAGCGGCTGCGGCGGCTGTACGCCGAGGTGCTGCTGAGCAGCCTGTGCCACGAGCTGTCGCTGATGCGGCTGTTCACGGGGTCTCCCGACACGGTGGACCACGTGGCCGTGTGGCCGGTGGAGGCGTTCCCGCCGTCCCTGGAGGTGAGCGGGACGCTCGGAGGCGAATGCTCCGGCAGGTACGGCATCCGCTGGCACTACCTGCCGAGCTACCCGGCCTACCACGAGGTCATGACGCTGCACCACGAGCACGGCTCGCTGGAGCTGCGCTTCCCCTCCCCTTATCTGCTGAACGCGCCCACCCGGCTGACGGTCACCTGCCGCGTCGGCACCACCGAGCGGACGGTCGTCAACGAGGACGTCGCCGAGGCGTTCGAACGCCAGCTGCGCGCCTTCCACCGCTTCGTCACCCAGGAGGAACCGCCGCTCACCGGACTCGACGGGGCCCTGGAGGATATCGTCACGGCGCAGCGGATCGTGCACCGGTACGCGCGGTGGGCGGGCATCCCCATCGGCGGAGAGTGCGCCCAGGAGGTCACCGGCGCCCCCCGGGAGGCGACCGCCGGGGCCGACAGCAGCTACGCCGAGGAGGGCGGGAGTGGAGCCAGCGGTCACGCCGAGGAGAGCCTCAGCAGATAGCGACAGGATCGTGGTGGTCCCGCACACGCACTGGGACCGGGAGTGGTACCTCCCCTTCCAGCGGTTCCGGGTCGGGCTGGTGCGGGTGCTCGACGAGGTCCTGGACGCCATGGCCGCCGACCCCGCCTACCGCTTCACGATGGACGGCCAGCTCGCGGCGATCGAGGACTACCTCGAGATCCGGCCCGCGCGGCGCGGCGACGTCGCCCGCTTCGTCGCCGAGGGACGGCTGGCCGTCGGGCCCTGGCTGATCCTCGCCGACGAGTTCCTGTGCTCGGGCGAGACCCTGCTGCGCAACCTGGAGTACGGCATGCGGGGCGCCGCCGCGCTCGGCGGCGCGATGCCCGTCGGCTACCTGCCCGACCAGTTCGGCCACTGCGCCCAGATGCCGCAGATGCTGGCGCTGGCGGGGCTGCGCCTGGCGTGCCTGTGGCGCGGCGTGCCCGCGCACGTGGACCGCGACGCCTTCGACTGGACCGGCGCCGACGGCACCACGATCAGGACCGGATATCTGCCCGGCGGGTACGGCAACGCCTTCGGCCTGTTCACCGGCCCCGCCGAGGGCATGCCCGACCGCGTGACGGCCTTCGTCTCCACGGCGAAGGGCTGGGCGGCCGGTGACACCCTGCTGGCGATGTACGGTGCGGACCACTCGGCGCCGGCCCGCGAGATCACCGCGTCGGGGCTCCGCGTCGCCACCCTCGCCGAGGCCCTGACCGGCGATCCGGCGGATGGAGAGGTGCCGCGGGTGGCGGGCGAACTGCGCTCGCACGCGCGGGCCAACATCCTGCCCGGCGTGATCTCGGCCCGGGTGCCGCTGAAGCAGGCCATGGCCCGTGCCGAGCGGATCCTCACCCGCTACGCGGAACCGCTGTCGGCGCTGTGGCTCGCCGACCGGTCCGCCGGTGAACGCCTCATCGACATGGCCTGGCGGTCGGTCATCGCCTGCAGCGGGCACGACTCGGTCACCGGGTGCGGTTCGGACGAGACCGCCCAGCAGGTGGCCGCGAGGATCGCCGAGGCCGGGCAGACGGCCCAGGCGGTCGTGGACCTGGTCGCGGCGTCCCTCGCCGAGGCCGCGCCGAAGGGCGCGCTCGTGGTCGTCAACCCGTCCCCGTTCGAGCGGACCGGCCTGGTGCTCGCCGACCTGCCGGAGGACCGCGCGTCCCTGGCGGACGCCTCGGGGCGGGCCGTCCCCGTCCAGCGGCTCGAACACGCTCCGACCCTGCTCGACGAGACCGTCATGGACGACCTCTCCCGGCTTCTCGGGCGCGTCCACGAGCGGGAACTGTACGGCCACGAGATCGTCTCCTGGCACGCCGGGGACGGCGTGTTCACCGTCACCGTGAGCAGGCACGCCTCCGGCGCGTACGCCTACGAGGACCTGCGCCGGGCGGTCCTGGAGGCCGGTCCCGGGCCGTGGGTCGTCCGCACGGTGGCCGAGCCCGTGGTCACCGTGGCCGCGCTGGTCACCGTGCCGCCGCTCGGCCGTGCCGTCCTCACGGCCCGTCCGCCCGCGCCCGGCCGGACCGCCCCCGTCGCGAACACCCCCGTCGCGAACACCCTGAGGACCGACCCGTACGGATTCGAGCCGGTGCTGGACAACGGGCTGCTGCGGGTGCGCGTGGCCGGCGACGGGACGCTCTCGCTGCGCGGCGCGGGCGGGACCGAGGTCCACGGCGTCGGGCGGATCGTCCACGGCGGGGACGCCGGGGACACCTACAACCACGCGCCCCCGCCACACGACCGGCTCCTCGACCGGCCCTCCCGGGTCGTCGTCGAGGAGGTCTGCGCGGGCCCGCTGACCGGCGCGTACGAGATCACGCGGGTGTACGACTGGCCGGCCGGCCTCGGCGACGCCGCCGGCTCCGACGCCGCCGAGACCGTGCCCACGGCCGTCACGACCCGGGTGGAGCTCAGGGCGGGCGAGCCGTTCGCGCGGTGCGAGATCACGATGGACGTGCGCTGCCGCGACCACCGCGTCCGCTGGCACACGCCGCTGCCCCGCGCGGCGGCCGAGTCGTACGCGGAAGGACAGTTCGCCGTGGTGCGGCGCGGCCTGGCGGCCGAGGGCGGGGGCGGCGAACGCCCGATCCCGACCTTCCCCGCCGAGTCCTTCGCCGCCGCCGGCGGCCTGGCCGTGCTGCTCGACCACGTCACCGAATACGAGATCGTCAGGGACGAGATCGGCGGGGACGGGACCGAGATGGCGCTGACGCTCGTGCGGTCAGTCGGCTACCTGTCCAGGAACCGCAACCCCTACCGCGACGAACCCGCCGGGCCCGAGGTGCCCACCCCGGCCGCCCAGTGCCGGGGGCCGCTGGCCGTGCGCTTCGCCGTCCTGCCGTACGCGGGCGAGTGGCACGAGGCCGGGCTGCCGAGGCTCGCCGAGGAGTTCCGCCACGACCTGCTCGCCGTGCCGGGCACCGGCGCCAACGCGGGGGACGGGGACGGCCCGGGCGGAGGCGGTCGCGTCGCGATCAGCGGAGACGGCGTCATGATGGCCGCCCTGCGCGAGCGGGACGGACGGCTGGAGGTCCGCCTGGTGGCCGAGCATCCCACGGCCACCGAGGCGGTCGTCCGGGGAGATTTCACCGCGGCCTGGACGGCCGGCGTGCTGGGCTCTCCCCTGAGCCCTCTGGAGGTGTCTCGCGACGAGGTGTTCCCCGGCGATGGGGCGGACGGACAGGGGCCCGCGAGGTCCCCTGGGTCGTGGCGGACGGTGCGCGTCCCGCTGAATCCGTTCGAGATCGCGACCGTTCATCTCGGCAGAGCCTGACGCCCGGCCCGCACGGCGTCACCCACCTGCACAGCGCCACCCCAACGGGGCCACCTTCACGGGGCCGGTGGAACCGGGACGCCTGCCGGATACCGCGTCGTCTGGCGCGTCATCGTCTGCCGCATCATCGCCGAGGGCGGCTTCGCGCGCCGCTCATCGCGGCGCGGGGGCGAGGGCGCGTTCGACCGGAGTTTCCGGGCCCGACGGCGGCCCTGCCGGGGGAAGGTCCCCCGGCGGCCGCCACCGGCCCGGACGCCTCCGCCGGGGCTACTGCCCCCCCTTCTGCACGTAGGAACGGACGAACTCCTCCGCGTTCTCCTCGAGGACCTCGTCGATCTCGTCCAGGATCGCGTCCACGTCGTCGGTGAGCTTCTCGTGGCGCTCCTGGACGTCCGGGGACGCCTGCGCCTCGGTCTCTTCGACTTCGTGCTCCTGGCGCCCGGTCTGCTTCTGGCCGCCGCTCTCCTTGGTCGCCATCCCTGACACCTCCGCTGCTCGGGGGGACGCCTCTCCCCATATCTTCCCCGAACCGACCGACAATGCGCGCGAAAGAGCGTGCGATCTTCGGCCCGGCCGCTGTGGCCAGACAACCCGGTGAACGCCGGGAAGGCAAACGCGCGGGGATTCGGCCCTGCGGCGGGCGATGCCGGCCCACGGGAACCGTCTTCGTTAGACCGGATCGTTATCGACCTCACACTCCCCGTGGCCGCCTTTCGGCGCAGAGCGACCGCGTCCGGGACGACAATTGATGGATCACGGCACGACCTAGCGCACGGGTGGTCGATGGCATCGCACGCACGGCAACTGCTGGCGGATCGGTACAAGCTGCTGACGCCCTTCCATCGTGACGGCGGCGGAATCATGTGGCAGGCACACGATCTCCGCCTCAAGCGCGACGTCGCGATCAAGGAAGTGCAGCCGCCGTACCGGGTGGACGTGGCCGACCTGCCGGCCGCCCGCAGGCAGGCGCTGCGGGAGGCCCGTTCCGCGGCCCGGCTCAGCCACCCGGCCGTCATCACCGTGCACGACCTGCTGGAGGACAAGGGCCGGCTCTGGATCGTGACAGAGCTCCTGCAGGGCCTCACGCTGGGCGCCACCGTCCGCCACCTCGGCCGGCTGCCGGTCCACTGGGCCGCCTGGGTGGGCTTCCAGCTCCTGTCGGGCGTACGGCACGCGCACGCGATGGGCGTCGTCCACGGGGACATCCGGCCCGCCAACGTCATGCTGACCGAGGACCGGGTGGTGCTGACCGACTTCGGCATCGCCGCCTTCGACCGGGATCCCGGCGGATCGACGACCGTGCCCGTGGCGCGGTCCGGCGCCTACCTCGCCCCCGAGCGGCTGCGTGGGAAGGGCCTGGCCCCCGCCGCCGACCTGTGGTCGTTCGGCGCCACGCTGTACTGCGGGGTCGAGGGGCGGCCGCCTTATCCGACCACGGAGCCGCTGCCGGCCGCGGCGCTGCTGGGCCGCGAGCCGGAGCCGCCGCGCCGGGCGGGCCTCCTGCGACCGCTGATCGAGGGCCTGCTGCGGCACGACCCGGACGAACGGCTCACCGTCGACCAGGCGATGCACGTGCTCGTGGACGTGTTGCGGCGGCAGGGCATCCCGGCGGCGACGCCGGGCCGTACGGCCGGCGAGTTGCCCAGCCGCACCGCGCCCAAGCCGAGCGGGGCGCACCCCTACGGCCGCTCCTCCGGCCACGGGTGGCCTCTGGCCCCCGGGGAGCTCACGACCGGGCGCTTCCACGACGTGGAGTCGCGTCGCCGGGACAATCCCTACTTGCCCGCCCCCACGACCGGGCCCCGCCGGCCCGGACCTCCGCGCCTCCCGTAGCCTCCGGATCGCCAGGCCTCCGGCTTCGCGGGACGGGACTCGCCGGACGACTCCCCCGGGTACGCGGCCGGGGAAGCCGCCCGTGCCCGCCTTCCTGTGATCAGTCGTCGTGGTGGGCGCGGAACTTGACGATCCGCCCGGTCGCGATCGCGACGTACACCTTGTACTCCCTGTGGCCCTTGCGCAGCTCGACCTTCCAGGTGCGGTGGCCGTGCTCCCACTCGCGTTCGACCTCGGTCACCCGCGCGCCGGGCACCCGCCTCGTCGCGATCGCGATCGCCTGGCTCCGGGTGACCGAGGTCTGGGAGACGGAGACCGAGGCGGTCGAGGAGAGAGGGGCGGGCGCGGCGGCGGCGACGGTTCCCCCTGCGGCCAGGGCGGCGAGGGTGACGGCGGCGGCGAGAGCGATCTTGGTTGTCTGTGTCATGCCCCGAGGTTCGCAGCGATCACACTATGGCCGCGCTAAGCGGTCCCTAAAGCGTGGTTGCCCCGGCCCAGCCGCGCTCAGCACCGGTTCGAGGCACCGCGGGTCGGCGGCGACGGCGCGCGGCGGGCGAGGGCGACCTGGAGGGCGTGCAGGCGGGCAGGAGCCATGGTCGGGGCGGACCGCAGGGACGGACAGTCGAAGGCCGGCCCCCGCCACATGTGGGGGCCGGCCTTCATCGTGCTCAGTGCGCCGCGCGCACCGCCGAGACCAGTCCGCCGACGCCCTCGTCCTGCTGCGACGGGGTGAGCACCGGACGCCCGTAGGCCTCGGCGCGCTCACGAAGGGTGAAGGTCTCCGCCTCCCAGCCGAGGCCGTCCAGCCAGCCAACCGGGTCTTCCGGCATCTCCCAGACCCACATCGACGCCGCCGATCCCGGAGTGGCGTCCCCGCGGAAGCGTTCGACCACACCGCGCGCGCCCAGTGTCAGGCCCATCCTGCTGCCTGCAGCGGACAGCGCGCCGACCCGTTCGAGCAGCGACTGCACCGCGTCCTCGGGCAGATAGATCAGCAGTCCCTCGGCGATCCACACCGTCGGCTGCGCCGGATCGTGCCCGGCCGCGGCCAGGGCGCCAGGCCAGTCCTCGCGCAGGTCGATCGGGACGGTGATCCGCTCGCAGCGCGGAACGGCCCGCTCCTGACGCAGCACCGACGCCTTGAAGCCCAGCGGTTCGGCCGTGTCGACCTCGAACAGCCGGGTCCCCGCAGGCCAGTCCATCCGGAAGGCCCTGCTGTCCATCCCGGCTCCGAGCAGCACGACCTGCCGGACGCCGGACGCGACCGCCCGGTCCAGCAGGTCGTCCAGGAACTTCGTCCGGATGACGATCGAGAAGGCTACAGCGAGCCGGCGACGCCGCGCCGCCTCGTCCGCGTGCGGGGGCGGCGGCGCCTCAGGGCCTCTCCCGCCGGCCGTGGCGAAGGCCAGGGCCAGCGGGTCCCGGAACAGCGGCTGCTCGCGTGCCGTCTCCATCGCCCTCACCCGGGCCACGCCCACGGCTGTGGCCCACACCCCGGACGGCTCGACCCGTCCCGCCGCATCGGTCATGCATTCAGCCTAGCTAGGCCGGGGCGTCACACCGGCGTGGTGGGAAACAGCGCTCCGGGGGCCAGGTACAACCCGGTGGCGACGACGTCCTTGGGCGGGATGAGGTCCAGGTGCCAGTCGCCGAATCCATGATTTCAATGTGTCACTGGAGTACCAGCCGCCTCGATCCGGGCTCAGGTCGGCCGGGCGGCGGGCCGGAGGCCGTCCATCAGGAGGTCCAGCAGGCGACCGGCCTTGGCTTCATGCTCGCGCCGGGAGGCCACGGTGAAGATGCCGATGAGGGAGGCGGCGATGTCTTCGGCGGTGACGTCGGAGCGGAGGTCGCCCGCCGCGCGACCGGCGTCGAGAATCGTGGTGATGGCCGCAAGTAGCTCGCTCCGGGTCTGTGCATGGGCGATCTCGCCCGACTCGATCATCGCAAGCAGCGTGTCGAGCATGCCGCTCTTGGTCGCGATCCAGTCCCCGAACAAGTCCATCCAGCGCCGCATCGCCGCAGCCGGGGGCAGCCGGCCGAGCAACTCGCGGGCGCCGGTCGTCAGCCGCACGACCTGGTCCCGGTAGACCGCATCGACCAGCGACTCGCGGGTCGGGAAGTGCCGGTAGAGCGTGGCGATGCCGACTCCGGCCTCGCGGGCGATCGCACGCATCGACGGCTCGGCGTCAGCCGACATGAACACGCGGGTCGCCACCGCGAGCAAGTGGTCGCGGTTACGGGTTGCGTCCGCCCGTGGCGCGCGCATCTCCGCCTCAGTCAAAACGGATCACGCTCCGGTTGTGTTAGGGTCATCCATGGAAACGGAGCATAGTCCGTTTCAAGGCGTTCCCTCGGTCCCCAAGGAGACAGGCGTACATGCAGGAACAGAGCGATCAACCGCCGACGGGCGGGAGCAGGGCGGTCCGGCTCGATTCATTCGGCGGCCCCGAAGTCCTGGACATCCTTGAGGTTCCCGCTCCGCAGGCCGGCCCGGGACAGATCCGCGGACGGGTCACCGCGGCCGGTCTGAACCCGATGGACTGGATCATGACCGCCGACGCGGACACCGCCGCCCGGTTCGGCTTGAGCCTCCCGGCCGGGTTCGGGACCGACTACGCGGGACTGGTCAACCAGGTCGGTGACGGGGTGACCGGCTTCGCGCCCGGCGACCGGGTGTTCGGGGGCGCCCTGTCCCGCGCGGTCGCCGACTTCGTGGTGATCGACACGGCCGGGGGGATCGCGGCGAACGAGGCCCATCACACTCCCGACGGCGTCGACGACCGCACCGCCGCCACCCTCACGATCGCCGGCCGCACGGCATCCGCCGCCCTCGCCGTGGTCGACCCCGGCCCGGACGACACAGTGCTGATCGGCGGCGCGGCGGGCGGGGTCGGGGTGTTCGCCGTCCAGCTGGCCCGGATCGCAGGAGCGCGCGTGATCGGGACGGGATCGGCGACATCATCCGATTTCCTGCGCGACCTCGGAGCCGAGCCGGTCGCCTACGGCGACGGCCTGGCCGACCGGGTCCGAGCCCTCGCTCCCGGCGGTGTCACCGCCGCCATCGACCTGCACGGGACGGAGACAGTGCACGCCGCAAGGGAACTCGGCGTCCCGGACGGCCGCATCTGCACCATCGCCGCGCAAGTCGACGGCGTGCCGACGGCCAACGGCGCGAACGCCGCCCCCGGCGCCCTGGAAGAGGTCGCCCGCCTGGTCGCGGCGGGCCGACTCCGGGTGCCTATCGCGGCGAGCTTCCCGGTCGAGCAGATCCGCCGCGCGGCCGAGCTCCAGGCCGGCCGGCACGTGCACGGCAAGGTCGTCATCGACCTCTAGATCAAGGCCGTCGCGACGATAAACGCGATGTCGTCGTCACTGATCAGGCGGGGACGGCCTCTCGCCCACTGAGGGCCCAGGGCGGCCAGGCCCTTCTCGTTGAATGCGTGGACCACATCGCGGCCACCCGATCCCCACATCCTCGATCCCGGCGCACTGACAGGATCGAGGGTCGAAGCACTCCCAGCTCAGCCGCAGGAGCCCGAGCGGCGTATCACCAAACCGGTGAACCTAAGTGGACAACGCACTGGCCCGCGCGAAGGATCTCACCGTGGATGCGCTTGATGGTGGGCAGGAGCTGAAGCGCGGCTTACCGGCGGAAACGTCCCGCCGGCGAGGTGGCCGGCGGGACGTTCGCATGGAGTGGTCAGCGCCTGCGGCGAGTCGTGTGTCAGTTCGGCGTGACGGTCACCGGGGCGTCGTCCCCGAGGTGCACGTCATCCATGCCCTCACCGAGCTCCTTGGGCAGGGGGCACTTGAAGTGCGCCTTACCCTCCGGGGCCAGCTTGCCGCCGACGTAGACCTTCTCGTCGCTCGTGCCGAACTCGCCGCTCCCGTCGCCCTTGACGTGCACGCTGCAGATGACGCCCTTGCCGGGCAGCGGAGGCTGCTTGCAGAGGGTGCGCAGCTTGCTCTTCGGGACCTCCTTGCCGTCCACGAAGACCCTGCCGCCCCTGAACTTGTCCCCCCTGAACCTGCCGCCCTTGTCGGCCCTGTCGGCCTTGGCCTTCATGATGCAGGCGACGCCCTTGCCGGGCAGCGGAGGCTGCTTGCAGAGGGTGCGCAGCCTGCTCCTCGGGACCTCCCTGCCGTCCACGAAGACCTTGCCGTCCTGGTCGACCTTGACGGTGGTCTTGCCCTCCCCCGTGGCCATCGGCCCACCCTTCACGGCGCAGGCGACCCCCGGCTTCGGGGCGCCGGTGGAGGTCGCGGACGCGGCCGTGGCGCCGCCGATGCCGAGGCCCACCGTCATGACGACCCCCGCGAGGATCATGCTCCTCTTCTTCATTCTCTAGACACTCCCTAGATCGGCTGCCCATGGGGGCTGCCCGTGATCGTTGACGGAACGCTCAGCAGTTTGGGCCCCTACACCTGAAGCGAGCCTGAAGAGGTAAGCGATGATCTTCATGTTTACCTTAGGTACGTACCTTCACCCTGTTGACGTGCGCCTACTCCTGGTGGAAGACGAACGCAGGCTGACCGAGCTGCTCAAAGACGGCCTGACCAAAGAGGGCTTCGCGGTCGATCTCGCCTACGACGGGCGCGAGGGCCTGTGGATGGCGACCGAGCATTCGTACGACGTGATCGTGCTGGATGTGATGCTGCCGTTGCTGCACGGCTATGGGATCTGCGCGAAGCTGCGGGAGGCCGGGAACTGGACGCCGATCCTCATGCTGACCGCGAAGGACGGAGAGTACGACGAGGCGGAGGCACTGGACATCGGCGCGGACGATTATCTGACCAAGCCGTTTTCGTACGTCGTACTGCTGGCGCGACTCAGGGCACTGGCCCGGCGCAAGGTGCGGGAGCGGCCGACGGTGCTGACCATCGGGGATCTCCGGGTCGATCCGGCGGGGCTGAGGTGCAGTCGCGGGGACGTACAGATCGCGTTGACACCCAAGGAGTTCGCGATCCTGCACTGCCTGACCCGGCATGCGGGCGAGGTGGTGACCAAGTCCGAGTTGCTCGCCCAGGCGTGGGACTTCGCGTACGACGGCGATTCGAACGTCGTCGAGGTCTACATCAGCGCGCTGCGCCGCAAGATCGACAAACCGTTCGGACGGACGACGCTGAAGACCGTGCGGGGCGTGGGATACCGGCTGGAGGGCTGACATGGGAGTACGTCTACGCACGACGCTGACGGCCACCGCCGCGGTGGCGGCGGCGCTCTGCCTGGCCTCGATCGCGCTGTTCACCGCGCTGGACTCGAGCCTGACGGCCTCCACCAAGGAGTTGGCGGCGAACGACGCCAAGAAACAGATGCAACATCTGAAGGCGGAGTCGGGGCCGGGTAACCCGGGGTACGAAAAGGGAATGGTGCCACCGCTCGGAAAGGGAGCGGTGCCGCCGGGTGGGAAGGGACCGATGCCGGGCTCGGCCGCCACCGGCGAAGACGACGGCCTCCCGTTACCCGACGAGGCCGTGCTCGTGGTCAGACGGACGTTCGAGACCGAGGACGGCCCGGTCACCGTCCTCGGAAAGGCTTCCAAGGCACCCGCCCTGGCGGCGATGACCACGCTGAGGAACCTGCTGATCCCGGGGGTTCCGGCGCTCCTCACGGTGGTCGCGCTGTTCACCTGGCTGGCGGTCGGCCGCGTGCTACGGCCGGTCTCCGCGATCAGGGCGAAGGTCGCCGACATCACCGCGTACGGCCTGCACGAACGCGTGCCGGAACCGGACACCCGAGACGAGATCGCGGCACTGGCCCGTACCGTCAACGCGACCCTCGACCGGCTGCAGACCGCCGTCGACGCGCAGCGACAGTTCGTCGCCGACGCCGCACACGAACTCCGCAGCCCACTGGCGATCCTGCGCACCCGACTGGAGCTGGCCCTGCCCGCCGAGAAGCCGCTGGCGACTGCGGCACTGGACGATGTCGCACGCCTCCAATCCCTTTCCGCCGACCTCCTCCTGCTGGCCCGGCTCGACGCCGGCGAACCCCTGTCGCGGGCCGAGGAACTGGACCTGGCCCAGGTCGTCGCCGAGGAGGCCGTCCGCAAACGCCCTCGTCCGGACGTCCACGTGTACCTCGACCTCACCCCCGACCTGCTCGTCAACGGCTCCGCCGACCAACTCCGCCGCCTTGTGGCGAACCTCGTCGACAACGCGGTCCGCCACGCCTCCACGTCAGTCCACGTCACCCTCGCGTCTCCGGACGACCACGCCGTCCTCGACGTCGTGGACGACGGCCCCGGTATCCCCCCGGAACACCACACCATCGTCTTCGACCGATTCACCCGCCTGGACCACGCCCGCACCCGGGACACGGGGGGCTCGGGGTTGGGGCTGCCGATCGCCCGGGATATCGCGCGGGCTCACGGAGGGACCCTCCATGTGGTCCCGCACAGCCCGGGCGCGAGGTTACGCGCGGTCTTCCCGTTGTCCGGGCGGTCTGTTGCGTACCCGCTGGGTGACCTTGCGCGACAGGACGCTTTCTGATCGGCGGCTACTCCGGCGACGTGGCCCCGGGCCGGGTCGCGGTCATGACGAGGCCGGTGTTACCGTGCCGGAAGTCAGAGCCGCCTGCACGATGCGGATCGCCTCGCCCATGTCGATGCCGACACTGGCGATCACGGCCGCGTAGTCGGCGGCGGCCCGGCGGGCCCGCTCCCGGCCATCCTCCCCGGCGGCCGACACGAACGAGCCCGCCCGCCCGCGCGTCTCGATCAGCCCCGCCTCCTCCAGCTCCCGGTAGGCCCGGCCGACCGTGTTGACGGCCAGGCCGAGGTCGGCCGCGAGGTGGCGGATGGTCGGCAGCCGGGCACCCACGGCAAGCGTGCGGTCCTGGATCTGCCGGGCGAGCTGGGCCCGCAGCTGCTCGAACGGCGGCACCGGCGACGCCGCGTCGATGACGATCATCGGACGCTCATGGCCCGCCGGGCCACCGTCGCGCTCGACGGCGTCTTGGCATGGAGCGCGACGCACGCGACCAGGCCCAGGATCAGATAGGCGACCGCAGCGGCGCTCCACCAGCCGGGCGCGGTGCCGAACAGCAGCACCATGGGCAGCGACCACTGCACGCTCGGCGTGGTGAGGTCGCGGGCGTCCTCGACGCGCATGATGACGTCGGCGGTCAGCGACTCCTCGTCCTCCGCCACCACCGGGCGCCGCAGCAGGTGGCGCAGTTGAACGGCGGTGATGGCTGTCACGCCGAGCAGGCCGATCAGCAGGACGACGGCCAGCTGCCGCACGGTGGGGTCGGGAACGGCCAGGGCGCTCCCGGCCAGCGCCATCGCGCCGGCGAACGTGGCGACCGCGAAGACGGCGTACGGCAGGCCGAGCACGGCCCGCCAACTGGGCTGGATCGGATGGGCGGCCCTGCGGGACAGCGTCGCGCCCGCCCGCTGATCGACGCGTCGCACCCACCAGTCGAGCAGCGACTGTGCGAGCAGCAGCCCGGCCGCCAACGCGGTCAGGGCCAGCAGCGGCAGCGGGCGATGCGACTGGAAGCCGCCGAAGGCGGAAGTGGCGGCGAGCGCACTCGCGATGATCAGCACGGCCAGGATGAGGTGAGCGGCGAGGCGGGCACGTCCCCGGACCGCCAGCCGGCTGGCCAGCAGCGGGGTCGGGCGGGCACCGGACAGGCCGTGCCGGGCCAGCCACTCGCCCGCCAGTCGCAGATCGGCAGCACGCGCCGGCGGGCCGGTGTCCGGTAACGGTTCATGGGCCATAGCCCCTCCTTTGTCGCAAGGTTTGTAGCAAAATCATGAGACATACCTTGAGACAAAGTCAACGCCTGGTCAGCTCTCATCGGAACGTGGCCGTTCAGTGAATACAGCGTCGGCGCGGAGGCGGATTGTAGCGAGAGCCCTGACGCGCCGTACTCGTCGGTGTCGGCGCTCTCGGCTATCCGTACGCGGTCCAGCTCCCACGGGGTACGGCGAACGTCTCACGCTTCTGCCGACACCACCGGTTCTCGCGAAAGGCGACATGAACCGGCGGCGGCCCGCGTCATACCAAAGGGGACGCGACTGCTCGGGAGCGCGCTGTTCACCGGTTGGTTCCCCATTTCGCTACGGGGCCTGAGCCCAGGAGCAGGCGCACCTCCGCGCCGCCGAGGTCCGATCGGCCGACGGTGAGGGAACCGCCCGAGTCCTCGGCCACGCGGCGGGCGATGTCCAGCCCGAGCCCCGTCGAGCCCGCGCCGCTCTCCCCGCGTCGCGGCGGATCGCCCGGGCCGAAGCCGGGCCCGGCGTCCGAGACCGCCAGGGCCACCGCGTCATCCGGCTCGGAGACCAGGCGCACGTGGAAGGACGTCCCATCGGGGGTGTGCGCGAAGACGTTGCCGAGGAGAGCGTCGACGCAGTCGGCCAGGTCCTCGGCCGGGACCGCCACCGGCAGCGGACCGGGCACGAGGTCGAGCGCGAAGGTCCTGGACTGGTCCTCCGCCAGCACCGACCAGAACTCCACTCTGCCGCGCACGACCGCGACGGCGTCGCAGGAGGCCCGATCCCGCGAGCGCCGCCGCACATCGTTGATGACGGCGGTGACCGCCCGCTCCAGCGCGTCCACGCGGGCCTCCATCCTGGCCGCCTCACCGGGATCCGCCAGCGACTCCGCTTCGAGCCGCAGGCCGGTCAGAGGGGTGCGGAGCCGATGGGAGACGTCCGCCACCGTCTCTCGCTCCTCCGCGAGCAGGTCGGAGATGCGTCCCGCGAGGTGGTTGAGGGCCAGACCCGCCGTACGGACCTCGGGCGGGCCCTGCGGGGTCGCCCTGGCGGTCAGGTCGCCCTTCGCGAGGCGGTGGGAGACCTGGGCGAGCGCCGTGGTGGGCCGCACGACCGCGCGGGCGAGGCGGTCGGCGACCAGGATGCCGAGCCCTACCAGGGCGACCCCGAGGATCAGCAGCGCGAGCCACGTCCGGTGAACGCCGCGGTCGAGGTCGTCGTCGCCGAGGAAGGCGCGGACGACGGCGGTGCCGCCCGGCGCCCCCTGCACCGCCACCAGGATCTCCCGGCCGCCCGGCACCGCCGCGGTCAGGCTCCGGCCGCGTGCGGCGAGGTCGACGGCGCGGGTGCGGGCCGCCACGGCCCCGAGCGCACGGCCGTCCGCGAGGAAGACCGTGACGGGGTGTCCGCTCGACGCGCCCGCCTGCTCGGCGGTCAGCCGCAGCGTCTCCTCGTCCACCGCTCCGACGGCCACCGCGACGGACTCGGCGGCCCGGGTCGCGGAGGCGACGGCCTCGCTGTGCGCCACCGACCGCACCAGCAACGCCAGCGGAACCAGCAGCGACACCAGGACGAGCGACGTGGTCGCCGCGACGAGGGCCGCGAGCCAGCGCCTCATCGCCTCACTCCCCGGGCGAAGGCGGCGCGGTCAGGCGCACGCCCACCCCGCGGACCGTCTGGAGATAGCGCGGTCGCTGGGCGGTCTCGCCGAGTTTGCGGCGCAGCCAGGAAAGGTGGACGTCGACCGTCTTGTCGGTGCCCCCGTAGGGGACGCGCCAGACCTCGGTGAGCAACTCGCGCTTTGTGACGACCTGCCCGGCCCGGGCCGCCAGATAGTGCAGCAGGTCGAACTCCCGCGGCGCCAGGTCCAGTGCCGCGCCGTCGAGCGTCGCCTCCCTGGTGCCCGCGTCCACGCGCAGCGTCCCCACCGTCAGGGAGGTGTCCGTACGCCCGGTGTCGACCCGGCGCAGCACGGCGCGGATGCGTGCGTCGAGTTGCGCGGCGCTGTAGGGCTTGACCACGTAGTCGTCGGCGCCGGCGTCGAGCAGGCGGACCATGTCGGCCTCCCCGTCCCTGGCGGTGGCGACGATGACCGGGACGCGGCTCACCGCGCGGAGCATGCGCAGCAGGTCGGCGCCGTCCATGTCGGGCAGGCCGAGGTCGAGCACGATCAGGTCGGGGCGGTCCTCGACGACGGACCGCAGGCCGTCGAGGGCGGTGGAGGCGGAGGAGACGGCATGGCCGCGATCACGCAGGCTCCGGGTGAGGGAGGTGCGGATGGGGGCGTCGTCTTCGATGAGCAGCACGCTTGGCATTTGAGCGCTACAGTAGCCGTCCGGCGAAAGCGGCATAAGTCCGTTATCCGGGCCTTAGCAATCCCTTAGCGTTCGGGGTGGGAGAGTGGCGGCGTGAACAGCCGCCTCGTACTCGCCGTCGCCGGGTGGCTGCTGGCCGCCGCCCTCGCCACCGGTACGGGCGTCGCTGTGCTCGGCCTGCTCGGCCGGCCGCTCACGGGCCCGGCGGCGCGGCCGATGACGGCCGAGGAGATCCGCCTCGCGCTCGCCCGCGACACCCCGGGCCCGCCCTCCCCCGCCTCCACATCCGCCGGTGCGGCCCCGGTGGACGCGTCCGGCGGCGTGACGCCGAGCGCCGTGCCCGTGACGGGACGCAAACTCGTCTCCACGGGCGCGGGCAGCCTGATCGCCCGGTGCGACGGCGGGCTGGTCCGGCTCCAGTCGTGGACCCCGGCGCAGGGCTTCGAGGTGGACGACGTCGACCCGGGGCCGGACGACCGCGCCCGGGTGAAGTTCGAGTCGGACGAGGGCAGGATCGAGGTCGAGGTGCGCTGCGCCGGCGGCGTGCCGGTCCCCCGGATCACCCGGCACGGCTGATCGGGGTCACCGGCCGGCGCCGGTCTCGCTCAGCCCTCGCCGGTGAGGGCGGCGACGAGGTCGGCGGCCGTACGGCACCGGTCGAGCAGGTCGCCCACATGCGCCTTGGTTCCGCGCAGCGGCTCCAGGGTCGGCACGCGCTGCAGTGACTCGCGGCCCGGGATGTCGAAGATGACCGAGTCCCAGGAGGCGGCGGCGACCGACTCGCTGTACTGCCGCAGGCACCGGCCGCGGAAGTAGGCCCGGGTGTCGGTGGGCGGCATCTCGACCGCGCGGTCGACGTCCTCGTCGGTCACCAGACGCTGCATTCGGCCCCTGGCGACCAGCCGGTTGTACAGGCCGCGGTCGGGGCGGATGTCGGAGTACTGCAGGTCGACCAGTTGCAGCCGCGGATGCGACCACGGCAGGTTGTCGCGGGTGCGATAGCCCTCCAGGATCTCCAGCTTGGCGACCCAGTCGAGCTCCCGGGACAACTGCATCGGGTCCTCCGCGAGCCGGGTGAGCACCGACTCCCAGCGGTTGAGCACGTCCTTGGTGAGGTCGTCCACGCCCGAGCCGAAGCGGTCCTCGACGTACTTGCGGGCCTGCTCCAGGTACTCCATCTGCAACTGCACGGCGGTCATCTTCCGCCCGTTGCGCAGCGCGATCTCGTACTTGCAGGTCGGGTCGTGGGAGACCGCGCGCAGCGCCGCGACCGGCGACTCGGGGGTCAGATCGATGGTGAGGAACCCCTCCTCGATCATCGCCAGGACCAGCGCCGTCGTGCCCAGCTTCAAATATGTCGAAATTTCCGACATGTTGGCGTCGCCGATGATCACGTGCAGCCGCCGGTACTTCTCCGGGTCGGCGTGCGGCTCGTCGCGGGTGTTGATGATCGGCCGCTTGAGCGTGGTCTCCAGCCCGACCTCGACCTCGAAGAAGTCGGCCCGCTGGCTGATCTGGAAGCCCTCGCCGCGCGAGTCCTGGCCGATGCCGACCTTGCCCGCGCCGCAGACGACCTGCCGCGACACGAAGAACGGCGTCAGGTGCCTGACGATGTCGGCGAACGGCGTCGCGCGGCGCATGAGGTAGTTCTCGTGGCAGCCGTACGACGCGCCCTTGGCGTCGGTGTTGTTCTTGTACAGCTGGATGGGGGCGTTGCCGGGCACGGCGGACGCCCGCACGGCGGCGTCGTACATCACCCGCTCGCCCGCCTTGTCCCACAGCACCGCGGCCCGGGGGTTGGTGCACTCGGGTGTGGAGTACTCCGGGTGGGCGTGGTCGACGTAGAGGCGCGCGCCGTTGGTGAGGATCACGTTGGCGAGCCCGAGGTCCTCGTCGGTGAGCTGGCTCTGGTCGGCCACCTCACGGGCCAGGTCGAACCCTCGGGCATCGCGGAGCGGGTTCTCCTCCTCGAAGTCCCACCGGGCCCGGCGAGCCCGGGCGGCCGACGCCGCCAGGTACGCGTTGACGACCTGTGAGGAGGTCACCATCGCGTTCGCTCCCGGTTGACCGGGCACGGCGATGCCGTACTCGGTCTCGATGCCCATCACCCGCCGAACCGTCATTCGCACCCCGCCTGCTTCAGGCCGTCGTAGTCCATATCCGAGCCTAGCCCTTTCTCTATGCCCTGCTACCGAACAGTTACGGCACAGATGCCTCGGGACTTTGCGCCGGAATGGCCGTCGCAGTCCGGGAGGTACCCCCGCGCCCCCGGGGATGGGACCTCCGGGAGCGGTCGAGCAGGGCCCCCAGCCTGGCACGAAGCCAGCGCTGACCGGGCTTGTCCACCATACGGTAGATCAGGTACGCGAGCCCGATCGAGACCGCCATCGTGATCGCGACCAGCGGCCACGGATCGATCACGTCCCGGTACGCGGGGATCACGACGGCCGAGACCGTCTGGTGCAGGAGATAGAGCGGATACGTGAGGGCCCCCAGGGTGACGAGGCGGCGCCAGCGCACCCACCGCAGCCAGCCGAGGGCGACCGCGGCCATCAGGAGGTAGACGACCGTGATCGCGACGACGACGGCCTCAGGGGGCGCGGGGTAATGCTTGATGCCGACCAGGCGCACCCGCTCCCCCACGCGCTCCATGGCGGCGTACAGGGACATTCCGTAGCCCGCGGCCACGAGCAGCCACGGGACGAAAGCCCCCGAACGCACCCCGAAGCGGTGGATCAGGAAGAAGGCCATGCCCGCGATGAAGTACGGCGCCTGCCGCGGCATGAAGACGAAGACCAGCGTCTCGTTCTGGGTGAACTCGGCCAGCAGCGCCAGGCCGAACCAGGCCGCCAGGAACACCAGGCAGCGCCGCAGCGTGATCCCCACGAGGGAGAACAGCGCCACGAGGACGTAGAACCGCAGCTCCACCCAGAGGGACCAGAAGACGCCGCCGGCGTGGCCCACGCCGAAGGCCCCCTGGAACATGGTCAGGTTGAGCAGGTACTCACCGTCGCCGAGCTTGGGGTCGAACCCGGCGACGCCGCTGAAGCGGTACATGATGAAGATCACGAGCACGGCGAACCAGTACGCCGGATACAGCCGCGACACCCGGGAGACGGCGAACTCCCCGACCGTGTGCCCCCAGACGCTCATCAGGATGACGAACCCGCTGATGAGGAAGAACAGCTCGACGCCGAGGATGCCCAGCGTGGTCAGGCGGGCGACCGGCTCGAACAGCTTGGTGGGGTACTCGTCCCAGAGCGACTTGCTGGCCGCCATGAAGTGGAAGGCCATGACGGCGAAGGCGGCCACGAAGCGCAGGACGTCGAGCTCGACCAGGCGGCGGCTCCCGACGGCCGCGGCAGCGGCCCGGGCGGGGACCGCGCCCGGCGCGGCCGAGGCCGGATCGGACCGGCGCACCGGCTGTCTGACAGGCTGTCCCACAGCGGTCACCCGCGCGAGCCAAGGAAGATCATGCCTTCTTTGACGTGATCACTCCGGGTTTCGGTTCCCTCGGATCACGATCGTCACGAAAGGTCACTTTTGTCCCGGCCTGCTGCCGCCTGCCCCCGTACCGGTGCCGGAAAGGGCCCGGAAAGCCGGAGGAGCGGCGCGACCCGGGGTCGCGCCGCTCCTCGATGGCACCGGTCCGGCCGGAGCCGGGGTGTTACAGGTACTGGCCGGTGTTGGCGACCGTGTCGATCGACCGCCCGGCCTCGGTGCCCTGCTTGCCCTGCACGAGGGTGCGGATGTAGACGATCCGCTCGCCCTTCTTGCCGGAGATGCGGGCCCAGTCGTCGGGGTTGGTGGTGTTGGGCAGGTCCTCGTTCTCGGAGAACTCGTCCACGCAGGCGGCCAGCAGGTGCGAGATCCGCAGGCCCTTCTGCCCGGTGTCGAGGAACTCCTTGATGGCCATCTTCTTGCCCCGGTCCACGATGTTCTGGATCATGGCGCCGGAGTTGAAGTCCTTGAAGTAGAGGACTTCCTTGTCGCCGTTGGCGTAGGTCACCTCGAGGAAGCGGTTCTCCTCGCTCTCGGCGTACATCCGCTCGACGACCCGCTGGATCATCGCGGCGATCGTGCCGTCGCGGCTGTCGCCGTGCTCGGTCAGGTCCTCCGGGTGCAGCGGCAGGTCGCTGACGATGTACTTCGAGAAGATGTCCTTGGCCGCCTCGGCGTCGGGCCGCTCGATCTTGATCTTGACGTCCAGGCGGCCGGGCCGCAGGATCGCCGGGTCGATCATGTCCTCGCGGTTGGAGGCGCCGATGACGATGACGTTCTCCAGACCCTCGACACCGTCGATCTCCGAGAGGAGCTGGGGGACGATGGTGTTCTCGACGTCGGAGGACACACCGGAGCCGCGGGTGCGGAAGATCGAGTCCATCTCGTCGAAGAACACGATCACCGGGGTGCCCTCGGACGCCTTCTCACGCGCCCGCTGGAAGACCAGGCGGATGTGCCGCTCGGTCTCACCGACGTACTTGTTGAGAAGCTCGGGGCCCTTGATGTTGAGGAAGAAGCTCTTGCCGGACTGGCCGGTCTTCTCCGCGACCTGCTTGGCCAGGGAGTTGGCCACCGCCTTGGCGATGAGCGTCTTGCCGCAGCCGGGCGGGCCGTACAGCAGCACGCCCTTCGGCGGCCGGAGCTTGTGCTCGCGGAACAGGTCGGCGTGCAGGTAGGGCAGCTCGATGGCGTCCCTGATCTGCTCGATCTGCCGGCCGAGGCCGCCGATCTCCTCGTAGGAGATGTCGGGGACCTCCTCGAGGACGAGCTCCTCCACCTCGGACTTGGGGATGCGTTCGTAGACGTAGTTGGAACGGGGTTCGAGCAGGAGGGAGTCGCCGGCCCGCAGCGGCTGGTCCAGCAGCGAGTGGGCGAGCTTGACGACCCGCTCCTCGTCGGCGTGCGAGATGACGAGCGCGCGGTCGCCGCTCTCCAGCAACTCCTTGAGCATCACGATCTCGCCGACGTCCTCGTAGCCGAGGGCCTCGACGACGTTGAGCGCCTCGTTCAGCATGACCTCCTGGCCACGCTTGAGCGAGTCGACGTCGACCGCCGGACTGACGTTCACACGGAGCTTGCGTCCGCCCGTGAACACCTCGATCGTGCCGTCATCCCTGGCCTCGAGGAAAACGCCGAATCCGGACGGCGGCTGTGCCAGCCGGTCGACCTCCTCCTTGAGGGCGACGATCTGATCCCTGGCCTCCTTGAGGGTGGAGACCAAACGCTCGTTCTGGCTTGTGAGGGCGGCCACCTGTGCCTGCGCCTCGTGGAGACGCTCCTCGATGACCCTGGCCTGCCGGGGAGACTCGGCCAGCTTCCGGCGCAACGCGGTGATCTCCTCTTGCAGGAAGGAGACCTGTGTTGTGAGATCCGCGACCTCCCGTTCGCGCTGCGCGGCTCGAGCCTCAGCGTCGTCGCGAGCTGCCACGCCCCGTCACCTCCTTCCCCGTCGAGAACGACTACTCAAGACCCTACCTATCTTGGCGCTGTACGTAACCTGGCCGGGCAGTGTTCGTGTAGTTACGTTGGGTGTTCGGCGTTTGATACCTTATGGACCGATTGTTCGGTTCACCATTAGGAACACACCCATATGTTCCCGTGTCACGCGGCTTTGCCGGGTTGTGGCTGAATCGTCACACTTGTTCGATCCCCTCTCCATACGCCCCCTTGGCGGGACGCCTGCGCCGCGGCGGGGGCGTGACGCCGTCCGCCATGCGACGGGCCATGACGAGAAATCCCGTGTGGCCGACCATCCGGTGGTCGGGCCGTACGGCGAGACCTTCGACATGCCAGTCGCGAACCAGGGTCTCCCACGCGTGAGGCTCGGTGAAACTCCCGTGCTCCCGCAGGGTTTCCACCGTTCTGGACATCTGGGTCGTTGTCGCAACATAGCAGCAAATAACTCCCCCGGGGGTAAGGGACTTCGCCGCCGCGTCAACACACTCCCAAGGCGCGAGCATGTCGAGGATGACGCGGTCCACGTCCGCCTCGTCCAACGCGTCGACGAAGTCACCGACCACCAGGCGCCACTGCCCCATCGGGCCGCCGAAGAACTTCTCCACGTTCTTGGTGGCCACCTCGGCGAAGTCCGCGCGCCGCTCGTAGGAGGTGACCTTCCCCTCCTGGCCGACCGCGCGCAGCAGGAAACAGGTGAGCGCGCCGGACCCCACGCCGGCCTCGACCACCCGGGCGCCGGGGAAGATGTCGGCCATGGCGACGATCTGGGCCGCGTCCTTCGGGTAGACCACCGCGGCGCCGCGCGGCATCGACACCGCGTAGTCGGCGAGCAGGTGCCGGAACGCCAGATAGGCCGTGCCGCCGGAGGACCGCACCACGGACCCCTCGGGCTGTCCGATCAGGTCGTCGTGCGGGATCGACCCCTTGTGCGTGTGGAAGACGCCGCCCTCTTTCAGCGTCACCGTGTGCCGCTTGTTCTTGGGGTCGGTGAGCTGGACCTGATCTCCGGCCCGGAACGGGCCGTGCCTGCGAAAACCCATGCGGAAAAGGCTAGTGCCGCGACCGACGAGATTCGCCGCGACGGGGTAAGGATCGGGGGGAGGGGCACGGGTGCCGCGACCGACGAGATTCGCCCGGACGGGGAGCGGCGACGGCCGGGAAAAGACCTGGCCGGTGCGGTGTCACTGCTGGTAACAATGGGACATGTTGCCCCAAGAGGCGATCCCCGCCGGGCCGGCCGTACTGCGCCTGCCGGTCGAGGGGGACGCCGACCAGATCGCCCGAGCCTGCGCCGACCCCGAGATCGCGAGGTTCATCCCCTTCGTTCCCTCGCCGTACACGCGTGACGACGCACTGGCGTGGATCACGAAGGTCGTCCCCGGCACCTGGGAGAACGGCGGCGCCGACTTCCTCATCGCCGACGCCGCCACTGACCAGGTGCTCGGCACCGCCGGGCTCAAGCCGCCGGACCGGTTCGGCGCGACGGAGGTGGGCTACTGGCTCGCGCCCTGGGCCCGCGGGCGCGGCGTCGTCACGGCCGCCGTACGGGTGCTCTCCGAGCGGGCCTTCGCCCGGGGCGTCCCCCGCATCTCGCTGATCGCCGAGGTGGACAACGTCCCGAGCCAGCAGGTCGCCCACCGGTGCGGTTTCACGCACGAGGGCGTGCTGCGCGCGGCCGGCTCCACCCGTGGGGAGGTCCGCGCCGACCTGGCGGTGTTCGGGCGGCTGAGCACCGACCCCGGCGACCCGATCGCGCCCTTCCTGCCGTTCTTCCCCGGAGGGTTCCCCGGCGGCTCGCTCACCGACGGCGTCGTCCGGCTCACGCCGCTGACCACCGCCGACGCCGCGGACTATTTCGCGCTGGCGTCGGTGCCCGACGTGATGGACTCGCATGTGCCGCCCGTACAGCCGGAGTACGCGGACACCGAGGTCGTCTGCCGGTACGCCGGGCACCGGTGGCTGACCGGCCAGCGGGCGGACATCGCCATCAGGGACGCGGCGACCGGCGAGTTCGCCGGGGACATCCAGCTCACCGGCGTCATCCCGCCGCTCGGCCAGGCGATGCTCGGCTACAGCCTCCGTCCCGGCTTCCGCGGCAGGGGCCTGGCGACGCGGGCGGCGAACCTGCTGGTCGAGTGGGCGTTCGCGAACACGCCGCTGAGAAGGATCGTCGCCGGGACCTCTCCGGGCAACACGGCCTCCCACCGCGTGCTCGAACGGGCGGGATTCACCCGGGAGTACCTCGTCAAGGGGCTGCTGCCGGGCCCTGGAGGCACCCGCCTGGACGACGTCCAGTGGGCCAGGACACGCCCCTGAGCGGAACGGACCTCCCGCGCTCGGGCGCCGCCCGGAACCCGGCGCCCGAGCGCGGGGGCGTCCGCGGCACGGCACGCCCGTCGGGCGTCCCGGCCACGCCGGTGCAGGCCGGTCCCTCAGTCGGCTCCGTACGCGGCCCTCAGCTTGGCGAAGGCGGCGTCGGTGCCCTGGAGGGCCCGGTCGATCTCCTCGTCGGTGTGCGCGGCCGACAGGAACCAGTTGTGCCAGGGATGGAGATAGACCCCTTCCTCCAGGCAGGCTCCGGCCCAGGCGATGCCCTTCTCCAGGGTGTCGTCGCCCTCGAAGGACAGCCACGGCACCTGCACCGGGCCGGTCTGGCGGACCACGAAGCCGTGCGCGGCCGCCTGGGCGGCGAGCCCCTCGCGCAGCCGGGTCCCGGCCCGGTGCATGAGCGCGACGCCGTCGGTCTCGCGCAGGATCTCGATCGTCGCCTTGGCGGCGGCCATGGCCGTGGCCGAGAACCAGAAGGAGCCGGTCGAGTACAGCGTCTGGGCCGCCCCGCGCAGCGCGTCGGTCCCGGTGAGCGCCGCGATGGGGAAGCCGTTGGCCATCGCCTTGCTCCAGGCCGTCAGGTCGGGACGCACGCCGAGCGGCTCCCACGAGCCGCGCAGGTCCAGCCGCCACCCGGCGCGTACGTCGTCGATGACCAGCGCCGCGCCGATCCGGTCGGCCAGCGCCCGCAGGCCCCGGGCGAACTCCGCGTCGGCGTGCTCCTGGTCCTCGAACGAGTCGTGCTTGAACGGGGTGACCAGGATGGCGGCGACGTCGCCGTCCGCCTGGGCCGCGGCGGCCTCGGCGCCGGCGAGGTCGTTGTAGGTGAACTCGATCGTATCCGCCCGCTGGTTGGGGGTGACCCCCGACAGACCGGGCGTGCACCAGGGGTCGGCGCCGTGGTAGGCGCCGTGGGCGACCAGCGCCTTGGTCCTGCCCGTCGCCGCCCTGGCCACCATCAGGGCCTGGGTGGTGGCGTCGGTGCCGTTCTTGGAGAACATGGCCCAGTCGGCGGAGGGGATGAGGTCCACCAGCAGCTCGGCGAGCTCCACCATGACCGGGCCGGGGCCGTTCAGGCAGTCGCCCTCCGCCTGCTGCGCCGCGGCGGCGGCCTCCACCCGCGGGTTGCGGTGGCCGACGATCACCGGTCCCCAGCTGCACATCAGGTCGACGTACTCACGGCCGTCGGCGTCCCACTGCCGGGCGCCCTCGGCCCGGACGAAGAACTGGGGGTAGCGGTCCCCGTGCAGGGCCGCGTTCAGGTGGCCGTACATGCCACCGGGGATGACCTTCGCGGCACGGGCCCGCAGGGAGGCGTCGAGGGACATGGGCGGCACTCCTGAGATCGGGGGAATCGGGGAGGTGGGGAGCCGGGGATCAGGCGTCCGGGCCGGGGTCGTCGGCCACGAAGCCGTCCAGCCCGGCGTCGGAGCCGAGCCCGCCCGCGACCCGCGCGGCGACGGCCGTGCCGAGGCGGGCGGCGCCGAGGACGTCCCGGCCGCGCAGCAGTCCCGCGGCGAATCCGGCGCAGTACGCGTCGCCGCAGCCCGTGGTGTCGACCACCGGCACGTCGAGGGCGGGCACACGGGTGAGCCCTGCGGCGGTGGCCACAAGGCTGCCGGCGGCCCCGAGAGTGACGATCACGCCCTTCGGGCCCTCGGCGAGCAGCGCGGTCGCGGCCTCCTCCGGCGTCGACGCCCCGCTGAGCAGGAGCGCCTGCTCCTCGTTCGGCAGGAGGTAGTCGACGTGGGGCAGGAACGCGCGGACGCCGGGCATGAGGTCGGGCATGTTCGACAGCAGGTCCAGCGTGACGGCCGTGCCGCCCTCGCGGGCCTTGTCGAGCAGCGCGAAGAAAGCGGGGTCGTGCAGGCCCCAGGTGACGTCCATGCCGCCGAGGTGCACCACCTGCGCGCCGGTAAGACGGTCCGCGTCGAGGTCGGCGGTCGCCAGGCCCAGGTTGGCCCCGGGCACGTGGAACGACGGCCGTCCGCCGTCGGGGCGGATGGGCAGGATCGAGGCCGCCGTCTGCTCCCCCGCCCTGCGCACCACGCCGCTCACGTCGACGCCGCGCCGCGCCATGATCATCAGGAGGAAGTCGCCGAGCTCGTCGTCGCCGACGGCGCCCATCGAGGCGACCGGCACGCCGATCTTCGCCAGGGCCACGGCCGTGCCCGCGGCCGCACCGGCCGCGGTGATGCGGATCTGCTCCAGCAGGTGGGTGTCCTGACCGGCCGGGATGGACTCGACCGGGCGGGCCAGGACGTCGACGATATGCACGCCGACCGTCACTACCGTCATGAGCGGATAATAGACGGGCGCCCGACTAAAATGTCAACCGAGGTGGTGGACCATGCCGAAGATCGTCAATCACGAGGAGCGCAGGGGTGAGGTCGTCGCGGCGGCCCGCCGGATCATCCTGCGCGAGGGCATCGAGGCCGCGACGACGCGGGCCATCGCCAAGGAGGCCGGCTACTCCAACGGGGTACTCACGCACTACTTCGCCGACAAGGACGAGATCCTGCTGTCGGCCCTGGAGGCGTCCCATCGCCGGATCGCCGACCGGCTGCGGGAGAAGCTGTCGGGCCGCACCGGCCTGGCGGCGCTGCGCGAACTGCTGCTCGACAACGTGCCCCTCGACGAGGAGCGGGCCGGGGAGACCGGGCTGGAGGTGGGCTTCTGGGGCCGCAGCCTGACCAGCCCCGCGCTGCTGGAGATCCAGCGGCGGGAGGCCGCCGAGCTCCGCTATCTGGTGACGAGCCTGCTCAGGTCCGCCGCCGAGGCCGGTGAGATCCGTACGGACGAGGACCTGGAGGACGTGGCGGAACGGCTGCTTGCGCTCGTGGACGGGCTGAGCGTGCACCGGCTGCTGTATCCCGCGCACGTCACAGGCGAGCGGCTGGAACGGCTGATCCTGAGCGAGATCGACCGGCTACGCCCTTAAGGTCGTGTCCAACAAGTCAAGCCCTGCTGCGCGTGGCCCAGGCGGCGCCGGGCAGCATTTGTCAGACATTCCCTGATCCGGCCGCCGGGAGCCGGTGGCCCCGGCGGCCTCGGGATCGTCAGGCGTTGCGGTGTGCCTCGTACCGCATCGTGCGCGAGACGCCGACACGCACGGTCGTGCCGGGCAGGATCGGCACCGGCTCGTTCGGCGGGATGTCGTAGAAGTTGGGGTCGCCGGGCGGCTGGATCTGGGTGCCGTTCACCGAGCCCAGATCGAGCAGGTTGACGTCCCAGTTGTCCAGGAAGACCCGCAGGTGGCGGCGTGACACCGAGCCGTCGGGGCTGGTGACCCTGGCCGGCCTGGCCTCGCCCGACTGCACTTCGGGCGCGCGCTCGGGGTCGCGGCCCAGCAGGTAGTCGGCCTCCAGCGGCAGCGCCATGCCGTCGTCGAGCAGCAGCACGCCGAGCAGCGGCCGTGGACCCTTGTACGGCACCACCGCCCGCTGGTCGATGGGGATGCCGCAGACCGCGCAGTAGGGCGCGCGCGGGTCGTTGAAGTGGTCGTTCTTGCAGTCGACGCCGTAGACCATCGGCCGCTGCTCCGGCTCGGGCGCCGCGTCCATCTGGGTCGCCTCGCCCGGCTCCTCGTCGGCGGGTGCGTGCGGCACCGGCTCGAACGGCCCGCTCGGCGGGCCGTCCGGCCCGCCCAGATCATGCGGCAGGCCCAGATCATGCGGCAGGCCCAGGTCGTGCGGGGGGTTCAGGTCGTGCGGGGGGTTCAGGTCGTGCGGAGCGCCCCGGTCCTCGATGGGCTCGGGCAGCGGGGGCAACGGCTGCGGCCCCGAGTGGTGCAGCGGATTCGGGTCGGAGAGGGCGGGCGGCAGCGGCGGCAGCGGCTGGGAGACGTGGGACGGCGGCTGGACGGGCGGCGGCGCGAGCGGCTGGGAGGATCCCGGGGACTGCGCCGCCTGCTCGGCCGACGGCCCGCCGCCCGGCATGGGACCGGACGGGAACGGCGACACGGGCGGCGGCGGCACGGGCGACGGCACTACGGGCCCGCGCGGGGCGATCGGCTCAGGAGCACCGATGGGCGGGGGCTGCACGCCCTGCTGCTGACCCTGCTGCTGCGGCTGGGGCGGGCGCGGAGGCAGCGGCGGGAAGGCGAGGTCGCCGTGCCGGGTGAGGTCGCACTCCAGCCCGGCCCCGGTGACCACACCGCCGTCCAGCCTGGCGTACGGGCTCGACGGGCCCGCTCCGGGCAGGCGCAACTCGACCCGGGACACCGGGCCGTTGACGAGACGGTCGGTCCAGGTCAGCGCGTCGTGCCCGGCGAGGCGGACCTCGCCGTCGGGGCCGCCCGACACGGTCGCGTACGCGGCCCCGCTGACCAGCACGGCCACGCCGCCCCCGGCCGGCCCGGCGACCGCGCAGGCCACCGGCTCACCGCCGATCGACCTGTCCATGGCGCGCGCGAGGACCTGGGCCACCCGCCGGGCCAGCGCCCGGCCGTCCCCGCCCGTCGTGGCGGTCTCGCTCAGCGCGTCCAGCAGGTCGTCGACCGGCTGGTCGCCGCCGGTGGCGCACACGAGCAGCAAACCGTTCAGATGGGCGACCACGCCCTCCCCCGGCAGCGGGCGGACCACCCCCACGCCCTGTTCCGTCACAGAAGTTCTCCCTCCGGAAACGCCACCGGATGACCGGCATCATCGCCGGCACGCCATGTGCCGGATCGATCACCCCAGAAAGTAGCAAAAAAGAGTGGTGAACCGGCTTGCCGGAGTCCGCGGCGGGCGGCCGGACGGCGCCCGGCCCCGGTCTCGGTCAGCACCCTAGTCCCCGGCGACGCCGCGCTCACACACCGCTGAACATGCGGTTGACGTCGGCCGTGGCGAGCACTCCGTAGATCTCGCCGCCCCGCTCGACGAGCAGGTACTCCGGCGCGGGGGTGTCCCGCATGGCGTCCAGCAGGGGCTCCCCCTCCAGGTCGGCGCCGAGCACGAGCGAGGGCTCCAGGGCGCGTGACAGGGCGCCGACGTTCACCCACGGCCTGCGCTGCTCGGGAGTGGCGTTGACCGCCGCCTCGTTGACGATGCCGACCGGCCTCCCGTCGTGGTCGACCACCACCATGGCCCCCGCCCCCGCCTCGCGCGCGCGGCGCAAGCCCTCCGACAGCGGCACCTCGGCGGTGACCGGGATCGCCCGGCGGGCCAGCACCCGGGCCCGCAACTGCGGCAGCCGTGCCCGTACGCGGGCCACCCGCAGCGACTGGGAGGCCCCGAGCCAGATGAACGACGCCAGCACCACCGTCCAGAGCATGCTCCCGATGCCGGGCTCCTGCCCGGCCATCAGGTTCATGAGGAGCGGCACCACGACCACCGCGACCGCGACGCCACGGCCGACCCACGCGGCGGCCACCGTGCCCGTGCCCGGGTCACGCCTGATCTTCCACACGGCCGCCCGCAGCATCCGGCCGCCGTCGAGCGGCAGCCCGGGCAGCAGGTTGAACAGCCCGACGATCAGGTTGGACAGCCACAGCTGCCACACGAGCACCTGCGCCAGGCCGCCCGGCGGCACGACGAACGCCTCCGCCAGGGCTCCGATCCCGGCCAGCCCCAGCGACAGCAGCGGCCCGGCGAAGGCCACGTTGAACTCCCTGCCCGCCGTCTCCGGCTCGCGTTCGATCTCCGAGACGCCGCCGAGCATGTAGAGGGTGATCCGGCGCACCGGCAGGCCGTAGTGCTTGGCCACGACGCAGTGCGCCAGTTCGTGCAGCAGGACGGAGACGTACAGCAGGACGGCGAAGGCCAGCGCGACGGCGTACGCCGCGGCCTCGCTGTAGCCCGGCAGCATGTCGGCGAACTGGGGCTGGAAGCTGATCGTGATGAACGCCGCCACGATGAGCCAGGTGGGTGAGACGTAAACCGGGATGCCGAACGGCCGTCCCATCCGAAGTCCGGTGGACTCCTTGACCGGTGTGCTCATGTGGCCGCCTTCCCCTCCCACGCCCCTCGATGCTACGCGCCGGGCCGTGAGGTCAGCCTAAGAGCTCGCCCGCCCCTCGCGCACCGTGTGATCGTTACGGCGCGCGGGCCGGGGCGGCGGCCGGCGGACCGGCGCGGCGACCGATACGGATTCCCGCGTGCCGCGGGTAAAAATTCGCACACACTTTCGCGCCGCTTGGGGTCACCCCCGCTCTCCTGGGTACGCGGGCGCACATGGGCCTGCGCGCGCGCCTGTCCGACAGCATGACCAGCGCCCTGACGTCGGCGCTGCTCATGCGCGTGGGGTGGCTGGCGCATCGGCTCGTCCGGCCCGAGCCCGTCCTCGTCGAGCGGGTCCGCCGACGCCTCGACGAGATCAACAGCGGTGACGGCAGCGGGCGGATCCAGCAGCCGGAGCACCGCACGGGAATGGCCCCGCTGGCCGAGAGCATCAACGCCACCCTCGACCACGCCGCTCGGTGCTCCCGGTTCGCCTCCGACGTCTCGCACGAGCTCCGCAGCCCCCTCACCGCCCTCCGGGTGAAACTCGAGGAGGCGCAGCTTCACATTCCGGAGACCGGGCTGGACGAACTCCTCCGCGAGGGCTTGCGGGACATCGACCGGCTGGAATCCGTCATCGACGACCTCCTCACGTCGTGCCGGCTGCGGGCGGGGATCGCGACCGCCCGGCCGCGCCCGGTCGACGTCTCCGAGGTGGTGAAGGAGGACGTCTCCCGACAGAGTGGACCCGTCCCGGTCCTGCTCCGGCTCCAGCCCGGCGTGTACGTGAACGGCGTGCCGACACAACTCGGCCGGATCCTGCTCAACCTGCTGAGCAACGCCCAGCGGCACGCCAGGCGCTCGATCGTCGTCACCGTGCGGCGTGATCGTGACATCGCCGAGATGGCCGTCGACGACGACGGGGACGGGGTGCCGCCCGCCGATCGGGAGCGGCTCTTCGAGCGGTTCGTCAGGTCGGAGAAGTCGCTCCGAGTCGATCCTCACGGCGCCGGGCTCGGTCTGGCGATCTGCCGGAAGATGGCCTCGGCGCACGGCGGCACCATACACATCGAGGACTCCGCCGCCGGCGGCGCGCGCTTTGTGGTCCGGCTGCCCGCCATCGATCCGGTGAGGCGTGAAGTGCCGGTACTCGCCGCCGCGGGGTCGGGCTCGGCCTGAGCCCGCCACGGCGCGCATGGAGAGGGGCGGGAGCGTTCTGTCGGCCCGGTGTCCTACAGTTCCGGCATGACCCTCGCCGAAGAGCGCGCCGTCATCGGGGCGCTTTCCCCCTCCCGGGCCGGTGACTTCATGACCTGCCCCCTGCTCTACCGGTTCAGGGTGATCGACCAGCTCCCCGAGCGGCCCTCGGCCGCCGCAGTCAGGGGCACGCTCGTTCACGCCGTGCTGGAACGGCTGTACGACCTGCCGGCGGAGGCACGGACGGTCGCCGCCGCCCAGGATCTGCTGGAGCCCCAGTGGCGGCGGCTGCTCGCCGAGGAACCCGACTACGCGGGGCTGTTCGAGAACGACGGGGAGCGGGACGCCTGGCTGGCGCAGGCCCGTGGCATGGTCGACCGTTACTTCACGCTGGAGGACCCGCAGCGGCTGGAGCCCGCTCAGCGTGAGATGTACGTCGAGGTCGTGCTCGACAGCGGGCTGCTGCTGCGCGGCTACATCGACAGGCTCGACGTGGCCCCGACCGGCGAGATGCGGGTCGTGGACTACAAGACGGGCACGGCGCCGGGTCGCGACTGGGAGGCCAAGGCGCTGTTCCAGATGAAGTTCTACGCGCTGGCGCTGTGGCGGCGCAGCGGCCAGGTCCCCCGGATGCTCCAGCTCATGTACCTGGGCAACGGCGAGATCGTCCGTTACGTCCCCGACGAGGCGGACCTACGGGCGACCGAGCGCAAGGTCGAGGCGCTCTGGGCGGCCATCGAGCGCGCCGTGCGCACCCGCGAGTGGCGCGCCCGCCGCTCGCGGCTGTGCGACTGGTGCGACCACCAGGCGCTGTGCCCG
This sequence comes from Microbispora sp. NBRC 16548, assembly GCF_030268985.1. Taxonomy (NCBI): domain Bacteria; kingdom Bacillati; phylum Actinomycetota; class Actinomycetes; order Streptosporangiales; family Streptosporangiaceae; genus Microbispora; species Microbispora sp. NBRC 16548. Next base: position 464,183 of record NZ_BSSF01000003.1, read on the forward strand.
GAGTTCGGCGGCACCCCGCCGCCCGTGCCCGACCGCGAGCCCGGGCTGTCCGCCCGCGTCAGCAGGAGGTCGGCCAGCGACGAGCTGTGACGCCCGCTCGGACTCCTCCTGTGGGCTCCTCCATGGGGAGGAGGGGGGATATCCCTCCCGGGCAGGGTGGACGCGGGCGGCGAACGCCTAGATTTGGTACGTGCGCACCACCCCCGGCAGTACGCGGTCCTGGCTTCGGGCTCATCCCCTGGTCTACGACTCGATCCTCGCGGTGGTGCTGACGACCGCGTCCCTGTGGTGGATCGCCTCGGCCGCCCCCGGGCAGGAGGCCGGTTGGCTGCGCTCCGCATCGCCGCGCCCGGCGGACGCGCTGAACCTGATCCTGGCGGCGGCCTGCACGCTGCCCGTGGCCCTGCGGCGCAGCCGGCCCTTCGTGCTGCTGGTGGCCACCTGCGTCCCTCAGGCGGCGCTCGACACGCTCCACTACGACCCCGGCCTGAGCGAGTTCGGCGGGCTCGTGCTGCTCTATTCGGTGGCCGCCTGCCGGGGGCTGGCGCTGAGCCTGGCCGCCCTCGTCGTCTCCTTCGCCTCCTACGTCGCCAGCGCCGTCGCCGGGGTCATCACCCCGTCCTGGACCGACCACGTCGTCGTCACCGCCGTCCTGCTGCTGTGCTGGGTGTGCGGCCGGGCGCTGCGGCTGCGCCGCGCCTACCTCGCGGAGCTGGTCCAGCGGGCCGACCGGCTGGAGCGGGCGCGGGAGGCCGACACCAGGGCCGCCCGGGCCGAGGAGCGCTCCCGCATCGCCCGGGAACTGCACGACGTCGTGGCCCACCACGTCAGCGTGATGACGGTCCAGGCCGCCGCCGCGCGCAGGATGCTCGACACCAAGCCCGACGTGGCGCGGGACGCCCTCACCGCCATCGAGGAGATGGGCCGTACGGCGATGGCGGAGATGCGCAGCATCGTCGGCGTGCTGCGCACCGACGGCCCGGCCGAGCGGGGGCCGCAGCCGGGCATGCACGACCTGCCGGCGCTGGTGGAGCAGATGCGCGAGGCAGGGCTGCGGACCCAGCTGTGGATCGAGGGCGAACGGCGCGGCCTGCCGCCAGGGGTGGATCTGGCCGCCTACCGGCTCGTGCAGGAGGCGCTGACCAACAGCCTGCGGCACGCCGGGCCCGCCGCCCGCGCCTGGGTGACCGTACGGCACGAGCCGAACGAGCTGAGCATCCACGTGGAGGACGACGGGCGCGGCGCGGCGGAGGAGTCGGTGCGGATCGGAGGCAGGGGACACGGCCTCGTCGGCATCCGCGAGCGCGTGGCGCTCTATGGTGGAGTTCTGCGGATCGGTCCCCGCGCCAAGGGCGGGTTCGAGGTCCGCGCACAGTTCCCCCTCAAGTAGAGCCCCCTCAATCACAGCCCCCTCAAGTAGAGCCCCCTCACGCAGAGCCCCTTCAAGGACAGACCATGACGATCAGGGTGTCCCCCTCCACCCGGCGGCCCGCCGCCCCTCTCAGGACGGACGCATCATGACGATCCGGGTGTTGCTGGTCGACGACCAGCCGCTGCTGCGCACCGGGTTCCGGTTCATCCTGGAGGCGGAGCCGGACGTCACCGTCGTGGGCGAGGCGGGTGACGGCGCGGTGGCCATGGAGCAGTCCCGGGCCCTGCTGCCCGACGTGGTGCTCATGGACGTCCGCATGCCCGGCACCGACGGCATCGAGGCGACCCGCCGCATCGTGCGGGAGGCCGCGCCCAGCGCCCACGTGCCGAAGGTGCTCGTGCTGACCACGTTCGACCTGGACGAGTACATCGTGGAGGCGCTGCGCGCGGGCGCGAGCGGGTTCCTCCTCAAGGACGTGCCGCCGGACGAGCTGGTCCAGGCGATCCGCGTGGTGGCGGCCGGCGACGCGATCGTGGCGCCGAGCGTCACCCGGCGGCTGCTGGACAGGTTTGCCACCCGGCTGCCCCCCGCCCACCAGCAGGCCACCCCCGCGCGGCTCGACCGGCTCACCGAGCGCGAGCTCGAGGTGCTGGGCCTGATCGCGAAGGGCATGTCGAACGCCGAGATCGCCGCCCAGCTCGTGGTCAGCGAGACGACCGTGAAGACCCACGTGGGCAACGTGCTGACCAAGCTGGGGTTGCGCGACCGGGTCCAGGCGGTCGTGCTCGCGTACGAGACCGGCCTGATCGTCCCCGGCGCCTTCTCCTGACCTTCGGCCTACGACCACGGGAGTAGCGAGGCGGGCCCCGGTCCTCCCACGGTCGCGGGCGAGAGCCGTACGGGAGGCCGATGCCGGGCGGGGGCGCGCCCCGATACCGTCGTGACAGGGGCGTGGCCGAGGTGGCGGAACACGCCTCGCCGGTACGGCTCCCGCGGACCGTCTGGGGGGAAGACGGCGGGGGCCGTACCGGCGGAAAGACTCAGTCCGCGGGCGCGGCGGCCGTCTCCGGCGAGGCCGCGGGCCCGCCGCCCGAGCGGGCGTTCTCCGGGAAGTGACAGGCCACCTGGTGGCCGGGGGCGAGCGTCTCCAGCGGCGGCTCGACCTGCTTGCAGATCTCCTGCGCCTTCCAGCAGCGGGTGTGGAACCGGCAGGCGGGCGGCGGGTTGAGCGGGGAGGGCACGTCGCCCTGCAGCCGGATCCGCTCCCGTTCCTTGCGCCGCTTCGGGTCCGGGACCGGGACCGCCGACAGCAGCGCGTTGGTGTACGGGTGCATCGGCGCCTCGTACAGGCCCTTGCGGTCGGAGATCTCGACGATCTTGCCGAGGTACATCACCGCGACGCGGTCGCTGATGTGCCGCACCACCGACAGGTCGTGCGCGATCACCACGTAGGTGAGGTCGAGCTCCTTCTGCAGGTCCTCGAGCAGGTTGACGACCTGGGCCTGGATCGACACGTCGAGGGCCGACACCGGCTCGTCCGCGATGATCAGCTTGGGCTTGAGCGCGAGCGTCCTCGCGATGCCGATGCGCTGCCGCTGGCCGCCGGAGAACTCGTGCGGGTAGCGGTTGTAGTGCTCGGGGTTGAGGCCGACCAGTTCGAGGATCTCCTGGACCGCCTTCTTGGTGCCCTGCTCGGTCTTGATGCCCTGGATCCGGAACGGCGCGCCCACGATGGCGCCGACCGTGTGCCGGGGGTTGAGCGAGCTGTAGGGGTCCTGGAAGATGATCTGCACGTCCCGGCGGAGCGGACGCATCCGGCCCTGGGACATGTGCGTGATGTCGTTGCCCTCGAACAGGATCTTCCCGCCGGTCGGCTCGATCAGCCGCGTGATGAGGCGTCCGGTGGTGGTCTTGCCGCATCCCGACTCGCCGACCAGGCCCAGGGTCTCGCCCTTCTTCACGTCGAAGCTGATGCCGTCGACGGCCCTGACCGCGCCGACCTGCCGCTTGAGCAGGCCCTTCGTGACCGGGAAGTGCTTTTCCAGCCCCTGTACGGACAGCAAGGGCTCCTCGTTCACGAAGCCTCCAGGTTCGGCTTGATCTCGTTCTCCCAGATGGCGCGCCGCCGCTCGCGCGGCAGGTGGCAGCGCACGAGGTGGCCGCCCTCGGTCTCCAGCAGCTCGGGGACCTCCGCCTTGGCCCGGCCGCCCGTACGCTCCTCGAACACGCAGCGCGGGTGGAAGGCGCAGCCGGACGGCACGTTGATCAGCGAGGGCGGCGAGCCCTTGATCGGCATCAGCCGCTCGGTCGGCTCGCGGTCCAGGCGCGGCATCGAGCCGAGCAGGCCCCAGGTGTAGGGGTGCTCGGGCCGCTCGAAGATGTCCTCGGACGTGCCGTACTCGATGCACTTGCCGCCGTACATCACGAGGATGTCGTCGGACAACTCGGCGACGACGCCGAGGTCGTGCGTGATGATGATCAGCGCGGCGTTGAAGTCGCGCTGCAGGTCGCGCATCAGGTCGAGGATCTGCGCCTGCACGGTCACGTCGAGCGCGGTCGTCGGCTCGTCGGCGATCAGCAGCTCGGGGTCGCAACTCAGGGCCATCGCGATCATGGCGCGCTGCCGCATGCCGCCGGAGAACTCGTGCGGGTAGCTGTCCACCCGCCGGTCCGGCTGCGGGATGCCCACCCGGCCCAGCATGTCGATCGCGTGCTTGCGCGCGACCTTCTTGCTGACGTCGTTGTGGATGCGGTAGGCCTCGATGATCTGGTCGCCGACCGTGTAGAACGGGTGCATCGCCGACAGCGGGTCCTGGAAGATCATCGCCATCTTCTTGCCGCGCAGCGTCCGGACGTGCTCCAGGCTGGCACCGACGAGTTCCTCGCCGTCGAGCCAGATCTCCCCGGAGATGCGGGCGCGGCCGCCCTTGTGGAGGCCGAGGATGCCGAGGCTGGTCACGCTCTTGCCGGAGCCGGACTCGCCGACGATGCCGAGCGTCTTGCCCCGCTCCAGGGTGAACGACAGCCCGTCGACCGACTTGACCAGGCCGTCGTCGGTCGGGAAGTGGATGCGCAGGTCCTTCAGTTCCAGGAAGCTCATCCCAGCCTCACCCTCGGGTCCACGACGGCGTACAGGAGGTCGACGATCAGGTTCGCGAAGACCACGAAGAACGCGGCGACGAGCGTCACGCCCATGACCTTCGGCAGGTCCTGGGCGAGGATCGCGTCGATCGCGTACTTGCCCATGCCGGGCAGCGAGTAGGTGCTCTCGGTGAGCACGGCGCCGCCGAGCAGCAGGCCGAGGTCGAGGCCGAAGATCGTGAGAATCGGGGTCAGCGCGCCGCGCAGGCCGTGCTTGACCACGACCGCCCGCTCGTTCAGGCCCTTGGCCCGTGCGGTGCGGATGTAGTCCTCGTTCATCGTCTCCAGCATGCCCGCCCGGGTGAGCCGCGCGTACCCGGCGGCGTACAGGAAGGCCAGCGTGATCCACGGCAGGATCAGGTTGTAGGCCCACATGGCCGGGTTCTCCTCGAACGGCGTGAAGCTGCCGCCCGGGGCGGTGATGCGGAACGGATTGCCGTAGCTGAAGACGACGAGCGAGACGATGCCGGTGAAGAAGATGGGCAGCGAGACGCCGGCCAGGGCGACGCCCATCGCGGCCCGGTCGAACAGGCTGCCGCGTTTCAGCGCGGACAGCACGCCGGTCGCCACACCGGCTATCACCCAGATGACGGCGGCCCCGATGGCCAGTGAGATCGTCACGGGCAGCCGGTTGAGCAGGTCCGGCCAGACCGGGAGCCGGGTGAGGAAGGAGTAGCCGAAGCAGGGCGCGGGGCAGTGCTCCACGCCGGGGCCGTAGTCGTAGTCGGCGCCGGCGACGATGCCCTTGGCGAACCGCCCGTACTGCACGACCAGCGGATCGTTGAAGCCGAGCTTCTCAGCCGCGATCTTCACCTGTTCCGCCGAGGCGGTGCGCCCCACGTAGCGCGCGGCCAGGCTCTCCGAGGTGGCGCCCGCCAGGCGGGGCACCAGGAAGAAGATGGCGAACGTGGCGATGCTCACGATGGTGAGCATCACGACCGCCCAGATCAGGCGCCGGATGATGTATGTGACCACAGTCCCCCCGGCTCCGGGGGCCGGCCCGGTCGGACCGGCCCCCTTGCCGCGTTCACGCGTCTATCGGATCTGTCTGGTCTCGGCGGGCGCTTACTTGACGCCCATGCCGAGGTAGTCGTACATGGCGTACGCGTCGTTCACGAAGATGTTCGTCGCGTTCTTGCTGCGCACGAGCAGGGTCTTCGTCCACACGTTCGGCAGGATGTAGGCGCCCTCCATGACCTTCTTGTCGATCTGGGTCCAGATCGCGTTGCGGGCGTTGGTGTCGGTCTCCTTCATCGCCTGGTCGATGAGCTTGTCGACCTCGGGGTCGCGGACGCTGATGTTGGAGGAGCCGCCGGTGTCGCGGATGACACGGCTGTCGACGATCTGCTGGAGGAAACCGAAGCCGTCGGGCCAGTCGGACTGCCAGCCGTTCTGGGCCAGGCCGATCTTGTTGTCCTTGGCGTAGCCCGGCTTGCCGGCGTACAGCGCGAAGTAGTCTGCCTGCGGGAACGGCTTGAGCGTGAGCTTGATGCCGACCCGGCCGAGGGACTGCTGCAGCGCCTCGGCGGCCGCCTTCTCCTTCGGCCGCTCGGCGCGGTAGGAGATGTTGGTCTCGAAGCCGTTGGGCTGGCCGCAGGCGGTCAGCGCCTCCTTGGCCTTGGTCAGGTCGCCCTTGTTGTCGGCGCCCGGCGGGTAGAGGTTGAAGTCCTCGTGGCCGGGGATCGCCGGCGGCAGCAGGCTGGTCGCGATCTGGCCACCGGAGAACTCGCCGCCCCAGGCGGTCTGGAGGGACACCTTGTCCGTGGCGTACTCGACGGCCTTGCGGCACTCGATGTTGTCGAGCGGCGGGACGTTGCCGTTGATCGAGGTGTACCAGAGGCGGGTGCTGGTCGGGTTGTCGGCGTTCGCCTTCATCGCGGGGTCGGGCAGGACCCGGCCGAGGGCCGCCGACTGCACGCCGATGCCCGCGACGTCGACGTCGAGGTCGCCGGCGATGATCCGGTTGTCGATGTCGTCGGCGTTGACGTTGGTGGAGACCTCGTAGCCGTCGGGCAGCGCCTTGCGGTTGGGGTCGGTCGCCGAGTCCCACTGGTCGTTGCGGACCAGCGTGAAGCCCTTGCCGATCTCGTTCTTCTCGAACTTGTACGGCCCGGTGGAGATGATGTGCTCCTTGTACTTCGCGCCGGTGTCCTTGTCCTTGGGGACCGGGATCGTGGCGGGAAGCTGGGCGAAGTAGTCGAAGTTGCTCAGCGGCTGCTTCAGGTGGAAGACGATCGTGGAGTCGTCGGGCGTCTCGATCGCGCTGTCGGTGTTGACGTCCTTGGACTTGTACGCGCCCTTGTAGTCCTTCGGCCAGGCGAGGAAGTCGTTGAAGTAGGTGTACCCGTCGGGGAACACCTCCTTGTCGAACGACCGCTCCACGGCGTACTTCACGTCCTTGGACGTGACCGGGGTGCCGTCCTCGAACTTGATGCCCTTCTTGAGCTTGTACGTCCAGGTCTTGGCGTCGTCGCTCGGCTTGCCCATGTCCTCGGCGAGGTCGGGGACGAGCTGGTTGCCTTCCTTGCCCACCGCGGACTTGAACATCAGCAGCGACCGGCCGTACAGGCGGATGAAGTTCCAGGAGTAGCCGTAGTAGGTGTCGCCCGGGTCGAGGGAGTCCCAGTCACCGCCGTTGGCGAACTTGAGGATGCCGCCCTTCTTGTCCGACGGGTTGACAACCCCCGTCAGAGCGGCGTTGAACTCGCTCTTGGACTCGGAGCCGGCGGCGGCGCCGCCGGAGGACGACGGCGTGCTACTGCCCGAACCGCCGCCGCAGGCGGCCACGGCGAGGGCGAGCACGGCGCCGGTGGCCGCCACACCCAGTCTTCTTCTTAGCATTGCAAACCCCTTGGTGATAGGAGCCGGGGGACTTTACGGGGAAGGGAGGGGCTCAGCGGGCCTTCGGGTCGAGAGCGTCCCGCAGGCCGTCGCCGAACAGGTTGAACGCCAGGACCGTGATGAAGATCGCCATGCCGGGGAAGAACATGAAGTGCGGGATCGTGTAGAACCGCACCGCGTCCGACAGCATGCCGCCCCAGGTGGGGGTGGGCGGGCGCACGCCGACGCCGAGGAACGACAGCGCCGCCTCGAACAGGACGTTCGTGGGGATCAGCAGCGTCGCGTAGACGAGGATCGGCGCGACCAGGTTCGGCAGCAGCTCGCGGAAGATGATGTACGGCCCGCGCGCCCCGAGGCTGCGCGCCGCGTCCACGAACTCCCGCTCGCGCAGCGACAGCGTCTGTCCCCGAATGATCCGCCCGATGTACGGCCAGTTGAAGAAGCCGATGATGAACACCAGCAGCGAGACGCGCAGCGTGTCGCCGGTCAGGCCGAACGCCGAGTCGGGGACGATGCCCGCCAGCGCGATCGCGAAGACCAGGATCGGGAACGCCAGGAAGACGTCCATGGCCTTGCTGATGATCGAGTCGACCAGACCGCCGAAGTATCCGGCGGTGACCCCGAGCAGGGTCCCGATGACCACCGAGAGCAGCGTGGCCAGGAAGGCGATGAGCAGCGAGATCCGGGCGCCGTACACGACCCGGCTGAAGATGTCGCGGCCGTTGACCGGCTCGATGCCGAACAGATGGTCGGCGCTGATGCCGGTGCCCGTCTTGGGCGCCATCGTGGAGGAGTCGATGAGGTCGGAGTTGAACTGCGTCGGGTCCTGTCCGAACGCCCCGGCGATCACCGGCGCGAAGACCGCGACCAGGATCAGGAAGATGACGATCAGACCGCCGGCCAGGGCGACCTTGTCGCGCTTGAGCCGCATCCAGGCGATCTGACCGAGGGACCGGCCCTGGATCGCCTTACCGCCCGACGCGTCGACGACGGCCTCCGGCGTGGCCTGCGCGTCCCCACCGGTGACGTCCATCGGCGCGGTCATCGATCCTCCTTCGCCCTGCCCGAGCGGACCGCACCCGCGGTGACGCGCTCGGGGTAGCCCGGGATCGATCCGGCGACAGAGAAGCGGCGGCCGCTCACGACCTTGCCTCGCACGGCCATTTGGTGCAGGCCCCCTGGATCCCAGACGACATTGTCCGAAGGGGCCGCGTGGTGTGCGACCCCCGGAGGCAGAATCTATGGTCTGAGCTGGGCTGACCAGTCCCCAGAGGCGCCCTGTGGCTCAACTGTGATTCACGCGAAACTCATTCGTGTTGATCTTGAAGGGTTTGTCCGCGTCCCGTTTCGATTATGTCGTGGAACTGTAACATTGCACTGGCCGGTAACTTGATCCCACGATGTGGGATGATCAGCTGATTCCCCGGCGCTTGAGAATGGCCTCGATGTCGGAGAAATCGTCCCCTGCGGGCTGTTCCACCTGTCGTGGTGCCGTCTTCCCGGTCTGTGCCGTTTTAGACGTGGCCGTTTGAGACGTGGCCGCTTTGGGCGCGGCAGGCCGCTCAGGCGCCCCGGCGGCGCCGCCCGGCTCCGGCCGTGCCGTACGGGTCCGGGACAGGGCACGGCCGCGCAGCGTGCCGGAGACGACGAACAGCAGCGCCGACAGCCCGGCCAGGACCACCCCGGCCCACACCGCGGGCGACAGGACCAGGCCGGTCACGAAGCCCACCGCCGCCGCGCCGATGTTCCAGAGCGTCTGCAGCGCGCCGGTGAGGTAGGCCGCCAGCGGTAGCAGGGACCATGCGGTGGCCCGCAGGCCGGCGGTCACCCCCCTGCGCCGGAAGGTCAGGTAACTGAGCCCGACGCCCACCGCGGTGAGACCGGCGCACAGCGGCAGCCAGGCGATGTCGTTGAATGTCATGGCGGGTCCCCTTCGTCCACGGCGTACCCCCATCCTGGCACCCCGAGGGCGATGACGCGGGGGCCCGCGCTACCGGACGAGCGACCGCAGGAGGTCCACGTCCACGTCGAGCAGCGAGGGCATGACGACCCGCCCGGGCGCCTGAGCGATCGGCAGGACGCCCGGCACGGCGACGACCCGGCAGCCCGCGGCGGTCGCCGAGGCGACGCCGTTCGGCGAGTCCTCCAGCGCGACGCACCGCTCCGGGTCCACCGACAGCAGGCCGGCCGCGGTCAGGTACGGCTCCGGGTGCGGCTTGGTGCGCGTGACGTCGTCGGCCGTCACGACGATCTCGAAGTGCTCCCGGCCGACGGCCTTGAGCACGGCGTCGGCGATGATCCGCAGCGACGAGGTGACCAGCGCCGTCCGCACGCCCTGGTCGCCGAGCCCGCGCAGCAGGTCGAGGGCTCCCGGCATGGGCTCGACGCCTCTCGACAGCCGGCTCTCCATGCCGTCGATCAACCACTCCCCCACGACCATGGGGTCGACGTCGGCCTGCGTCAGCTCCAGCATGTACGCGACGGTGCGGTCCCAGGAGCCGCCCACGAGCTGCTCCTGGTGCTCAGGGCCCCAGGCCCCGCCGAGGCGGGTGACCACCTCGGTCTCGACCTCGAACCACACCCCTTCGGTGTCGACGAGCAACCCGTCCATGTCGAACAGCACGGCGTCCACGTGGCCCCTTCCCCCGGTGAGACCCCCGATCAGGGGGGACCAACATGGTAAGGGGCGCACGTGAACGCCCATGCGGCCGGTCAGACGTTGAAGTACTTCGCCTCGGGGTGGTGGACGACCAGGGCGGAGGTGGCCTGCTCCGGGTGGAGCTGGAACTCCTCCGACAGCGTCACGCCGATGCGCGCGGGGTCGAGCAGCTCCACGACCTGCACCTGGTCCTCCAGGTTGGGGCAGGCCGGGTAGCCGAAGGAGTAGCGGCAGCCGGCGATGTTCACCTTGAGCATGTCGGCCAGCGACTCGTCGCCGCCGATGCCGAGCTCCGACCGCACCCGCGCGTGCCAGTATTCGGCCAGCGCCTCGGTGAGCTGCACCGACAGGCCATGGAGCTCCAGGTATTCGCGGTATGCGTCCTTGGCGAAAAGCTCGGCCGTGGCCTCGCTGATCCGGTTGCCCATCGTGACCACCTGGAAGGCGACGACGTCGGTCTCCCCGGACTCGCGGGAGCGGAAGAAGTCGGCCAGGCACAGGTGCCGGTCGCGCCGCTGCCGCGGGAAGGTGAAGCGGGTCCGCTCCTTCCCGTCGTCGTCCAGGATGATGAGGTTGTCGCCCTCGCTGACGCAGCGGAAGTAGCCGTAGGCGACCGCCGCCTCCAGCAGGTTCTCCGTCTGCAGCCGCTCCAGCCACATCCGCAGCCGTGGCCTGCCCTCGGTCTCGACCAGTTCCTCGTACGACGGGCCCTCGCCGCCCCGGGCGGCCTTGAGGCCCCACTGGCCCATGAACGTCGCCCGTTCGTCGAGGAAGGCGGCGTAGTCGGCCAGCGGGATACCCTTCACGATCCGGTCGCCGAGGAACGGCGGGGCGGGCACCGGGTTGTCGGCCGCGACGTCGGAGCGGGCCGGCAGGTCCTCCTCGGCGGTCCGCGTCAGCACGGCGCCGGTCTTCACCCGCCGCGCGCGCAGCGGCGGCAGCGTCGCGCCGTCCACACCGCGCTTGACCGCCATGAAGGCGTCCATGAGGCGCAGGCCCTCGAACGCGTCACGCGCGTACCGGACCTCGCCCCGGTAGAGGTCGGCCAGGTCCTGCTCGACGTACGCCCTGGTCAGGGCGGCGCCGCCGAGCAGCACGGGATACCTGTCCGCGATGCCCCGGGAGTTCATCTCCTCGAGGTTCTCCTTCATGACCACCGTGGACTTGACCAGGAGCCCGGACATGCCGACCACGTCGGCGCGGTGCTCCTCTGCGGCCTCCAGGATCGCCGACACCGGCTGCTTGATGCCGAGGTTCACGACGTCGTAGCCGTTGTTGGAAAGGATGATGTCCACGAGGTTCTTGCCGATGTCGTGGACGTCGCCCTTGACCGTGGCCAGCACGATGCGGCCCTTGCTGCTGCCCTCGACCTTCTCCATGTGCGGTTCGAGGTAGGCCACGGCGGTCTTCATCACCTCGGCCGACTGCAGCACGAAGGGAAGCTGCATCTCGCCGGAGCCGAACAGGTCGCCGACGACCTTCATGCCGTCGAGCAGCACGTCGTTGATGATCTCCAGGGCCGGCCGCTGGGCCAGGCCCTCGTCGAGGTCGGCCTCCAGGCCCTTGCGCTCGCCGTCGATGATCCGCCGCTTCAGCCGCTCCCACAGGGGCAGCCCGGCCAGCTCGGCCGCCTTGCCGGCCTTCATGGACGCCGCGTCCACGCCCTCGTACAGCTCCATGAACCGCTGCAGCGGGTCGTAGCCCTCGCGCCTGCGGTCGTACACGAGGTCGAGCGCGACCTGGCGCTGCTCGTCCGGGATCCGGTTCATCGGCAGGATCTTGGAGGCGTGCACGATCGCGGAGTCGAGCCCCGCGTTGACGCACTCGTTGAGGAAGACGCTGTTCAGCACCATGCGGGCCGCCGGGTTGAGGCCGAACGACACGTTGGAGACGCCCAGCGTGGTCTGCACGCCCGGGTAGCGGCGCTTGAGCTCGCGGATCGCCTCGATCGTCTCGATGCCGTCGCGCCGGGTCTCCTCCTGACCGGTCGCGATCGGGAACGTGAGGCAGTCGACGATGATGTCCTCGACCCGCATGCCCCAGGTGTTCACCAGGTCCTCGATGAGCCGGGTGGCGATGCGCACCTTCCCCTCGGCGGTGCGGGCCTGGCCCTCCTCGTCGATGGTCAGCGCGACCACGGCCGCGCCGTGCTCCTTCACCAGACGCATGATCTTCTGGTAGCGCGAGTCCGGGCCGTCGCCGTCCTCGTAGTTCACCGAGTTGACCACGGCCCGGCCGCCGAGCATCTCCAGCCCGGCCTCCAGCACGGCGGGCTCGGTGGAGTCGATCACGATCGGCAGCGTCGAGGCGGTGGCGAACCGGAACGCCAGCTCCTTCATGTCGGCGACCCCGTCGCGGCCGACGTAGTCGACGCACAGGTCGAGCATGTGCGCGCCGTCGCGGGCCTGCGCCCTGGCGATCTCCACGCACTCCTCGTAGTCGCCGGCCAGCATCGCCTCGCGGAACGCCTTGGAGCCGTTGGCGTTGGTCCGCTCGCCGATGGCGAGGTAGGAGGTGTCCTGCCGGAACGGCACGTGCTGGTAGAGCGACGCGGCCCCCGCCTCCGGGCGGGGCCGCCGCTCGCCGCGGGCGCGCCCGCCCACCCGCTCGACCACCTGGCGCAGGTGCTCGGGCGTGGTGCCGCAGCAGCCGCCCACGAGCGCGAGCCCGTAGTCGCGGGTGAACGCCTCGTGCGCGTCCGCCAGCTCCCCCGGGCTCAGCGGGTAGTACGCGCCGTCGGCCGTGAGCTGCGGCAGGCCGGCGTTCGGCATGCAGGAGATCGGGATCCGCGAGTGCCTGGCCAGGTAGCGCAGGTGCTCGCTCATCTCGGTCGGGCCGGTGGCGCAGTTGAGGCCGATCAGATCGACGCCGAGCGGCTCGATCGCGGTCAGCGCAGCGCCGATCTCGGAGCCGAGCAGCATCGCGCCGTTGGTCTCGATGGTGACCTGCGTGATGATCGGCACGTCCCGCCCGGCGGCCTCGACCGCCCGCTTCGCGCCGACGACCGCCGCCCGCACCTGCAGCAGGTCCTGGCAGGTCTCGATGATCAGAGCGTCGGCCCCGCCCGCGATCAGGCCGGCGGCGTTGTCGCGGTAGGCGTCGCGCAGCGTTTCGTACGGCAGGTGGCCGAGCGTGGGGAGCTTCGTGCCGGGGCCCATCGAGCCGAGGACGAACCGGGGCCTGTCCGGCGTCGACCAGTGGTCGGCGCGCTCCCTGGCCAGCCGCGCGCCGGCCTCGGAGAGCTCGAAGATGCGGTCCGCGATGCCGTACTCGCCCAGGGCCGCACGGTTGGCGTTGAAGGTGTTGGTCTCGACGCAGTCGACGCCCACCTCCAGATACGCGTCGTGCACGGCCCGCACGATGTCGGGACGGCTCACGTTGAGCACGTCGTTGCAGCCCTCGTGGCCCTGGAAGTCGTCAAGGGTGGGGTCGTAGGACTGCAGCATCGTCCCCATGGCTCCGTCGGCGATCAGAACTCGCTCGGACAGCACTTTTCGGAACGACGGTCTGCTGGTCATGGAGGCAAGCCTATCGGCCCCGCCGGATGGAATATCGTCCGCGCGCGCGAAACGGGAATACCGGTTGCGTGAGGGACGGCGGGCCCACGTCCGCCGGCGCGGCGCCGCAGGTCGGCGCAGCGCGACGGGCCGGTGCCCGGCGGAGGTGACGTACGGGGCCCCTCACCGAATAGTCTTGGACTGAGCCATACTGCACAAGGCCAGTGAGGAGGCGGCGCGTGATCGAGTTCGAAGGGCTCCCCGAGCTCGTCGACCCGGTGCTGATCGCCGCGTTCGAGGGATGGAACGACGCCGGCGAGGCGTCCAGCGGCGTGCTCGCGCACCTCGAGTCCGAGTGGAAGGCCACCCCGCTCGTCGAGCTGGACCCCGAGGACTACTACGACTTCCAGGTGACCCGGCCGGTGGTCGAGCTCGGCGACGGCGTGACCCGCTCCATCGTCTGGCCGACGACCCGGCTGCTGCTGGCCCGCCCGCCGGGCGGCAAGCGCGACGTGGTGCTGCTGCGCGGCATCGAGCCCAACATGCGGTGGCGGTCGTTCTGCGCCGAGATCGTCGGGCTCTGCCACGATCTCGGCATCGAGCTGGCCATCCTGCTCGGCGCGCTGCTCAACGACTCGCCGCACACCCGGCCGGTGCCGATCACCGGCTCGGTCAGCGACCCCGGCATGGCCCGCGCGCTCAACCTGGAGCTGACCAAGTACGAGGGCCCGACGGGCATCGTGGGCGTGCTGCAGCACACCCTCGGCACCGCCGGGCTGCGGACGGTGTCCCTGTGGGCGTCGGTCCCGCACTACGTCGCCCAGCCGCCCAACCCCAAGGCCACCCTGGCGCTGCTGCGCCGCATCGAGGACATGCTCGACATCCCGATGCCGTACGGCGACCTGGCCGAGGAGGCGCGGGCCTGGGAGCACGGCGTGGACGAGCTGGCGGCCCAGGACAGCGAGGTGGCCGAGTACGTGCGCGAGCTTGAGGAGCGCAAGGACGCGGCCGAGCTGCCAGAGGCCAGCGGCGACGCCATCGCGGCGGAGTTCGAGCGCTACCTGCGCCGCCGCGACCGCGGCACCGACCGCTGACCTGCTGGGACATCGCCGACGGGTCAGGCCGGCCACCAGCTGAGGTAGCGCTCACCGGTGTCCGGGAAGATCGTCACGATCGTCCGCCCCGACAGGTCCTCGCGGCGGGCCAGTTCCGCGCAGCCGTACGCCGCCGCGCCCGAGGAGACCCCGACCAGCAGCCCGGTCGTAGCCGCGATGAGCCGGGTCATGGCGGCCGCCTCGCCGTCCGGCACGGTGATCACGTCGTCGATGAGGGTGACGTCGGTGACGGGGCTCGTGAAGCCGCCGTTGAGGCCGGGAATCCGGTGCGGCCCCGGGGCGCCTCCCGACAGCAGCGGGGAGCCCTCCGGCTCGACCGCGACGACGCGCAGCCGGGGGTTGCGCTCGCGGAGATAGCGGGCCGTGCCGGTGAGGGTGCCGCCGGTCCCGACTCCGCACACCAGCACGTCGACCTCGCCGCCGGTGCCGGCCCAGATCTCCGGTCCCGTGGTCGTGTAGTGGGCCATGACGTTGGCGGGGTTCTCGTGCTGGCGGGCGTACCAGGACCCGGGGACGGCGGCGTGCAGTTCCGTCGCCCGGTCGACGCATCCCTGGAAGCCGAGGACGTGGTCGGTGAACTCGACCCGGGCGCCCAGCATGCGCAGGATCAGCGTGCGCTCCCGCGACGCGTTGTCCGGCATCACGACGACGCACGGGTATCCCCGGCTGACGGCGAGCGCCGCCAGGGCGATTCCGGTGTTGCCCGACGTGGACTCGATCACGGTCGCGCCGGGGGTCAGGGCCCCGGACGCCTCGGCCTCCTCGATCATGCGCAGCGCCACCCGGTCCTTGATGCTCGACAGCGGGTTGGCCGCCTCCAGCTTGGCGAGCACGGTGGCGGACGGGGGCAGACCGTCGAGGGCGAGGCGGAGCAGGGGCGTGTCACCGATGAGATCGTCGATCCTGGCCGCTATCTCACGGCCGATCAGGGGGATCATGCCTGCTCCTTCGCGGCCACCAGCAGGTATTCGTGCGAGCGGTTGGTCACCATCGGGTCGTCGTCGCTCACCGGCCGGTCGTAGAGGTGGATCCGCTCGTCGCCGAGGGTCAGGTGCCGGCCGAGCACGCGGGCGACGTCCCAGGCGAGCGGCACGAACCTGCCGGCCAGGCGGCGGTTCTGCACGGCCAGCACCGCCCGCGCGCCGGGCCGCATGACCTTCGTCACCGCGGCGAAGGCCTCGTCGATCGCGCTCAGGTACTCGTCGTAGTCCCGCAGCGCGTAGAACTGGCCCTCCACGGAGGAGTCGGTGTCGAGGTTGGTGCCGAAATAGGGCAGGTCGGCCAGGACGAAGTCCACCGACTCCGGCGGCAGCGGCGGCGTGCGGGCGTCGGCGCACAGCATCGTCTGGCCGGGGTACGCCTCCAGGCGCTTTCGCGCCTGCTCCGCGCGCTCCGGCGAAACCTCCAAGCCGATGCCCTTCCGGGACTCGACCGCGCACGCCACCAGCGTCGTCCCCCAGCCGGCGAACGGGTCGAGCACGACGTCGCCCGGCCGGCTCATCTCGACGATCAAGGGCCGCAACTGGCTCACCCAGCCGCACTGGCCCGCGGCCTCCGGCAGCGCGTACGCGGGGTCCTCTCCCTGCAGCACATGCCAACTCGATCTGCCCATCAGTCCACACCAGCCTTCTGTGTCGCCGTCGCGTCGCGACGGTTGTCTGTGTCTTCGGGGTCTTCGGGGTCTTCGGGGTCTTCGGGGTCTTCGGGGATCCGCGCGTGGACGGCCCGGGCGGGCAGCCGTGACTCCAGGCGGAGCATGGTGAGCGCCGAGCAGGAGACGCCTCCCGCCAGCAGCAGCCACATGGAGACCGGTGACAGGCTCAGCAGCGCGGTCAGCACGGCCGGAGCCAGCGTGATCGGGATCGCCCAGGAGAACTGGTAGACCGCCATGTACCTGCCGCGGGTCTCCTCGGGGGCCGCGCTCGACACGAGCGCCGACAGCGGCGCGCCGTGCAGCATCTCCCCCAGCGTGAACAGCGCCGTCGCGGCGAAGACCCCGGCCAGGGCGACCGGCCGCGCGGGAACCCCGGCCAGCAGGGCGAACGCCGCGAACGACGCCGCGAACGTGGCGGCGCCCGCCGCGACGGTGCGGGTGCGCCGATAGCGGATCAGCCGCCGCGTCACCGGGATCTGCAGCAGCGCGATGCCGACGGTGTTGACCGCGTACAGCACGCCGACCAGCGACGCGGGAACGTCCAGTTCCTGGGTGACGTAGACGGGCAGCGCCACCGACAGCACCATGTAGCCGAAGGCGGTCGGCACGTTCTGCAGGGTCAGCGCGAGGAACGTGCGATCGCGCAGGACGAGCCGGTATCCCCCGCTTCGCCGGTCCGTCGCCGCCCGCGGGGCCGTAGGAGCCCGGCCTCCGGGAACAGGGATTGTGCGGAGGATCAGTGCGGCGCCGGCGAACGCCGCGGCGCTGACGAGGACGATCACCCGGTAGGCGGCGTCGCTGCCCAGGCCGAGCGCGGCGCCCGCGATGAGGCCGCCCGCGCCGAGTCCGGCGTTGCGCAGGCTGCGCTGCGCGGCGAGGAGCCTGTCGCGGTCCGCGCCCCGCGCGATCGAGGCGACGAACGACTGGATCGACGGCGGGTAGGAGCCGTCGCCGAGCGCGACCAGCGCCACCGCGAGGAACATCGTCAGCGGCGAGTCCACCAGCGGGTAGGCGGCGAACCCCACGGCGCGCACCGCGTAGCCGCCCACGACGACGGCCCGCGCGCCGAAGCGGTCGACGAGCACGCCCGCGATCGGATTGCCGACCAGGCTGAACAGCGCCGCCCCGGTCATGATGACGCCGACCCGCTCGATCGGCAGCCCGGTGACGTGGTGGAAGAACAGCAGGGACAGGGGCAGGTACATGCCGCTGCCGGTGGCGTCGACCACCATTCCGGCCATGTAGCGTGCCTGCGTCGACGGACGGGTCACGACGGCACCGCCCCGATCCGCACCTGCTCCTCCAGCCGCGCGCCGAGCGAGCGCAGCCTGCGCTCGCACTCCGCCCGGGAGGGGGCCGAGGCGATGGCCACGGTCAGGAAGTCGGCCGAGCCCGAGGCGGGCGGGACCACCTGGCCCGGCTTCGCGTAGAGCCAGAAGTGCTCCACCCAGGGCTCCCGCGGGACGTCGGGCAGCGCCTGGATGAGTCCCGGCCGCTTCATCATCAGCACCTGACCGGCCATCCGCGCCGGCTCCGGCCGCCGCCCGGGGCGTACGGCCCGCTCCGCGTCGGGCAGCGGCAGGCCGAGCTGGGCCCGGATGGAGCACTCGGCGAGGTTGACCCCGAACAGGGTGTGGAAGACCTCGCGGATCTTCCCGCCGCCGGACCGGCAGGCGATCTCGCACAGCACCAGCCGGTCGTCGGGCGTGTGGAAGATCTCCGCGTGGAAGGCGTGGTCGCGCAGCCGGCCGCCGGGCCGCCGCAGCGCCGCCAGCGTCCGCCCGGTCAGCTCCAGCAGGCGGCCGGTGAGCGGGTCGCCGGGGTCGAGCGCCAGGTCGACCCGGGAGCCTGGGTCGGTGCCGAACGACGCCAGCTCGTACTGGTACTGCGAGGGCCAGGCCAGCACGACCTCGCCGTCCACCACCAGCCCGTCGACGTGGCACATGCGGCCGGGCACGTACGCCTCCAGCAGCAGGTCGTCGCGCTGCGAGCCGTACGCCTCGGTGAGGAAGGCCGTCAGCGCGTCCCGGTCGCGCAGGATGCGCAGGCCGATGGAGTTGAAACCGGCCCTGTTCTTGACCACGAGGGGGAACCCGTGGACGCCGGCGAAGGCCAGCACGTCCGCCGCGGTCCGCGGCACGGCGTGCGGGGCGACCTCCACGCCGGCCCGCGCCGCGTGCTCCTTCATCAGGGCCTTGTCCCGGAACGGCAGCACGTCGGCGGCCCGCGCGCCGGGCAGCCCGAGCTCCTCGCGCAGGGTGGCCACGCGCAGCACGTCGGCCTCGTGCTCCCCGATGAGGTGCGTGGCGCCGTACTCGGCGGCGAGGCGCGCGACCCGCCCGGCCACCTCGTCGTCGTGGTCGAAGAGCTCCAGGTGCGTGTAGCCGAGGTTCCCTTCGGGGATCCGCTCGCCGAACGGCTCGAACCTGTCGCGGGCGGCGAGGATCACCACCGGGCCCTCGTGGTCGCGCAGCCAGCGGTCGTACGGGAACGGCTCCAACGGGTTGCGGTGGACGATGACGACGCTCATGTCACCCCCTCGCCTGAGCGAATCACTGTGCTTGTTGATTCGCTCGCTTCGCTCGCTCATGCCGGCACCTCCGCCAGGGATCGGGCCTCGGCCGCGTGCGCGAGCCAGGACCGTCCGTCCTCGCCCACGATCCGGATCCGGATGGCGTCGTCGATGACCTCCGCGCCGCGGCGGATGGCCGCGTCCGTGTCGGGGCCGGTCACCGCCACCAGGCCGAGCCGGTCCCAGTTGTCGCGCAACGCGTGCACGGTGTCGCCGGGCTTGGCGGTGACGCGCACGTCGAGGACGCCGTCCCGCGCCGCGGCGTCGGCGACACCCTCCACCGACTCGACCCGGCCCGGCTCGCTCACCAGGGAGCGGACGCTGGCCCCTGCGTGCGCCTCCGGCCGGTCCGGCAGCTCGGGGACCAGCCCGAACGGCCAGCCCAGGGCATATTCGACCAGGTCGATGCCGTAGGCGCCGCGCACGAGCTCCGGAATCATGTCGCCGGCGACGCGGTTGTGGCTCTCGATGATCACCGGGCCGTGCGGGCCGAGCCGCAGCTCGGTGTGCGTGACGCCGTCCCTGAGACCGATCAGGTCGAGGAAGCGGCGCACGCTCGCGCGGACCCGCTCCTGGACCGGCTCGTCCAGCCGGGCGGGCACGGCGTGGCCGAGCTCCGCGAACCGGTCGGCGTGCACGAACTTCTCGGTGATCGCCACCACGACGTGGCGGCCCGCGAAGCTGAACGCCTCGACGCTGAACTCCGGTCCCTCGACGTACTCCTCGATGAGGAAGTCCCGCAGGAGGTACATGGTCGAGACCCGGTCGGTCCGGGTGCCGCGCAGCCCTTCCACCGTGGCCCAGACCTGCTCGGCGTCCTCCGGCCCCCCGACCCGGAAGACGCCGATGCTCGCGGTCGCGTCGGTCGGCTTGACGATGAACGGGTAGCCGTGGACGGCGCCGAAGGAGTCCAGGTCCTCTCGCCGCAGGAGCGGCGCGGCGGCCACCGCGGAGGGGTCGAGCTCAGCGCCCGGAACCGACGCGAGGTGGCGGCGCATGGCCAGTTTGTCGCGGAACCTCCTGGTGACCTCGTAGCCGGTGCCGCCCAGGCCGAACAGGTCGTTGACCCGTCCCGCGTTCTCCAGCCCCGGCTCGGTGATGGACAGCGCGACGCGGAACCCCGGCTCCTGCCACAGTTCCCTCGCGACGGGCTCGACGGCCGCCCAGTCGGTGTAGTCCAGGACGCGCAGGACGTCGGCGAGCTCCTCCTGCTCGGGGCTGACC
This sequence comes from Microbispora sp. NBRC 16548, assembly GCF_030268985.1. Taxonomy (NCBI): domain Bacteria; kingdom Bacillati; phylum Actinomycetota; class Actinomycetes; order Streptosporangiales; family Streptosporangiaceae; genus Microbispora; species Microbispora sp. NBRC 16548. The sequence continues at coordinate 484,258 of NZ_BSSF01000003.1, forward strand.
TTGGTGGGGTGCTGGAGCAGCAGGACGGTCAGGCCCAGCTCCTTGGCCTTGCGCACGGTTTCGTCCGTGGCGCCGACTATCAGGACCGTGCTGTCCGGATTCATCGATCCATTCCTTTCTTCGGGGGGTCGGGGCAGGTCGGCTCGGGCCGTACGGGACGCCGTGCCGGCGCGAGGCGGTGACACGGTCCCGGCGGAGGCGAGGACGCGCGCGCCGGCGGGCACGTCGTCGAGGACGAGCGCCCGCGCCCCGATGACGGCGTCGTCTCCCACGCGCACCGGGCCGAGAACGGCCGCGCCGACGCCCAGCACCACGCGGGCTCCGATCACCGGGTGCCGCCGTTCCCCTTCCGCGCGCAGGTTGTCGCGCCACCAGCCGACCGCCCCCAGGGTCACCTGGTGGTAGATGGTCACGTCGTCGCCCACGACCGCGGTCTCCCCGATCACCACGGCCGCACCGTGGTCGACGAAGACCCTGCGCCCGAGCACCGCACCCGGGTGGATCTCCACCCCGGTGACGAACCGTGCGACGAGCATCAGCAGCCGGGCCGGCAGTCGCCGGCCGCGCCGGTGCAGCCGGTGGGCGACCCGGTGCAGCCATAGCGCCGGGAGCGCCGGGTGCAGCAACGCCTCCTTCCGGTCGCGCACGGACGGGTCCCGCTCGACGATCGTCCGCAGGTCCTCGGCCAGGAGGCGCAGCAGTCTCTCCGGCCGTTCGCTTCCCGGGGGCGGCGGAGAAGACCTGAAATCGGCATGCGGCATCTTCGCCTCCTCACATTCACCTCGGCGAATAACCATGAATGAAAACCCGGATCGATGGAACGGCAGACCGCCACTGGCCGGGAGATGCTCCACGGCCATTTCCGGGAAAGTGAATTACGGACCCTTTTTCCTCGGTTATTGGGTAAGCGTGATGGCCCTGGAACCACAGGTCAACCCCTACCCGACCGGCCTTCGACCGGTAATCAGCGGGCCGACAACCCCAACCGGACAGGCGTCGTACCGAATTATCCGAGCCCAAGGGGGTGCATTCTCAGGAGCGACGGAGTCGCAGAATGCGCACGCGCCGGCCTGCGAGCAGACCGGCGCGGCAAAAAAGAGAGAAAGGCGCGGACGCGGTCCGCTCAGGCCCGGGTGCCGGCGGGGCGCGGCGCGCGGGCGGGCCGGGCGAGGGCCTCGTCGAAGCGGGCCCAGACGAGAGCGGCCAGGTCGTCGTCCACGCCGAGGGGCGCGCTGACCAGGTCCGCGCCGCTGCTCGCCAACCGGTCGTGGAAGAAGCCGGGCGCGAGCAGGTAGGAGGCGACGGCGACGCGCGGGGCGAGGCCGGCCCTGGTGCGCTCAAGCGCCTCGGCGAGCGTGGGCGTCCCGGCCGAGGCGAAGGCGGCGGTGACGGGACGCGAGAGCCGTACGGACAGCAGCCGGGCGGCGGCGCGGACGTCGTCGAGCGCGACGGGGTCGGACGAGCCGGCCGCGCCCAGGATCACGGTGTCACAGGGCCGCAGGCCGGCCTCGGCCAGACGGCGCGCCAGCACCGAGGTCAGCAGCGGGTGCGGCCCGAGCTGCCCGGCGACGACCGCGTCGGGCCGGGTGCGGGCGACGACGGCCGGCAGGTCGATGTGCGCGTGGTATCCCCCGGCGAGCAGCATGGGGACCACCACGACCGGCCCGGCCACCCGCGACAGCACGTCGGACAGCAGCGGCGCGCTGATCTCCAGGAACCCGAGTTCGACCGGCGCGCCGGGCCTGGCGCGGCGCACCCGGGCCGCCAGGGAGTCCATGACCGACTCCCAGTGGCCGCTGCGCGCCCCGTGCGCCGCCATCACGAGGGTCGGGGTCACCGTTCGTCCCGGCCGCAGGCGAGGCGGTAGCCGCGCTTGACGACGGTCTCGACGATGCCCGAGGGGCCGAGCGCCCGGCGCAGGCGGGTGATGGCCATCTCGACCGCGTGCTCGGCCGAGTCGCGGGACGGGCCGCCGGGCAGCACGACCCGCAGGTCGGCCCGGTTCACGACGTGCCCGGGGCGCTCGGCGAGCCGCTTGAGCACGGCCATCGGTGCGGGCGGCAGCGGCTTGAGCTCGCCGTCGACCACCACGGCGTGGCCGCGGATCTCCAGCTCGTGCCCGCCGGCGACGAGCCGCGTGACGCCGCTTTCCGGCAGGTGGCGGGCGAGGGTCCGGGCGAGCGCGCCAAGGCGGGCCCGGTCGGGCTGGACGACCGGCACGCCGCGCTGGGTCAGCGGCCCGGCCGTGACCGGGCCCACGCAGGCCGCCACCACGCGGGTGCCGAACGCGGCGAGCAGCGCGTCCTCCAGCCCGTCGGCGCGGGCGGCGCCGAGCATGGCCAGCACGGCGGGCGCGCTGGTGAAGGCCACCGCGTCCACCGAGCCGGTGATCGCCTGGCTGATCAGGCGGCGCAGCGGCGAGGTGTCGCGGTAGGGCAGCCACCGGTAGACCGGCACCTCGATCACCTCGGCGCCCGCCTCCCGCAGCGACGCGACGAAGCCGTCCAGCGGCTCGCCGTGCAGCTGCACGGCGATGCGGCGGCCGTGCAGGTCCTGCGCGAGCAGGTACTCCTTGACCTCCTCGCACGACTCCGTGGCCGGCGTCCAGAAGTCCACCAGGCCGGCCGCGCGGACGGCCCCGCGCGCCTTGGGGCCGCGGGCGAGCAGCCGCGCGCGGCCCAGGTGCGCGTTCAGGTCGGCGGACAGGCCCCAGCCCTCCGCCGCCGCCATCCAGCCGCGGAACCCCACGCCCGTGGTGATGACCACGTCGTCGACGGGCGCCTCCAGGCAGGCCCGGGTCGCGGCGAGCAGCCCGGCGTCCTCCGCGAGCGGCACGATGCGGATCGCGGGCGCCCGCACGACCCGGGCGCCCCGCCGTTCGAGGAGCGCGGCCAGCTCCTCGCTGCGGCGGGTCGCCGTCACCCCGATCGTGAACCCGGCCAGCGCGTCCGGCGCCGTCTCCAGACTCATCGGGGTCTCGTCCACCAGCGCGGTCATACCACGCTCACCTCCACGGTTCCGTCGGTGACTCGGATGGGGTAGGTCGGCACGGCGACGCCGGAGCCGTCCGCGCACACACCGGTCACCAGCGAGAACACCTGCTTGTGCATGGGCGAGGCCACGGTCGGCTCGCCGTTCCTGGTGCCGACGATGCCCCGGGACATCACGTACGCCCCGCTGAACGGGTCGAGGTTGCCCAGGGCGTACAGGGCGCCGTCGAAGGTGCGGAAGACCGCCACCTGCCGGTCGCCGACGAGCACCGCCGCGCCCTGCTCGGGCAGCAGGTCGGTGTAGGAGCAGACCGGGGTCCAGTGGCCGGCAAGGGCCGGCGTCGCGTCGAGGATGGTCATCTGCGGGTCACCTCCAGTGGGATTGGCATCGGCTTGATCTGGTCGCGCTCGGTCTCGAAGGAGATCGAGGGGTCGGGCACGCCGGGGGCGTTGACGAAGCTGACGAAGCGGCGCAGCTTGTCGGGGTCCTCGATGGTGGCGCGCCACTCGTCGACGTACGTGGACACGTGCCGCTCCATCTGCGCGTCGAGTTCGGCGCAGATGCCGAGCGAGTCCTCCATGATCACCTCACGGAGGTAGTCGAGCCCGCCGTCCAGGTTCTCCAGCCACGCGGCGGTGCGCTGGAGCCGGTCGGCGGTGCGGATGTAGAACATCAGGAACCTGTCGATCGTCCTGACCAGTTCGTCGGTGGACAGGTCGGACGCGAGCAGGTCGGCGTGGCGGGGCGTGAAACCGCCGTTGCCGCCCACGTAGAGGTTCCAGCCCTGCTCGGTCGCGATGATGCCGAAGTCCTTCGACCGGGCCTCGGCGCACTCCCTGGCGCAGCCGGACACGGCCGACTTCAGCTTGTGCGGCGAGCGCAGCCCCCGGTAGCGCAACTCCAGGGCGATGGCCAGGCCCACCGAGTCCTGCACGCCGTACCGGCACCAGGTGGACCCGACGCAGGACTTCACCGTCCGCAGCGCCTTGCCGTACGCGTGGCCGGACTCGAAGCCGGCGTCGACGAGGCGGCGCCAGATGGCGGGCAGCTGCTCGACCCGGGCCCCGAGCAGGTCGATGCGCTGCGCTCCGGTGATCTTCGTGTAGAGCCCGAAGTCGCGGGCCACCTCTCCGATCACGATGAGCTTGTCCGGAGTGATCTCGCCGCCCGGGATGCGCGGGACGACCGAGTAGGTGCCGTTCTTCTGGATGTTGGCCAGGAACTGGTCGTTGGTGTCCTGCAGCGCGGCCTGCTCGCCGTCGAGGATGTGGCCGCGGCCCAGGGAGGCGAGGATCGAGGCGACCGCGGGCTTGCAGATGTCACAGCCGCGGCCGGTCCCGTGCTCGGCGATGAGCTGGGAGAACGTCGTGATCCCCCGGACGTTGACGATGTCGAACAGCTCGGCCCTGCTGTGCGGGAAGTGCTCGCACAGCGCCTTGCCGACGTCGACGCCCGACTTCACCAGGATCTGCTTGAGCATCGGCACGCAGCTTCCGCAGGTGGTGCCGGCCCGGGTGCAGTCCTTGATGCCCTGCACGTCGGTCAGGCCCTTGTCGGCGATGGCCGCGCAGATCTTTCCCTTGGTGACGTTGTTGCAGGAGCAGACCTGCGCGTCGTCGGGCAGGTCGACCGACGCCTTGCCCGCGCCGGCGAACAGCAGATCGCTCGGCGCGCCGGGCAGCGGCTTGCCGACGAACGGCCGCAGCGCGTTGTACGGCGCGGCGTCGCCGACGCAGATGCCGCCGAGCAGGGTCTTGGCGTCGTCGCTGATGAACAGCCGCTTGTAGACGCCGCCCACGGGGTCCATGTAGGTGACGTCGAGCGCGCCCGACATGGCGCCGAACTGGGCCACGTCCACGCCGAGCAGCTTGAGTTTGGTGGACATGTCGGCGCCGGTGAAGGCGGCCGGCCCGTCCAGGATCCGCTCTGCGGCCACCTCCGCCTGCGTGTTGCATGGCCCGACGAGGCCGTAGACCATGCCCCCGGCCAGGGCGCACTCGCCGATCGCGTAGATGTGCTCGTCGGAGGTGCGCATGCCCGCGTCGACCACGATGCCGCCGCGCTCGCCGACCTCCAGGCCGCAGGCGCGGGCGAGCTCGTCCCGCGGCCGGATGCCGGCGGAGAAGACCACGACCTGCGTGTCGATCGCCTCGCCGTCGGGCTTCACGAGCGAGGTGACCCGGCCGTCCGGGCCGGCCTCGATCGACCGCACGCCCGCGCCCGTGTGGATCGTCAGCCCGAGCCCCTCGACGTGCCCGCGCAGCACCGAGCCGCCGCCCTCGTCCACCTGGCGCGGCATGAGCCAGCCGCTCATCTCGATGACGTGCGTGTCGAGGCCGAGCCCGCGCAGGGCGTCGGCCGCCTCCAGGCCGAGCAGGCCGCCGCCGATGACCACGCCCGCGCGGGCGTCCCGCGACGCGTCCCTGATGGCGTCCAGGTCGTCGATCGTCCGGTACACGAAGCAGCCCGGCAGGTCCCGGCCCGGCACCGGCGGCACGAACGGCGCCGACCCGGTGGCCAGCACCAGCACGTCGTACGGCTCGCTGTCGCCGGCGTCGGTGGTGACGGTGCGGTTCGCGCGGTCGATCGCGGTGACGCGGACGCCGGTCCTGAGCGTGACGCCGTCCGGCACCGGATAGGTGAGGTCCTCGACGCTCTTGCCGCTGAGATAGGAGGTCAGCGCCACTCGGTCGTAGGCCGGGCGGGGCTCCTCCCCGAAAACGGTGACCGTCCCGTCGAAGCCCCGGCCGGCGAGCGTCTCGATCAGGCGGTGTGCCGTCGGGCCGTGTCCTACAACGACGAGTCTCATCCGCTTGCGGTCCTTCATGCGCTCACGCCTTCCTGCTCACACAGCCAGCCGACGATGCCCTCGACCGCGTCGCGGCAGCTCCCGCAACCGGTGGTGGCCCTCGTCGCGGCGGCCACGGCCTCCACGTTCCGCGCGCCGGATTCCCAGCACGCCCTGATCTGGCCCTTCGTCACGTTGTTGCACTGGCAGACCCGGGCCGAGTCCGGCATCCGGGTGGGGCTGTCGGCCACCGCGGCGCCGCCCGCTCCCGCGAGATCGGGGAACAGCAGCCCGGTGCGGTCGCCGGGCAGGGGACCTCCCCGGTCGAAGAGCTGGGTCAGCGTGCCCACCGCGGAGGTCTCGCCCAGCAGGATCGCGCCGACCAGCCGGCCGTCCCGGATGACGAGTTTGCGGTAGGTGCCCTTGTGCCGGTGGGAGAAGCGGACGATCTCCGCCTCGTCCTCCGTCAGCTGGGTCTCCCCCATCGCCGCGAGCTCCACGCTCCTGGCCTTCAGCCGGGTGACCAGCCGCGAGCCCCGGTAACGCGCGCCCTTGTCGGCGCCGGTGACGAGGTCGGCCACGACCGACGCCTGCTCCCAGCCGGGGGCGACCAGTCCGTAGACGCGGCCGGCGTGCTGGGCGCACTCCCCGATCGCGAAGATCGACGGGTCGTCGGTGCGCAACTCGTCGTCCACGACGACGCCGCGCTCGACCTCCAGCCCCGCGTCGCGGGCGAGCCCGACGACCGGGCGCACGCCGCAGGCCAGCACGACCAGGTCGGCATCGATCAGCTCACCGCCGGCGAGCTCCACGTGCCGCTCGCGTATCGCGCTCACGGTGACGCCCGTGCGGATGGCGACGCCGAGCCCGCCGAGCGTCTCGCGGAGGATGAGCCCGGCCTCCTCGTCGAGCTGGCGCTCCATCAGGTGCCCGGCCAGGTGCAGCAGCGTCACCGGGACGCCCCGGCCGGCCAGGCCCCGCGCCGCCTCGATGCCGAGCAGCCCGCCGCCGACCACGACCGCGCTGCGCGCGCTCGCGGCGGCCTCCCTGATCCGCTCGCAGTCGTCCAGCGTGCGGAACGCCGTCGCCCGCTCCACGCCAGGGATCGGCGGGACGACCGGCTCGCTGCCCATGGCCAGCACGAGCACGTCGTACGGCTCGCGCGTCCCGTCGGCGGCGACCACCGTCTGGCAGTCCCGGTCGATCGCGGTGACCTCGACACCGAGGCGGACGGTCACGCCGTGGTCGGCGTACCAGCGGGGGTCGAGGAGCCGGACCTGGTCCGGGCTCGACGTGCCGGCCACCACGTTCGACAGCAGGACCCGGTTGTACGGCTGCCACGCCTCGGCGCCGAACACCGTGATCTTCGCGTCCTTGTCCCGGGCGCGGACCTCGCTCACCAGGCGCGAGCCCGCCATCCCGTTCCCCACCACGACGAGCCTCACGCGACACGCTCCCCGTCTTCGGCGCACCGCTCGATCGCGGCGGCGCAGACCTTGAACTCCGGCATCCGCGACGTGGGGTCGAGCGCCGGGTTGGTGAGCAGGTTGACGCCCTCCCAGTGGAACGGCATGAACAGCGTGTCCGGCCGGATCGAGGCGTTCACGCGCGCCACGCCCTCGGCGGCGCCCCGGCGGCTGCGCACCCGGACGCGGTCGCCGGGGGCGACGCCGAGCCGCTCGGCGAGGTCCGGGTGAAGCTCCACGAACACCTCGGGCGACGCCTGCGTGAGCGGGTGGATGCGGCGCGTCTGCGCCCCCGACTGGTAGTGGGCGAGCACCCGCCCCGACGTCAGGTAGAGCGGGAACTCCTCGTCCACGTCCTCGGCGGGCGGGCGGTGGTCCACCGGCACCAGGCGGGCCCGGCCGTCCGGGGTGGCGAAGCCGTCGAGGAACGGCCGCGGCGTTCCGGGGTGTGGATCAGAGTGTGGCTCCCCCGCCGTCTCCGGACACGGCCAGAACACGCCGGTCTCGGCCGCGATGCGCTCGTAGGTGATGCCGGAGTAGTCGGCGACGCCCCCGGCGGAGGCCCGGCGCAGCTCGTCGAAGACCGTGCGCGGGTCGGCGGGGAACTTCTCGCCGCAGCCGAGCCGCTCGGCGAGGCCCCGCAGGATCTCCAGGTCGCTGCGCGCGCCCGGTGGCGGCGCGGCGGCCTGGCGGCGCAGCAGGACCCGGCCCTCCAGGTTGGTCATCGTGCCCGCCTCCTCGGCCCACTGGGTCGTGGGGAGCACGACGTCGGCCATGGCCGCGGTCTCCGACAGCACGAAGTCGGAGACCACGAGCAGGTCGAGCGCGTCCAGCCGCCGGGCGACGTGCCCGGCGCGCGGCGCGGAGACGACGGGATTGGAGCCGAACAGCAGCAGCGCCCTCGGTCCCTCCGCCGTGCCGAGGGCGTCCAGCAGCTCGTACGCGGACCGGCCGGGGCCGGGCAGGTCGGCCGGGTCGATCCCCCACACGGCCGCGACGTGCGCCCGCGCCGCCGGGTCGTCGATCTTCCGGTAGCCGGGGAGCTGGTCGGCCTTCTGGCCGTGCTCCCTGCCGCCCTGGCCGTTGCCCTGGCCGGTCAGGCAGCCGTAGCCGGAGCCCTCACGGCCGGGCAGCCCGAGGGTGAGCGCCAGGTTGACGAACGCCGTGACCGTGTCGGTGCCCTTGGCGTGCTGCTCGGCGCCCCGGCCGGTCAGCACCATCGCGCGCTCGGCCTCGCCGAGGATCCGTACGGCCTCGCGCATCCGCGCGACCGGGACGCCGGTGACGCGCTCCACCCGCTCGGGCCACCAGGCCGACACGGAGGTGCACACCTCCTCGAAGCCGGTCGTGCGGGCGGCCAGGTAGTCCAGGTCGGCGTACCCTTCGGCGATCGCGATGTGCAGCAGGCCGAGCGCGAGCGCGAGGTCGGTGCCCGGGGTGACCTGCAGGTGCAGGTCGGCCATCTTGGCGGTCTGGGTGAGGCGCGGGTCGACGACGACGAGCCGGCCGCCTCCGGACCGCATCGCGATCAGGTGGCGCACGAAGGGGGGCATGGTCTCGGCGACGTTGCCCCCTGCGAGCAGGACGGCGTCGGCGCGGGCGATGTCGGTGATGGGGAACGGCAGCCCCCGGTCCATGCCGAAGGCCCGGTTGACCGCGGCCGCAGCCGAGGACATGCAGAACCTGCCGTTGTAGTCGATCTGGCTGGTCCGCAGCGCGACCCTGGCGAACTTGCCGAGCTGGTATGCCTTCTCGTTGGTCAGCCCGCCGCCGCCGAACACCGCCACGGCGTCCGGGCCGTGCGCGGCCCCGATGGCCTCGATCCGGGCGGCGACGTAGTCGAGCGCCTCGTCCCAGCTCACCGGGCTGCCGTGCAGCAGCGGGGCGGTGAGCCGTTCCGGCGAGGTCAGCAGCTCGGCCGCCGTCCAGCCCTTCTGGCACAGGCCGCCGGCGTTGGCCGGGATGTCCTCCCGTGGAGTGATCTCGCCCTTCGCGACGTACATGCCGCACTGGAGCGCGCAGTACGGGCAGTGCGTGGCGGAGCCCACGGCGGTGCCCGCGGAGGCCTGTGACATCACAGGACCGGGAGCGTGCAGTGAGATCGGCATGGATCCGATGGTGCTGACAGGCGGTTTCACCGCTGGGTCCCTTCTGTTACCGCTGTGCTACAAGGCGCCAACCGCGCTAACTTCGGCGAGCGCGGCGTGTGAGAGACCCCGTCGTCTCGAAAGCTCACTTGTGCTGTCGCCGCTTGTGAGGCATGAGCCCGGAAAAGGCGGGCGCCCGTGCGGGCGCCCGCGAAAGGCCGCGTCTCAGACCCGGGCGGCCGCCAGGCTCGGCGCCGACTTCGCTCCGAGGGTGCGCATGTAGCAGAACCAGGTGAGCGCGAAGCAGACGGCGTAGAAGGCGGCGAAGGCCGCCAGCGCCGCTCCCGCGCCGCCGGTGGCGGAGATGGAGCTGCCGAACCCGCGGTTGATGAAGAACCCGCCGAAGGCGCCCACCGCGGAGATGAACCCGATCGCCGCCGAGGCGTCGCGCTTGCCGGTCGCCAGCGCCTCCTCGTACGCGGGGGTGCCGTGCTCGACGCCGGTCACCGCCTTCGCCCGGAAGATCGCCGGGATCATCCGGTACGTGGAGCCGTTGCCGACGCCCGCGGTGCCGATCAGCAGCATGAACGCGGCGAAGAACAGCACGAAGTCGTGGGCCGACATGGCTCGCCAGACGAGCAGGACAGAGGCGATCATCGCGGCGAAGTTCCAGAACGTCACCGAGGCGCCGCCGAGGCGGTCCGACAGCCAGCCGCCGACCGGCCGGATGAGCGACCCGACCAGCGGGCCGAGGAACGCCAGCGAGGTGAGCGAGGCGTGCTCGGGGAACTGCGACTTGATGAGCAGCGGGAACGCGGTCGAGTAGCCGATGAACGAGCCGAACGTGCCGATGTAGAGGACCGACATGATCCAGGTCTGCGCCCGGCCGGCCGCCTTGGCCATCTCCCTCGGCTCGGCCTTGGCCGAGGTGAGGTTGTCCATGCAGAAGTACGCCCCGGCGGCGGCGGCCAGGACGAAGGGCACCCAGAACAACCCGGCCGCGGCCAGCCCGAACCCGGCGATGACCAGCGGCATCAGCAACTGCACGGAGCTGACGCCGATGTTGCCGCCGGCCGCGTTCAGGCCGAGGGCGGCGCCCTGCCTGTTCTGCGGGTAGAAGTAGGTGATGTTGGCCATGCTGGAGGCGAAGTTGCCGCCGCCGAGCCCGGCCGTCGCCGCGATCAGCAGGAAGGCCCAGTAGGGCGTGCCCGGGTCGTTCACCGCCACCGCGAGCAGGACGGCGGGCACCAGCAGCAGCGTCGCGCTGATCACCGTCCAGTTCCGGCCGCCGAACCGGGCGGGCGCGAAGGTGTAGGGGATGCGCAGCGCGGAGCCCACGAGGTTGGGCAGCGAGACGATCCAGAACAGCTGGTCGGTGGAGAACTTGTAGGCGCCGAGCTTGACCGCGACGATGCTCCAGACGGTCCACAGCGTGAAGCCGAGATGCTCGGCCAGGATCGAGAACACCAGGTTCCGCCGGGCCACCTTCTTGCCGGTGCTCTCCCAGAAAGCGGGATCGTCCGGTCGCCAGTCACCGATCCAGCGGCCCTTCCCGTGTGTCGCCGCCTGCGTCGCCGTCATCGTTCCTCCTGCGTCCTCATCAGCTGGGGCCGGTAACAGAAGCTAGGAAGAGCGCGTTACGCACTTTGACCATGCGTGACCGTGCGGCCGTTACATGTGCCGCACCCGCGAAACATGCAATCCACACGCATAACGGACGCAACATCGGGTTAACACGGGCGCGCCCCTCACGCGGCCTGCGTTTCATCCGCGTGTCGTCCTTCGCGCCGTCTCCGGCCGGTCGCCGTCACACAAGGTCAGCAGCCTCACCGCGACCCGTACGCGGGTATTTCGGGAAATTCCCGCGATCGCGGTAGTGCCATTCCATGACCGGACTACGGCGTTTTCCGCCACGGCATGGCACGGACATTTCGGTTGACATGTGACCGGTTTTCCGTCCACAGGAATATCGCGGCGGGGAAAGGGGATATCGATGCCGCCTCCCGCCGTACGAGGGCCCCCGAGGGCCCCGCGCACTCGGGGAGGACGGATGCCAGCGGTCTCGCGCCGCGCGTTTCTTTCGACGGGGCTCCTCTGGTCGGCGTGCCTGCCCATGGCGATGCTGACCGCGCAGGGCGGGCTCGTCGCGACGGCCACGCCCGTCTGGGCCGCGAACCGCCCGCGGCGGCCGCGCGTGTACACGCGGTCCGACTGGAAGGCCGATCCGCCCAGGAGCAAGGCCGAGGTGCTCGACCGTGCGCCCGACCGGCTCGTCGTCCACCACACGGCGACGGCGAACACGGGCGCGACCGACCTCGACGCGGCCTTCCGTCTGTCGCGGACGATCCAGCGCTACCACATGAAGCACAACGGCTGGGAGGACATCGGCGAGCAGTTCACCGTCAGCCGGGGCGGATACGTCATGGAGGGCCGCAACCGCTCGCTGCCGGCCGTCGAGGCGGGCAAGCACGTGATGGGCGCGCAGGCCGCCGACCACAACGACCACACGCTGGGCATCGAGACCGAGGGGACGTACACGTCCTGCCTGCCCCCGGACCGGCAGCTGTCCGCGCTGACCGCCCTGCTGGCCTGGCTGTGCGACGCCTACGAGCTCGACCCGCACGAGGCCATCGTCGGACACCGTGACCTCAACAGGACCGCCTGCCCCGGCGACCGCCTCTACGCGTACCTGCCGCGGTTGCGCGACGACGTCGCGCGCCGCCTGGGCGGGCGCGGGGACGGGCGGGCCGAGCCCCCGCCGCCGCGGCTCGCGCTGCCCGACGGTCCGTACGAGGGGGCCGCTCTCATCGGCGACCTGCCGTTGGAGCACGGTCCCGCGGTCGGCCCGCACGACCTGTCCCGCTGAAACGGCCCTACTGAAACGGCCCCGCTGAAACGGCACGGGCGGTCCCCTCCGGGAGGGGACCGCCCGAGTGGCGCCTTGCGTCAGATCCGCTCGACGTTCGGCCCCCGGCAGCGGTTGCGCGTGTCGAACACGAAGGCGCTCTCGCGCTGGACCAGGGCGTAGTCGAAACAGTCGTGGTCGGTGAGGACCACGACGGCGTCGGCCGCCGCGATCTCCCGCGGCGACGCCTCGGCGATCGCCACCCCCTCGGGCACGAGGGCGAGGTCGACGTGCGGATCGGCCGCGCGCACGTCCGCGCCCAGCTTGCGCAGGTGCCTGGCCACCTCGAGCGCCGGGGACTCGCGGCAGTCGCCGGTGTTCTTCTTGTACGACAGGCCGAGCAGGAGCACCCGGCTGCCGTTCAGAGCCTTGCGCCGGTCGTTCAGCGCCAGCACCAGCCGGTCGACGACATGCGCGGGCATGTGGTCGTTGACGTCGTTGGCCAGCTCCACGAACCGGAAGCTGTGCCCCAGGCTGCGCTTGACCTTCCAGGACAGGTACGACGGGTCGATCGGCAGGCAGTGGCCGCCGACGCCGGGCCCCGGAGTGAAGCGCATGTAGCCGAACGGCTTGGTGGAGGCGGCGTCGATGGCCTCCCACACGTCGATGCCGAGCTGCCCGGCGAAGACCGACAGCTCGTTGACCAGGGCGATGTTGACGTGCCTGAAGGTGTTCTCCAGGAGCTTGCACAACTCGGCCACCTGCGGCGAGGACACCGGGACGACCCGCTCGACGACGGCCTCGTAGAAGGCGCGGACCCGCGCGAGGGCGGCGGCGTCGAGGCCGGAGACGACCTTCGGCGTGTTCTCCAGGCGCCACCGCGCGTTGCCGGGGTCGATCCGCTCGGGGCTGTAGCCGAGGTGGAAGTCGCCGGGGGCGCGCAGGCCCGATCCCTCCTCCAGGATCGGGCGCAGGTACTCCTCCGTCGTCCCCGGATAGGTGGTCGACTCCAGCACCACGGTCGCGCCCGCCCGCAGGCGCGGGGCGAGCGACCGGCCGGCCGCCGCGATGTGGCTGAGGTCGGGCACGCCGTCGGTCAGCGGCGTCGGCACGGTGATCACGCAGACGTCGAAGCCCTCGGCGTCGGCGTAGTCCGCGCTGGCCCGGTAACGGCCCGTCGCGTGCGCCGCCGCGAGCGCGTCGTCGCCGATGTCCTCGACGTACGACTGGGCGGCGTTGAGACGCTTGACCCGCCACTCGTCCACCTCGACGCCCACCACGTCGAACCCGGCGTGCACGGCGCGCACGGCGAGCGGCAGGCCGACGTAGCCCTGCCCCACCACGACCAGCTTCTCCATCAAGGACCCCCGTCCCTTGTCTGTCACGATGTGCCGTCTCAGCCGCGGCGGTTCACGAGCGGGCGCCACCAGTCCTGGTGGTCCCGATACCAGCGCACGACGCCGGCGAGTCCCTCGTCGAAGTCCACCCGGGGCGCGTAGCCGATCGCCCGGATCCTGCCGCTGTCCAGCGCGTAGCGCCGGTCGTGCCCCGGCCTGTCGGGCACCTGCTCGACCATCTCCCATCCCGCGCCGAAGGCGTCGAGGATGCGGCGGGTGAGGTCGAGGTTGCTCAGCTCGACCCCGCCGCCGACGTTGTAGACCTCGCCGGGCTCTCCCTTGTCCAGCACGAGCTGGATGCCCCGGCAGTGGTCGTCCACGTGCAGCCACTCCCGCACGTTGCGCCCGTCGCCGTACAGGGGCACGGGCCGCCCGTCGATCAGGTTGGTGACGAACAGCGGGACGACCTTCTCCGGGTACTGGTACGGCCCGTAGTTGTTGGAGCACCGGGTCACCCGGACGTCCAGTCCGTACGTGCGGTGGTAGGCGCGGCAGAGCAGGTCGGCCCCGGCCTTGGCGGCCGAGTAGGGCGAGTTCGGCAGCAGCGGCTCCGCCTCCGTCCACGTCCCCTCGTCGATCGAGCCGTACACCTCGTCGGTGGACACCTGGACGAACGTGCGGACGTCCGCCTCCAGAGCGGCCTGCAGCAGCCGCTGCGTGCCCAGCACGTTGGTCGTCACGAAGTCGCCCGCACCGGTGATCGAACGGTCGACGTGGGTCTCGGCGGCGAAGTTCACCACCACGTCGTGCCCGGGGACCAGCTCGCGCAGCAGCTCCGCGTCGCACACGTCGCCGTACGCGAACGTGAAGGCGGGGTCGCTCTCCACGGGGGCGAGGTTGGCCGGGTTGCCGGCGTAGGTGAGCGTGTCCAGCACCGTGACCCGGGCGTCCTCATACCCGGGGTAGGCGCCCGACAGCAGCGAGCGGACGTAGTGGGAGCCGATGAAGCCGGCCGCGCCGGCGACGAGGAGCTTCATGCGCGAACCTGCACCTTGCTGTGGTCTCCGATCATGAGCTGGTAGGCGTTGGGCACCCCGGTCGCCTTCGTGACCTCCGCGTTGCGGCCGATCAGCGAGTGGGTCATGCCGCGGACGCCGCGGATGGCCGAGTCGGCGAGCACGATGCTGTAGTCCACCTCGGCGTCCTCGATCACGCAGCCCTCGCCGATCGAGGTGTACGGCCCGACGTACGAGCCGATGATCTTAGTGTCGGCGCCGATCACCGCCGGGCCGCGGATGACCGAGCCCTCGACCACGGCGCCGGGGGCGATCACCACGCGCCCGCTCACCTCCGACAGCCCGTCCACGGTCCCCGCGACGTCGGGCTCGACCGCCTCCAGCACGATGCGGTTGCACTCCAGCATGTCCTGGAGGCGGCCGGTGTCGCGCCAGTAGCCGGTGACGAAGTGCGACCGCACGCGGTGCCCGGTGTCGATGAGCCACTTGATCGCGTCGGTGATCTCCAGCTCGCCCCGCGCGGACGGCCTGATCGCGCGTACGGCCTCGTGGACGGCCGGGGAGAACGTGTAGACCCCGACGATCGCCAGGTCGCTGCGCGGGTGCTCGGGCTTCTCCTCCAGCGCGACGATCTCCCCGTCCGGGCCGAGCTCGGCCACGCCGTAGAACTGGGGCTCGGCCACCCGGGTGAGCAGGATGCGGGCGTCGCACTCTTCGGCGCGGAAGGCGTCGACAAGGCCGCGGATGCCGCCGACCAGGAAGTTGTCGCCCAGGTACATGACGAACGGGTCGCCGGCCAGGAACTCCCGCGCGACGAGGACGCAGTGCGCCAGCCCGAGCGGCGCCTCCTGGGGGATGTAGGTGACGTCGAGCCCGAACGCCGAGCCGTCGCCGACGGCCTCGCGGACCTCCCGGCCCGTGTCGCCGACGATGATCCCGACGTCGGTGATGCCGGCGTCCCTGATCGCCTCCAGCCCGTAGAAGAGCACCGGCTTGTTGGCGACGGGGACGAGCTGCTTGGCCGAGGTATGGGTCAGCGGGCGCAGCCTCGTGCCCTTGCCGCCCGCCAGGACGAGTGCCTTCACCGCTGTTCGCGTCCTTCCCCGATATCCGGTGGGCGGCTCATCGCGGCTCACCGCGGAGCAGCGAGTAGAGGACCTGGTCGTGCCAGCCGCCGTCGCGCCACTGGGCTCGCCGCAGGACTCCCTCACGCACGAACCCGATCTTCTCCACCGCGCGCTGCTCGCCGATGTTGGCCACGTCGGTGAAGCACTGGAGGCGCTCGGCCCGGGTGTGCGCGAACAGGTAGTCCGCCAGCAGGCGCTGCGCCTCGGTGCCGATGCCGCGGTTGCGGAAGCCCGTGAAGACGCAGATTCCGATCGCCCAGCACCAGCACGTCGTCTCGGGTCCCCAGGCCGTCTTCCACCAGGCCACCCATCCGGCGGTGTCCCCGCCGGAGTCGATGGCCAGCCGCCCGTAGTCGTCGCCGAGCAGGCCGTTTTCCGCGAACTGGCGGCGCAGCGCGCCGGAGTGGCGATATCCGTACCACTGGAATTCGCCCCGCGCCTCGGGCGTCGCCCGTTCCGCTTCGAAAACGTCGAGGTCCGCCTCGCGGACCGGCCTCAATGTGACGTCCATGATCTCCCCTCATCGGGCATGCGGGAGCCGCGCAGAGGGAACGGAATCGTCCCGCGCTTTTCTCCCGGGCGGTGCCGCGGAATTCCGTTCGGCCGCCCGCCAGTCGCCAATGCTATGCGCGGATCCGCACGGACCCGGCGGGCCACATTGCGAACGAGCGTGAAAGGTGCGGATCGGGTTTCTCAATATCCCGCAAATTCGGATGTGCGGCACGAGGAGGCCGACAGCCGCTCATCACAATGACGCCATGACCAACGTATCCGTTGTGATCCCCTGTTACCGATCCGCCCGGACACTGCCGGCCCTGGTGGAACGCCTTCTCGCCGTTCTGCCCGCCGCCGCGAACCTCTTCGAGGTCGTGCTCGTCGTGGACGGCTCGCCCGACGACACGTGGGAGGTGGCCCAGGGCCTCGTCGAGCGGCACGACAGCGTCCGCGCCGTGCTGCTGGCCCGCAACTACGGGCAGCACAACGCCCTGGTCGCGGGCATCCGGTGCGCGCGTTACGAGGTCATGGTGACGATGGACGACGACCTGCAGCATCCGCCGGAGGAGATTCCCCGGCTCCTGGCGGGCCTGGGGCCCGACCTCGACATCGTGTACGGAGTGCCGAGCGGCGGGACGCACGGGCGAATCCGCGATTTCGCCTCCAAATCGCTGAAGTCTGGCCTTTCCGGGCGGTTCGGCGCGGAAAACGGCGCGGACATCTCCGCGTTCCGCGCCTTCCGGAGTTTCCTGCGGGAGTCGCTGGACGGCGTCGGGGGCCCGCACACGCAGATCGACATCGCCTTCTCCTGGGCGACCACCAGGGTCGGCACCGTAGAGGTGCGGATGCAGAGCCGGCTCGTCGGCCGCTCCAACTACACGCCCGCGATGCTCGTCCGCCACGCGATCGGCGTGTTCGTCGGGTACAGCACGCTCCCGCTGCGCCTGGTGACCTATTTCGGCCTGCTGACCGGGGCGTTCGGCATCGTCCTGCTGACGGTCTTCCTGTGGACGTACTGGTCGGGCGACAGCACGGTGAAGGGCTTCACCTCGACCGCGTCGATGATCGCGTTGTTCGCGTCCGCCCAGATGATCGCGCTGGGCATCATCGGGGAGTACCTCGGCAGGATCCACGTCGAGAGGATGGGACGCCCCACCTACATCGTCCGCACCCGGGTGGAGAGCGGTGCGGCGCAGCCGATGACGGTGACGGGCGGGCCTGAGGGGTGGAGCGCGTGAAGCGGGTCGCCATCGTGCAGTCGAACTACATCCCCTGGAAGGGGTACTTCGACCTGATCGCGCACGTCGACGAGTTCATCCTGTTCGACGACGTGCAGTACACCGACAGGGACTGGCGCAACCGCAACCTGATCAAGACGGCGGCCGGACCGAAGTGGCTGTCGATCCCGGTACGGCGGGGCCCGCGCGGCCGCCTGATCAACGAGGTGGTCGCGAGCGACATGGAGTGGCCCCGCGCGCACTGGCTCCTGCTCGCGCAGACCTACCGCAAGGCCCCCTGCTTCGAGGAGGTCGCGCCGGCGGTCGAACGGCTCTACCTCGACTGCCGCGGCGACCGGCTGTCGGACATCAACCGGCACTTCCTGGAAGGATTGCTGGATCTGCTCGGCATCCCGGCGATCCTCAGCCGCGCCGAGGACTACGGCGCGGCGGGCGCCAAGACCGAGCGTCTTGTGGACCTGTGCCGCAAGGCGGGCGCCGACGAGTACCTCACCGGCCCGGCCGCCCGCGCGTACCTGGACGAGAGCCTCTTCGACCGGGCCGGGATCGGGGTCCGGTGGTTCGACTACTCCGGCTATCCGGAGTATCCGCAGGCGCACCCGCCGTTCGACCACCACGTCAGCGTGCTCGATCTGATCTTCAACACCGGGCCGGCCGCCGCCCGATATCTCAAGAGCGCGCGGTATCTCAAGAGCGCTCAGCGCTCCGCAGCCGGGCCGGCGATCTCGTAGACGGTGAAGTCCCCGGAGCGGAACCGCGGGGCGGCGACGTCTCCGAGCCTCGCGCCGGGGACCGTCAGCCGCTCGTCCACGAACAGCCAGCGCACCCCGTAACGGTCCCGCAGCGACCGGGCCGCCTGCGCCGAGGGCGCGGCGAACAGCGCCTCGTTCGCCCGGAGCCGCTCGCGGTCCCAGAACGGCAGATACCAGAGCACCTGGCCCGGACTCCACCGGTCCAGGTTCGCCGTCGCGTACGCCCATCCCTCGACGAGCACCCGCCGCTCGGTCAGCGCAGACACCCAGGCCGCGCGGCTGTCGCAGGGGCCGTCGACGCCGAGGCGGCAGTGCAGGTTCGTGGCGACGACGTCGCCGGGACGGGAATGGTCGCGCAGCCACCGCGCGGCGGTCACGATGCCCTGCGGCATCGCCTCGGCCCGCGCCCCGCGCTCGGCGTCCTCCGCCGCGACCACCGGGGCCTTGTAGGTCACCGGAAGCACCCGGGTGAACCAGGCGGCCGGCGCGGCGAACGCCGAGGTCACGGCCAGCGTGAGAGCGAACGAGCGCGGTCCGCCGCGCCGCGCGGCCACCAGCCCGACCGCGGTCAACCCCACGAAGACCAGCAGGGCGGCGTACGGCAGGGCGAGCACGCCGAGGGACTCGCCGTCGGGCAGCGGGACCCGCACGTCGCAGAGGATCCGGATGCAGTAGGCGGCGACGGCTCCGGCGCCGGCGGCGCACACGATGGACAGCGGCGACGTCCCCGACCGGCGCACGACGGTGACGAGCCCGTAGACCGAGACGATCGCCAGATAGGGATAGGGCGCCTGGAGGAAGTAGATCTCCGACAGGCCGGGATGCCCGAAGAGCAGCGCCACGACCAGCCCGGCCAGGCTCATGCCGAGGGTCAGCACGACGGCGGGCCTGGCGAGCGCCCGGGGCCGGCTGAGCAGGCCGAGCGTCCCGCACCAGGCGACGGCTCCGGACAGGACGCACAGGAGGGTGAGCCCGAGGACCGTCGTCACCGGCCCCCCGAGCGGCCCTCCGTCGCCGACCACGCCGCCCCACGTCACGCGCATCAGGGACAGCGGGGCGGCCGTCGTTCCGCCGCGCACCCCGCCGTACAGGACGAGCTGGGCGTACATCAGGAAGGCGGCGCTCATGCCGAGAGCCGCCAGAGCCGGGCCCGGCGGGCGGCGGCGCCGCACCGCCTCGACGACGGCCACCGCCGCCAGGCCCGCCGTGAGCAGGGGCAGGTACGTCGCCTTGGCCCCCATGACGGCCGCCAGGAAGACCCCCAGCAGGAGCCACTCCCGCGGATTCCGCCGGTTCTCCAGGAGCCGCCGGTTCTCCAGCAGATCGGTCAGCAGGAGGAAGACCGGGACGAACAGCAGCGCGCCGAAGGTCTGAGTGGGGCTCGACCACGACTGCACGGGCTTCCACACCAGCGCCCCGCCAACCGAGCCGAGGTAGAGGTTGGGCGCCGCGACGAGGAAGACGGCGGCGAGGGCGAGCAGCGCCGCGGCCCGCGACCCGGTCACGCGCCGGGCGACCATGCCCAGCAGGACGACGAGCGCCGCGATCATCGGCAGCATGCCGAGGCGGAACAGCAGCACCAGCGGCTCGACGCCGGTCACCCAGCTCGCCGCGGCGAAGTGGGCGTAGACGAACCAGTGGTACGGCAGGGACTCTCCCGCGACGATCGGCATCGTCGGAGGCACGTGGTGCCGCAGCTCGCCGATGAACGCCAGGTGCAGGGGCATGTCGGGGTACGACGCACCGAGCGCCGGCCAGGTGAGGGCCTGCGTCCGGAAGAAGTTGACGGCGCTCCAGATCACGAGGTAGGCGACGACGAGGGCCAGCGACCAGGACCACCAGACCGGCGAGCGGGCCGTGGCGGGGGCGCTCCTCCAGTGCCGCCGCAGGCGGGGCACGAGGAGGAAGGCGGCGTACGTCGCGACCGGCCACGCGAGGACGAGCAGCGGCGCCCCCACGGCGCGGGCCGCGACGTAGGCGAACACCTCCAGGGCGTATCCGAGGGCCAGGCCGAGCGCGACCTCCTCGGCCCGGGAGCGGTCACCCCGGTAGAGGGCCCGGACCAGCAGCGTTCCCGGCACCGCGAGACAGGCGACGACGTAGCCGCAGAAACGGGCCATGTCGGAGACGCGGACGCCGTAGCGGCTCAGCGCGACCGCTGTCAGCGCGAGCACCACGACGGCCGGCGCCCATCTCACCGGCATTCGCCGCGCCGGTGCGCCGTTCGCCGGCGCGGCATTCATCGCCGCACCGGTCATCGATTCCTGCGGGGATTTCATCGGGCTCCGGGTCCGCGGACTTCCCCCGGTCGCGCTCCTCGCGACCGAATCGAACAGCGCTTTCCCATTCGATCGGGGCGGGCCCGTCGCAGGGATTTCCCGAGGCGAGGTGTCAGCCATGCGTGCGATTCTCGCGGCGGCGGCACCGCGAATTCGCCCGCGACCTCGTTCCGGGCGGAATCCTTGACATTCTTTTGCGGGTGTCCCGCTCACCGGCCGGAAACGCGGAAATCGCGAATCGCCTTTCCGGCGTCCCGTGAAACTCCGTCACGAAGGACGGTGCGCCCGCACGACCAGGGTGACTCCCGGAAGCGATTTGACGGGCAGATATCTCTCGGCCGCGACCACGGCGCCCAGACCCAGGTTGACCAGGCGCGGCACGTCCGTGACGTCGGAGCCGCTGGTGCGCTTCCTGCGCCAGGCCACGATCGGCCGCATCAGCACGTTCCAGCTCCACATGCGGTCGACGACCAGTCCGGCCCCGCGCAGCAGGGCGGTCAGTTCCTCCCGGGCGTACCTGCGGAAGTGGAAGGACGCCACGTCGTGCGCCGACCACAGCGCCATGTCGCACGGGACCGTGATCAGCGCGCGAGCACCCGGCCGCAGCACGCGCACCAGCTCACGGGCGGCCGTGTGGTCGTCCTCGATGTGCTCGAGCACGTCGAATGCGAGCACGAGGTCGAAGGACTCGCCGGGCAGCGGCAGGTCGCACGCGTCGGCGTGGATCGCCCGCAGGCCCCGCCGGACGGCCAGCTCGACCGCGGTCTCGGAGTAGTCGGCCGCCAGCGCGTCCCACCCGTGCTCGACCAGCACGCGCGTGTTGCCGCCGCCCGCGGCGCCGATGTCGAGTGCCCTGCCGGGCGGGCCGAGCCGCCGCAGCTCCCGGGCGAGCATGGCGCGCCGCTCCCGGTACCACCAGTGCCGGTCCTCCAGCTCGACCGTACGGCGGATGTCAGTGGCCTCCATGGGCAGCCTTCCCTGTTGATCAGTTCTTACGGCGGGCCGGAAACGTCCAGAGTCTGTGCACCAGGTAGCTCAGCGGCACGTTCACGACGATGACCACCGCCTGGGCCACCATGATCGGAATCCCGGCGAGCTCCACCAGGAGCGGAACGCCCGTGACCGACGCCGCGAGGAAGCCCAGCCCGACGGCGTAGAACCGCAGGTGGCCCAGCACCCAGGACGATCCGGACACGCGGAAGACCATCAGCCGATACCACGGATAGACGACGACCGAGGCGGCGAACTGGCTGGTCACGAGCAGGATGAGGTAAGGGACCCGATGCCCGAGCGCGGCCAGTTGGACGCCGAGGATCGCGTAGTACACCACGGCCGACATCGCGCCGCTGCCCAGGTAGAGCACGCGCCGCCGGTCGAGCGCCGCGGACAGGACCCGCCGCGCGAGGTGACGGCGCGCCGCGGGCGGGCGGCCTCCGGCGTCCGTGCCGCGCCGGTCGCCGGAGGGCACGGCCGGCCGGCGATCGTGACGCGGACCGGGACCCGGGCCGTGACCCCGGGTGGATCCCGGCGCGTGCCCTGACGTGGATTTCGGGGCGAACCCGGCGGCGTTCCGACCCACTGTCAGCGCACCTCGTAGCCGCGCACCGCGTCGACGACACGAGCCGCGCCGGCCTCGCCGAGACCCGCGAACAGCGGCAGCCGTACGAGCCGGTCCGCGACGTTCTCGGTGACCGGGCAGCCGCCGGGGGCGGTCCTGCCGTGCCGCAGACCGGCCGGGGAGCTGTGCAGCGGCTGGTAGTGGAACGCCGCCTGCACGCCGTGCGCCGCGAGGTGGGCGATGAACGCCTGCCGGTTGCGCAGGTCGGGCAGGAGCAGGTGATAGAGGTGCGCCGGATGCGCGCGGTCGCCGGGAACGGCCGGCTGCGCCACCCCGTTCTCGGCCGCCCAGTCCGCCAGTCCCTCGTGGTAGTCGCGCCAGACCGCCTGGCGCAGCCGCTGGATCGTGCCGAACGACTCCAGCTGGGCGGTCAGCATGGCGGCCAGGACGTCCGAGGGCAGATAGCTCGACCCGATGTCGACCCACTGATACTTGTCGACCTGTCCCCGGAAGAACCGGCTGCGGTCCGTGCCCTTCTCCCGGATGATCTCGGCACGGGCGGCGAGGGCGGCGTCGTTGACGAGCAGGGCGCCCCCCTCCCCGCACTGCACGTTCTTCGTCGCGTGGAAGCTCTGCGCCGCCATGCACCCGAACGACCCGAGGGGCCGCCCCCGGTAGGAGCCGCCCAGCCCGTGCGCGTTGTCCTCGATCAGGGCCAGGCCGTGGCGTCGCGCCACCGCGCCGATCGCGTCCATCTCGCAGCCCACCCCGGCGTAGTGGACGACCACCACGGCCCTGGTCCGCTCGGTGATCGCGGCCTCGATCAGGCGTTCGTCGATGTTCAGGGTGTCGGGCCTGCAGTCCACGAACACCGGCACCGCCCCGCGCAGGGCGTAGGCGTTGGCGGTCGACACGAACGTGAACGACGGCATGAGGACCTCGTCGCCGGGCCGCAGGTCCAGCAGGATCGCCGACATCTCCAGGGCGTGCGTGCACGAGGTCGTCAGCAGGGCGCGGCCGGCGCCGGTCAGTTCGCACAGGAGCCGGCCGGCCCGCTCGGTGAACGGCCCGTCCCCGCAGGTGGACCCTCGGCGTATCGCCTCAGAGAGGTAGGCGAGCTCGTTGTCCGCGACGTGGGTCCGGTTGAAGGGGACAGCCTTCAGGCTGGTTGTGCTCACCGCCGTAGTGAACAACGGCCCCGCGCCCCCGCCCCGCCGCCGCCGCGCGTGGTTGGCGAATCATGGCGCAAGCCTTACGACGGGGGCGGGGGCCGGCCGGGCTATCTGGCGTTGACGACCTGCACCACCTCGTTCGAGGTGCTGGGCGCGAAGCGCACCCACGCCTCGGCCTGCGCCGTGAGACCGCCGAGGTAGACGGCGGTGATGTGGTGCTCCCCGATCGACAGCGCCGAGGTCGTGAACGTGGCGGGCGTGTCGGCGCCGGTCTGCATGCCCGAGCCGATGACGACGCCGTTGTCCTTGAAGACCACCCTCCCGGCGGGCACCAGCGTGCCACTGCGGGGACGCACCCGCGCGGTGAACGTGACCGGGAACTTCGCCTGGGAGGGGTTCGGCGAGGAGGTCAGCTGGGTCGTCGTGCCGGGGTCGAACGGCAGCGTGACGCGGGTCGGCGGCGGGACGATCGCGTCGACCTCGTTCGCGCGGTCGATCCCGTTGTCCGCCTCGGTGGTGCCCTCGATCGTGACCGTGTTGTCGAGCAGGAGGGTCCGCCCGTCGATGACGGCGCCCTCCGCGACCTTGATCGAGCCGCGGGCCAGGACGGTGCCGCGGAAGGTGGAGTACGTCCCGAGGGTTGCGCCCTCGGTGGCCTGCCAGAAGATGTTGTCCGCCTGTGCTCCGCCAATCAGCATGACGTTGCTGACCCTGGCCGTGGTCAGCGTGCTCGCGCGGAAGATGAAGACCGCGTCCGGGTTCCCCCCGGCGTCGATGGTGAGCGTCCCGTCGATGCGGAACGTCCCGTCCGCCGAGTCGTAGACGCCGGGGGTCCTGCGGGTCCCGCCGAGTTCGGCGGGCACGGTGACGGCGGGGCCCCGATCCGAGATGTCGTCGTACGCGGCGGTCGCGTCGTCCATCACCTGCGCCGCCTCGGCGTCACCGGCGTGAACCTCCCCCTCGACCACGCCCGGCGGGAAGCCGGTGACGGCGGTGCCGGGGCTCACGTCGACGTCCCCGGTGATCAGGGTCGCGTTCGCGCTGATGACCGTGCCCGCCGCCAGCACCGCCGTGTGCTCGGCGGCGCCGAGGTCGACCGGGGGCTGGTCCGCGCTCGCACGGCCGTCCATCACGACGAGGACGCCCGCGATCAGGGCGGCGACGAGGGCCGCGTACACCCACACCGCGGTGGCGCCGCGTGGGAGAAACCGGCGGTGACCGGCGACTGCCGCCATGAGAGGACTCCTCCTTCTCGGGGATCCGGCCTTGCCGCGTGATCGGCCCGGACGGGTCGATCGGCGGGTCGCGGCGGCCTGCCCGCGCGTAAGCATTGGGTAAGGGGATCGGCAGGGGCGCGGCCGGACACCGGGCGGGGGCGTTTTGTTGCCCGTTCTTTGCCCGGCGCCGGCCGTTTCGTTCAGCCCTGCTGGAACACGACGTCGACCCAGTAGTTCGACGATCGGAAGGTGCTGGCCGGGAAGGTGTCGGTGGCGCTGTAGGCGTACACCCCGTTGCCGCCCGACGCGCTGTCGGAGGGCGCGGTCAGGGGTCCGTTGCTGCGCGGCGAGGTGAAGTACGGCCTGGTCAGCGAGTAGCGCCCCGAGGTGTGGTACGAGACGACATAGGTGGTGCCCGCGGTGATGGGAACGGGATCGGGGAAGTCGACCTGCTGCCACCCACTGGCGGTCTCGTTCGCGAAGGTCGCGGTCGCCAGCTGCGTGCCGCCGGTCGTCCACAGGCTGCCGATGTGGGTCCCGGTGTTCTGCGGGCCCTTGTAGAAGCGGACGCCGGTGACCAGGCCGCCGGTCGTGGAGGTGAACTTCACGCCGAGCGTCGCGTCCTGGTCGTCGGGCTGGTTGACGACCGCGGGGGTATCGGTGTTGTCCCAGAGCGTCTGCGCGGGAGTGAACATCACGTCGACCCAGTAGTTCGACGCCCGGTAGCTGCTGGTCGGGAAGGTGTCGGTGGCGCTGTAGGCGTACACCCCGTTGCCGCCGGACGCGTTGTCGGAGGGCGCGGTCAGGGGCCCGTTGGTGTACTGGTTGTTGAAGTACGGCCGGTCCATCGCGTAGAAGCCGGACGTGGTGTGGTACGACGCGATGTACGTGGTGCCGGAGCTGATGGCGACGGGGTTGGGGAAGTCCATCCGCTGCCACCCGGTGTCGGTCTCGTTCGTGAAGGTCACGGTGGCGAGCTTCTGGCCGCCGGCCGTCCATAAGCTGCCGGTGTGGGTCCCGGTGTTCTGCGGGCCCTTGTAGAACCGGATGCCCGTGATCACGCCGTCCACCGCCGACTGGAACTTCACGCCGACCACCACCGCCTGCGGGTCGTTCCGTGACGCCTGGTCGGGGGTCACGCTGTCGCTCCACAGACTGACGCTCGACACGCTCTGCACCAGCTCCGGCGACGTGCTCGGGGCGAAGTGGATGACCTGCTCGCCGTTGAAGGTGTCGCCGCCGAGGTAGACGGCCGTGATCCGGTGCTGCCCGGCGGCGAGGCTCGACGTGGTGAGCTTGGCGGGATGCCCGTCGTCGTGGTAGTCCGTGCCGATGACCGTCGTCCCGTCCTTGAACGCCACGTAGCCCGCGGGGACGATCGACCCCGACTGCGCCTGGACGTTGGCCGTGAAGGTCACCCCGTCGCCCGTGTCGGACGGGTTGAGCGAGGAGGTCAGGGTCGTGGTCGTGGGCGGGTTGTTCGGCACCGTCACGCGGGTGGCCGGGAGGCTCGTGGTGCCCTGCAGGCCGATCGTGTTGTTGAGCGAGAACAGGCGTCCGTACACCGCGGCGCCCGAGCTGACCGACACCGCGCCGGAGGCGAGCACGTTCCCCCGGAAGGTGCAGAACGTGCCCAGCGACGCGGTGCCCGTGAGCTCCCAGTACACGTTGTCTTCTTGGGCGCCGTTGATCAGGGCGATGTTGCTCACGCCGCCGGCGGTGAGGGTGGAGCCCCGGAAGACGAAGACGGCGTCTGGGTCGGCCTGCGCGTCGAGCGTGAGCGTGCCGTTGATGTTGAAGGGGCCGCCGGTGGAGTCGTAGACGCCGGGGGGCCTGGTCGTCCCGCCGAGGGCGGGCGGGATCGTGGCGTTCGAGGGCATGACGGCGATGGTGTTGTACGCGTCGACCACGTCGGCCTTCGCGGCGGCGGCGGCGGCGCCGGTCCGGATGGAGCCGCTCACGGTGCCGGGCGGGAAGCCGGTCACCGTGGTCCCTGGGCTCACCCCGAGGTCTCCGGTGATCGAGGTGAGGTTCGTGTTCGTCACCGACGTCCCCGCCAGCACCGCGTAGGTGTCGGCGTCGCCGACGGTCAGGGGCGGGTCGGCGCTCGCGCCTCCGGGGATCGCGACCCCCAGTGCGAGGACGGCGAGCAGCGCCGTGAGGGTGGCCGAAAGGCGGCGCCGGACGGTTCCGCCGGAGCCGGGGCGGCGTCCGCCACCCGTCTTCCGCAGGGCGGGCTCCCGCCCGCGTTTCATCGCATTGCCATTCATTTCCCGACCTTTCTCGCGTAACCGGACGAATGCCACATAACCATGCGCGTCGCAGTGGGACTTTCTATGCGAATCGACTCGCGGAGCCGACAGATGCGATGCGCAAACGATGACGCGAAGAAGGCCGCCACGGAATGGGTGATTGCCTCGCCGATGAAGAGGATCTATGCGCGGGCGAAAAAGATCTACGAAATGCCCGCTCGGGTTGGATAGTACTCCAGGGCCTTCGGAGTTTCCATACGGTGCGCTCCCTTTGCTGCGTCCACCTCCCCTTTAATCGCATTTCCAGATAAGCGAATCGCCTTTTCCGCCCCGGACGTTTCCGGCGGGCCGGGCGGGAGCGCCGCCCGGCCCCGGACGGTCAGGACAGGACGGTGAACGGACGGCAGTTGCCCGGCCAGGCGGGGACTCCGCCGGTGCCCGGCGCCGGGAAGACCGTGCACCGGGTCTGCGCCACCCGATCGGCGGTGGCCACGGTCACGTACAGGTCGTTGCCCGTGCCCGCGAGCTCGGCGTCCACCGAGACGGCCAGCACGCCGCCGGGGTAGCCCGCGACGTGGGACAGGTCGTACCAGGTGTTCGTACGGGGATCCCTGACCAGGGTCCTGCCGTCACCGGGGACGCGGCCGAGGAACGTCAGGAGCGAGCCTGGATTGCCGACGAACGAGCTCGAGTCCACGCTCGTCGTGGGGCCGGCGGGCCCGGGTGGGCCTTGCGGACCGGCCTTCCCCTCCGGTCCGGCCGGTCCCTGAGGTCCTGCGGGACCCGCGGGCCCGGGTGGTCCTTCCGGCCCGGTCTTTCCCTCGGGTCCTTCCGGTCCTGCGGGTCCTTCGGGTCCTTCGGGTCCGGCCGGTCCTTCCCGCCCTTCCGGCCCGGGTGGCCCCTGCGGCCCCCGCTCGCCGGTCTCCCCCGCCGGCCCGGCCGGGCCCGCGGCTCCCCGCTCGCCGGACGAGCCGAACGGGACGAATGGACCGGCCGGCCCACCGGCTCCGGACAGCCAGGGCGGCGCGGACATGAAGGGCCCGGCGGCGCCACTCGAGTCGCGGGGCCCGCCGTCGTCGTCCCACAGAGGTACGGCTGCCGCGGGGCCGGCCGGCCGCACCGGCGCGGCGACCTTCGTCGCCCCCGGCGGCGCGGACGGCGGAGCGGCAGCGACGCCTTCTCCGGCCTCGTCGTCCCAGGGCCAGGGCGGCGCGGCGAACGTGTCGGTGGCCCCTCCCCGTGCGCCCCGCCCGTCCGTCGGGCGTACGCCCCGCGGCGCGCACGGCCGCTTCTTCGCCTTCTTCGCGCCGCGGTTCGCCGAACCGTGCGGAAGCCCGGACCCGGGACCGCATTCCGTGCCCGCCTTCGGCCCTCGCGGGCCGTGGCCGAGGGTCGCGGACGTGGTCCCGCTCGCCGTGACGCCCGCGTCGGCCGGAGCGGACAGCGCCATGACCCCGCCGGCGACCACCCCGGCGACCACTGTGGCGACCACCGCGGCGACGGCACGCCGCAGTGCGCCCGTCCCGCCGGGCGACCGCGACGTCGCCCCACTTTCCCGAGGATTCACGCGAACCCGTCCTTCCAGCGAGAAATCCAGCTTCTGATGCCCACTCCCGGGCCGGCGCGAAATCCCGGCGAATTCTTTTCCCGGGGAAACCGCCACGTGGGTGTTCCGGCCGCCGGATGGCCGGGGCGCGCCGATTCCACACGCATCCCTCGCCCTGCTCTTTGAGGGTGGTTTACCCGGCCCCGCACCGGCGGCGCTTACAGAGCGCGCGAAATGCGAAACGGCATCCGCCCTGCAGGGAACTCTCCGCTTCTGCGCATGTCGCCGGGCGATATGCGGTCGCCGCTATCCTTCGCTAGCCGTCCTCAGCTTAAGGCGTTCCGCCGCGCGAACCAGAGGTTGTACATGCCAGGCGAATGGAAAACAATCGGCGCTGCCCGGAAAACAGGATTTCCCGGCGCCGCGCGCATTTTCGGCACCGTGCTGACGGCCGCGGCCGTCCTCCTCGCCACAGCCTGGGCTCCGGTGCCCGCCGAAGACTCCGGCAAAGACCTGGGCCAGGGCGACGTGAAGATCGTAGGCACGCGCCCCTCCGGCTCGCCGCAGGGCACGCCCACGCCCAACGCCAAGCTTTCCCCCGGTGCTTCCACAGGTGCCTCCACAGGCGCCACCACGAGCGGGCCCACGCGCGCCCCGCGCCTCGGCGGCTGGCGGCACCTGCGTCTCGGCCACGGCCGTGCATCCCGTCAGACGTGCCCGCCGGGGTCGATCATCTGCGTCGAGAACAGCCTGCCGGGCAGTCCGCCCTCGGAATGGGACGTGCCCGGTGCGGGCAGCCCGACGATCACCGGCTACGCCACCCAGATGAGCGTCAACGCGGGACAGACCCAGCAGTTCAAGGTGAACGCCCCGTCGATCACCTCCTGGAAGATCGACATCTACCGGGTCGGTTACTACAGCGGTCTCGGTGCGCGGAAGATCGCCACAGTCAACCCCTCGGTCCCGCTGCCGCAGGCGCAGCCCGCCTGCCTGAGCGACACGACGACGGGCCTGGTCGACTGCGGCAACTGGAGCGTCTCGGCCTCCTGGACGGTGCCGGCCGACGCCGTCTCCGGCGTCTACCTCGCGAACTTCACCCGCACCGACGGCACCAGCGGCGTCAGCCAGAACATCTTCGTCGTCAGGAACGACGCGCGTAATTCCGACATCCTCGTGCAGACCTCCGACGCGACCTGGCAGGCGTACAACACCTACGGCGGCAACAGCCTGTACAAGGGCCTGCCCGTGGGCCGCGCCTTCAAGGTCAGCTACAACCGCCCGGTCATCACCCGCGCCGGATGGCCGGAGACCTATTTCTTCAACGCCGAATACCCGATGATCAGATGGCTGGAGTCCAACAGCTACGACGTGAGCTACACCAGCAGCGTCGACACGGTGACCAGCGGCGCCCAGCTGCTGAACCACAAGGTGTTCTTCTCCTCCGGGCACGCCGAGTACTGGTCGCAGGAGATGCGCGACAACGTCATCAACGCCAAGAACAAGGGCGTCAACATCGCCTTCTTCACCGGCAACGAGATGTTCTGGAAGACGAGGTGGGAGAGCAGCATCGACCCCTCGGCGACCCCGAACCGGACGATGGTCTGCTACAAGGAGACCGTCGCCAACATGAAGATCGATCCGAGTCCAACCTGGACCGGGACCTGGCGGGATCCGCGTTTCGCCCAGCCGCCCAACGGCGGCTATCCGGAGAACGCCATGACCGGGACGCTCTTCATGATCAACGGCAACGTCAACAACGCGATCACCGTTCCCGCGGAGTACGCCCCGATGCGCCTGTGGCGCAACACCTCGATCGCGAACCTGCAGCCCGGGCAGGTCGCCACCTTCCCGAACGGGACGCTCGGCTACGAGTGGGACGAGGCGCCGGACAACTCTTTCGCTCCGGCGGGACTGGTCCTGTTCTCCAAGACCACCGTGGCCACCACCACCAAGTTCCTGCTCGACTTCGGCGCGACGTACGGCGCCGGGATCGCCACCCACAGCCTCGTCCTCTACCGCGACCCGAGCGGTGCGTACATCTTCGGTGCGGGGACCATCCAGTGGTCGTGGGGGCTGGACGCGGTGCACGACCGGCCGGGCACGCCGACGGACATCCGGATGCAGCAGGCGACGGTGAACCTCCTCGCCGACATGCGGACACAGCCGGCCACCCTGCAGCCGGGCCTGGTCCCGGCCACGCCGTCGACCGACACCGCTCCCCCGACCTCGACGATCACCACCCCGTCGAGCGGCGCCTCGGTGCCCGGCGGCACCACCGTGACGGTCGCCGGAACCGCCGCCGACACCGGAGGCGGCGTCGTGGCGGGAGTCGAGGTGTCGGTCGACGGCGGCACCACGTGGCATCGGGCGACCGGCCGGACCGCCTGGCAGTACGCCTGGACGACGACGAGCGGCCAGGGCCCGGTCACGATCATGTCCCGGGCCGTCGACGACATCGGCAACATCCAGCGGACCCCGGCCAGCAGGTCGGTGACCGTCAACGCGGGCTGCCCGTGCTCCATCTGGTCTCCCGACACCGTGCCCGCCAACGTCACCAAGGACGACAACAAGGCCGTCGAGGTCGGCGTGCGGTTCCGGGTCCGGAGCCCCGGCTACATCTCCGGGATCCGGTTCTACAAGGGCCCGCTGAACACCGGGACGCACGTCGGCAGCCTGTGGACCAACACCGGGCAGTTGCTGGCGCAGGCGACCTTCACGAGCGAGACGGCGACCGGCTGGCAGCAGGTGAACTTCTCGACGCCCGTGCCGGTGAACAACGACGTCACCTACGTCGCCTCCTACCACACCAACACCGGGTTCTACTCGGTCAACCGGGACTACTTCGTCACGCAGTACTCCAACGGCCTGATCACCGGACTGGCGGACGGCGCGGACGGCGGCAACGGGCTCTACACCTACAGCAAGACGAGCACGTTCCCGACCAGCACCTACCGGGCCAGCAACGCCTGGGTCGACGTGGTCTACTCGCAGGCGACCACGCTGTGGGACGAGTCGGCGACACCGGACGTCGTCGCCCAGCCCGACAACAAGGCGGTCACGCTCGGGGTCAAGTTCCAGTCCTCCGTGTCGGGCGCCATCCGGGGGATCCGGTTCTACAAGAGCACCCAGAACACGGGTGCCCACGTGGGCAGCCTGTGGACCGTCGACGGGCAGTTGCTGGCGAACGTGACGTTCACCAACGAGACGCCGTCCGGCTGGCAGCAGGCGCTCTTCTCCACACCCGTGAACATCACGCCGGGCACCACGTACATCGCGTCGTACTTCACGCCGACCGGGTTCTACGCGCTGGACCGGTTCTACTTCACCACCCAGTACAGCCGCGGCCCGCTGACCGCTCTGGCCGACGCCGCGTCCGGCGGCAACGGCGTCTACACCTACGCCGGGACGAACACGTTCCCGACCGCCACCTACCGAGCCTCCAACTACTGGGTGGACGTGCTGTTCGACCCTGCCCAGACACAGGCCGCCGCCCGCCGGGCCCTGCGCTACGGAGTGGACCGGGCGTACGGGAACTCGGTGCCGCACTCGCTTCCGGCGCGGCGCCCCGAGGCGCCGTACGCGCCGGCCCCGCTCGTCCGCGGGACCGGCCGGGCGCAGCGCGACGCCGCGCGGGCGCCGATGCTGGAGAGGTTCTCCTACCTGGCGCGGCCCCGGCGGTCCGGGGTGTTCCATCCGGGAGGCGGCGGGCACGCGCGGCATCCCGGCGGCGGACGGCCGGGCTCTCGGTCGTGAGCGGGGGGCGCGGGACGCCGGGTGGTGTCCCGCGCCCCGCTCCCGGTCGTGAGCGGTCAGCCGCGCGCGGTCTCGCGGCAGGGCCGGGAGCGACGCGCCGGTTCACCGGCGCGGGCCGCCTCGTACCAGTCGTCGATGACGGCGGCCGTGCGCGGCCAGTCGAGATCCGCGACCGCCCGCCGCCCGCGCTCCACCATCCGGGCGCGGGCGGCGCCGGCGTCGAGCACCCGCCTCAGGTGCGCCACCAGGTCCTCGGCCGACCCGCTGCGGAACACCCGGTAGGCGTTCCGGTCCGCTATCACCGGGCCGAGGGTGGCGTCGGAGGACACGACGACCGCCGTGCCCAGGGCGAGGGCCTCCAGGGCGGCCGTCGGGATCCCCTCGCCGATGGACGCGAGCCTGCGGGAGGCGAGCACGAAGACCTCCGCCCGGCTGACCAGCGCGTGGACGTCGTCGCCGGACAGCTGCCCGGCGAACTCCACGCCCGCTCCGGCGAGCCGTTCGAGCCGGGCGCGCTCGGGCCCCTCCCCCGCGATGACGAGGCGCACCCCTGGGCGTACGGCCCGCAGCCGGTGGAATGCCTCGATCGTCAGGGCGTGGTTCTTCACCGGCACGAGGCTGCCCACGCTGACGATCAGACCGGGTTCCACGACCGTCCGCGCCCTGATCGCGTCCAGGCGGGGCAGGTCCAGGCCGCTCGACATCGTGCGGATCGCCTCGGCCGGGACACCTGCCCTGTGCAGGTCGGCCGTCGGCCGGGCGCCGATGGCGACGAATCCGGCGACGTGGCGGAAGGCCCACGGCATCACCGCGCGCTGCCCCATCGCGAGCGCGCCGTGCACGGTGAGCAGCAGCGGGACGCGCAGCCGCCGGGCGGCCGGGCCGAGGAAGAGCGCCTCACGGTGGTCGCCGTGCAGGTTGACGACGTCCACCGGCCCCAGGCCGGGGAGCGCTGCGGCGCACTCCAGGGCGAACGCGACCGGGTCGGACCTGCGGGCGGCGACGCGGCCGAGGCGGGTCGGCGCCGGCGTCACCGCCTCCACACCCGGCGGGACGTCGCCGCGCCGCCGGGCGACCAGCACCTCGTGCCCGCGCAGCACCTGCTCGCGTGCCAGGCGCGCGATGTAGCGCTCCTTGCCCCCGGGGTCCGGGGGCAGCCGATATCCGATGTGCAGAATCCTCACGTCGTCCTCCCCGAGATCGATCTGTCCGCCCCGCGCGAGGCGTGCGGGGCGCCGCGCCCCCGCAGCACGGCGGCGGCCGCCCATCGGACGTCGCGGGCGCCGGGCAGCAGGTCACGGGCGTCCAGCCCGGCCACCCGGGCGAACCACCCGACCTCCACCAGGGCCATGGCGCCGTAGCTCACGGTGGAGGCCAGCGCCGCG
Organism: Microbispora sp. NBRC 16548; assembly: GCF_030268985.1. Classification (NCBI taxonomy): domain Bacteria; kingdom Bacillati; phylum Actinomycetota; class Actinomycetes; order Streptosporangiales; family Streptosporangiaceae; genus Microbispora; species Microbispora sp. NBRC 16548. The sequence goes on from NZ_BSSF01000003.1 coordinate 517,562, forward strand.
CCGGCCGGTCCCCACATCGGAATGAGCACGGCGTTCAGCGCGACGTTCGAGGCGAGGGCGCCGGCGCTGACGGCGGTCATCGTCATCGGGCGGCCCAGCCGCACGAGGTACTGCTCGACCGGCCGCAGCAGGGACCACGCGACGGTCCCCGGCGCGAGCGCGAGCAGCGGGAGCACGCTGCCCGTGAAGGCCGCGCCGTACAGTCTCGGAATGAGCAGCGGCGCGGCGCACGCGAGCACGCCGACGGCGGCCGACGAAAGCATCAGGTTGAGCCGGATGGCGCGCGCCGTGACCGCCCGGGCGTCGGACTCGTCCCTGACCGCCTGGCGGGACAGCACGATCTGCGCCAGCGCGTCGGTGGGCACCCTGGACAGCGACAGGAACGACGTCGCCACCGTGTAGAGGCCGACCTCGGCCGGCGCCGCCCAGGCGTTCAGCAGCAGGACGTCCACGGTCAGCAGGAGATGGAACGCCACCGCCCCGAGGTGATACCGGCCCGACAGCGCCAGTTGCCTGCGGGCGAGGGCCACCTCCCCGCGTACGGGCAGCCCGAGCGGGCGGGCGAACAACACGAACGGCAGGAGCGTGGAGACGGCCCAGCAGGCGACCACCGCGGTGAGCGTGAGTCCGCCGGCCACGGCGAGCAGCAGGATCGGGACGTACAGCACCACGGCGGACAGCACGACCGACCGGTTGGCCAGCCCGACCCGGGACTCCAGCAGCGCGATCCCTCTGAGGTTGACCGCCGCGACGCCGAACGGCACGGCGAGCAGCGCCACGACCACCAGGTGGGTGGCGGCGGTCAGGGCCAGGGCGCTCACCGCACCCAGCGTCAGCAGGGCGGAGGCGGCGCCGAGGATCAGCCCGAGGACCGCGGCGTTGCCGACCAGGGGCCGGTGGCGCTCCAGGACCGGCCACAGCGCGATCTGCGACCTTCCGACCGACAGGTGGCCCAGCACGGTCGCGATCCCGGCCGTGGTGGTGATCGTCGCGTAGACCCCGCGCCCCTCCGGCTGCAGGCAGCGGGCGAGGAACACGCCCGCCACCGCGGCCAGGACCAGCGGGATCGCCTGGCTGGCCATGGTCTGCAGGAGAGTCCTGACGCCGGTCCTCATCCGGTCTACCTCCCGCGGCGAGCCGCGAACAGCCGCTGGTACATGCCGAGGTGCTCCTCGGTGACGGCCTCCATGTCGAGGTTCTTCCACGCCCACGCCCGCGCGGCCGCGCCCATCGACGCGGCGAGCGCTCGGTCGTCGAGCAGCCGGGCGATGCCGTCGGCCAGCGCCTCCGGCGCCGCGGGGGGCACCAGGACGCCGCGGTCCTCCAGCAGTTCCGGGGTGCCGCCCACGGCCGTGGCGACGACCGGGCGGCCCGCCGCCATCGCCTCCATGACCGCGTTGCTCAGGCCCTCCTCCGTCGACGGGAGAGCCACCACGTCGGCGCGGGCCAGCAGTCCCGCGTTCTCCTGGCGGAAGCCGAGGAACCGCACGTCGACCCCGGCCTCCTCGGCCTGCCGCTCCAGGCTTGCGCGCTCGGGCCCGTCGCCGACGAGCACGAACGTGCAGGGCCGGCGCCGCCGGGCGAGCAGCGCCGCCGCCTCGACGAGGAACCGCTGCCCCTTGTTGTCGCTCAGCCGGGCCACGCACGCGACCACCGGAAGCGCGCTGCCGACCGGCTCGGGCTCGGCCCGGTCGAAGGCCGACGGCGCGAGCCCGTTGTAGATCACGCTCACCTTGCCGGCGGGCACGCCCTCGACCTCGCGCGTGCCCTGCGCGATGGCCACCGAGTTGGCCACGACGTGGTCGGTCATCAGGTTCACCAGGTGCTCGAACGCGGCCGTCCAGGGCGCCTTCTGCCGCAGGTAGCCCTGCGTGCGCCGGGCCGTGACGACCACCGGGACCCGGGCCAGCCGCGCGGCGGGCGTGCCCAGCAGGTAGCTCTCGTAGAGGAAGCCGTGCACGACCTCGGGCCGCAGCCGGCGCAGCAGTCGCACCAGCCGGACGAACGCCCGCAGGTTGCCGGCCGCCGACCCGGCGCCCCGGGAGAAGCCGAGCCGGTGCACCGGGATCCCGGCCGCGCGCAGGTCGTCCTCATGCGGGCCGCCCCTGGACAGGACGAACACGTGGACCTCGACGCCCCGGTCGCGCAGCCGTTCGGCGAGCAGACACAGTTGCCGCTGCGCGCCCCCGAGGCCCAGATGCCCGATGAGGAGCACGACGCGCCGCACCTTGCATGCGTCCGCGCCTTCGTCCGTGCCTTCGTCCGCGATTGCCATACGAGGGACCTCAGGTTCTGTGTACGAGTGAGTCGGCGGGGTCGGGGTCGGCGGACCTGCCGCCCTGCGGCGTCCTGGTCCACGCGACCGCGGCCAGCAGGCTCGCGATCATCACGATCGGCATGCGCTGCCGGAAGATGAGGCCGATGTTCGACATGGTCGTGGCGTATGCGACGGAGCCGGGGATGACGAACAGCAGGATGATCAGGAGCATCCGCCGGTCGTGCCGCCAGAGCCTGCGCGCCCCGAGCACGGCGCAGCACAGCAGCCAGTACCACAGGAGCGTGTCTACCTTCCCGAGCTGAAGCGCCAGGCTCCCGCTCATCCACGGGAAGGGGGACAGCAGCGTGTAGACGAGCTTCGGCCCCAGGGCGTTCCATGCGCTGCCCTCGTCGTCGAAGACGACGCCCGAGCCGCCCTCCGCGTTCGCGAGCCGGGTGTGCTCCGACTGCCCGCGGTCGAGTTGCTCCTGCACCGTGCCGAACGGCCCGCTCTGGTCGACGCCCTGGTCGACGCCCCGGTCGACGCCCTGCAGGAGCAGGAAGACCGGGATCAGCAGCGCGGCGAAGGCGACCAGGCCGCGACCGGACAGCGCGCGCCTGATCCGGGCGACGCCGACCAGCAGCGGCAGGGCGCACATGAACACCATGTACGGCCGCACGTTCCACAGCGCCCACAGCAGCGGCGCCAGGGCGATCACCTTGCGCGGGTCGAAGCGTTGCATGTTCGACGCGCCGAGGCCCAGGCAGGCCACCACGAGGAACGCGTTGAAGCCGTCCTTGAAGGTGTCGGAGGTGTGCAGCAGGAAGCCGGGCAGGAACGCCGTGATGACCAGCAGCCGGAACGCCGCACGCTCGTCGGCGCCGACGACCCGGGCGAACCGGTAGAGGACGACGCACACGGCGCAGGCGATCAGTGCCACCACGGCGGTGCAGGCGAGCGGGGCCGGTCCCCCGCACAGGTACATGACGAGCGCGAAGACGTGACACGGCACCGCCACCCCGTAGACGGAGCCGAGCTCGTCGGACGTGACGAAGTGCACTCCACTGTGCCGCCACAGCTCGACGATCCCGAGCGCCCTGGCCTCGTACGAGAGGTTGTCACCGCCATACCCGAGGCCGTTGGAGCGCAGGACGAGGACGTGGACGACCAGCCGGAGCGCGAAGGCGGCCAGCAGCACGGGCAGCGCGCGCCGCGCCACCGGCGGGGCCAGAGTCGTGTGCGCCATCACGACCAGCAGCACCGCGACGACGATGACGACGATGTACTCCACCTGGGATCACCTGGAGTTTCCGGCGCACGCCTCGGCGTACAGCGCCTCGAACCACTCCGCGGCCCGCCCGATGTCCACCAGGTCGGCGCTCTCCCCCGCTCCCGCCCGTAGCCGGGCCAGCGTGGCGGGCCGCATCGCCCGCAGGATGCCCCCGGCGAGCGCGTCGGCGCTGCCGGGCGGAGTGAGGATGCCGTTACGCCCGTTCTCGACGAGATCGGGCACGCCTCCGACGGCGGTGGACACCACGGGAACCCCGGCCGCGAGCGCCTCCATGACGACGACCGGCAGCCCCTCCCATGAGGAGCTGAGGACGAGCAGGTCGGCGGCGGCGATCAGCCGTCCCGCGTCGGGCACGTGGCCGGCGATCCGGACGGCGTCGTCGAGCCCGAGCCCGGCGATGCGGCGGCTCGTCGGCTCCAGCTCCGGGCCGGACCCGGCGAGCAGGAAGACGGCGCGCGAATCGGCCGCCACGACCCTGGCGGCGGCGTCGACCAGCAGGCCGTGGTTCTTCTGCGGCCGGAAGTTCGCGACGTTCACGATGAGGAACGCGTCGTCGGGGACGCCCCACTCCCGCCGGGTGCCCGCGGCCAGCGTGGCCCGGTGCCGCTGCTCCGCCACGCGCACCCCGTGCACGCAGGTGTCCGGGGCGCGCCCGCGCCTGCCGGTGCGCGCCCGGGCGACCTGGGGCGAGACCGCCACGGTGCGGCTGTCCAGCCAGCCGGTGAGCCGGTCCAGCAGCATGGTCGGCGGGCGGTAGCGCACGTTGTGCACCGTCGAGACCAGGACCGGCCGGGGCCGCCACAGCCGGGACACCGGCCGCAGCAGCGCCCCGGGCAGCGGCGAGTGCAGGTTGACGACGTCCGGCCGCAGCCGTCTGACCTCGCGGAGCAGGCGCGCGAGCCGCAGCGGCCGCGGGCAGGCGGTGAGGTCCACGACCTCGATTCCCACCGACCTGAGCCGCCCGGTCAGTTCGCCGGTGGACGCGCTCAGGCACACCACCGTGTAGCGGTTCGCCGGACGCGACGTGGCCAGCAGCCGTTCGACGAGGAGCACCTCGGCCCCGCCGACGTCGAGCGTCTTGATCACTTCACAGACATGGACACCGCGCATCGCGCTCGATCCCCTCGAAAGGCGTTCCATCGGGGTGCTAGCGGCGCTCGACGGCCCGCAGCCCCGAGCCCGTGACGCCGATGTACTTGCCCTCGTAGGCGAAGACACGGAAGAGCGACTGCCGCTCCGCGTACTCCCGGAAGACCAGATTGTCCTGGATATCGTCCATGACCATCACGTGCCTGCCGGTCAGATGGGGCCGCACCCGCCGGAGGAAGAACTCCCGCCCATCTCTGGTCTTGTCCGAGTCGTAGTGGACGAGGTCGACCATCGTGTCCGGGGACAGGAACTCCTCGAGATTGCGGCGGTCGCCCTTTATCCGCAGGGACCACCGGCTTTTCAGGTCGTTCGGCACGACATATCCGATATAGCGCTCTGGATTGGCGAGCCGGAAGAACGGGAAATCACTGGACATCAACCGTCCGGTTCCGTTGACCCGCATCGCCGCGAGCATCGCCGCGGTGGACCAGCCGGCCGCCACTCCCGTCTCCAGGGCGAGCGCGGGCCTGACGACCCTGGTCAGCAGATAGAGCAGTTCCAGACCGCCGGCCCCGCCCAGGTCCACCCCCGCGGCGGCGAGCGTCTCCATGCGCGGCCGGGCGAGGTCCGCGAGGGACTCGGCGAACTCCTTGCCCTCCCGCCACAGGACCGGGTCGACGGAGTTCCCCCACGCGTCCATGTCCTCCGCGTGTTTCGCCGCCCAGGCGCGGGCGGCGTTCCGCTCCCGGTCGTGCCCATGGCTCAGTCGCGACCATATTTTCCGCGTCATCACGGGGAGATAAGCGGGACGGGCGGCATTTCTGGCGACGACGCGAATATTCATAACCGAATGATACGAGCGCCGTTCATTCGCTATCGGGAGCGCCATCGGAATATCTCGGAAAACGGAGCGGAAGAAAAATTCACCGGAGCCGGTAGACCGCGTAATCGCCGGAGCGGTACACCGGTGTCGCGCCGGCCGGCGCCTCCGGATCCCCCGGCCGCCGCTCGGACACCAGCCACCGCACGCCGTACCTGTCACGCAGCAGCCGGCCCGCCGGAGAGGCGGGGTCGCGGACCGCGGCGTCGTTGTCCCGCAGCAGTCGCTGGTCCCGGAACGGGATGTCCTGCACCCGCACGCCGGGACGCCAGCGCGCCATGTTCGCCGAGGTGTACGTCCAGCCCTCGACCAGCACGCGCCGTTCGGCCAGCGCCGCCAGCCAGAAATGCCGGCTGTCGCACGGGCTCTCATGGCCCCATCGGCAGTGGGCGTCGGTCGCGACCAGGTCGTCGGGGCTCGAATGGGCCCGCAGCCACCTGGCCGCCGCCACCGTCCCCTCCGGGACCGTACCCCCGGACACCCCGGCCTCGGCGGCGCCCTCCCCTGTGCCGCCTGTAAGGACGCCGCCGTTCGGGAGCGCCCTGGTGACCCACGCGGCGGGCAGGCCGAGGGCGCCGACGAGGAACACCGTGCACGCCCACAGGCGCGCCCCCCGCCACCCCCTGAGCGCAAGGGCGCCCACGACCAGGGTCACGACCAGGGCCAGCACGCCGTACGGCAGGTAGAGGAGCCCCTCCGGCCGCCCGGGCTCCAGGGGAACCCGGACGCCGCACAGCCACCGCACCAGGACCTCGATCAGCACCCCGGCCGCGACCGCCACGCCCGCGGTGCGGTACGGCAGGCGCGCCCGGGCCCGGGCCGCGGACAGCCCGCGTGCCGCGACGACCATCAGGTAGGGATAGGACCCGGCCAGGAAGTAGATCTGGCTCATCTGGCAGTGCCCGAGCAGGAGCACCGCGCCGAGGCCGGATCCGCCCATGCCGAGCATGAGGAGCACCCCCAGCGGCGTCCGCGTCCCCGGCCGGCCCGCGAGCAGCCCGAGGACGCCGAACCAGATCAGCGCCCAGCACACCGCGTACAGGGCGGCGACCCCGAGCAGCGAGGCGGTCCCCGGACGCGCGTCGCCCCGGCCGGTCAGCTCGCCCCAGGTGACGCGTACCAGCGAGAGGGGATCCACGACGATGCCGTTGCGCGCGCCGCCGAACAGCACGAACTGCGCGAAGAGCAGGCACACCCCGGTCATCGCCGCCACGGCGAGCAGCGCCGGGGAGACCCGGCGGCGCCTCACCGCCCCGACCGCGCCGGCCGTCGCCAGCCCGGCGGCGAGCAGCGGCAACTGGGTGGCCTTGGCGCCCATCACCCCGACGAGGAGGACGCCGAGCATGGTCCATCGGCCCGCACCGCCGCGGCCTTCGAGCAGGTCGGCCACGAGCAGGACGACGGGCGCGAACAGCAGCGCCCCGAACGTCTGGGACGGGCTCGTCCACGACTCGGCCTTCCAGGTGAACACTCCCGTGCTCGGCCCGAGGTACAGGCTCGGCGCCGCGACGTAGAACGTGCCCGCGACGGCCGCCAGCGCGCCTGCCCGGGAGCCCGCGCCGCGCCTGGCGACCATCCCCAGCAGAACGACGAGCGCGGCCAGCACGGGCAGCATGCCGAGCCGGAACAGCAGCACCAGCGGCTCGACGCCGGTGACCCAGCTCGCCGCCGCGAAGTGCGCGTACACGAACCAGTGGTAGAGCAGCGGCTCCCCCGCGACCATCGGGGTCGCGGGCGGCACGTGGTGTTTCAGCTCCCCGATGAGCGCCAGGTGGTAGGGCAGGTCGACGTTGACCGAGGCCATCCCCGGCCAGGTGAGGGCGGTGTGCCGGAAGAAGGTCACCGCGCTCCAGGCGACCAGGCTCGCGACGGTCAGCGCCAGCGCCCACGACCACCACACCGGCGCCGGCGTGCGGAGCGCCCTCGATTCGCGTCCGCGCAGCCGGGGGACCACGGCGACGGCCGCGAACGTGGCGACCGGCCACGCCAGGACGAGCAGCGGGACCCCGGCGGCCCGGGCTGCGGCGTAGACGACGACCTCGACGGCGTAGCCCAGCGCCACGCCCAGCGCGATCTCCTCGGCCAGCGTGCGGCGGCCCCGATAGAGAGCCCGCACCAGAAGCGTCCCCGGCAGCGCCACGCAGACGGCGAGGTATCCCGCGAAGAGGCCGAGATCCCTGACGGAGACGCCGTAGAACAGCGCCACGCCCGCGGTGAACGCGGTCACCGACACCGCCGGCAGCCATCTCAGGAGAGGGGCCGGGGCGGATCGGCCGGCCCGGCGGTGAGGCCTGCGGCCCTCGACCGGTCGCGGTGGGGTGAGTGCTGTTTCGGCCATGCGGCAAGCCTCGCGACCGCCGGAGGTCCGCCCGGGACACGACGCCTGCCCCCGGCGGAGTCATTGCCACTCCTTTGTACGCGTGGAACGCCCCTCCCACGCGGAAAAGGCCGTGGAGACCGCGCGATCGGCGGCATTCCGCTTCCCGCCATTGCTTTACCTTTCCGTCCGGCCCGCGCCGATCGGCCTGAATCATGCCTCGGTAGGGAATGCGGAAAGGCTTCGCCGCCGCCGTGACGGTGTCGGCGAAAAGCTCAAATCGCGGGTTAGCTTCTCCGTCGTGAACAGGCTCATCACCGAGGAGCCCGTGGTGAGACCGGACGGCCGAATTCGGGTCATGGAAATCATCGCGCGCATGAACATCGGCGGCCCGGCGACCCAGATCCTGGGGTTGTACGAACGGCTGAACACCGAGGAGTTCGACCACCGCCTCTACACCGGGCAGGTCGAGGAGGCCGAGGGCGACCGGCTCAGGGAGACGGCGGCGCGGGTGCACCGCGTCCCCGGCCTCGGCCGCTCGATCCGGCCGGGCGACGACTGCCGCGCGCTGCTGCGACTGGCCGCCGAGATGCGCGCCTTCCGGCCGCACATCGTGCACACCCGTACGGCCAAGGCGGGCGCGCTCGGCCGGGTGGCCGCACGCCTCGCCCGGGTCGGTTCTGCTCGGGTGCACGTCTTCCACGGCCACCTGCTGGACGGCTACTTCTCGCCGGCCAAGCGCCGCCTCTACGTATGGGCGGAGCGGCGACTGGCCGCCATGACCGACCGGCTGGTGACGGTGGGCGCCAACGTGCGCGACGACCTGCTCGCGGCCGGGATCGGCCGTCCCGGGCAGTACGTCGTGATCCCGCCGGGCGTACGGCTGGGCCGGGTGCCCGGCCGGGAGGCCGCCCGCGCGGAGCTGGGCCTTCCCCCGGACGCGCCGGTCGTCGCCTTCGTCGGCCGGCTCACCGGGGTGAAGCGGCCCGACCGGTTCCTCGCGGTGGCGCGGGCCGTGCTCTCCCGCCTGCCCGCCTGCCGGTTCGTCGTCTGCGGCGGCGGCGAGCTCACGGACGAGGTGGAGCGGGCCGCCGCCGCCACACCGGGCGCCTTCCACCTGCTGGGGTGGCGGGCGGACGTCGAGGCCGTCTACGCGGCGGCCGACGTCGTCCTGCTCACCTCCGACAACGAGGGCACGCCGCTGACGTTGATCGAGGCCGGCATGGCGGGCACTCCCGTCGTCGCCACCCGCGTGGGCAGCGTCGAGGAGGTCGTCCGGCACGGGGTCACCGGCCTGCTGGCGGCCCCGGACGCGGGCGAACTGGCCGAGCACGTCTTCCGGCTGCTGACCGACCCGGTGCTCGCCTGCCGCATGGGCGAGTCCGCCCGCCGCTGGACGACGGAGTCCTTCGCGGTCGAGCGCCTGGTGGCCGACACCGAGGCGCTCTACCGGTCGCTGTACGCCGCGTCCAGCCCGTCGTTCCCAAGGAGCATCGCGTGAGAGTCCTCGTGACCGGAGGCGCCGGGTTCATCGGCGCCAACCTCTGCCGGGCGCTGACCACCCAACCCGAGGTCGAGAGCGTCACCGTGCTGGACGACCTGAGCAGCGGGGACGCGGCCAACCTCGCCGACGTCGGGGCCGACCTCGTGACCGGCAGCATCCTCGACCGGGACCTGCTGGCCGAGCTCGTGCCCGGCGCGACGCACGTGATCCACCTCGCCGCGCGGCCCTCGGTGCCCCGGTCGGTGAAGGACCCGCTCGCCTCGCACGCCGTCAACGCGACGGGGACGCTGCACGTCCTGGAGGCGTGCCGGGCCACCCGCCCGCACGTGATCCTGGCGTCGTCCTCCTCGGTGTACGGCGACAGCGACGAGGCGTGCAAGCACGAGGACCTGCCGACCCGGCCGTTGAGCCCGTACGGCGCGAGCAAGCTCGCCACCGAGGCGTACGCGCTGGCGTACGCCGCCAGCTACGGCCTGCCGGTGCTGCCGTTCCGCTTCTTCAACGTGTACGGCCCGCTCCAGCCGGCCGGGCACGCCTACGCCGCGGTGATCCCGGCGTTCGTCAGCGCCGCGCTGGCGGGCCGGCCGGTCCCGATCCACGGCGACGGGCGGCAGGCGCGGGACTTCACCTACGTGGGCTCGGTGGTGGACGTCATCACCGACGCCGCCGTCCGCCGGGTCACCGGCGACACGCCGGTGAACCTGGCCTTCGGCACCCGCGTGTCCCTGCTCCACCTCAAGGACGCCCTGGCCGCCGTACTCGGCCGGCCGGTCGAGGCGGAGTTCCTGCCGCCCCGCGCGGGCGACATCCGCGAGTCGCAGGCGTCGGCCCGCCTGCTACTCGACCGGTTCCCCGGCGTCCGGCCGGTGCCGCTGGAGGAGGGCCTGCGCCTCACCGTGACCTGGTTCGAGAAGACGTCCGGCGCCCGGGGTGCCTGACATACCACCTTTGCGCACGAAGTCCTATTGCGATCCTGTCAACCTCCACTTGCTGGGAGAAGGCCTTGACCACGTCAAGCGGGAACACCTATCTGATCACGGGCGGGAGCGGCTTCGTCGGATCCCACCTGACCGATGCCCTGCTCGCTCGCGGCGACTCGGTCGTCGTCCTGGACAACATGTCGACCGGCCGCCCCGCCAACCTCGCGCACCACGCGGGTGACCCGCGGCTGCGCGTGGTCCGGGGCTCGGTCCTGGACGAACTCGTGGTGGACGAGCTCGTGCACGAGTGCGACGTGGTGGTCCACCTTGCCGCCGCCGTGGGGGTGAAGCTGATCGTCGAGCAACCGTTGCGCTCGCTCACCACCAACATCCGCGGCTCGGAGATCGTCATCGAGGCGGCGCACCGCTACCGGCGGAAGATCCTGGTGACCAGCACGAGCGAGATCTACGGGAAGAACTCGGCCGGCCCGCTCCCCGAGTGGTCCGACCGGATCCTGGGCAGCCCGGACGTCGTCCGCTGGGCCTACAGCACGGCCAAGGCGGTGGAGGAGATCCTGGCCAACGCCTACCACGGTGAGCGCGGCCTGCCGACGGTCGTCGTCCGGCTGTTCAACACGGTGGGGCCGCGGCAGAGCCCGGCGTACGGCATGGTCATCCCCCGGCTCGTCCGGCAGGCGCTGACGGGCGTGCCGCTCACCGTGCACGGCGACGGCACGCAGACCCGTTGCTTCGCGCACGTACGCGACGTCGTGCGGGCCCTTCTCCTGCTGCTTGACGACGACCGCGCGGTCGGCGGGACGTTCAACGTCGGCTCCAGCGACGAGGTGAGCATCCTGGAGCTGGCCAAGCTGATCGTCGAGCTCACCGGGAGCACGTCCGGCGTCGATCTCGTTCCGTACGCCGAGGCGTACGGCAAGGGCTTCGAGGACATGACGCGCCGGGTTCCCCACACCGGCAGGCTGCGCGCTCTCACCGGGTGGACACCGGCCCTGTCGCTGGACGACATCCTGCTGGAGACCATCGCCGACGCCCGCGCCGAACTCGCGGCCCCGGGCCGGTGAACGGCACCACCGCCCTGGTCACCGCGATCAGCGCCTTCGCCGGCTGCGCGACGGCGACCCCCGTGGTGCGGCGTCTCGCGCTGCGCTGGGGACTCACCGACAGGCCCGGTGGGCACAAGTCGCACCGGCGGCCGACGCCCTATCTGGGCGGCATCGCCATCATGCTGGGCACCGTGGTCCCCCCGGTGGCGCTCGCCGGCGCGGCCGGCCAGCGGATCGCCGGCATCCTCGTCGGCGCCGTGGCCATGGCCCTGCTCGGGCTGATCGACGACGTCGCGCCGCTCCCCCCGCCGACCCGGCTGGCCGTACAGGCGCTGGCGGCCGGGGTGGCCGTGACGAGCGGGGTCGTCGCGCCGGTGACCGGGACCTGGCCGGACGTGCCGATCACCCTGCTGTGGATCGTCGTGGTGACCAACTCGTTCAACCTGCTCGACAACATGGACGGCGCGCTGGGCGCGGTCACCGTGGTCAGCACCGCGCTCCTGGCCGCCGCCGCCTTCGTGTCCGGGCGTCCGGAGATCGGCCTGCTCCTGGCCGCCCTGTCCGCCGCCGCCCTGGGGTTCCTGTTGTACAACTGGGCGCCTGCGCGGATCTTCATGGGGGACGCCGGTTCGCTGTTCATCGGGTTCGTGCTGGCGTCCTCGGCGGCACTGGTGATCACCGGCACCGGGACCGGAACGGCGGTCGCCGGCCTGCTCCTGCCGACCTTCGTCGCGACGGTCGACACCGGGATCGTGCTGCTGTCGAGGCGCAGGGCGGGCCGGTCGCTGCTGCAGGGCGGCAGCGACCACCTCTCACATCGACTGCACCGGCTCGGTCTCGGCAAGCGGCTCACGGCCCTCGCGCTCGCCGTGCTCGCGGCCGCCGCCGGCCTGGTCGACCTGGCGATGACGCTGGGCTGGATCGCGCCGGTCGGCGCGGCGATCGGCGGCGTCGCCGCCGCCTGCGTCGCCGTCGTGCTGCCGCAGCGCGTGCCGGTCTACCCGCCGGCCCGTCCTCAGACCTCTATCCCTGTAAGGGGCTGACACTCATGGAACTGCTCTATTACGCGCGGCTGATGCGCAGATACTCGCCGCTCCTGCTGCTGTCCGTGCTTGCGGGAGTGGGGACCGCCCACGTCGTGACCGTCAACACCCCGCCCAGGTACCTCGCGTCGATCACGATGCTGGTGTCCGCCGACACCAGGGAGGGCGGCCTTTCGACCGCGCTCCAGGCGGGGGCGCTGTCCCAGCAGCGGGTCCAGTCGTACGCCACCTTGCTGACCAGCCGCCAGGTGATCGGCCGGATCGCACGCGGGGAGGACGTCGACGATCTGCAGGCCAGGATCACGGCCGGTGCCGTCCCCGACACCACGCTGCTGCGGGCCACGGTCGCCGACAGCGTTCCGGCCCGGGCGGCCGCACGGGCGAACGCGCTGGGTGCCGCGTTCGCCCAGCTGATCGACAAGATCGAGCGGCCCACACCGAAGAGCCCGCCCACGATCCGGGTCACGGTTGTCGACGAGGCCGAGGTCCCCAAGGAGCCGGTCGCCCCGCAGCCCTTGACCAACATGGCGCTCGGCGCGCTCATCGCGCTGTTCGCGGCCGTCGCCGGCCTTGTCCTGCGCGACCGCCTCGACACCACCGTCAAGACCGCCGAGACGCTGCAGCAGGTCGCCAGGAGTTCGATCCTCGGGGTCATCGGCTACGAACGGGACGCCAAGCGGCATCCGCTGATCCTGCGCGACCAGGGCCGGTCGTCGCGGGCGGAGGCGTTCCGGTCGTTGCGGACGAACCTCCAGTTCATCGGCGTGGACAGGCAGCCCAAGTCGCTCGTCGTGACCAGTTGCCTGCCGGGCGAGGGCAAGTCGTCCACGTCCGTCAACCTCGCGATCACCATGGCCCAGGCGGGCTGGCGGGTGGTCCTGGTCGACGCCGACCTGCGGCGTCCCAGCGTCCCCCGCTACCTCGGCATCGAGGGCGGCACCGGGCTCACCGACGTGCTCATCGAGCGGGCGCGGCTGCGCGACGTGATCCAGACGTGGGGGCAGCCGGGCCTTTCCGTGCTGCCCAGCGGCCGGATCCCGCCGAACCCCAGCGAGCTGCTCGGCTCGCGGGGCATGCGCTCGGTGCTGGCCCAGCTCACCGAGGAGTACGACATGGTGATCATCGACGCGCCGCCGCTGCTGCCCGTCACCGACGCCGCCGCCCTCGGGGCGATCTGCGACGGTGCGCTGCTCGTCGTGCGGCACGGCAAGACCCGGCGCGAGCAGGTGCTGCGGGCCGGTGAGCTGCTGTCGTCGATCAACGCCCGCCTCGTCGGCACCGTGCTGAACTTCGTGCCCGCCAAGCACGGCTCCTACTACGGCTACGGGTACGGATACGGGTACGACTCGGGGGGCCAGGAGACCGCGTCGGAGACGCCGCAGCCCCAGGCGCCCATGCCGGTGTAGCGGACGAACCACGTGCGTGGGGCCGCGTCGTGTGACGCGGCCCCACGCGTTCGTGTGCGGCGACCGGCGGCGTCAGGCCGGCGCGTGCGTCAGCAGGCGGATCGGGACGGCGAGCGCGTCCGTGATGCGGCGGGCCGCCTCCCGGTAGGCCCTGCGCGGGCCTCCGTAGGGGTCGGCGATGTCGGGCCGCTCCACCCGGACCAGCCCGCGCAGCGCTCCTGTCTCCTCCAGCAGGGCCCGCGCCCGGCGCGCGGGATCCGCGTGGCCCAGCACTCGCCCGGCGGGGACGGCGCGGGCCAGCGCGCCGAACTCGACGATGGTGAACGCGCGCGTGGCCGCGACGGGATGCAGGGCCACCGCCTCGGCGCGGTGCTCGGACGAGGCCGCCAGCACGAGATCGGCGCGGGACACCTCCTCGGCCGTGAGAGGCCGTGAGGCGAAGTTCTCGGGATCGCCGCCGAGCCGCAGCAGCACCCCGCTCGCCCGCTCGGCCATCGGGAGTCCCGGCCGGGCGTGGGTGCCCGCGCTGCCCACGAGGATCGGCGACCCCGGACCGAGCGCGGCCAGGGCGAGCCGCTCGGCCATGGCCGATCTGCAGATGTTCCCCGTGCACACGAACAGGATGCGGAAGGTCCCCGAGCCCTCCGGCGTATGCGTACGCTCCATGGGCGGGACGCTAGGCCGAGCCCGGCGCGCCGCCGCTCGCGGCACGCCGGGCTTTTACGGTTCCTGTCGATTCCCTCGTGCGGGCTCCTCAGGCGCCGCAGCCCCTGCCGTCGGCCGTCACCAGCGTCCGCTGCGGGCGGACGAGCGGCTGCACCGGGACCACGGGGGCCGCCGCCGAGTACGGTTCGAGCAGGTCGAACTCCAGCGTCCTCGTCTGGCCGGGCGCGAACTCCAGCACCTTGGAGTAGACGGGATGCGACCGCTCGGTCTCCGAGTAGTACGAGATCGGCCGGCCGTCGAGCCGGACGGCCGTCGCCTTCGCCCCGATCCCGGCGTACAGCGACACCCACAGCATGTTGGAGCCGGCGGCGTGGGGACGCCGCGGGTCGTCGAGCCGGCCGGTGACGTAGGCGGGCAGCGGCCCGCGCGGCACGTCGTTGGTCAGCCGGACCCGCACCCGCGAGGTGCGCAGCCCGTCCGGGCGGCACGGGCCGAGCTCGTAGGTGAGCGAGCGGTCCAGGTAGTAGTCGAGCTTGGTGCCGGCCGAGTTGTTGACCACGAGCCCGGCGTACGGCTCGCGCCGCTCGGGCAGCACCCCGCCGATCGGGGTCGCCGCGAGACGGCGCTGCTCGTCCTCGGCCCGGCTCCAGACGGTGAGCCGGCGCTCGCTCACCATGCGCGCGAAGGCGGGCAGCAACCGCGTGGGCTTCCCCAGCCGGTCGGTCAGCGCCTCGCTGACCGCGCCGGCGATCCTGATGAGGTACTTCTTGCGCTCCGCGGGGTCCGGATAGCGGGCGTAGGCCTCCCGCTCGGTCAGGTCGACGACGTTGCCGGCCGTCACCGTCTCACCGCCGGGGAGCTTCACCGGCCCGATCGCGCCCAGGATGTAGGAGAGGCCGACCGGGTCGGTCGCGATGGCCCCGTCGAGCTCCTGGCCGGTCTGACGGCGCCACAGCCCCGTCCAGGTGGCCGCGGCGTAGGGGAAGTGCGGGGACAGGTTGGACACCGACAGCGTCGTGGTCGCGCCCCGCCCGTATCGGGAGGCGAACGCGGAGCCGAGATCGGCGACCGGCTCGGTGCTGGCCGCCATACCGGTGTTGGCGGACAGCCGGGCGACGGACACCCTGCCGCCGTCGGCCTTCAGCACGCCGAACGCGCCGACGAGGCCTCCGGTCCCGCGGGCCTCGGCGTTGGTCTCGAACGCGAGGAAGTAGCGGCGGGGACCGTCGCGGCCCAGCATGGGCGGCAGGAGCGCGGCGGCCTGGGCCCCCTGGCTCAGCATGCCGTGCAGCCGTCCCGCCTCACGGAGCACGGTGTCGCGCGCCCCGTCCAGGGCGGCCAGTCCCGTCGACGCCGGGGTGCCCGCCACGCGTGACCGCGCGGCTTCTACTCGGAGGGCGCCGTCGCGCAGCACCGGCGCCATCGCGTCGAGGGCGGCCAGCGCGCGCCGCAGGTCTCCCGGCACCCGTGCGCCGGGGGACAGCAACGGCGCGGCCGTGCGCTCCACCCGGGACAGCACGTCGGTGATGTCCGCGACGGACGCGGCAAGCCCCCGGGTCGTCGCCGCGCCGTCGCCCACCACCGGGAGGTGGGTGAGCAGTGCCCAGTAGAGACCGCCGGTCAGCCGCCGCGCCTCCGCCGCGTGGGCGCGTGCCTCGGCGAGCGTCGCGGCGACGGAGCGGGCCGGCCCGATGGCGCCCGGCCGCAGCCGGAGCAGGGCGGTCCGCGTGGCCTCCAGATGATCGCGCACACTCAGCCCGAGGTGGGCCGCCCAGCCCCCGGCCAGCACGAGGCCGAGGGCCAGCGACGGCAGGCCGACAACGACCAGCCGACGGTTCCTCTTACTCGGCACCGCTCGACCGGCGGCGTCGCGCGGAGACGAGAGTGCAGCCCAGAGCGACGGCCAGCAGGCCGGCGCCCGCCGCGGCCACGCCCACCGGCGCGCCGGTGAACGGCAGCTGACCGCCGCCCGCCGGACCGGCCGCGACCGGTGCGGGACCGCCCCCGCCCATGGTCTCCTCGGGGCCCATGCCGGCCGGCGCCTCCTCGGAGCTCTCCTCCTCAGGGGCCTCCTCTTCGGAGGTCTCCTCCTCAGGGGCCTCCTCCGACTCCTCCTCGGTGGGCTCCGACTCCTCGGCGGCCGCCTCCGGCGCTCCCTGGGCGCTCTGCGCCGCGTTCTGCACCGGCATGATCCCGCCGTTGCCGCCCGCGCCGACGGGTGCGACCACGGGCTGCGCGTTTGCGTTGGTGGTGTCGTTGTTCGTGTACGTCTGCGGCCAGTTCCAGCCTTGCCAGTTCTGCTGCGGCCAGATCCAGCCGTTGTTGTTGTTATTGCAGTTGTTGCCCTCGCAGACGGTCTGCGGCTCCGCCTGCTCGTTGTTCTGGATGACCGGCCGCACACCCGGATCCACGACGTTCTCCACCGTGATGGGCCTCGGCGGATAGACGCCGTCGTCCGACGGCAGCACGGTGAAGCCGACGGACTGCGCCGCCGCGGCCCCCGGTATCCCGAGGGCCAGGCCGCCGGCGACCGCCGCCGCCAGGAAAATAGGTATTTTAGTTCGCGCCACTTGGACTCCCGATAACGGCCGCTCAATTATTTGAGCATTTGCCCGGATTGCCAGCGAAATCTCGCTGCTCGACTGTTATATGCGCCCGGCGAAGAGCCGCTCCATCACGGCGCACGGTGCTTACCGAAGGATCGGCCAGGTTTTCGCTTCGTTGACCACAGCCGAATAGGCGTGCCAAAGAGTTCGCCAACACCTCCTGCGAGACCGCCGCCGGCGGATGACCGAAGGCCATACTCGGTCCGTGCGCGGAGCAGACGACGGAGCCGTGAGAACGGTCACGCGGGCCATCGGCGAGCTGTGCCTGCCCGCGGGGCTGGTCCTGCTGCTGTTCTACGCGTACCTGCTGTGGGGCACCGGCGCGGAGACCGAGCGGGAGCAGCGCGTCCTGCAGCGACGGCTCGGCGAGGTCTTCGGCAGGCACGACGGGCAGGCGGGCCCGGGCCTGGGCCCGGTGCGGCTCGGCGACGCCCTGGCGCTGCTGCGCATCCCGCGGCTGGGCGCTCATTACCGGTTCGCCGTCGTCGAGGGCGTCGGCCCGGCGGAGCTGCGCAAGGGCCCCGGCCACTTCCCCGGCACGGCGCTGCCCGGCCAGGTGGGCAACTTCGTGCTCTCCGGCCACCGCACCACCTACGCCGCGCCGTTCAACCGGATCGACCAGCTGCGGCCCGGCGACGACATCGTGGTGGACGCGCGGGACGCCCGCTACACCTACCGGGTGACGCGCAAGGAGGTCGTGGACCCCGGTGAGGTCGACGTCGTCGATCCCGTCCCCGGCCACCCCGGGCAGCGGCCCACGACCGCGTTCATGACCATGACCACCTGCCACCCCAAGTTCTCCGCGGCGCAGCGCCTGGTCGTCCAGAGCGTGCTCGTCCGCCGCGAGGAACGCTAGGGAGTGTCTGACAAATGCTGCCCGTCGCGAGCGTGGATCCAGGTGGATGCATCGCAAGGCCGAGGAGGAGCCCATAGCGGAGCTATGGGCGACGACGAGAACGCAGCGAGGCGCCGCCTGGGCGACGCGCAGCAGGGCTTGATTCGTCAGACACGAACTAGGACTGACCGAGGGAGATCCGGCGTGTACAGGTTCCTCTGGCGGCGGCTGCCCGGCGGCACCGCGCTCCGGCTGTCCGTCGTGCTGCTGCTGACCGGCGTCGCCGTGGCCGCGCTGTGGTACGTCGTGTTCCCCTGGCTGGCGCCGCGGGTGCCGCTCGGATAGCGAAGCCGTCTGCTGCTGTCCCCTGTGCCCCCATAACTCGGAAGTAGGGGAAAAGTGGCCTGTCCCCTGCCGGGCCCGCCGGACGTACGTTTGCGGGTGCCTCACCCGAGACTCCACCGATCACCGGCGTGCCTCGTGGTGGTCATCCCCCGACCGAGGAGACTCCGATGCACATGTCCCCGATGCGAATGTCCCCGATGCACATGTCACGGTTCCTTCGGACCGTCTCGGCCCTGCTCCTGGGACTGGCCGTGCTGTTCACGGTGTCGCCTGCCCGGGCGGCCGCGCCGGCCGGCGAATCGGCGGCGAGCGCCGTGCGCGTGCTGCGGTACGACGCGAGCCGGGCCGCCGAGTTCCGCACGGTGATGGACCAGGCCGCACAGGTCTGGAACGCGAGCGTCAGCAACGTCCGGCTCGTGGCGGGCACGCCCGCCGACTTCGCGGTGCTCGCCGACAACGGCTGGCCCCGCACGAGCGTCACCAGGCTCGGCCGGGGCACCATCTGGATGGGCAGGGACGCGACCGCGCAGGGTTACTACCCGCTGCGCATCGCCACTCATGAGATCGGCCACATCCTCGGCCTGCCCGACCGGCGCACCGGCCGCTGCACCGACCTGATGTCCGGTCACAGCGCCCCGGTGAGCTGCACCAACGCCAACCCCAGCGCGGCCGAGCGCAGCGAGGTCGACGCGAACTTCGCCGGCTCCGCCCTCGCCGCCGGCGAACGCGCCGGCCGACTCTTCGTCGACCGCGCGGACGCCGCCGGCGACCTGGTCCCCGCGCCGTAACGGGCTCCAGGGGAGCGCCGTCCGAGGGTTCGGTTCAGAGGTGCGGTTCAGAGGTTCGGTTCCGAGGTTCGGTTCTGAGGGGCGCCGTTCGAGGGTTCGGTTCAGAGGGTGCCGTTCAGGGAAGCGCGGTCAGAGGGCGACACCGAGGAGCGCGTCGGCGACGTCGCGCACCAGCGCCGGAGAGGAGGCGTCGTCGCCCTCCTCCGCCGCCCAGGCGTCGATCGCCGCGAGCGCGCCCGGCGCATCGAGATCGTCGGCGAGGCGCTCGCGCACCGCCGCCAGCACCGGGGCGCCCGCGGGGCCCGCCTGGCGGGCCACCGCCGCCCGCCACCGCGCCAGCCTGTCCTCGGCCGCGGTGAGCTGGTCCGGTGTCCACTCCCAGTCCGCGCGGTAGTGGTGCGCCAGCAGGGCCAGCCGTATGGCGATGGGATCGGCGGTCTGCCGCAACCTGGAGACGAACACGAGGTTGCCCCTGGACTTCGACATCTTCTCGCCGTCCAGGCCGACCATGCCCGCGTGGACGTACGCCCGCGCGAACGGCCACTCGCCGGTGGCCACGTGGCCCTCGCACGCGCCCATCTCGTGGTGGGGGAAGATCAGGTCCGAGCCGCCGCCGGCGACGTCGAAGCCGCTGCCCAGGTTGCGCAGGGCGATGGCCGTGCACTCGATGTGCCAGCCGGGCCTGCCGCGGCCGAACGGCGACTCCCAGGACGGCTCTCCCGGCCGTTCCGCCCGCCACAGCAGCCAGTCGAGCGGATGGCGCTTGCCCTCCCTGCCGGGGTCGCCCCCGCGCTCGCCGAACAGCTCCAGCATGGTCTCCTCGGAGTAGCCGGAGACCGCGCCGAACTTGGGCGCGGACGCGACCGAGAAGTAGACGTCCCCGTCGATCTCGTACGTGGCGCCCCGCTCGGCCAGCCGGGCGATCAGTTCGGCGATCTCCCCGACGGTCTCGGTGACCCCGACGTACTCGCGGGGCGGCAGGATGCGCAGCCCCTCCATGTCGGAACGGAACAGCTCGATCTCGCGCTCGCCGAGGGAGCGCCAGTCGGTCCCGGTCGCCTCGGCCCGCTCGAGCAGTGGGTCGTCCACGTCGGTGGCGTTCTGGGTGTAGTGCACGTCGTGGCCGGCGTCCCGCCACACCCGGTTGACCAGGTCGAAGGCGAGGTAGGTGTTGGCGTGCCCGAGATGGGTGGCGTCGTACGGCGTGATGCCGCAGACGTAGAGCCGGGCCTCGCCGGAGGGGGCCGTCTCCCGCACCTCACGGGCAGCGGTGTCGTATAGACGGAGCGGAAGGCCCGGACCAGGCAATCTGGGGACATTCGGAGCAGACCACGATCGCATGGTGTGAAGCCTATCCGCGCGGCCGGCGGACCGGTTCAGCCGGTGTGCTCCACGAGGTGTCGATCTCGTGCCAGGTGGCGGGGTCGTCCGGCTGAGGGCAGAAGTCGTAGCGCAGCCCCTCCTCCGCGAGGGCGACCAGCGTGATCGAGAGGCTGGCGAACACCCGCCCGTCCGGCAGCCGCTGCCGCATGACCAGCGCACGGGGATCGTCCCAGGGCACCCCGGCGCCCGACGCGGGATCGAGCCACTCCCCCCAGAACCGCTCGGACGAGCCGCCCGTGGTCCACGCGGGCCGCGCCGCCCGGGAGAAGCGGGGCCGGAACCAGGCGGTGCGCGGCCGGCTCTCGCCGCGGTCCCAGCCCGAGTTCACGATGACGTGCACGCCCTGGGGCAGCTTCTCCTCGGCCAGGGTCTCGCCGTCCCAGCTCCACAGCCGTACGCCGTCGAGCCCGCCGAGGACGAGATGAAAAGGGTCATACCAGGACAGGTCGACCGGAGGGAGCTCTCCCGCGGCGGCGGCGAGGAGCGGCAGCTCGCCGCGCGAGTGGCGCCTGCCGGCCGGGGCCGCGACGCCATCGCCGTTGAGCAGCGCGGCCACGCGCCGCGCGGCGGGGTCGGCGGCCAGCCAGGTGCCGCCCGCCTCCAGGTCGCGGCCTCCGACCAGGCCGGGGTACGCGGGCCAGTGCCGGTCCGGCGACATCCACGGCCGCGTGACGAACTCGTCACGCACTCCCGCCAGGAGCACCGGCGCGCCGGCCTCCGGCTCGACGCTCACGACGACCGTACACAATGCGTGTTCCCTCCTATATCGGTAGAGACCCCTGCAGAGTGCACAATTCGCACGTTTTGCGCAAGCCTGTCTGCGGCGATCAAATCGGGGGCCATGGGATCGCCGGCCAGTCCTCGGAGGGATGCGGGTGGACCCCGGTGGCCAGCAGCCTCTTGACCCGCTCCCACGTGGCCTCCACCTCGGCCTGGGTCAGCAGCTCGCGCAGGCGCCGGCCGAGGCGCCCCCGCTCGATCTCGCGCTCCAGCCGCACCAGCACGTTGACCGCCTCGCGCGGGAGCGTCTTGCCGCGCCACTGCCACAGCACGGTGCGCAGCTTGTCCTCCACCGCGAAGCAGACCCCGTGGTCGACCCCGTACACGTGCCCGTCGGGCAGCGGCAGCAGGTGGCCGCCCTTGCGGTCGGCGTTGTTCACCACGGCGTCGAACACGGCCATGCGGCGCAGGGCGGGGTTGCGGCTGCGCATCAGGGCCATCAGGTCGGTCTCGGGATCGGCGTCGATCCACAGCTGCACCATCCCCGGGCCGAAGGGGCCGTCCCGGTAGACGGTCGGCGGCACGATGCGCCATCCGGTGACGGCCGCCACCTCGTAGGCGGCCACCTCCCGGGCCGCGAGCGTACCGTCGGGGAAGTCCCACAGGGGGCGCTCCCCGCGCACCGGTTTGTACACGCACGCCGCCGCGTGCTCGCCGTTCCTGATGGAGCAGTAGAGCGTCATGTTCGTGGCCTCGACGAGTCGTCCGGCCACTTCTAAGGTGCCCTCCCGCAGCAGGCGCATGGCCGCCGCGTCGTCCAGCCCCGGCCCGTCCACGTCGCTGATGCTCGCCTCGCCCTCGGCCGTCATCCGGTTCCTCGCCCGCGCGGCACCAGGCCGCTCCTCCACCCGTTCACGCCGCGCCTCTCATGCCGACAACCCTCCGGGGTGGTGACCGTTGAGGCGGACGCATATGTGGCCCTCGGAGTCGAGGGGCCGGCCGCACAGCGGGCACGGCGGACGGCCCGCGGCGACCACCTCCAGCGCCCGGCGGCTGAACGCGCGGGCGGCGGCGGCGCTGATCCGCACCCTGAGGACGGCGGGCTCGGGCCGGTCGTCCAGCGGCGGCTCGTCCTCCTCTTCGTCCTCGGTGGCCTCCTGTGCCTCGATGATCACCTGTGCGGCCTCGGGATCCCAGGCGAGCGCCATCGTGCCCACCCGGAAGTCCTCGTCGATCGGCAGGTCGAGCGGGCCCTCGTCGGCCAGCTCCGCGGGGGCCATGGCCGGGACCGGCGCGCGCCCGCCGCTGCGCCGCAGCACCTCGTCGAGCAATTCGTCGAGGCGGTCGGCGAGCACTGCGACCTGGAACTTCTCGAGCGCCACCGTGGTGATCCTGCCCTGGCCTCGGGCCTGCAGGAAGAAGGCTCGCGCGCCCGGTTGCCCCACGGCACCGGCCACGAACCTGTCAGGCGGATCGTAATCGAAGACCGGCATAGCCCGACCCTATGTGGTCCCGGGTCCACCGCCGACGGCGGCATCGCTTCCGGTGATGGTTTCTCCCCCGTCTCGGTCCTCCGACACCTCCGGCGGGGGCAACAGGTTGGCCACTCCCCCGCCCACGTCGTTCGCCCTGAGCAGGAAGGGGCGCAGGGGGGTGTAGCGGATCACCGTGACGGACGCGGGGTCGGCCGTGATCCGCTGGAACTGGTCCAGGTGCAGGCCCAGCGCGTCGGCCACGATCGCCTTGATCACGTCCCCGTGGCTGCACACCAGATAGGTGGCCTTCTCGCCGAGCCGCTCGTTCCAGTCGCGTACGGCCCGCACGGCCCGGTTCTGCACCTCCGCCAGCGCCTCCCCGCCGGGGAACACCGCCGCGCTGGGATGGGCCTGCACCACCCGCCACAGCGGCTCCTCCGCAAGCTCCTTCAGCGGCCTGCCCGTCCAGTCGCCGTATCCGCACTCGCCGAACCTGTCGTCGGTCTGCACGGAGACGGGGCGGCCCTGCGCGATGGCGGCGGCGGTCTCCCGGCACCGCTCCAGCGGGCTGGACACGATGGCGTCCAGTTCCAGGGGCGCGAGCCGCTCTGCCACCGCGCGCGCCTGCTCCCGGCCGCGCTCGTCGAGGTGGACCCCGGGGGTCCAGCCGGCCAGCACGGGGCCGGTCATCGCGGTGAGGCCGTGCCGTACGAGGAGGACGGTCGTCATGACTGCACCACCCCGAGGGCCAGCAGCGTGAGGAGGAACGTTCCGGCGAAGACGCGGTAGACGACGAAGACGACGGTCGAGTGGCGCGCCACGTAACGCAGCAGCCAGGCGATCGAGGCATAGCCGACGACGAACGACACGACGGTCGCGATCAGGGTCGGCGCGACCGGCGGGCCGCCGCCGTCGCCGACGTGCCGCAGCTCGAACAGCCCCGAGAGGATCACCGCCGGGATCGACAGCAGGAAGGAGTAGCGGGCGGCCGCCTCGCGCGTGTATCCGAGGAACAACGCGCCGGTCATCGTGGAGCCCGAGCGGGAGGCGCCGGGGATCAGCGGCAGCATCTGCCAGGCGCCGATGATGAGGCCGTCGCGCATGTTGAGGTCGGCGACCTCCTTCTTCTTGCGCCCCATCTGGTCGGCCACGAGCAGCAGCAGGCCGAAGACGATGAGCATGGCCGCGTTCAGCCACAGGTTGCGGGCCGGGCCCTCGATCGCGTCCTTGAACAGCAGGCCGGCGACGCTGATCGGGATCGTGCCCAGGCCGATGTACCACCCCATGCGCGCGTCGAGGTCGCCGCGCAGCTCCGGCGTCCACAGGCTGCGCAGCCAGGTCCAGGTGATCCGGACGATGTCCCGCCAGAAGTAGATGAGCACCGCGAGCATGGTGCCGAGCTGGATCACCGCGGTGAACGCGGCGCCGGGGTCGCCCCATCCGGCCAGCTTGGGCACGATCAGCAGGTGGGCCGAGCTGGAGATGGGCAGGAACTCGGTGAGACCCTGCACGAGCCCGAGCACGATCGCCTGTAGTACGTCCATGGTGCGGACAGCCTATCGGCTAGTCTGTCCGCACCATGGACCAGCGACTAGTCGGGCGCAGCGGTCTGTCGGTGTCCAGGATCGGGCTCGGCACCATGACCTGGGCCCGCGACACCTCCGCCGAGGAGGCGACGGCGCAGCTCACCGCCTTCGCCGAGGCCGGCGGCACGCTGATCGACACCGCCGATGTGTACGGCGGCGGCGACGCCGAGCGCCTGATCGGCCGGCTCATCCGCGACGTGGTGCCGCGCTCGGAGCTGGTCATCGCCACCAAGGCCGTGCTCACCCCCGGCGGCGAGCACGACGCCTCCCGCCGTCACCTCATCCGCGCGCTCGACGCCTCCCTGGCCCGGCTCGGGCTGGAGGAGGTCGACCTGTGGCAGCTCCACGCGTTCGACCCCCGGGTGCCTCTGGAGGAGACGCTCGCCGCCGTCGACTTCGCCGTCTCCACCGGGCGTACGGCCTACGCGGGCGTGTGCAACTACACGGGCTGGCAGCTCGCCGCCGCCGCCACGTGGCAGCGGTGCGGCGACTCGCGGGCCCCGATCGTCGCTGCGCAGGTGGAGTACTCCCTGCTGGCCAGGGACGCCGAGGAGGAACTGCTGCCGGCCGCGGGGCACGTGGGCGCCGGTGTCCTCGCCTGGTCGCCGCTGGGACGCGGCGTGCTGACCGGCAAGTACCGCACCGGCATTCCCGCGGACTCCCGCGCCGCCACCCCGCACTTCGCCGAGTTCGTCCGGCCATACCTGGACGAACGGTGCCGCAGCATCGTGGAGTCGGTGACCACGGCGGCCGAGGGGCTCGGCGTGTCGCCGCTCGCCGTGGCGCTCGCCTGGGTGCGCGACCGCCCGGGCGTGTCGTCGGCGATCGTCGGCGCGCGCACCCACGCGCAGCTCCTCGGCGTGTTGCAGGCCGAGAAGCTGACACTGCCGTGGGAGATCCGCGAGGCTCTGGACGACGTCTCCGACCCCTGATCGCCGCCCCGGACGTGGGAGGCGAACGAGAATCGTCCTCACGTATCACACATCGATACCGAACTGCAACTTTCTACTGCATAACCCCGCGCTCCGGCGAAGAGTGGCGGGTATGTCGGGGGATGGACCAGAGCACTGCGGAAGGGGACACATGGGGATCGTAGGCAAGGCCTCCGCGATCTCCGCCGGGGCTCTCGCGATCACCCTGGCCGGAGGACTCCCTCTCGCCGCATCCCCGGCACAGGCGCTCGACTGCACGGGCGGCGGCGGCCTGGTCTCGGGCATCACCGGCGGCGTCTGCTCCCTGGTGGACGGCGTGGGCCGCCTGGCGGACGGCGTCACCGACGTCGCGGACAAGGCCACCGGCGGGGTGACGGAACCGGTCACGAAGGCCGTGGACGACACGCTGAAGACGACCACCGAAGCCACGGGCACCGCGGTGAACGACGTCGGCAAGGCGGTCGACAAGGCCGGACAGACGCTCACCGGGGCCGCCGACACCGCGGCCGGCGCGGCGAGCGGAGCGGCGGACGACGCGAGCGGAGCGGTGAGCGGAGCCACGGGAGCTCTGACGGGCGACGGATCCGGAGCCGCGCACAGCCCCGCCCCCGGCGTCGAGAAGCTCACCGACGGGCTGACCCGCGCCGTCCAGGACACCTGCCTGCCCCTGGTCGCCGGCGAGGACTGCGCGTCCCATGGGCAGCGTGAGAGCGGCGAGGGCGCGCGGAGCGCCGGAAAGACGCGGCCGGCCGACAAGAAGGCGACACGGCCCAAGGCGTCCATGACACCCGAGGGCACCCTTTCGCCCGAGCCGTACCGGCCGCGTCTCGTCGCGGCGCTCGACGACGCGCCGGAGACGGGCCGCGCGGCGAAGGTGGACCCCGACGAGGACGGCGTGATCCCCCTCCTGTGGCCCGGGCAGAGGATGCCCGAACTGCCCGAACTACGCGGCGATTCGGCGGGGGCGCGCGCTCGGGGCCACCGGTCCTACGACGCGGCGGGGACGGCCCTCACCGCGGTTCTGCTGCTTTCGGCGCTGCTCGCCACCCGCGTGGTCTCGGCCCGGCGGGCGCGCGCCGGGCGGCAGGAGCCGGACGAGTCGATCCCCTTCGAGGGCGGCCTGCGGCTGCCGGGGAAGGCGGGGCGCCACCGGCTCGCCTGAGGGCGACACGCGTGGGCCGGGCCTGAGCTGCTTCTTGCCGGTTGATGGGTTGATGCGAACCCGCGCCGGATGATCGCGCATCAACTGCCGACCGGGTTATCCATGCCGTGGAGGCACCGCGAGGTGCCCGGGGCCACGGAAGGAGCAGCTCGGGATGAGATGGAGCATCGTCCTCAAGGCGCTGGCCGTCCCGGCGGCGGCGGCCGTCGTGCTGACGACGACGGCGACCGGCGCGGTCGCCGGAACGGGAGACGGGCCGGGATCGGGGTCGGGATCGGGGTCGGGCCGGACCGGCACGGTGAGGCTCGACGACATTCCGCGCGGCGGGACCGCCGACCTCCCGCGCCGCGTCTCCGACACGCTGTGCGACCAGGGCCGGAAGAGCGCGCAGACCTGTGACGGGACCGACCCGATCAGGAGCCGCTGCGACGACGGGGCGTACACCGTGTCGAGTTCGCGGCTCTGGTATCACGACGGCCGCGGACGGGCCACCCGGCCCGCCGGCGCCACCGTCGAGTTGCGGTACTCCCCCCGATGCGGGACCAACTGGTCGCGGATCACGCTCGACGAGGGGCGCACCGCGCCTGTGGGCGTTCTCGTGTGCCGGGGCGAGGGCTTCGGCGACTGCACCGAGACGTACGCGACCCGCGACGGCACGGCGTACTCCGACCAGCTCTACGCGAAGGACGTGGAGGCGACGGCGTACGCGCTGTGCTGCGGCACCTGGCCGACCATCGCCTCCGCCTGGGCCCGGGGCTGAGCCCGCCGCGGAACCGACGGTGCGGCGCCCTCACGCCGCCTCGTGCGGGGGAGGCGGGCGCGGGAACGGGGGCCGGTCCCGCGGCCGTCCGGCCTCGTCACACGCCCGAGAGGAGGCCGGACGCGGCCTCCGTCAGGAGTACCAGGTGGGCTCGGGGACCTCGTCCCGCAGGCGGTGGACGCCCACCTCGCGGCGCTTGTACGCCACGGGGTCGTGCAGGGTGTGGGTGCGCACGTTGCGCCAGAACCGGTCGAGCCCGTAGCGGGACGCGGTCGAGCGGGCCCCGGTGGCCTCGAAGACACGCGAGGTGACCTCCAGGGCCACGTCGGTGGCGTGCGCCTTGACCGCGGCCACCCGCACCTCGTGCTCCCCGCGCAGGCGGGGGGTGACCTCGTCCGGGTTGAGGTGGAACCACAGGCCCTCCCGGGCGACCTCGTCGGCCAGCGCCTCGGCCGCCCAGAGCTTGGCGGTGAGGTCCCCGTAGAGGTCGATGACGTACGGCTCGTCGACCGCGCGCTCGTGCCCGCCGTGCAGCCACGGGCGGGTGTGCTCCCTCGTGTACGCCAGCGCGGTCTCCAGCGCTCCCCTGGCGATGCCGAGGTAGAAGTTCACGAACACGAGCTGGATGGTCGGCACGTTGAGGGTGGCGTAGACGCGCGGCTGGAACTCCTTGTCCACGTAGCCGAGGGCGTCGCGCCACGGCGCGCGCACGCCGGAGACGGTGACGCTGCCGCTCTCGGTCAGCCGCTGGCCGATGTTGTCCCAGTCGTCGTGGAAGGTCAGCCCCTCGGAGTCCGAGGGGACTATGGCGAAGACGTGCTTGTCCGTGCCCTCCAGCACGCCCTCGAGGACGGTGACGTCGGAAACCTTGCTACCGGTGGAGAAGGTCTTGCGCCCGTCGAAGACGAGGGTGTCGCCCTCGTCGCGCACGACGATGTCGCGGTCGCGGGGGTTGACGGCCCCGCCGAAGAACCAGCGGTGCCGGGCGGCATCGGCCTCAACGCGCTCCCACTGCTCGCGGGTGCCCACCAGGCGCGCCGCCCAGTTCCAGAGGTAGTGGTAGCCGAGCAGCTGGCCGATGGAGCCGTCGGCCGCGGCCACCTCGCGGACGACGCGGTAGGCGGTGGGCCAGTCCTGCCCCGCGCCGCCGTGCCCGGCCGGTCCGAGCAGCGTGACCAGGCCGGAGTCCTTGAGCAGCCCGATCTCCGCGTACGGGGTCTTCGCGGCCCTGTCACGCTCGGCGGCGTCCACCGCGAGGACGGCGGCCACCTCGCCGGCACGCGCGGTCCACTCGTCCGGAGTGCGCGGCGCCGGGCCGTCCGTCCAGTCCGTACGGCTGGCGTGAGCGATGGTCACGTGTCGTCTCCTCTCGTGTGCGGCGCGTCGCGCCTGCTGTCGCTCACCAGGTTAGGCAACATTCTCTACTTGTTAAGTAGGAAAATTGCCGAACGGCCGGTAGGGTCCCCCTTGAACACCACCGGCGAACCCCCCTTGGACGAGGTGGACGACGATGCGCATCGAGCAGCTCGAGTACATCCGCGCGGTGACCCGCCTCGGCTCGCTGCGCAGGGCCGCCGACCACCTGCACCTGTCCCAGCCGGCGCTCAGCGAGACCGTGCGCAACCTGGAGCGGGAGCTCGGCGTCGACCTGCTGGAGCGGCGCCGGTCCGGCGCCACGATCAGCGACAAGGGCCGGGAGCTGCTGCCGTACATCAACGGCGTGCTGGAGGCGGTGGACCGCCTGCGCGGCGCGGCCGACGAGCAGCACCACACGGCCCGCATGGTCAGGCTGGGCACGGTCAACGCGGCCACCGTCCCGCTGCTGATCCCCGCAGTACGGGCGTTCCGGGAGGCCCATCCGGCGACCCAGGTCGAGGTCGTCGGCGCGCAGCAGGCCGAGATCCACCGGCGCATCCGGGAGGGGAGCTTCGACCTCGGACTGGTGAACTACCTGAGCGGCGACGACCTGCCGCCCGACCTCGCCACGACCGAGCTGCTGCGCGGCCGCCCGGTCGTGTGCGTACGGCCCGACAGCCCGCTGGCCTCGCTGCCCGCGGTCGAGGTCGCCGACCTGCTCCGCCAGCCCCTGATCGTGATGCGCTCCGGCTATGTCATGCACCGCCTGGTGCACCGCCTGCTCGGCGGGCGCGCGCCGTCGTTCTCGTATTCGACCGACGGCGCCGAGATGGGCAAGCTCATGGTCGCCGAGGGGCTCGGCGCCACCGTGCTGCCCGAGTTCAGCGTGGCCGGCGATCCCCTCCTGCGCAGCGGCGCGATCACCTACCGGCCGCTGGCACGGCGCGTGGCGGAGGTCCTCCTGGTGATCCAGTCGCAGCGATCCGCCTCCGGCCCCCGGGTGGCCCGCGACCTGCACCGGTTCCTCCTGGACCGGGCACGGGAGTGCCGCGCCGACGCCCGGACGGGCGCCGCGGGATAAAGCGCAGGAGCCACAGTGCGGGGTGCCAGCGGTGGAGTTACAGGGCGGCCCTATCACTCCCCCGCCGATCGCATGTGGAACCGCGGGGCACGGCCGACGTACTATCCCCATTGACTGAGTAGGAAATGCCTGAAAGGGGTCCTCCGTGTCCGCGAACGTCAGTCCCGAGCCGCTGCGGTTCGCCTACTGGGTGCCCAACGTCAGCGGCGGGCTCGTCACCAGCACGATCGAGCAGCGCACCGATTGGAGTTACGACTACAACCGGAAGCTGGCGGTGCTCGCGGAGAACAACGGCTTCGAGTACGCGCTGTCCCAGGTGCGCTACATGGCCAGCTACGGCGCCGCGTACCAGCAGGAGTCGACGAGCTTCAGCCTGGCGCTGCTGCTCGCCACCCAGCGGCTGAAGGTGATCGCCGCCGTCCACCCGGGCCTGTGGCACCCGGCGGTGCTGGCCAAGCTGCTCAGCACCGCCGACCACCTCTCGGGCGGCCGGGCCGCCGTCAACGTCGTGAGCGGCTGGTTCAAGGGCGAGTTCACCGCCCTGGGCGAGCCGTGGCTGGAGCACGACGAGCGCTACCGCCGGGCCGAGGAGTTCATCCGCGTCCTGCGGACGAGCTGGACCGAGGACAAGGCGCAGTTCCAGGGCGACTTCTACCGGCTGCACGGGTACGACCTGCAGCCCAAGCCGCTCTCCGGGCCCGACCGCCCGCACCCCGAGGTCTTCCAGGGCGGCAACTCCACGGCGGCGCGCGCCATGGCGGGCCGGGTCTCCGACTGGTACTTCAGCAACGGCAAGGACTTCGACGGCGTCACCGAGCAGATCGAGGAGGTCGGCGCGGCGGCGCAGGCCCACGGCCGCCGGGTGCGGTTCGGCCTGAACGGCTTCCTCATCGCCAGGGACACCGAGGCGGAGGCGCGCGAGACGCTGCGCGAGATCGTGGCCAAGGCCGACGTCGAGGCCGTCCACGGGTTCCGCGACGCGGTCCGCGAGGCCGGCCGGTCCACCCAGGACGGACGGGGAATGTGGGCCGACTCCTCGTTCGAGGACCTGGTGCAGTACAACGACGGCTTCCGCACCCGCCTCATCGGCACGCCGGAGCAGATCGCGCACCGGGCGATCGAGTACAAGAAGCGCGGCGTCGACCTGCTCCTGCTCGGCTTCCTGCACTACCACGAGGAGGTCGAGTACTTCGGCCGCCACGTGCTGCCCATCATCCGCGAGCTGGAGGGCGAACTCGCGGCAAGGGGCACGTTCCCGGTGGAACCGGCCCGGGCCTGATCCCATGACCGATCTCGCCCACGCAGCCGTCCAGGAAACCGTCCAGGCAGCCGTCCAGGCAGCCGTTCACGCATCGGGGACCGCGCACGTGGTCACCGGCGACGAGGAGGCCCTCGCCGTCGCCGCCGAACTCGCCGGCCGGTTCGCGGACGGCGCCGCCGGACGCGACGCCCACCGCGAGCTCCCCCACGCCGAGCTGGCCGAGCTGTCGGCGAGCGGCCTGCTCGGCATCACCGTTCCGCGCGAACACGGCGGCGCCGACGTGCGGTCCGCCACACTGGCGGAGGTCGTCCGCCTGCTCGCCACCGCCGACCCCAGCATCGCCCAGATCCCGCAGAGCCACTTCGTGTACGTCAACGTGCTGCGGCAGCAGGGGTCCGCGGCGCAGCGGGAGTTCTTCTTCGCCGAGGTCCTGGCGGGCAGGCGGTTCGGCAACGCCCAGTCGGAGGCGGGCACCCGGCACGTGCAGGACTACCGCACCCGGCTGCGCCCGGCGGAGGACGGCGGCTTCGTCCTCGACGGCGTCAAGCACTACTCGACCGGGGCCCTGTTCGCCGACTGGATCACCGTGCTGGCAAAGGACCCCGCCGACCGACTCGTCGTCGCGTACGTGCCGGCCGGCGCGCCCGGCCTCACGGTCGTGGACGACTGGGAGGGCATGGGGCAGCGCACCACGGCCAGCGGCACGGTGCGGCTGGAGGGTGTGCGGGTTCCGGCCGACCGCGTGGTCCCCCACCACCTGACCTTCACCGGGCCGCAGCTGCACGGCGCCCACGCGCAACTGCTGCACGCCGCGATCGACGTCGGCATCGCCCGCGCCGCGCTCACCGAGGCCGCCGAGTTCGTCCGGACCCGCAGCAGGCCCTGGTTCGAGAGCGGCCTCGACCACGCCGCCGACGACCCCCTGACCATCCAGCGCTTCGGAGAGCTGGAGATCTCCGTGCGCGCCGCGGAGGCGCTGCTGGGCGAGGCCGGGCGGGCGGTCGACCGGGCGCGGGAACGGCTCGACGACGAGACCGCGGCGGCGGCGTCCATCGCGGTCGCCACGGCGAAGGCGTTCGCCGACCCGGCAGCCGTCGAGGTGACCGACGCCCTGTTCGAGGTGTCGGGCACCAGGTCGGCGCTCGACTCGCTGAACCTGCACCGGCACTGGCGCAACGCCCGCACCCACACCCTGCACGATCCGGTGCGCTGGAAGATCCAGCACATCGGCCGGTACGCGCTGAACCGGACCCCGCCCCCACGGCACGGCCTGATCTGATCCCGAACCCGGCCCCCACTCCGAATCCGGTTCCATCTGACGGAGGTTCCGCCATGTCCACCATCGTCGTCCTGTCCGGCAGTCCCTCTGCGGTCTCGCGTACCGCCGCCCTGTGCACGCACCTCGCCGGCCGGCTGCGCCTCCTTGGCCACGAGGTCCGCACCGTACACGTGCGGGACCTGCCCGCGGAGGCGCTGCTGTCGGCCGACACCGGGCACCCGCGGATCGCCGAGGTCGTCGGCCTCGTCGGCGAGGCGGACGGCGTCCTGGTCGCCTCACCCGTGTACAAGGCCGCCTACAGCGGACTGCTGAAGACGTTGCTCGACCTGCTGCCGCAGTTCGCGTTCGCGGGCAAGGTCGTGCTGCCGATCGTCACCGGCGGCAGCCCCGCCCACGTGCTGGCCATCGACTACGCGCTGCGCCCGGTCCTGACCTCGCTCGGGGCCGACCACGTCGTGCCGGGATGGTTCGTCCTGGACCGGCACATCGCGGTCCGCGGCGACGAGGCCGGCCTCGACCCCGACCACGCCGACCCGCTCTACCGCGTGGTCGACGCCTTCGCGTCGGCCGTGGCCGCGCGCCGCCTGCTGCTGGCCGCGTCCTGAGGGGACTCCCGATGACACTGACGTTCCACTGGTTTCTGCCCACGTACGGCGACAGCCGCCACCTCGTCGGCGGCGGGCACGGCACGGACATCACCACGGCCGGCGGAGACCGGCCCGCCACCCTGGCGTACCTGGGCCAGATCGTGCGCGCCGCCGAGCAACTCGGCTTCGAGGGGGCCCTCACCCCGGCCGGCGCCTGGTGCGAGGACGCCTGGCTGACCACCGCCATGCTGGTCGCGGGCTCCGAGCGGCTGAAGTTCCTGGTCGCCTTCCGGCCGGGGCTGCTGTCGCCCACGCTCGCCGCGCAGATGGCCGCCACGTTCCAGCGCCACTCGGCCGGGCGCCTGCTGGTCAACGTCGTCACCGGCGGCGAGGACCACGAGCAGCGCGCCTACGGCGACTCCCTCACCAAGGACGAGCGCTACGAGCGCACCGACGAGTTCCTCACGGTCGTACGCGCCCTGTGGCGCGGGGAGCGGGTCACCCTGGAGGGCAGGCACGTCAGGGTCGCGGACGCCGCGCTGAGCCGGGTGCCGTCCCCGGTGCCGGCCGTGTATTTCGGCGGGTCGTCCCCGGCCGCGGGCAGGGTGGCGGCGCGGCACAGCGACGTCTACCTGACCTGGGGCGAGCCGCCCGCGCAGGTGGCCGAGAAGCTCGCCTGGATCCGCCGGGAGACCGCCGCGGCCGGGCGCGAGGTGCGCTTCGGCATCCGGCTCCACGTGATCAGCCGGGACACCTCGGCGCAGGCGTGGGCGGAGGCCGAGCGGCTGCTGTCCGCCCTGGACCCGGCCGTCATCGCGTCGGTGCAGGCCGGTCTCGCGCGCAGCGGGTCGGAGGGGCAGCGGCGGATGCGGGCCCTGCACGGGGGCCGCACGGACGCGCTGGAGGTCTCGCCGAACCTGTGGGCCGGTGTGGGGCTCGTCCGCGGCGGCGCGGGCACGGCCCTCGTGGGCAGCCACGTCGAGGTGGCCGAGCGGATCGAGGAGTACCACGCTCTCGGCATCGACGAGTTCGTGCTGTCCGGTCACCCGCACCTGGAGGAGGCCTACTGGTTCGGCGAGGGCGTCCTGCCTCTGCTGCGCCGCAGGGGGTTGTGGCGGCACCCGGTGGACGTGCCCGACGACCCGCTCCCGGCCGCCATCCCGTTCGCCGGCGCCGCGTCGCGGTGACCTTCCGACGGCGCGCCGTGCGCACCGCGGCACCGCCGAGGGCAGAGCGAGGCGAGGGGGTGCGTGCGGGCGTGCGGGTCAGCGCGCGCAGCGGGTTCTCGCGTGCGGGCCTTCCCCCTGCCCTGTGACCACCCATCCCTCCACCCAGACGCATCCGGGTGCGAGGGAGAGCATGTCCCCGTAGCTGCCCGGCGGCGTGTTGTTCGACCATTGGGAGCGCACCTGGGCGCTGTCCGCCGGACGATGCGCGGCGAGCCACACCGTGTAGAGATGGGGATTGTCGAAGTGCGCCGAGGCCCAGGCCGTGTCGCACTCGGGGCTGCGCCGCAGCCTTAGCGTCCCGAAGCGGGTGCCGTCGGGCAGGTTCAGCGGGACGGCGTCGAGCGTCTCGATCGTCTCGAGGTCGGCTCCGCACCCGCGGGCGCGGGGGTCGTCGCCGTCCATGTCCTCGGCCCTGCTCGCGTCCCCCGCCCGGTCGGTGACGTGCTGGTTGCGCGAGGTCCAGCCGGGCGCGAGCCCCACGCCGCGCGCGGCGGCGCCCAGCACCACCCCGCCGGCGACCACGAGGACGGCGGCGAGCGCGAGCAGGCGCCCGCGCCGCCGCACCCAGCCCGCGAAGCCACCGTTCCCCGCGTCCGACCCTGCGTCTGCCCCGGCATCAGGGCCGCCGTCGTGCGCACTGCCATGCCCGCCACCGCGCTCGCCGGCGTCTTCGGCCAGTGGGACGACCTCGGCGGCGCCGGGAGCCGGAGACGAAGGCCCTTCAGCGGCCGGGGCCGGTTCCGGCGGTTCCGCCGTCCGCCCCGAGATCTCCTCGCTGACTCGATGCCAGCGCCGTGCCCACGCGTCCTCGTCGCCCCCGCAGGCCCGTACGAAGGCGAGGGTGACCTCCAGGCTCGGGAAGACACGGCCGCCCGCGGCCCGCGACAGCACCGTGGGCGAGTAGTGCGCCCTCTCCGAGAGGGCGCGGTAGGTGGGCGACCCGCCCTCCTCGCGCAGCCGCCGCAACGCGACGGCGAACGCCTGTACGGGCCCTTCCTCGGGGCTGAGGTCGCGCTCTGGTCGTCCCATGGTCCCCACACGAGTTCGGCGGCCACGTCGCCGCGGGCGACGCCGTCCCGGGGCGTACGGGGACGGGACGGCCCGGGCACCACGCTCGCGCCTGACAGTCCATGCCCACTCCGGAGAACGGGCGGGCGTCAAACACGCCCAGATGCTAAGCGCAGGGACGGGCCGCGGCAAGATTCGCAAGCCGCCGCGGCCCGTGAGCCCGCCCGATGAGAGAGGCGGGATGTCGCGAACGGGGTGCCGTCAGGCGCCCATCGCGTGCACGCCGCCGTCGACGTGGACGATCTCACCGGTGGTGGAGGGGAACCAGTCGGACAGCAGCGCGACGCACGCCTTGGCGGCGGGGGCGGTGTCCGCCAGGTCCCAGCCGAGCGGCGCGCGCTCCGGCCAGGAGTCCTCGAACTCCTTGAACCCGGGGATGCTCTTGGCCGCCATCGTGCGCAGCGGGCCGGCGGCGACGAGGTTGACCCGGATGCCGTGCTTGCCCAGGTCGCGGGCGAGGTAGCGCGAGCACGACTCCAGCCCGGCCTTGGCCACGCCCATCCAGTCGTACACGGGCCACGCCTTGGTGGCGTCGAAGTCGAGGCCGACGATCGCGCCGCCGTCCTTCATCAGCGGCAGGCAGGCGACGGCGAGCGACTTGAACGAGAACGTCGACACGTGGACCGCCGTGGCGACGTCCTCCCACGAGGTGTTGAGGAAGTTGCCGCCCAGGCAGGACTGCGGCGCGAATCCGATGGAGTGGACCACCCCGTCCAGCCCGTCGAGGTGCGCGCCGACGCGGTCGGCGAGCGTGTCGAGGTGATCGGTGTTCTGGACGTCCAGTTCGATCACCGGAGGCGGCTCGGGCAGCCGCTTGGCGATGCGCTCGACCAGGCTGAGGCGGCCGAAACCGGTCAGCACGACCTGGGCGCCCTCCTCCTGCGCCAGCTTGGCCACGTTGAAGGCGATCGACGCGTCGGTGAGGACGCCGGTGACCAGCAGTCGCTTCCCGTCCAGCAAACCCATGTCCAGCTCCAGTCAGTCGGGTGTCCGGCTCAGTGGCCCATGCCGAGGCCGCCGTCGACGGGGATGACCGCCCCGGTGATGTAGGAGGCGTCGTCGCTCGCCAGGAACCTCACGACCCGGGCGATCTCCTCGGCCTGCGCCTGCCGCCCGAGCGGGATGCTCTTGCGGATCTGCTCCTGCTGCGCCTCGTCGAGCACCGCGGTCATGTCGGTCTCCACGAACCCGGGCGCGACCACGTTGACCGTGATGCCGCGCGAGCCGAGCTCGCGGGCCAGCGACCGGCCGAAGCCGACCAGGCCGGCCTTGGAGGCGGCGTAGTTGGTCTGGCCGGCGGAGCCGGACAGGCCGACGACGGAGGAGATCAGGATGATGCGCCCGCGCCGCAGGCGCAGCATGGGCCGCACGGCCCGCTTCGCGACGCGATAGGCGCCGGTCAGGTTCGTGTCGATGACGTCGGTGAAGGTCTCCTCCTTCATCATCGGCAGCAGCGTGTCCTTGGTGATCCCCGCGTTGGCGACGACCACCTCGACCGGGCCGTGCTCGGCCTCGGCCTTCTCGAAGGCGGCGTCGACGTCGGCGGAGCTCGTCACGTCGCAGCGAACCCCGAACAGCCCCTCCGGGGGCTCGCCGGAACGGTAGGTGACGGCGACGGCGTCTCCCGCGGCGGCGAGCTCGCGGGCGATCGCGAGGCCGATGCCGCGATTTCCGCCGGTGACGAGAACAGAGCGAACCATGCGACCGACCGTATCGGCTACTTGGGGGTAGTCCACTTGTCCGCAGGGCACAAGATCACAGGGTTAGGATCGTGGACATGCGCCAGATCGACCCCGACTTCCTCGCCCTGCCACTGCGGCGGCTGGCGGACGCGGCCCTGCAGCGCGCCCGTGACCTGGGAGCCGAGCACGCCTCGTTCCGGCTCGAACGCGTGCGCGCCGAGACGCTGCGCCTGTTCGACGCCCGGCTCGAGGGGTCCTCGGACGCCGACGACCTGGGCTTCGCCGTACGGGTGATCAAGGACGGCACATGGGGCTTCGCCTCCGGGATCGAGCTGACCCCGGAGGCGGCGGCCCGGGCCGCCGAGGAGGCCGTGCGGGTGGCGGCGGTCAGCGCGCCCATCAACCGCGAGCCGGTGGAGCTCGCCTCCGAGCCGGTGTACGACGACGTGACCTGGGTGTCGGCCTACGAGGTCGACCCGTTCGACGTGCCGCTGCCGGACAAGGCGGCGCTGCTCGCGGAGTGGTCGTCCGGCCTGCTCGGCAGGGTCGACCACGTCTCGGCCTCGCTCATGCAGGTCAAGGAGCAGAAGTTCTACGCCGACACGGCGGGCACGGTGACCACGCAGCAGCGCGTGCGGCTGCACCCCGTCCTGACCGCGATGCGGGCCGACGGCGACCGGTTCGACGACATGCGCACGCTTGCCCCGCCGGTCGGCCGGGGGTACGAGTACCTGACCGGCACCGGCTGGGACTTCCCCGCCGAGCTGGCCGAGATCCCCGACCTGCTCGACGAGAAGCTCAAGGCGCCCTCGGTCGAGGCCGGGCCGTACGACCTGGTGATCGACCCGTCGAACCTGTGGCTGACGATCCACGAGTCGATCGGCCACGCGACCGAGCTGGACCGGGCGCTCGGCTACGAGGCGGCCTACGCCGGCACCTCTTTCGCCACCTTCGACCAGCTCGGCAGCCTGCACTACGGCTCGCCCGTGATGAACGTGACGGGCGACCGCACGGTCGAGCACGGCCTGGCCACCGTCGGCTGGGACGACGAGGGCGTGGCCGGCCAGTCGTTCGACATCGTCCGCGAGGGCACGCTGGTGGGCTACCAGCTCGACCGGCGGATGGCGCTGCTGAAGGGCCTCGGGCGGTCGAACGGCTGCGCGTTCGCCGACTCCCCCGGGCACGTGCCGATCCAGCGGATGGCCAACGTGTCGCTCCGGCCGGCGGCGGACGGCCCCTCCACCGACGAGCTGATCTCACGGGTCGAGCGCGGCGTCTACGTCGTCGGCGACAAGAGCTGGTCGATCGACATGCAGCGGTACAACTTCCAGTTCACCGGCCAGCGGTTCTACCGCATCGAGAACGGCCGCCTGGCCGGTCAGCTGCGCGACGTGGCCTACCAGGCGACCACGACGGACTTCTGGCGCTCCATGGAGGCCGTCGGCGGCCCGGAGACGTACGTGCTCGGCGGCGCCTTCAACTGCGGCAAGGGCCAGCCGGGCCAGGTCGCGCCGGTGAGCCACGGCGCCCCCGCGGCGCTGTTCCGCGGCGTGCGGATCCTCAACACTGCCCAGGAGGGTGGGAAGTGACCGACATGGTGACCACACCGCAGGAGACGGTGGAGCGGGCGCTCGCGCTGAGCGAGGCCGACGGCTGCGTCGTCATCGTGGACGAGGGCTCGACCGCCAACCTGCGCTTCGCCGGCAACACGCTGACGACCAACGGAGTCGCGCGCTCGTCCCAGATCACCGTGATCTCCGTCGTGGGCGCCGGTGTGGGGGTCGTCTCACGCTCCGCCGTACGGGCCGACCAGCTGGCCGACGTGGTGGCCGCGGCGGACCGCGCCGCGCGGGAGGCCCGGCCGTCGGAGGACGCCCGGCCTCTGGTGGAGGGCACCGCCGGAGCGGGCTGGGAGCGCCCGGTGGAGCCGACCTCCATCGGCGTGTTCGGGGATTTCGCCCCCGCGCTCGGCGAGGCGTTCGCCGCCGCCGACGCCTCAGGACGCAGGCTGTACGGCTTCGCCGAGCACAGCATGACCTCGACGTTCGTCGGGTCGTCCACGGGCCTGCGGCTGCGTCACGACCAGCCGACCGGGCGGCTCGAACTGAACGCCAAGTCGGCGGACATGACGCGCTCCGCGTGGACTGGCGTGGCCACCCGCGACTTCTCCGACGTGGACGTGGCCGCCCTGGACGAGACGCTCACCCGGCGGCTCGACTGGGCCAAGCGGCGGATCAGCCTGGAGCCGGGCCGCTACGAGACGCTCCTGCCGCCGACGGCGGTCTCCGACCTGATGATCTACCTGTACTGGGCGGCCGGCGCGCGGGACGCCGCCGACGGCCGCACGGTGTTCTCCCGGCCAGGCGGCGGCACCCGTGTGGGCGAGCGGCTCTCGACACTGCCGATCTCGCTGCACAGCGACCCGGCGCGGGCCGGCGTCGAGTGCGCGCCGTTCGTCGTCGCGCACTCCTCCAGCCGGGAGCAGTCGGTGTTCGACAACGGCCTGCCCCTGGCCCACACCGAGTGGATCAGCGACGGCACGCTGGCCAACCTTGTGCAGACCCGGCACTCCGCCGGGCTGACCGGGCTCGCCACCACCCCGCAGATCGACAACCTGATCATGACGGGACCGGAGGACGGCCGCTCGCTGGAGGAGATGATCGCCTCGACCGAGCGGGGCCTGCTGCTGACCTGCCTGTGGTACATCCGCGAGGTCGACCCGCAGTCGCTGCTCCTGACCGGGCTGACCAGGGACGGCGTCTACCTGGTCGAGAACGGCGAGGTCGTGGGCGAGGTCAACAACTTCCGGTTCAACGAGTCGCCGGTCGACCTGCTCGGCCGCCTCAGCGAGGTGGGCCCGAGCGAGCAGACGCTGCCGCGCGAGTGGAACGACTGGTTCACCCGCGCCGTCATGCCGCCGGTCCGGGTGCCCGACTTCAACATGTCGACGGTCAGCCAGGCCAGCTGAGCCGTTCTGCGACCGGAAACGGTCACCACGCCGAGTCCACAGAGCCGGTCGGATGTCCCCGGCTCCTCCCGGCCGGGCGATCGGCATCGGCCGGGAGGCGCTGCGCGCGCTGCGGCCTGACGACCGACCACCCGGTGATCACCGCCGGTGGCGCGCCGAAGCTCGTCGGCCCGACCGGCTCCGCGGACTGCGGACGGTGCCCGTCCCCAGTCACAGCACCAGGCCCTATTCGGTGTCCTCGAGACGGAAGCCGACTTTCATGCCGACCTGGAAGTGGGCCACCTCGCCGTCCACGATGTGCCCGCGCATCTCGGTCACCTCGAACCAGTCCAGGTGCCGCAGCGTCTGGGCGGCTCGCCTGACGCCGTTGCGGATGGCCTGGTCGACGCTTTCGGCCGAGGTGCCCACTATCTCGGTCACCCGGTAAGTGCGGTCCGACATCACGTCCTCCTGCCTGTGCCTGTCGCGTGATCGTATCGCCGTGCGGGAGTCACCCCCGCCTCCCCCGGGGTCTACCGTGGAAATCGTGAATCCATGGCGCTGGTTGCGAAAAGACCGCCCGGTCGTTCACCAGGTGACGGACGCCCAGCCGTCGCTGTCCGACGACGTGCGCAAGCGGGAGATCAGTTACCTCATCAAGATGGGCATCCGGCTCGTGTGCCTCATTCTGGCGGTGGCTGTGCCGGCCCCCTGGCCCGTCAAGGCCCTGTTCGTCGCGGGGGCGGTTCTTTTGCCATACCTTGCCGTTATCGGGGCCAATCAGAGAGGTCACGAGCCTCCCCCACCCCCGGACTTGACCTCGCCTAACCAAAACGAGATACCACGCCATCGACGCGAGATCGGGTCGTGACAAAGTCTTGACGCAACCCATGGGTTGGAGGTGTACAGTTTAGCCAAGCGCTCTGGTCCCCCGTCGGAGCGCTGGTGCCGGCGTTCCGGGCCCCCGTCGGAACGCCGATGAAGCGGCGCCGGGTGGTTTGCCCCCGTAACCACCCGGCGTCGCCCTTTTCCGAGACTTTGCACAGGTCTTGACTTTGCACAGGCCTCACAGACCGGCCGTCGTGGTCGTCCCCGGCAGGGACGGCCCTTCCGCCGAGCGGCCCCCGGCGCCCGCCCTTCCCCTCTATGCGGCGCGCCGGGGCCGTGGAAGCCGGAGTCAGGAGTCGGGGGTGTCAGTGGTCGCGCGCGTCTGCGCGGTCGCCTCCGCCCAGTCCTCGGCCATCCGGGACAGCCGCTCCAGCACATCCGGCGGCGCGGTGCCGGCCCCCTGCGCCAGCCCCACCAGGTAGGCGGTCAGCGGGGCGGCGGGCCGCGCCACTCCGTGCGCCACATCCCTGGTCAGGTCGAGCACCGCGGTCCGGTCCACCCGGGCGGGGTCGATGCCGAGCTCGCGGCAAACCTGTGCCGTCCATTCCTCCAACACGTTCACGCGCACTCCCTTCACCCGCGCCCTCGGGCCCGCTCGCGGGCCGCGCGGAGATCGTCGACGGTGTCGCAATCGAACCACGGCGGGGTCTCCCCGGGTGCCACCGGCGGGCGCACGAGCGCCGGCCCCAGCGGGCCGAGCAGCCCGCGCAGCGACCGCCCCTCGTACGCGCCGAGCGCGGCCCGCAACGCGGCCGTCCGCCAGGCACCGGTCAGCCACTGCTCGCGGCCCTCGTCGTCCACGAGCACCGCGCCCGCGCCGTCCTCCGGCACGGCCGCCAGGAGCGCCCCGACGTGGCCGGCGACGACGAACGGCAGGTCGGCGGCGAGCAGGACGACCAGTGGGGACGTCACCTCGGCGAGCCCGGCGCGCAGCGCCGGCACCGGCCCGCCGCCCGGCGGGTCCTCACGGGTGAACAGCACACCCGGCATGTCCCTGGGCGGGCCCACCACAACCACCGCGCGAGCGTCGCGGACCGCCGCCGCCACCCGCTCGACGAGGGGCAGCCCGCCGACGAGCGCACCCGGCTTGTCCGCCCCGCCGAGCCGCTCGGCCCGGCCCCCCGCCAGGATCACGGCGTCGTACGGCGGCGGGGAAGCCGCCTCACCGGCGCCGGTTCCGGAACGGGGACGCACGCGTGCTCCCTGAACTCTCTCTCGTGGCTCTCGATGGCTCTCTTGCGGCTCTCTTGGGCTCCGTCAGCCGCCGATGGCCGACATCGGGCGGGCCGGCTGGAGGAACGCGGGGTCGTCGATGCCGTGCCCGGCCCTCTTCCCCCGCACCGCCGCGACCCACCGCGCCACCAGCTCATCGTCCGAGGCGCCCGAGCGCAGCGCCGAACGCAGGTCGGACTCCTCGGTGGCGAACAGGCAGTTGCGGACCTGGCCGTCGGCGGTTATCCGGACGCGGTCGCAGGCGCCGCAGAACGGCCGGGTGACCGAGCCGATCACGCCCACCCGGTGCGGACCGCCGTCCACCAGGAACAGCTCGGCGGGGGCGCTGCCCCGCTCGCGCGGGTCGTCCTCGGTGAGGTCGAAGGAGTCCTTCAGCAGCCCGAGGATCTCGTCGGCCGTGATCATGTCGTCGCGGCGCCAGCCGTGCTGGGCGTCGAGCGGCATCTGCTCGATGAAGCGCAGCTCGTACCCCTGGTCAAGGCAGTAGCGCAGCAGCGGCGCGGCCTCGTGCTCGTTGACGCCGCGCATCAGCACCGTGTTGACCTTGACCGGCGTGAGGCCCGCCGCCGTCGCCGCGGCGAGCCCGTCCAGCACGTCGCGCAGCCGGTCGCGGTGCGCCAGCCGGACGAACACGTCGCGGTCGAGCGTGTCCAGCGAGACGTTGACGCGGTCGAGACCGGCCCGCGCGAGCGGCTCCGCGAGGCGGGCCAGGCCGATGCCGTTGGTCGTCAGCGACACCTGGGGACGCGGGCGCAGCCCGGCGGTCGCGGCCACGATCTCGGCGAGTTCCCGCCGCAGCAACGGCTCGCCACCGGTGAAGCGGACCTCCCGGATGCCGAGCCGCTCCACGCCGATCGTCACCAGGCGGACGATCTCCTCGCCGGTGAGCAGTTCGGGCTTGGGCAGCCAGTCGAGGCCCTCAGGCGGCATGCAGTACGCGCACCGCAGGTTGCACCGGTCGGTCAGCGACACCCTCAGATCGGTTGCGATCCGGCCGAACGAGTCAACCAGCACGAGAGGACCTCCAACCTCAGAGAGCCTCAAGCCTAAGCCCTGCCGTCACGATGGCGGCAATCTCGGTGTCCCCGGCGTGATTCCCTCACCCCGGGACGGAACGGCTCCGCCCCCGCGGTCACCTGTCGCGGCGGCGCTCGATGCGCTTGCGGTGGGCGACCTCCCGGCGGTGCTCGGCCAGCGCGCGCTCGCGCTCGCGCCGGTTCACGCGCGCCTGGCCTTTGGTGCTCTCCAGTTCGAGCCGCAGCGCCTCCTGAGCGGCCGTGCCGCGCCGCGGGACCCGGGCCGCCGCACGGGCGGCCAGCTTGGCCGCGCGCTTGGGATTGACCCGCCGCTCCCCGCGCTCCCCCACAGGTACGGCGGGGGCCGCCTCCGCGCGTTCGAGCAGGGCGACCCCGTGCCGCATGAGGAACTCGTACAGCTCGGGGTCGGTGGGTTCCGCGCCGAGGACGAACCGGGTCGCGCGGAGCTCGCCGTCCTCGACGATCTCCAGGACGCCCACCCAGAACGGGCTCTCGAAG
Source organism: Microbispora sp. NBRC 16548 (assembly GCF_030268985.1). Lineage (NCBI taxonomy): Bacteria > Bacillati > Actinomycetota > Actinomycetes > Streptosporangiales > Streptosporangiaceae > Microbispora > Microbispora sp. NBRC 16548. The sequence continues at coordinate 560,737 of NZ_BSSF01000003.1, forward strand.
TAGACGGACAGGGAAACCACGATGCCTCCAGAGGTATGCCGACAGGCGGCTTGGCGAAGCCGCTTTCCGGCACACCGGACATCCTCCGAGGCTCCCCGAGGGGACACGAGAGGCGGATACGAGACCGCCGGCACCGGTTCCACACCAGTTCACACCAGGGCCGACGGGTGCCCGGGCTACCAACCGGGGACCGCGTTTTCGTGTGCGCAGCCCAGCTTAACGGGCCGCCTCCCGCCACGGCCATGGCCTTCCCGGGACCCCGCACGGAGCACGGGGCAGACTGATGGGCATGGAACCGATCTCTCTCGACGTGCGTGCCAGGGAACTACTCGAACGCGCCGCCGCCGCGTCCAGCGGGCGGGCGGCCGACACCGTGCACGGCGGCCACGAGCACGCGCTGCGCCAGACGGTGCTCGCCCTCACCGCCGGGACCGGCCTCGCCGAGCACGAGAGCCCGGGTGAGGCGACCCTGCTGGTGCTGCACGGTCATGTACGGCTGAGCAGCGGCGACGCCACCTGGGAGGGGCGGTCCGGCGATCTGCTGGCCATCCCCGACGCGCGTCACGCGCTCGACGCCGTCGAGGACAGCGCGGTCCTGCTCACCGTCGTCAGCCGCCCCTGATCGCGCCTGTCCAGGGACCTCTGCCAGGTCCTCATGACAGGTCGCCGGCCCCGGTGGTCCTTCCGCCTCGCTCGATGCGGCCGCGGGCGGAAGGAACCGCTACACCGCCTGGAGGACGCAGCCCAGGGCGAGCAGCGCCAGGACCTTCACGATCTCCAGCGCCACGTAGTAGAGGTGCGCCCTCGACCTGTGCCGCGCCGGGTCCTCGCCGGACAGGACGCGGTCGGACCTGCGGTTGAGCGGCGGGCGTACGGCGGCGATCTGGATCACCAGGACGGCCGCGGCGACCGCCGTGAGCGCGACCGCGGGGGTGGCGCGCGATCCGGTCGCGACCGCCACGATCACGACGACCGCCAGCACGGCCTCGGCGGCGTTGAGCGCGCGGAAGACGAGCCGGCCGATGCCGAGCCCGATCGGGATCGTCACCCCCGGCGCGCGGAACTTCAGCGGCGCCTCCAGGAAGGAGATCGCCAGCACCATTCCGAGCCAGACGAAGGTGGCCGCGCCGCCCACGGCGGCCGAGGCGGGGTTCATTCTCGCTCTCCTCTCGCGCACGCGAAACCGGCGGGGCGGGCGGAGCCGCGCTCAGGTGAGCGTCCCGCCGGTCACGGCGTCGCCGTCGCCCTCGCCCAGGGTTCCACGCGGGCTCCCCGGTTTCCGATCCAGGGTCGCCGGCGTCACTTCCAGCCGGTCCGTTGCCGCAGCCAGGCCAGCGCCGCCCGGCCCTGCGCGAGCTGGAACGCGCGGAGCGTCGGCAGGCCCGGCGGCGGGGGGAGGCTTCCCCGCTGCAGGAAGAAGCCGGTCACGGCGGCCAGGACCGCGGTGACCGCGTCGCCGTCCGCCTTCGCCGCGACCGGGTGACCGTCGAAGACCTCGGCGGGCGGCGGCCCGCCCTGCATGGCCACGCTCGGCAGCATCCCGAGCAGGTCGAACCACGGGGCCGCCAGGCACGCCCAGGGCCAATCCACCACGCGAACGCGCCCGTCCGCGGTGAGCAGCAGGTTGTCGGCCCGGAGGTCGGCGTGGGCCAGCGTGTCACCCTCCACCGCCCGGCCCCAGGCCGCCTCCAGCTCCGCCAGCCGATCCAGGTGCCGCCGGGCCCACGCGGCGTCGGATCCGTTTACGCCCAGGCCGTCCGGGCCGGCCGCCAGGCGCCGCCATCCCTGGTATTCCTCCGCGAGCCGCTCGGCGGCCGGCGGCACGGCCACGGGCGCGGGGGTGAGCGACTCGGCCAGCTCGGCCATCGCGCCGAGCACGAGGTCGAGCTCGGCCGGAACCCAGGGCTGGGCCGGTGTGCGGCCATCGACGTCCTCGAACAGCAGGACCACCCAGTCGTCCTCGTCGAACGACGCGAGCAGCCGGGGCGCGGGCGCCGTGGCCGGCAACGCGGCGGCCACCCGGGCCTCCGACCGGTGGATGCCGGGGCTGACCAGGTTCGGCTCGGGCCCGACCGCCTTGACGAAGGCCCTGCCGCCACCCGCGAGCCGCAGGCGGGCCGCCACGCCCGGAGAGAATCCGCCGGGCTGGGTGACGGCCTCGGTCACGCGGTCTCCCAGATGCAGCTCGACGGCCAGCCGCAGGTGCGCGGGCACCGCGGTCCACGGCAGCCGTACGCCGCCGGCGGGCGGGGGCGGGCCGTCGTCATCGGGGCGGCGATGCCGCTCCTCCTCGTCCCGACCGCCGGGGTTCCGGGAATCGTCGCTCATCTCGGCATGATGGGCGGCGGGCCTGCAGTGCGGCAAACGACTTTCCGCCGCGATATTCGGTTGGGATTCCCGCCGGTCCCCGGCACAGTGGATCTCGATTGAGAAGGAGAACCACGATGCCGAAGCACATCGCCCCGAAGCTGCTGTCCTGGGCGAGCGAGATCGACGACGGGACGATCGACCAGGCCGCCCGGGCCGCGCGCCTGCCGTTCGTGCCCGGTCACGTCGCGCTCATGCCGGACGCGCACGTGGGTATCGGCGCGACGGTCGGCTCCGTCATCCCCACGGAGGGCGCGATCATCCCGTCCGCCGTCGGCGTGGACATCGGCTGCGGCATGGTTGCGACCGAGACCACGCTCACGGCCGCCGACCTGCCCGACACGCTCGACCCGCTGATGCGGCTGGTGGAGCAGCGCATCCCGGCGGGCGTGGGCAAGGGGCACGACGACCGCGCGGTGGACCGCGCGGTCGGCGAGCTGGGCCGGCCGCACACCGGCCTGACGCCCAAGCAGGAGACCACCGTGGCCTGCCAGTTCGGGACCCTCGGCTCGGGCAACCACTTCGTGGAGGTCTGCCTCGACGAGCGCGACCGGGTCTGGACCGTGCTGCACTCCGGCTCGCGCGGGATCGGCAACCAGCTGGCCACCGCGCACATCAACGGCGCGAAGCGGCTCATGCGGAGCCTGGGTGTCGGGATGGAGGACTACGACCTGGCCTACTTCACCCAGGGCACCCCGGAGTTCACCGCGTACATCGAGGACATGCTGTGGGCGCAGCGCTACGCCATGGCGTCGCGGGCGCGGATGGACAAGGTGCTGAGCGACGCGCTGTTCCGCGTCGTCGGCGCCGGCACGCGGGTCCGGACGATCAACTGCCACCACAACTTCACCCAGATGGAGACCCATCAGGGCAAGGAGCTGTGGATCACCCGTAAGGGCGCGATCAAGGCGGACACCGGGGACGAGGGCGTGATTCCGGGCTCGATGGGCACCCGGTCCTACATCGTGCGCGGGCGGGGCAACCCGCTGTCGTACAACTCCTGCTCGCACGGCGCGGGGCGCAGGATGTCCAGGAGCCGGGCCAAGCGCGAGCTGTCGCCGGCCTCGCTCAGGGAGGCGATGCGCGGCCGGACCTGGAACTCCGACCGGGCCGCCGCCCTGGTCGACGAGCACCCCGAGGCGTACAAGCCGATCGACCAGGTGATGGCGGACCAGAAGGACCTCGTGGAGGTCCGGCACACGCTGCGCCAGGTCTTCAACTACAAGGGATGAACGGAGGGGCGCCGCCGTTCCGCCCCCACGGTCTCGCGGGGCGCTGCGCCGGCTGGACGGGCGCCGGCTGGACGCAGGACGAAACCGCTCGCCACCCGGGCCGGGATCCGGTACGGCGAGATGGTGAGGTCCTGCTCCGGCACGGTGTAGTCCAGTCGGGCCAGCCGCGGCGCGAGAGCCTCCAGCAGGCCCACGGTGACCGGCTCGCCCGGGCACCGGTGGCCGGCCGCCGGGTCGCCCCCGCCCTGCGGGATCAGGTCGTACGGGCCGATCTCACGCCCGACGAAGCGGCGCGGGTCGAACGCGCACGGATTCGGCCAGAGCGCCGGATCGTGGTTCTGGTCCCAGATGTCGAGCAGCACGAGCCAGTCGGCCAGGATCGGCTCGCCCTTCCAGGTGAGGTCCTTGACGGCCTTCCCCGCCACGAACGGCGCGAAGGGGTAGAAGCGCCGCACCTCGTGCGCGAACGCCTCGGCGTACGTGCCGTCGGCGTCCTCGGTCAGGCGGACCCGGGTGACCGGCCAGGAGTGCAGCGCGTGCGCGGCGAACGTGAGGAACCAGCTCACGGCGACGGTGGGGCGCACCAGGTTGAGCAGTTCGACCGCCGCGATCCGGGGCGCGAGCGGCTCCCCGTCGGGCTCCCGGTGGCGGGCGGCCACGGCGAGCGCCGAGGTGTCCGGCACCCGCAGGGCCCCGCGGCGCACGTCCTCGACCAGTCCCGCCAGCCACGCCTCGCGGCGCTTGCGGGCGGCGCGGGCCCGCCAATGCCGCGGGCCCGGTGACCCGAACCCGTCGACCAGCGCGACGAGGTCGGCGGCGAGGGGCCCGGTCTCCTCGTCGGTGAGCGGGATGCCCGCCCACCGGCAGGCCCCCCGGGTGATGACGCGGGCGGCCTCGTCGAAGAGCACGACGTGTCCCCTGCCCGGCCACGTCGCCACCGCCGCGTCCCACGCCGCGGTGGTCTCGCCCACCAGGGCGGCCACGCTTTCCGGCGTCACGAGCGACATGAACATGCCCTTGCGCGCCCGGTGCGCGGCCTGGTCGAGCGTGTGCACCGCGCCGTGGCCGAACAGCGTGCTCTTGATCGGCTCGGGCAGCGCGGGAGCCCGCTGGACGTGGTTGTCGTCGTAGAAGAAGCGGACGGCGTCCGGCCCGCGCAGCACGACGGCGCGCTGGCCCATCAGCCGGGTGTGGACCATCTCTCCCTGGGTCTCCCGCCAGCGGGCCGGCAGCCAGGCGTAGCCCTCGAGCAGCAGGAGCAGCGTGGTGTCGAGCAGCGGCATATCGTCCTGCCTGCCCCGATTCGCCCCGGGGAAACGGCCCATCGGGCCGGTACGGCGGTCAGCCCCGGATGCAGACGCCGCCGTTCAGCGTGAAGCCGGTGGGATCGGGGTTGGCGCCCGTGAGGGTGCCGTTGAAGCCGATCTGCAGCGACGCGCCGCCCTGGATCACCGAGTTCCACGGCATGGCCGAGGCGGTGACGTCCTTGCCGGACTGCGACCAGGTGGCCGACCAGCCGTTGGCGACCTTCTGTCCCGCGTCGGGAAGGACGAAGCGCAGCGTCCAGTTGTTCATCGGCGTCTGACCGAGGTTGATGATCTTCACGGTGGCCGAGAAGCCGCCGCTCCACGACCACGCCGTGTACTCGATCTTGCAACTGACCGGGGGCGGCGAGTACGTCGGGTAGCCTCCCGACGCCCGGGCCGTTATCAGATCGGACGGCAGGCTGAGGTTGCCCGCGGCGTCCTGCGCCACCATGAAGTAGACGTACGACTCGCCGGTGACGAGGTTGCCCTCGGTGAAGTGCGTGCCGATGGCGGTGCCCACCGGGATCCAGGCGGTGTCGGTGCGACGGTAGACGTCGTAGCCCGTGACGCCGACGTCGTCCGTGGACGGGGTCCAGCAGAACGACGTCCCCTTGAAGTCGGGCAGGCAGTTGGCCTGGATCCCGGTCGGCTTGGTCGGCGGGGTCGTGTCGCCGGTGCCGGGGCTCGGCGACACGGACATGCCGGTGACCGCCGCGGTGCTGAACGGCGCGGTGGGCCTGCTGGTGTTGCCCGCGGCGTCCTTGGCCACGATGTAGAACGTGTAGGTGCGGCCGATGGTCAGGCCGGTGATCACGGTGATCGTGGACGTGGTTGAGGTCGCCTTCACGAAGCCGTCGGGCGTGAGGCGGTAGACCTCGTAGCCGGTGACGCCGACGTCGTCGGTGGACGCCGTCCAGCACAGGCCGACCACGCCCTGGGGCGTGCCGCCCGTGGGCAGGGGCGGCGGGCAGGGCCGCACCTCGCCCGGGGCCGTGGGCGGCGTGGTGTCCGTCCCGGGGGACCCGCTCGGCTGCGGCGTGGGTTCACCGGTGGACGCCGAAGCCGCGTACACCACACTCGTCGCGAGGACGGGCGGCGCGGCGATGTTGGCCGCCAGCAGCGCGGCGGCGACGGCGCCCGCCGCGGTCCACGCGGCCGGCCACGACAGTCTGGACACGAGCCACCCTCCGGAACGACGATTCGCCGACGACATCGCCCGGATCATCAGGTCGGCGGCGCGGGCCCGTCAACTCCGCTCGTATCTGTGCCGGTCGTTCCGTAAGGAATATGAAAGTTTCAGCGAGGCGGGCCGTTGTTACCGTCGCGGGATGAAGATCGTGGTCACCGGCGCGGCCGGTTTCATCGGAACTCGCGTCGCCGGGCTGCTGCGCGACGCCGGGCACGAGGTGCGGGGCTTCGACCTGCGCGGCGGCGAGGACGTCACGGCCGGTGACGTGCGGGACGAGGACGCCGTCGGCCGCGCCATAGACGGCGCCGACGCCGTCGTGCACCAGGCGGCCAAGGTCGGCCTCGGCGTCGACGTGCGGGACCTCCCGGAGTACGTGTCGGTCAACGCGCTCGGGACCGCGGTGCTGCTCGCCGCGATGGCGCGGCGCGGGATCGCCCGGCTGGTCCTGGCGTCGTCGATGGTGATCTACGGCGAGGGCGTCTACGACTGCGCGGAGCACGGCCGCCTGCGCCCCGGCCCCCGGGACGAGAAGGACCTGGCCGCGGGGCGGTTCGAGCCGGCGTGCCCGCGCTGCGGGCGGGCGCTGACGCCGGGGACCGTGGACGAGGACGTCCCGGCCGATCCGCGCAACGCGTACGCCACGAGCAAGCTCGCCCAGGAGCACCTGGCGGCCGGCTGGGCGCGCGAGACCGGCGGCGCGGCGGTCGCCCTGCGCTACCACAACGTGTACGGCCCCGGCATGCCGCGCGACACCCCCTACTCGGGGGTGGCCGCGATCTTCAGGTCCGCGCTGGAGGCCGGGCGGGCGCCGCTGGTGTTCGAGGACGGCGGCCAGCGCAGGGACTTCGTCCACGTCGGTGACGTCGCGGCGGCCAACCTCGCCGCGCTTCACGCGCTGGAGTCCGCCCCGCCCGGGCGGCTTCGCGCGTACAACGTGGCCAGCGGCGAGCCCCGCACGATCGCCGACCTGGCGGGCGCGCTCAGCGCGGCCCGGGGCGGACCGGCCCCCCAGGTCACCGGCCGCTACCGGCTCGGCGACGTGCGGCACATCGTGGCCTCCCCGGACCGCGCCGCCGCCGGCCTCGGCTTCCGGGCCCGGGTCCGCTTCGCCGACGGCATGCGCGAGTTCGCCCACGCGCCGCTGGCCGGCTGACCTACGGCTCACCTACCAGGGCGACCGGACGAACCCCTGCAGCAGCAGGCCCGCCACCGCCTGCACGGCGAGCAGACGGCTGTCTCCCGCGCGCCCGGCTCCCGTACGCCCGGCCGCCGCGACGACCCACAGGGCGTACGGCAGCCAGATCCGCTCCACCTCGCCCCGGGTGACGCCGCTGACGTCGAGGGCGAGCACCGCGGCCAGCGCCGCCACGGGCAGGATCCGCTCCCCGGCCCGCCCCGGCACCACCAGTCCTACGGCGGCGGCCGGGCCGGTCACCAGGGCGAGCACGGCCAGGTCGGCGACCAGGAAGTACAGGTAAGGCCGGGCCGCGCCGGGGTCGGCCGCCCACTCGGCGTGGGTGGCGAGCACTCCGGCGGGCCACCAGAACCCCCCGGCGGCGAACAGGGCGCTCACCCCCGCCATCCCGGCCAGGCAGGCGGCCACGGTCGTCCGCGGCACCTCCGCCGTGACCGCCGCCACGAGGGGGACGACCAGGTAGGGCACCAGACCGTAGCTGAGGTAGGGCAGCGCGCCCAGGGCCAGCCCCGCGCCGAGACCGAGCGCCACCCGGCCCGCCCGGCTCCGCGCGCCGAGCACCAGCAGCGCCGTCCCCCACGCCCCCACACCCGCGAAGAACGCGTCCATGGTCGTCGCGATCCACACCGCCGCCGGGCACAGGGCGAGGTACGGCAGCGCCCGCCTGGCCGCCTCCTCCCCCGCGACGCGCCACACCGCCAGCCCGATCGCGACCGTGGCCGAGCATCCCGTCACGACCACGAGGACGGCGGCCCAGAACGGTCCCGGCAGCCCGGCGGCCGCCAGCGCCCACAGCACCAGCACCGGCAGCGGCGGATGGCCGCGCACGTGCGTGGGATAGGCCGGCAGGTCACGGGTGAACCCGGCGAGCCAGCCGAGGGGGTCGTCGCCGACGGCCCCGAGCCCGGCCAGGTATTCCTGCGGATGGGTGAACGGCCACGCCAGCCCCTCCCCCGACACGGCCAGCAGGACCGTCCACGCGAGCGACGCGCCGAAGGCCGCCGCCAGCGCCGCGCGCATCGGCAGGTGCGCGGTCAGCCGGGGCAGCGCGGGGACCGCGACCACGGCGAAGGCCGCGGCCGGAAGCAGCGCGAGCGTGGGCAGGCGCGCCAGCGCGTGCAGCGGCGGGAGGTGGTCGATGCGCAGCACCCCTCGGGCGTGCAGCAGACCGCCCACCGCGAACGCGACCGCCACCAGCGCCGCCCAGGCCGCCAGTGCCCGTCGTCGTGTGATCACGGGCCACACGCTAGGCGCGCCGGAGCCGCCGTCCCCGCCTCGTGGACCGCCCCGTAGTCACTTCGTAAGAACTCGGCGGCCCCTGCGGCCCTAGCTTCTGCGACATGCAGATCGATGTGGTGCTTCCCTGCCTCGACGAGGCGGCGGCGCTGCCCTGGGTGCTCGGCCGGATGCCGGACGGCTGCCGCGCCATCGTGGTGGACAACGGGTCCACCGACGGGTCGGCCGAGGTCGCCGCCCGGCACGGCGCGCTCGTGGTGACCGAGCCCAGGCCGGGCTTCGGCGCCGCCTGCCACGCGGGCCTGACGGCCGCGACCGCCCCCGTCGTGTGCTTCATGGACGCCGACGCCTCCCTCGACCCGAGGCAGGTGCCGTACGTCGCGGAGGGGGTGGTGAGCGGCGCGGCCGATCTGGTGCTGGGCCGCCGCAGGCCCGTCAGCGGATCGGCGTGGCCCGCGCACGCCCGGCTGGGCAACCGGGTGCTCGCCTGGCGGCTGCGCCGCCGCACCGGCGCCCCGCTGCACGACCTCGGCCCGATGCGCGCGGCCCGGCGTACGGCGCTGCTGGCCCTGGGCCTGCGGGACCGGCGGTTCGGCTACCCGCTGGAGATGGTGCTGCGGGCGAGCGAGGCGGGCTGGCGCATCGGCGAGGTCGAGGTCGACTACCTGCCGCGAGTGGGCCATTCGAAGGTGACGGGCACCGTACGCGGCACCGTGCGGACCGTCCGCGACATGTGGCGGGCGGCGTGACACCGGCCACGAGCGGGAACGCGACGCAGATCGTCGTCATCGCCAAGGCGCCCGTCCCGGGGGCGGTCAAGACGCGGCTCACGCCGCCCTACACCGCGCGGGAGGCCGCCGCGCTCGCGGAGGCGGCGCTGCGCGACACGCTGTCGGCCGTCGCCGCAGCCCCCGCCGCGCGCCGGGTGCTGGCCCTGCTCGGCGAGCCGGGGCCCTGGCTGCCCGCGGGGTACGACGTGGTCGCGCAGCGGGGCGACGACCTGGCCGCACGGCTGGCCGCCGCCTTCACCGACGCGTGGGCGGCCCTTCCCGTCCCGGTCGTGCTGATCGGCATGGACACCCCGCAGGTCACCCCCGCCCTGCTGGCCGAGGCCGGGCGGTTGCTGGGCGGGCACGAGATCGTGGTCGGCCCGGCCGCCGACGGCGGGTTCTGGCTGCTCGGGCAGCGCAGGCCCGATCCCGCCCTGCTGACCGGGCTGCCGATGTCCCGGCCCGACACCGGGGCGCTGCTGATGGAGCGGATCCGCGCCGCGGGCGTGCGGGCCGCCCTGCTGCCCGAGCTGACCGACGTGGACACCGCCGCCGACGCGCGCGCGGTGGCCGCGCGGGTGCCCTCCTCACGGTTCGCGGCGACGCTGGCGGCCCTCGGCGCGGACGCCCCCGCGTGATCGGCCCCCTCTACGCCGAGTCGCTGGACGGCGCACGGGTCGAGGTCGAGTCGGCCGACGGCGGGACGTGGCCGCTGGAGTCGTGGCGCTGGCTCCACGGCGCCGAGGGGGACGAGGCCATGCTCGCCCGCTGCGCCGACCCCACACTCGACGTCGGCTCGGGACCGGGGCGGCTGACCGTGGCGCTGACGAGGCGCGGGGTGCGGGCGCTCGGCATCGACGTCACCCCCCGGGCCGTCCGGCTCACCCGCCTGGCCGGCGGGCGGGCCCTGTGCCGTGACGTGTTCGGCCACGTGCCCGGCGCCGGCCGCTGGGGCACCGTGCTGCTGGCCGACGGCAACATCGGCATCGGCGGCGACCCCGACGCCCTGCTGCGGCGGGTCCGCGAGCTGCTCCGGCCCGGCGGCGAGGTCGTCGCCGAGCTCGATCCGCCCGGTGCCGCGACCCGCGCGGAACAGGTCCGGCTGCGCCGGGAGGGCAGGGTCACCGGGTGGTTCGCCTGGGCGCGGGTCAGCGTGTCCGACATCGGACCGCTCGCCGGGCGCACCGGCTTCCGCCCGGAGGAGGTGTGGACCGAGGCCGGCCGCTGGTTCTCCGTCCTGAGCCGGCCCCGGTGAGGCAGGCCGGAGTTTTGACCGCCGCTGACGGGAAACGGGGGCGACGGTACCGGTCCGTGCGGCGGCACCGCCGGTAGCCTGCGCGGGGAGCAGGCGGAAGCGGACGACACGGATGCCGGGGATCGCGCGGATTGCCGCAGGGATGGTCGCGTGGGTGCGGACACGGCCCTTGCGGGCGCGGCACGGAAACCTCATCGGCGGTGACCCCGCCCGCGGAAACCTCTCCGCCGGGAACCGTGCTGCCAAGACCCGTGCTGCCAAAAACCGGGCCGCCGAGAAGCTGGCCGGCAGGGACCTCGCATTCGTCTCGGTTCTCACCGTCGCGGCGGCGGCGCTCTACGCGTTCTACTCGTGCGTGACGCTCGCGCGGTTCCGGGCGGGCGCGTACGACCTGGTGATATTCGACCAGGCGATCCGCTCGTACGCGCGCTTCCAGTCACCGGTGTCGATGCTGAAGGGAGTGCACAACGGGTTCGGGCCGGGGTTCTGCGTGCTCGGCGACCACTGGTCGCCGGCGCTCGCGCTGCTGGCGCCGCTGTACTGGATCCACAACGGGCCCGCGACCCTGCTCGTCGCGCAGGCCGTGCTGCTCGCGCTGTCGATCCCGTTCGTATGGGCGTACGCCTTCCGCGCCTCCTCGGCGGTCACGGCCGGGCGGCGCGTCGCCTGTCCCGTCGCGGTCGCCTACGCCCTGTCGTGGCCGATCACCGAGGCCGTGGCCTTCGACTTTCACGAGGTGGCGTTCGCGCCGCTGCTCACGGCGGTCATGCTGGAGCGATACCAGGCCGGGCGCAGGCGGGCGGCGGTCCTCGCGGGGCTGGCGCTTCTGCTGGTCAAGGAGGACATGGGCCTGCTGCTGGCCGGGTTCGGGCTGTTCCTCCTCGCCCGCCGCCGCGATCGGAGGCTGGGCGCGCTGCTCGTCGTCGGTGGCATCGCCGCGACCCTGGTGGCGACGCGGGTCCTCATCCCGCACTTCGGCGGCAGGGCCGGCTACTACTGGGCGTACTGGACGCTGGGCCCGGACCTGCGCCGGGCCGTGGTGCACGCCGTGACGCGGCCCGGCGACGTCGTCGCGCTGCTCGCCGATCCGCCGCTGAAGCTGCGCACGCTCGTGCTGACGCTCGCTCCCGTGCTGTTCACCGCCGTGCTGTCCCCGCTGGGCATCGCTCTGCTGCCGCCGCTGCTGGAACGGATGCTCGCCAGCACCTACCCGAACTGGTGGACCCCGAGATACCACTACACGGCCTTCGTCGTCGCGGTCGTCTTCGCCGCCGGGATCGACGGGGCGCTGCGGGCGGCCGCCCGCTTTCCTGGACGGTCCGGAAGGCTCGTGCGCGGATGGGCGCTGCTCGTGCTCGCCACCGCGCTCGCGCTCGTGCCGTTCTTCTCGTTCGGGGCGCTGTTCACGCCCTCCTTCCACGCGGAGACGGCGCGGACGCGCGCGGCCGGGCGCGCCGTCGCGGCCGTGCCCGACGGCGTGCTGGTCGAGGCGGCCGGCTCCCTCGCCCCGGCCCTGTCGCCGCGTACGCGGACCCTGCTGTGGGACCGCACGCCGCGCGGGGCGCCGTGGGTCGCCGCCGACGTGGGGGCCAGGGACTTCCCGTTCGACTCGGTCCGCCAGCAGGTCGCCAGGGTCGAGACGCTGCTTCGGCAGGGCTACCGGGGGGTGTTCCGGGAGGCCGGCTACGTGGTGCTCACCCGGCCGTAGCCGGCCGCCTCACGAGCGTACGTACGCGTGCGGGGTAGTGCCGAAGGCGTGCTTGAACGCCTGGATGAACGCGCTGGGGCCGCTGTAGCCGCAGGCGGCGGCCGTCGAGGTCACCGATCGGCCGCCGGCCAGCAGGATGAGCGCGCGATGCAGCCGCAGCTGGGTGCGCCACTGCGGGAAGCTCATGCCGGTCTCCGCGCGGAACAGCCTGCTGAGCGTGCGTTCCGAGGCGCCCACCGCCGCGCCCAGCTCGGCGAGCGTCCGGCCGTCCGCCGGGTCCGCCTCCAGGATCGCGGCCACGTCGCGCAGCCGGGGGTCGGACGGCGCCGGCAGGCACAGCGGGAGCGCCTCGACCTTGCGGAGCTGGTCGAGCAGCACCCGTTCCAGGTTGGCCCGCTGCGTCGCGGTCGGCTCGTCGTCGCCGGTCAGGGCGACCACCACCTCCCGCAGCAGCGGCGTGATCGCCAGGACCGTGGGCCGGTCCAGCCGCAGCGGGTTGACCGGGGGGTCGAAGACCAGCGCCCGCATCTCCGTCGGCCCGTACGCCTCGTGCGCGTGCGCGACCCCTGCCGGTATCCACACGCCCCGATGCGGCGGCACCACCCAGTCTCCGATCGGGGTCGAGATCCGCAGCACCCCGCGGTGCGGGTGGATGAGCTGATGCGAGGCGTGGTCGTGCCAGTCGATGCGCTGGCGGTGGGCCAGCGGCACGCGGGACGGGCCGCCGCTCGCGGAATGGCGGGTTGGCGACATGACTCGGCAGAGTATCGCTAGTTCGCCGCCTCGGTCGTCCGGGATGCTCGACGGAGCCTCTCAAGGAGACGATCGGTGACAGAGACATCCGTGCAGGCGCCGGCGGCGCGGGCGACGTCCGCGTGGCGGCGCATGTGGTTATGGGCGGCCGCGCACGCCGTCGACGACCTCTACCAGGGACTGGTGCCGGCCTGCGTGCCCTACTTCGTGCTCGACCGGCACTACGGCTACGTGGCGGCCTCCGGGCTGACGCTGGCCGCGGCCCTGGGCAGTTCGATCCCGCAGCCGTTCATCGGCCTGGCGGTCGACCGTTTCCGCCTGGGCTGGCTGGCCGCCGCCGGTGTCGCGCTGGCCGGGCTCGGCCTCGGCCTGTCCGGGCTGATGGAGCCGTATCCCGCGGTCTGGGCCCTCGTCCTGCTGTCCGGGCTCGGCGTGGCCATGTTCCACCCGGCGGCGGGCAAGGGGGCCAGGGAGACGGCGGGAGACAGCGCCACGGCGATGAGCGTCTTCGCGGCGGGCGGCAGCGTCGGCTTCTTCCTCGCGCCGGTGCTGGCCACGCCCGCCCTTATCGCGATGGGCGTCGGCGCCACGGTCCTGTTCATCCCGCCGGCCCTGCTCGTCGCGTTCGCGCTGCTCAGGAACCGGCCATCGGCCCGGGCGGCCACGGCGGGCACGCGCGTCGGCACCGACAGGTGGGCACCGTTCATGGTCCTCACCGGCATCGAGGTCGTCAGGTCGGTGACGTTCTTCGGCGTGCTCACCTTCATCGAGCTGTTCTGGATCAGGCACCTGGACGCCGGGCGCGGCCTCGCGGGCGCGGCCCTGGCCTGCTTCCTGGTCGGCGGGGTCGCGGGCACGCTGATCGGGGGGCGCCTCGCCGACCGGATCGGGCTCGTGCGCACCGTGCAGATCGGCGGCCTGCTGGCCATACCCGCGCTCGCCGGGCTGCGCCTGCTGCCGGGGCCCTACCTGCCGCTGGTGTTCGCCGTACTGGCGGGCATCGCGATCAACATCCCGTTCGCCGTGCTGGTGAAGCTGGGCCAGGACTACCTGCCGAACCGGCCCGGCACCGCGGCCGGCGTCACGCTCGGGCTCGCCGTGAGCGTCGGCGGGCTCGCCGCGCCGGTGCTCGGCGTCGCGGCGGAGGCGTACGGCCCGCAGGGCGTCTTCACGATCCTCTGCCTGGTGCCGATCGCCGCCGTGGGACTGGGGCTCTTCCTTCCCCGCAGGTGACTTCCCGCGATGATCCTGAGCCTGGCCGCGGCGGGGAGTCAGCCGGCGGTGACGACGCCCGGCGTGGCCGCGAGCAGCAGGACGTCGATCCCGGCGGCGCCGATCGCGGCGGCGAAGGGCGCCACGGGCACACGTCGCCCGAGCACCAGGCCGGCCGCGGCGCACGCGGCCACCCCGGCGAGCGCGAGCCATCGGGCCGGGCCGGCCGGCCCCGGAGGCGCGACCACAAGCAGCGCGGACGCGGCCAGCAGCGGCAGCGGCAGGAGAACCCGCACCCGGGCGGAGCCGAGACGCTGCGGCCAGCCCCGCACCCCCGTCGCCACGTCCGTCTCGATGTCGGGCAGCACGTTGGCGAGGTGCGCCGCGCAGCCGAGCAGCGCCGCCGCCAGTACGGCCCACCACGCCGGCAGAGCGTGTCCCGACGTTCCGGCCGACACGAACACCGGCACCGCGCCGAACCCGGCCGCGTACGGCGCCCACGAGGCCGCCGTGCCCTTGAGCCACAGGTTGTAGACCCAGGCCGCGGCGACGGCCGACAGGTGCGTCGCCCCGGCCACCACGCCGCAGGCCAGCGAGAGCGGCACGCAGGCCACCAGCGCGGCGAACGCCGCGACGCGCACCGTACGCGCGGACACCAGGCCCGCGACGATCGGCTTGGAGGTCCTCCCGGCCGCGGCGTCCCTGGCGGCGTCCACGGCGTCGTTGCACCAGCCCACGGACAGCTGACCGGTCAGCACGGCGAGGGCCGTCAGCGTCATCCCCGCCGGGCCCCACCCGGCGACCGCCACGAGCGCCGCGACCAGGGTCGTCACCGCCGCGGCCGGACCCGGGTGGCACGCCCGGGCCAGCCCGGCCACCGTCCATGCCGCCGTCCGCGCCGCCGTCCATGCCGCCGTCCCGGCCGCCCGGCGGCGCCCATCCGCCGCCTCGCCCGCGAAGTCCGCCGAGGCGAGGCCCGCGCGACGCGCGCGGCGAACCGGCACGGCGGCACCCGCGCCGCCGACGGCCGCCGTTTCGTCGGGCAGTTCCGCTGAACCGGTCACGATCCCGAGCGTAACCGGGCACCCCAGGAACAGATCACGATCGGCCCCGGAAGGTATGCGACGGCCGCCAACGGGCAAGACAGACTTGTCACGGTTTTCGCCTGCACGGGGATGTGAGATGACGCGGATCGCGGCCGTCCATGGTGTCGTTCCCCCGCATCGCCACTCACAGGCGGAGATCGCGGACGCGCTGGCGAGGGTCTGCCTTCCGCCGGGCGCCGATCGGCGGCTTCTCGACCGGCTGCACGCCAGTGCCCGGGTGGAGCACCGCAACCTGGTGCTGCCGCTCGACCAGTACGGCAAGCTCGACGGCTTCGGCGCGGCCAACGACCTGTTCATCGAGGCCGCGCTCGACCTGGGTGCGCAGGCCGTCACCGGGGCGCTGGAGGCGGCCGGCCTCACCCCGGCGGACGTCGACATGATCATGTGCACCTCGGTCACCGGCGTCGCCGCGCCGTCGCTGGACGCCCGGTTGGCCAACCGGATCGGGCTGCGCCCGGACGTGAAGCGGGTGCCGGTGTTCGGTCTCGGATGCGTGGCGGGGGCGGCGGGAATCGCCCGGCTGCACGACTACCTGCGCGGCTGGCCCGGCCACGTGGCGGTGCTGCTCTCGGTCGAGCTGTGCTCCCTCACGTTGCAGCGCGACGACTCCTCCACGGCCAACCTCGTGGCGGGCGCCCTGTTCGGGGACGGCGCCGCCGCGGTGGTCGCGTACGGGGACGAGCGCGAGCCGCCCCCCGCGGACGCGGCGCGGCCCGTTGTGGTGGCGACGCGCAGCCGTCTTTATCCCGGATCGGAACGGGTGATGGGCTGGGACGTCCGCGACAGCGGCTTCCGGGTCGTGCTGGACGCCGGGGTGCCCGACGTGGTCCGCACCTATCTGGGCGACGACGTGCACGGGTTCCTCGCCGACCACGGCCTGACCGCGGGCGACGTCACCGCCTGGGTCTGCCACCCCGGCGGCCCCAAGGTGCTGGAGGCCGTCGCGGAGACGCTCACGCTCCCGGACGGCACACTCGACCTCACCTGGCGTTCGCTGGCCGCCAACGGAAACCTGTCGTCGGCCTCGGTGCTGCACGTGTTGCGCGACACCCTCGCCCTGCGGCCCCCGCCACCGGGCACGCCGGGCCTGTTGCTGGCGATGGGCCCGGGGTTCTGCTCCGAACTCGTCCTGCTGCGCTGGTAGGGAGGAGGAGCCGTGTCACCCTGGCCCGTGTCACTTTGGTACGTGCTGCTCGTCGCGCTCGTCGCGGTGGAGCGCCTCGCCGAACTGGTCGTCGCGCGCCGCAACGCCCGCTGGAGCCTCGGCCGGGGCGGCGTGGTGTACGGCAGGGGCCACTATCCCTGGATGGTCGCCCTGCACACCGGGCTGCTGGCCGGATGCCTGCTGGAGGTCTGGCTGGCGGACCGGCCGTTCGTCCCCGGCCTCGGCTGGCCGATGCTCGGGCTGGTCCTGGCCGCGCAGGCGCTGCGGTGGTGGTGCGTCACCACGCTCGGCCCCCAGTGGAACACCCAGGTCATCGTCGTGCCCGGCCTGCCGCTCGTGACGCGCGGGCCGTACCGGTTCGGCTGGCTGCGCCACCCCAACTACGTCGCGGTGGCGGTGGAGGGCGCGGCGCTGCCGCTCGTGCACTCCGCCTGGCTGACCGCGCTGGCCTTCACCCTGCTCAACGTGCCGCTCATGGTCGTGCGCCTGCGCTGCGAGAACGCCGCGCTCGCCACCGCGGCCCCCGGATCCGCCGCGCGTGACGCCGGAGCGGGGACCGCGGCGTGATCGACGTGCTGGTGGCCGGCGGCGGGCCCGCCGGGCTGGCCACGGCCATCCACGCGGCGCTGGCCGGCATGGAGGCGGTCGTGGTGGAGCCGCGGCCCGGCCCGGTCGACAAGGCGTGCGGGGAGGGCCTCATGCCCACCGGCGCCGCCGCCCTCGCGGACCTCGGGGTGGCGGTGCCGGACGGCAGGCCGTTCCGCGGCATCCGTTACGTGGACGGGCCGCACCGGGTGCAGGCGGAGTTCCGGGACGGCCCGGGGCTGGGCGTGCGCCGGACGGCCCTGCACACCGCGCTCGCCCACCGCGCCCGGGATCTCGGCGTCCGCGTGGTGGGCGGCCGGGTGGACGCGGTGCGCGCCACCGGCGAGGGCGTACGCGCCCACGTGACGGGCGGGCCGGAGCCGTGTGGCCCGGAACTGGGCGGGCCGGAACCGGGCGGGCCGGAGCCGTGGGGCCCAGAAGAACTGGGCGCGCGGTGGCTGGTCGCGGCCGACGGGCTGCACTCGCCGACCAGGGCGCGGCTCGGGCTCGACCTGCCTTCCGGCGGCCCCCGCAGGTACGGCCTGCGCCGCCACTACCGGGTCGCGCCGTGGACGGACTTCGTGGAGGTGCACTGGGCGCGAGGCGGCGAGGCGTACGTCACCCCGGTGGGCGACGACCTGGTCGGCGTGGCCGTGCTGAGCAGCGAGCGGCGGACCTACGACGAGCACCTGGCACGGTTCCCCGACCTGCTCGCCCGGTTGGACGGCCCGCCCGCCACCCCCGTGCGCGGAGCCGGGCCGCTGCGCCAGCGGGTGCGGCGGCGGGTGGCCGGGCCGGTCCTGCTCGTCGGTGACGCCGCGGGCTACGTGGACGCGCTCACCGGCGAGGGGATCTCGCTCGCGCTGCTGTCGGCCCGCGCCCTGGTCGGGTGCCTGCGGGCGGGCCGCCCCGAGGAGTACGAGACCGCCTGGCGGCGCCTGTCGTGGCGATCCCGCCTGCTGACGGCCGCGCTGGTGCGGGCCCGGCGGCATCCCCCCGCGGCCCGGATGATCGTGCCCGCCGCGCGGCGCCTGCCCGCGGTGTTCGGGGCGGCGGTGCGGTCGCTCGCCTGAGCGCCGCGCCTTCCGCGACCCCACGCCTTCCGCGCTCCCCGGGCCTTCCGCGCTCCCCGGGCCTTCCGCGCTCCCCGGGCCTTCCGCGCTCCCCGGGCCTTTCGCACGAAACAGGCACGGTGCCCGTGAATTGTTACAGCCGGATTCACAGTTCATGAACGCCCGTTTTTAGGACGCCCCCGGAGATCCCTATACGCGGCAGTAATAGAACCTACTTCGACATGAATGAAGTAGCCATATTTCGTGACCGGTATGCAAAGATCTAGCGTGTGTACCGAATGGCGAGGCCGATGTTACGGCGAGGATGACTGGAGGGTCGTCACTTGCCCTACTTGCCGCACATCGCCGTGCTCGCACCGCTAGCCCTGCTCGGTACGCTCCTGATCGCCGCGCTGGTCGTCCTCGCGGTGCGCCTGCGCCGGCTGCGCGTCATGCAGGCCGAGGCCGTGCGGCAGGCGGCGGCCGAAGCCCGCGAGCAGTTCGGCCGCGACGTGCACGACCTCGTGAGCAGCCGCCTGTGGCTGGCCACCCTGCGCAGCGAACTCGCCTACCGGCTCGCGGACGACGACAGCCCCCTGCGACCGGCGCTGGCCGACGTGGTGCAGTCGATCCGCCAGGCGTCCGCCGACATCCGCAACGTGACCCGCTCCTTCCGGGACGTCTCGCTCGCCTCGGAACTGGCCAACGCGCGGGCCGTGCTCCGCGCGTACGGAACCGACTGCAAGGTCGAGGCGACCGAGGCGGAGCTGGGCGACGAGGTGAGCGCGGTGCTCGCGATCATGGTGCGGGAGGCGGTGACCAACGTCCTGCGCCACAGCAGGGCGACCCTGTGCACGATCGAGATCGTCGTGCGTGGCGGCATGGCGACGCTCACCGTCGCCAACGACGGCGTCGACCCCTCCGTGCCACCCGGCGACGGCACCGGGCTTGACAACCTCCGCAACCGGGCGGCGGCGCTCGACGGCGTCGTGGGAACGGTCCTCGACCCGGACGGCTGGTTCCGCCTCATCGCCGAGATCCCCCGCAGGGCCGGGGACCGCCGCTGACGCCGGCCGTGCTCACCCGCCGGGCGGCCCGGCGTCCAAGGCGCGATGCACGGGCCTCCGCGCCCTCCGCATTTCTGAGCGACCGCCGGCCGGGCGTGTGCGCCTCGCGCACCGCCCGGGCCCCCGGGCCCCCGGCCCCCACCCGCTCGCCGCCCCACACAAGGCCCCGCACAGCGGCATGGCGCGTTTGACCAGCCCCTTGACCGAATAGTCCACGCGGCATCCCGGAGACGACCGTGAAAAGCATCACCGTCGACCCATGACTGCGTCACGGTTCGTTATGTGCAGATTTCACATAGCGCAGTTGACGGGCGTAACTTGGCCCTTCTCTTTATTTCCGGAATTCTTTGATGTGACCGGCCTAAGGGGACATCTGGTGATTAGTAAGTACGAGATTTACTGCCTCGCAGATCCCTTGTTCTACGACACCCTCGACACCAAGCGCGCGGAGCATCCCGACTTCGCCATCGCCGCCCGGCCCACGCCCGACGGGTGGGCGCACGCCGAGAGCGAGACCTGGCTGCACTACGCGCCGGCCGGCGCGACCCTGCCCACTCAGGGCTGGAAGATCCACATCTCCTCCTCCGTGCCGGAGGCGGAGCGGGTGATCGCGGCGGCCTGGGACTACTGCGTGCCCCGCGGGCTGGCGTTCAAGTTCCTTCGCGGCCGGCGCGTGATGACGATGCAGAACTCCAAGTACGCCTTCCGCGGGTCGAGCGGCAAGCTGGTCACCATCTATCCCGTGGACGAGGCTCAGCTGGAGCTGACGCTCAAGGAGCTCGCCGAGATCCTCGACGGCGTCGACGGCCCGTACATCCTCAGCGACCTGCGTTACGGCGAAGGACCCCTGTTCGTCCGGTACGGCGGGTTCGCCGAGCGCCACTGCCTCGACGACAACGGCGAGCGGGTGCTGGCGATCGAGGACGCCGACGGCAACCTCGTCCCCGATGTGCGCGGTCCGGCGTTCGCCCTGCCCTCCTGGGTGACCCTGCCGGCGTTCCTCGAACCACACCTGGCCGCGCGCAACGCGGTGACGTTCGAAGGCGTGCCGTACGCGGTGGACAGCGTCCTTCACTTCTCCAACGGCGGCGGCGTCTACCTGGGGCGCGACAGGCGCACCGGGGAGAAGGTGGTGCTCAAGGAGGCCCGCCCGCATGCCGGACTCGACGTCGAGGGACGCGACGCCGTCACCCGCCTGCGGCACGAGGCCGCGATCATGGAGCGCCTGGCCGGGCTCGACGTCGTGCCGGCGCTGCGCGACTACTTCACCGTCGGCGAGCACCACTTCCTGGTGCAGGAGTACGTCGACGGCACCTCGCTCAGCCAGCTCATCGCCCAGAAGCACCCCCTCACGCGGGCCGACCGCACTCCCGAGCTGGACGAGGACTACGCCGAGTGGGCCATCGGGATGCTCGCCAAGGTGCGGGCCGCGGTCTCGGCGCTGCACGAGCGCGGCGTGGTGTTCGGCGACCTGCACCCCTTCAACATCCTGGTGGAAGGCGGCGTGGACGGCGACCGCGTGGTCCTGATCGACTTCGAGGTCTCCTCGCCCGTCAAGGAGCGCAGACGGCCCACGCTCGCCAATCCCGGCTTCGTGCCGCCGCGCGAGCTGGCCGGCGTCGAGGCCGACGAATACGCGCTGGCCTGCCTGCACCTGGGTGTGTTCGCCCCGATGACCACCATGCTGCTGCAGCTCCACCGGCCCAAGGCCGCCCAGCTCGGCCGGCTGATCGTCGAGACGTTCCCCGTGCCCCCCGCGCTGATCGAGGGAGCCGTACGGACGATCCTCGGCCAGGATCCGCCCGCGCCGGAGCCGAGCCGGCTCCCCCGGCCGGGCCGGCTCACCGAGGGGTGGCCCGCCGTCCGCGAGGCCCTGGCGAAGGCGATCCTCGCCTCGGCGACACCGGACCGCGAGGACCGGCTGTTCCCCGGCGACATCGTCCAGTTCGAGCCCGGCGGCGGGGTGAGCCTCGCCAACGGCGCGGCCGGCGTCCTGTACGCGCTGGCGGCGACCGGGGCGGGGCGCTTCCCCGAGCACGAGGAGTGGCTGATCAGGCAGGCCGCCAGACCCGGCATCGGGCCCGGCTTCTACAACGGCCTCCACGGGGTGGCGTACGCTCTGGAGGCCCTCGGCCGCCGCGAGGAGGCGCTCGACGTGGCGCGGCGATGCGCGCGGGAGCTGCCTGAGGGGCTGGACCTGAGCCTCTACCGCGGCCTGTCCGGCATCGCCCTCGCCCTGATGCACCTGCACGATGCGACCGGCGAGCCGGAGTTCCGCGAGCGAGCCGCGCGTGTCGTGGCGGTGGTGGCCGACCGGCTCGGCGGCCCGGACGACGTGCCCGAGATCAGCGGCGGGAAGTACCCGCACGCGGGGCTGATGTACGGCTCGTCGGGACCCGCCCTGATGTTCCTGCACGCCTACGAGCGCACCGGCGACCCCGGGCTGCTCGACCTCGCGGCCACCGCGCTGCGGCAGGACCTGCGCCGGTGCGTCGGCCGCGAGGACGGTCAGCTCCAGGTGCAGCAGGGCTGGCGGACCAACCCCTACCTCGACGAGGGGTCGGCCGGCGTCGGCCTGGTGCTGGACCGCTACCTGACCCACCGGCACGACGAGACCTTCGCCGAGTCGCTGGCCGCCATCCGGCCGGTCGCGACCCTGCACTACTACGTCCAGTCGGGGCTGTTCGCGGGCCGGGCCGGCATGATCGCCTGCCTGTCGTCCGGCTCCCCCCCCGACCCGGAGGCCGCCGCGGCGCAGATCGCCCGGCTGGCCTGGCACGAGCTTCCCTACCAGGGCGGGCTGGCATTCCCCGGAGCCCAGTTGCTCCGCCTGTCCATGGATCTCTCCACCGGGAGCGCCGGCGTGCTGCTCGCGCTCGGCACCGCGCTGCACGACGAGCCGGTCCACCTCCCGTTCCTCGAGCCCCCCGGACGGTCCCAGGCGCAGGGGCCCCTGCGCACCGCCGCCGGGTCGAACGTCCCGACCAGCCCCGGAAGGAGGTGAACGCACAATGGCGCTTCTCGACCTGCAGACCCTCGAGGCCCCCGGTGGCCACGGCGGTGGCGACGGCGGCAGCAACCTGAGCCTGCTCGGGTGCACCCCGCACGAGAACAGCAGCCTCAGCATCGTCTGCGGCTGACGACCCTCCGGTGAACACGAACTTCGGCCGCATCCCCGGCTGATGGAACCCATACAAGGAGCTGATCCAGATGGCGCTTCTCGACCTGCAGAACCTCGAGCTTCCCGGCGGCCACGGCGGCGGCGGTGGCGGCGGCAGCAACCTGAGCCTGCTGGGCTGCACCCCGCACGAGAACAGCAGCCTCAGCCTGATCTGCGGCTGATAGCACGCTGAGGGAGTCCTGGGCGGTCGTCGCGGCCGCCCAGGCTTCCGCGTTTCCGGCCCCGGCCGGCCGCGGGAGCCGTCCCCGTCCCCCGTCCTGTCCGGCCTTTCACCTCTGGAGGACCCGGTGAGCTCTCGTCCGGCGGACCTGCTGATCGCGCGGGCCGTACGGCGCGGCGGCCCGTGGCTCGCGGCGCTGGCGGCGACGGCGCTGCTGGGCGCCGCGGCCGACCTGCTGCTCCCGGCGGCGCTCGGCCGCGCCGTCGACGCCGTGGTACGGACCCAGGCGCGGGCCGGGGCCGAGGCCGGGTTCGGGCTCACCGGCCCGCTCACGACCGCCGCGCTGCTGGTCGCGCTGGTCGTCGCGTGCGACGCGCTGGGCGTGCTCGCGGCCGGGGTGAGCGGGGCGCGGGCCGCGCGGTGGCTGCGCTCCCGGGTGGTGGCCCACACCCTGTCCGTCGGCGCCGGCATGACCCGCCACTTCACACCGGGCGAGATCGTCACCCGCGCCGGGGTGAACGTCGAGGAGGCCGGACGGACCCCCGAGGCGGTGGTCACCGCCGCCACGCTGATCGTTCCGGCGGCCGGCAGTGTCGTCGCCCTCGCGCTGATCGACCCATGGCTCGCGGTCACGCTCGTGGCCGGTCTGCTCCTGATCGTGGCCGTGCTGCGCGCGTTCATGCGCAGGACCACGGCGGCCTCCGGCGGCTACCAGCAGGCCCAGGGGGAGATCGCGGCCATGCTGGTGGGCGCGCTCGCCGGGGCCCGCACCATCACCGCGGCCGGAACCGAGGACCGCGAGGCCGCGCGCGTGCTCGCGCCGCTCCCCCGCCTGCGCGCCCACGGCCTGGCGCTGTGGCGCCTGCAGGCGCGGGCCGGCGTCCAGGCCGCCGTCGTCGTCCCGCTTCTGGAGATCGCCGTGCTCGCCGTCGGCGGGCTGCGCCTGTCGGCCGGCGGCCTCACCGTCGGGGAACTGCTCGCCGCCGCACGCTACGTCGTGCTCGGGGCGGGCCTGGGGTCGGCGCTCGGGTACGCGGCCCGCATCGCCCGCGCCCGGTCGGCCGCCCGGCGGCTGGAGCAGCTGTTCGCCGTGCCGCCCCCGGCGTACGGGGACCGGCCGCTGCCGCCGGGCTCGGGCACCCTGGAACTGCGCGACGTGACCGTGCGGGCCGACGGCGTGCGGCTGCTGAGCGGTGTCAGTCTGGTCGTGCCCGGCGGCACGTGCACGGCGGTGGTGGGCCGCTCGGGCGCGGGCAAGTCGTCGCTGGCCGCCGTCGCCGGCCGGCTCGTCGATCCCGAACGCGGGGCGGTCCTGCTGGACGGCGTGCCCCTGCGCGAGATCGGCCGGGAGCCGCTGCGCCGCGCGGTCGGATACGCGTTCGAGCGGCCCGCGCTGTTCGGCGAGACGCTGGGCGAGGCCGTCGCCTTCGGCCTCGCCACAGTGAACGGCGCAGGGGACGACGCCGGTGAGCGGAGCGGAGACGCGGCGCGGGCGGCCGCGACCGCCGCCCGCGCCGACGCCTTCATCCGGCGGCTGCCGCTCGGGTACGCCACCCCGGTCGGCGAGGCGCCGATGTCCGGGGGCGAGATCCAGCGGGTCGGCCTGGCCCGCGCGTTCGCCCAGGCCGGCCGGCTGCTGATCCTGGACGACGCCATGTCGAGCCTGGACACGGTGACCGAGCGGCAGGTCGGGCGGGCGCTCGCCGGGAGCCTGTCCGACCGCACCCGCCTGGTGGTGGCCCATCGCGTGACGACGGCGGCGCAGGCCGACCAGGTCGTGTGGCTGGAGAACGGGCGGGTCCGCGCGACCGGCACGCACGAGCGGCTGTGGGGCGATCCCGGTTACCGCGCGGTCTTCCGGGCCGAGGAGGCCTCATGAGGCGCCGCGCGCCCGCAGGAGGGCGGCCGGGAGCGGCCGCCGGGCAGGTGGTCGTGGGCGCCCTGCGGCGCGAACCCTCCCGGCTGCTGTGGCTGGCCTGCTGGTCGGTGGCGGAGGCCCTGCCCGCTCTGACCGGCGGGTACGCGATCGCGCGGGCCGTGGACGACGGCTTCGCCGCGGGGCGGCCCGGCGCCGGCCTGATGTGGCTGGGTGTGCTCGCCGCCGCGTGGGCGGTGGCCGCGGTGGCCGCCCGGCAGGTGCTGCTGCTCATCGCCGGGATCGTCGAGCCGTTCCGCGACGACCTGCTGGAGCGCGTGGTGACAGGGGCGCTGCGGGCCGGTCGGGGCGGCGACAGCGCGGCGGTCGCCCGGATGAACCACCAGGTCGAGCTGGCCAGGGACGCCTTCGGCGCGATCATCACGGTGGTCAGGACCTTCGTGTTCACGGTGGCGGGCGTGGCGGTGGGGCTCACGACCCTTGCCCCGGAGGTCGTCCCGCTCGTGCTGGCGCCGGTGGCCCTGGGGCTCGGCCTGTTCCTGGCATCCCTGCCCGCCCTGGCCCGGCGTCAGCGCGAGTTCATCGTCGCCGACGAGCGTACGGCGGCCGCGGTGGCGGCGATGGCGAGCGGCCTGCGGGACGTGACCGCCTGCGGCGGCGAGGCGCGCGTCGCGGCGAGCGTCGGGCGGGAGGTCTCCCGGCAGGCGAGGGCCGCGCGGGCGCTGGCCCGGGTGACGGCGTCGCGGACGCTGTCGCTGGCGGTGGGAGCGTGGCTGCCGGTCGTGCTCCTGCTCGCGGGCGCGCCCTGGTTGGTGCGCCAGGGGGTCACCGGCGGGGTGATCCTCGGTTCGCTGACCTACGTGATGCAGTCGCTCTCCCCCGCGCTCGGCGGCCTGGTCCAGGGCCTCGGCGTCAGCGGCGTCCGCCTGGCCGTCACGCTGGAGCGCATCCTGCACGCGCCCGGCCCGCCCATGCCGCACGGTGACAGGGAGCCCGGCGGGGTACGCCTGGAGCTGCGCGGGGTGCGCTTCGCCTACGGCGCCTCCGGGCAGAAGGCCCCCGAGCCGGTGATCGACGGCCTGGACCTCGACGTGCCCGAGGGCGACCACCTGGCCGTCGTCGGCCCGAGCGGAATCGGCAAGTCCACGCTGGCCGCGCTCGTCGCCGGCCTGCTGACCCCGGACGAGGGCGAGGTCCTCGTCGGCGGCGTCCCGGCCGCGCGGGTCCACCCGGCCGCCCGCGCGCTGATCCCCCAGGAGGCGTACGTCTTCCCCGGCACCCTGGCGGAGAACCTGACGTACCTCGCGCCGGGGACGCCTCCCGAGCGGGTGGACGAGGCGGTGGCGGCGTTCGGGCTGGCGGAGCTCGCGCAGCGCACCGCGGGCGGCCCGCTCGACCCGGCCGAGTTGTCCGCGGGCGAGCGGCAGCTCGTCGCGCTGGCCAGGACCTACCTGTCCCCCGCCCGGCTGGTCGTGCTCGACGAGGCGACCTGCCATCTCGACCCCGCGGCGGAGGCGCGGGCGGAGGCGGCCTTCGCGGCGCGCGGGGGCACGGTGATCGTCGTGGCGCACCGGATCTCCTCGGCCCTGCGGGCCCGGCGGGTGCTGGTCATGGACGGCACCCGCGTCCTGCTCGGCACGCACGAGGAGATGGTGACCTCCTCACCGCTGTACGCCGACCTGGTGGGTCACTGGGAGGGCCCGGGGAGGCTAGCGGCGGGAGCGGTAGCGCAGGATGCCGATGTCGCGGCCGGCCGCGGGCCACAGCCAGCCGCACTCGGAGGCGATCTGGATCGCCTCGACGCGTGAGCGGGCGCCGACCTTGGTGAGGATGCGGGACAGGTAGTTGCGGACCGTGCCCCGCGACAGCGACAGGCGGTCGGCGATCTCGCCGACGGTGGCGCCGCCGGCCGCGGTCTCCAGGACGTCGAGCTCGCGGGCGGTCAGCGGGTTGCTGTCGGCGTCGAGCGCGGCCACCGCGAGCTCGGGGTCGATGACCCGCTCCCCCTTCGCCACCCGGCGGATGCAGTCCACGAGGTGGCCCGGCGAGGCGTCCTTCACGACGAAGCCGCGCACGTTGGCGTCCAGCGCCTTGCGCAGCGCCATGGGCGTTCCGAGCCCGGTGAGGACGACGGTCCTGCAGGAGGGTAATCGGCGGTGCAGCTCGGCCGCCGCGGTGAGGCCGTCGACACCGGGCATCCCGATGTCGAGCACCGCGACGTCGGGGCGCCGCAGGCAGCCGAGCCGGACGATGTCCTCGCCCTTGTCCGCCTCGGCCACCACCTCGAGGTCGTCCTCGCTCGACAACAGAGCGACCAGCGCCTTGCGGATGAGGTGCATGTCCTCGGCGAGCATCAGTCGGATCAAACCAGACCCCCCTACACGCGGTGCGAGCGGATGCTCGCCGTTGGTGACCGCGGCGCTTCACTCACTATGAAGGTTCCGCGCGCATGCCGTGACCTCTCTACCCGAACTGTCACCTTTAATCAGGAACCGCGTCAGAGAAAAGCCGGACGCCCGACCCCTTCACGGGAGCCGGGCGTCGCGGTCGGGTCTTCTAGTGGCGCCAGACCTTCACGTAGTCGGTCGCCTCGGAACCCTTGAGCCGGCGGTTGCCGTCGAACCGCACGGCCCAGGTGCCGGACCGCCAGGCCCGGACGCTGGTGGCGAAGTCGCCGTCGCCGTCGGTCTCGATCGTGTCCACGTACTGCCACCTCGGGGAGCCCGAGGGCTGGAAGTAGACCTCCACGTCCTGCGAGCCCAGCCAGTGCCAGTCGTTCCAGTAGTCGCGGCTGTCGAAGCAGTAGCGGTCGCCGCCGCGACGGCCGGAGAAGTTGTCCCAGTCGTCGTAGTACCAGTCACCCCAGCACTGGGCGACCTGCAGCGTGCCCTTGAGGGTCAGCGAGCGGCCCTTGCGGACCGGCTCGGGCGTGGCGTCGAAGCCGGCGATGCGGGTCGCCTTCGGGCCCGACGGGCGCGGCGCGTGCCACTCCCTGCGCTTCACCGTGAAGGAGCGGTCCTCGGTGTACTTCTTGCCGTCGAGCCCGATGGCCTCGACGTGCACCCGATAGGTGCCCGCCCGGTCGCTCCAGTCGAAGCTCCACGAGCGCGAGGCGCGGTCGAACTTCGGACCGTCGTCGTGGCCGCCCCGCCGCTTGCCGAACCAGTGGTCGCCGCCGTGGTCGCCGTGGTCCCTCGGACCCCACAGGTCGATGTCCACGCTCTGGACGTCCTTGGTGGTGACCCGGGCGGTGACCTGGGCGGACCGGCCCCTGCTCACCACGACCACGTCGGGGTCGACGTCGACCGACACGATGCGCGGGTCGGGCGTGTACGGCTTGTGGAAGTTCTCCCCAGCGGTGGGGCTCGGCGTGGGCGACGACGTAGGCGCGACGGTGTCCGCGTACGCGGGCGCAGTCGCGAGCGCCGAGGCGCCCATGGCGACCGCTACCAGGGTGGTAGCAGCTCGTTTCACCATGAGGGTGTTCCTCTCCCCGTTCAGGAAAGCGCCCCCGGTTTGGGACGCACCTACGTCATAGACGTCACAAGGGAGAGAAAAGTTGCCTCACTCATTCATTAAAGAGATAACAAAATGATAACTGTCCCTTTATGTCTATTTTATGCCTTTTTGAGGCACTGACGGCCTTTTTATGCTTCTCGTTGCGGGCTGGCATCGGCGGCGTACCGGGACGTACCTGCATATTCGGCACGCCACGCGCCCTCGCCGTCCGCACGGACCCGGGCGGTGAACCAGCCGTCCCTGCGGGTGACCGCCTCCCCGACGGTCTTCCAGCGGGACGACCCCGCGGGGCGGAAGCAGATCCTGACCCGCTGCCCGGCGAAGGGCCGGTAGTCGACCTTCCCGACCGGGTCCACCCGCAGCAGCGTCCCGGTGACGCGCACGCCGTCTCCGTCGCGCACCACCTTGAGCCCCTCGATCTCGGTCGCCCGGCGCAGGTTGAACCCCACCCGGGCGACGGCCCGCTCGCCCCGCGCGTTCACCGCGGTCGCGGTGACCGTCCACGGACCGCTCGGGTACCACCGCGACAGCGGCTTGTCCGGGAGGAACCGCCAGGTCTCCCACTCCCCCGACGAGATCCGGCGGACCGGCCGGCCGGTCCGCGACGCGCCCACCATGCCGGGCATCGCGGCGGACGCCAGCCCGCCCAGGCCCGGCAGGGGCACAGCCGGGGGTACGGCGGTGCCCGGCGAGACCACGGGGTCCGGGGAGCCGGGCGGCACCGGCACGGCGTCGCCGGACGGCGGCGAGGGGGTCGCGGCCGGCTCGGGCTCCTTCCCGGGCTCCCCTCCGGGCTCGTCGCCTCCCGAGGGGGCGCGGCCGGGTTCCAGGACGACGGAGACGCGGTCCGCGCCGCGCGCCACCACGTCGACGACCAGCCGCACCGACCCGCTCGGGCCGACCACGGGGTCGGACGGGCGCACCTCGACCGAGCGGATGGCCAGGTCACCGGAGGCGGGGGCCGGCGCGGCCGCCGCCGTCGTCGCGGTCGCGAGGACCAGCGTCGCGAGCAGAGGTCTCATCATGCCCCGTGACCGTACGCACGCCCGCGGGCCGCCCCGCCCCCGACACACTCCCGGCCCGGTAAAGATTCGGCTCGTAAAAATTCGGCCGGGGAGAACCCGCCTCGTGATCAGCCGGTCGTGTACAGCTCCTCGATCACCTCGGCGTACCTGGCGTGGACGACCCGGCGCTTGAGCTTCAGGCTGGGGGTGAGCTCGGCGGTCTCGGCCGTCCACTCGACGGGCAGCAGCCGCCACCGTTTGACCTGCTGCACCCGGGCGAGCTTGCGGTTGGCGGACTCGACCGCCGCCCCGACCTCCTTCAGCACGTCCGGATGCGCGGCCAGGTCGGCAAGGGAGCCGAAGGCGATGCCGCGCGCCCGCGCCCACTCGGGCGCCACCTCGGCGTCCAGAGTGAGGATCGCCACCGGGTAGGGCCGGCGGTCGCCGTACGCGAGGGCCTGCCCGATGAGCGGATGCTCCTTCAGGTGACCCTCGATGGCGGCCGGGGAGACGTTCTCCCCGCCGGAGGTGATGAACAGCTCCTTCTTGCGGTCGACGATGCGGACGAAGCCGTCCTCGTCGATCGACCCCACGTCGCCGGTGTGCAGCCAGCCGTCGTCGTCGAGGAGCTCGGCGGTCGCCTCGGGCAGGCCGAGGTAGCCGCGGGTGTTGAGCGGGCTGCGGGTGAGGATCTCGCCGTCCTCGGCGATCCGCACCTCCACGCCCGGCTCGGCCCGGCCCACCGTGCCCAGCTTGAAGACGTCCGGCGAGTTGACGGTGAAGGCGCCGGTCGTCTCGGTCATGCCGTACACGTCGATGACCTTCAGGCCGAGGCCGGCGAAGAACCGCTGCACCTCGACCGGCATCGGCGCGGCGGCTGTCGCGCACCAGCGGGCCTGGTCGAGCCCGATCAGGCCGCGGACGACCGACAGCAGCGCGGCGTCGGCCCGCTCGTACGCCTCGCGCACCTCGGGCGTCACCGTGTGGCCGTGCTGCAGCCCCTCGACGTACGCGAGCCCGGCGGCCATCGCGGCGCGCACGCTCTCCTGCTGCTCGGGCGGCTGGGTGGCCAGCAGCGCCTGCAGCCGGGCCGTCATCTTCTCCCAGACGCGGGGGACGCCGAAGAACAGCACGGGGCGCACCTGGCCGAGCGTGGCGCCGAGGTTCGCCATGTCCGTGCAGAAGTAGACGTGGTTGACCTTGACCAGCGGCAGGTACAGGCTGAGCACCCGCTCGGCGATGTGGGCGTAGGTGAGGTAGGAGATCTGCGTGCCGTGCGTGGGCAGGCGGATCATCCGCTGGGTCGTGACGATCTCGAACAGCACGTTCGCGTGCGTCAGCGGGACGCCCTTGGGGTTGCCCGTCGTGCCCGAGGTGTAGAGGACGGCCAGCGTGTCCTGCGGGGTCACCGCGCGCCAGCGCGCGTCCACCGCGGCGGGGTCGGCGGCCAGCGCGTCGGCGCCGAGCTTCAGGAACGCCTCCCAGCTCAGGAAGCGCTCGTCGCCTTCTGGGGCGCCCTCCAGCATGACGATCCTCGTGAGCGCGGGCAGCTCGCCGAGGACCGGCTCCCAGCGGGCCAGGTCGGCCGGGCCGCCGAGCACCGCGATCCGCGCCCCGACGTCGCGGGCGACGTACGCGACCTGCTCGGGGGCGAAGGTCGCGTAGATCGAGCAGGGGACGGCGCCCGCGTGGACGGCCCCGAGGTCGGCCAGCACGTGCTCGCTGCGGTTCACCAGCATCAGCGCGACGGCGTCGCCCGGCCGCAGGCCGAGCGCGGCGTAGCCCGCGGCGATCTGCAGCACCCTCCTCCGCGCCTCGGCGTAGGTCAGGGTCGTCCAGCCGTCGCCGGCCGGGTCGGAGTAGGCCGGCGAGTCCGGATGCTCCTGCGCGGCCCACCTGAGCTGCTCGCACACCGTCCTGCCCGCGATCTCCCGCTCGATCGCGGCCCGTTCCTCAAGTACGCCGGTCATCGCGCCTCCCAACGGGCATATCGCACGCGTGGCATGCATCGCACCACACGAGATCGCCACGGACAAGACCCCGGCGGTGAGCGGACGCGGGCGAGCGGGTGAGAACCCCGCCGCCCGAGCGGTTCCAGGGCGACGAGTGCGGTCCCTGGTCTGTCCCCGGGCCGAATCGGCGCCGGTACTCCACAGGAGTGAGCCCGGTCTTTCGGCGCATCAGCGCACGCAGATCGGCAGCGGTGCCCAGCCCACTGTGCCACGCGACCGCTTCCAGTCGCGACTCGCCCCGCTCGATCTTCGCGCCGCCAACATATTCGGACAAAGGGGATATAAAGCCAGGTAAGGTACACGGGATGGTGCGTGATCGGGGGGATCGCATGGCATCCGGAAGATCGGGTCCGCCGATGGGCGAGCGGACGTTCTTCGGCCATCCACGGGGACTGGCCACGCTGTTCGGCACGGAGATGTGGGAGCGCTTCAGCTACTACGGCATGCGCGCCGTCCTCGTGCTGTTCCTGACCGCGCCCGCCACGCGCGGCGGCATGGGCCTGCCCGAGACGACCGCGGTCGGCATCTACGGCGTCTACATCGCCTCGGTCTACCTGCTCGCCCTCGCGGGCGGCTGGCTCGCCGACCGGCTGCTCGGGGCGCGCAGGACCGTGCTGTGCGGCGCCCTGGTCATCATGGGCGGCCATGTCAGCATGGCGATGCCCATGGGCGGCGGGTTCGTCTGGCTCGGCCTCGTGCTGATCGCGCTGGGCAGCGGGCTGCTCAAGCCGAACATGTCGGCGCTGGTGGGCGAGCTGTACCGGCACGAGGACGACGCCCGGCGCGACTCCGGCTACACGATCTTCTACATGGGGATCAACCTGGGCGCCTTCCTCGGCATCATGATCGTGCCCTGGCTCCAGACGGGCGGCCGCTGGCACCTCGCCTTCGGCGCGGCGGCGCTCGGCATGGCCATCGGCCTGACGCAGTACGTCCGGGGCCGGGCCACCCTGTGCGGCGCCGGCGAGGAGCCGGACCACCGCCTGACGCCGGACGAGGAGAGGCGCTTCAAGGTCGTCGCGGGCGTCTCGCTCGCCGTCGGCGCGGGCGCGCTGGCCCTGTGGGCGCTCAGCGGCACGCTCACCGTGGACCGCTTCGCCCTCGTGCTCACGGTCGTGACGGCGGCCGTGCCGGTCGCGTACTTCGCCTTCCTGTTCTCCTCGCGCGAGGTCACCGAGGAGGAGCGGACCGGGCTGTTCGCGTACGTGTGGCTGTTCCTGGCCGCCGCGATCTTCTGGCTCGTCTACGACCAGGCCGGCAGCGCCCTGCTGCTGTTCGCGAAGAACGACACCGACCTGAACGTGCTCGGTTTCACGATCCCCCCGGGCTGGGTGGGCAACGTCAACTCGCTCGCGATCATCATCGTCGCCCCCCTCTTCGCGGAGATGTTCCTCAAGGCGGGCACCCGGATCAGCACGCCTCTCAAGTTCGCGATCGGCCTGGTGATCGTCGGGCTGAGCTTCGTCGTCATGTCGGTCGCGGCCGGCGTCGCCTCCGGCGGAGTGAAGGTCTCGATCATGTGGCTGCTGTCGGTCTACCTGATCCAGACCGTCGGCGAGCTGTTCCTCAGCCCGGCCGGGCTGTCGGTCACCAACAAGCTCGCTCCCCGGGCGTTCGAGAACCAGCTCATGGGCCTGTGGTTCCTCTCCATGGCCCTCGGCGACTCCGTCGGCGGCCAGGCCTACCGGCTGACCAAGGTCGTGCCGATGCCCCTGTACTACCTCGCCCTCGCGCTCGCCGCGATCGCGGCGGGGCTCGTCATGCTGCTGTTCGTCCGCAGGCTCCGCACGCTGATGGCCGAGCACCACATGCCGCCCGTGCCCACGCCCAGCTGAACGGAGACAGGGCCGAACGGAGACAGGGCCGAACGGAGACAGGGCCGAACCCAGCGCTCACAGGGTCGGCGTGAGCGGCTCGCACGGGCGATAACGGGCGGGGTCGCGGGCGATGCGGCGCACCGCCTCCTCCATCACGGCCGGCGGCTGGGTGAACGGCAGCCGCAGGTAGCGCTCCAGCGTGCCGTCCACGCCGAACCACGGGCCCGGAGCCAGCCTTACGCCACGGGCGGCGGCGGCCTCGGCGACCGAGCTCGCCACCGGCCCGTCGAGCCGCACCCACAGCGAGCCGCCGCCGCGCGGCGCCGTGAACGCCCAGCCGGGCAGCTCCTCGCGCAGGACCGCGGCGAGCGCCGCGCAGGACGCGCCGAGCGCACGGCGGCGCTCGGCGCGCACCTCCTCGATCCGCTCGAACAGGCGCGCGACCACGAGCTGCTCGAAGACGGCGCCCGCGATGTCCACGGCGGCCCGCAGCACGGCCAGGCGGCGGACGGTCGCGGCGCTCGCCCGGATCCAGCCGACCCGCAGGCCGCCCCACCACAGCTTCGAGGCCGAGCCCACGCTGATCACCCGGCCGTCGGTGTCGAACGCGGCCAGCGGCGCCGCACGCGCCGTCTCGTCCAGCACGATCTCCGCCCAGCTCTCGTCGGCGATCAGCGTGACGCCGTACCGGCGGGCCGCCTCCACCAGTTCGGCGCGGGCGGCGTCGGCCATCAGGTGGCCGGTCGGGTTGTGGAAGTCGGGGATGACGTAGGCGAGACGGGCCGCCGACTGGCGCATCGCACAGCTCACCAGGTCGAGGTGCCAGCCGTCCTCCTGCACGCCGACCGGCACCAGACGGGCTTCCCGCATCCGGACCGCGTCGATCGCGTGCGGGTAGGTCGGCGACTCGACCAGCACCGGGTCGCCCCGCCCGGCGAACGCCGCCATCAGCAGGTGGACGGCGTGCTGGGCCCCGGCCGTGACGAGGATCTGCTCGGGACGCGTGGGCAGCCCCCGCTCGCCGTACCTGCGGGCGATCGCCTCGCGCAGCGGCGCGAGCCCGGCCGGGTGGTAGCCCATGCCCAGCGCGTACCTGTGGTAGGCCCGGCCCACCTCCTCGATGGCCTCGCCGAGCAGGGCGCTCGCCGGAGGCGCGGCCGCGTGCAGCGGCAGCAGCCCGTCGTCGTCGGACGCCAGCCACGGGTTGTCGGTGCCGAGCGCGCCCGGGTCGGGCAGGGCCACGCGGCTGCCGGATCCCTGCCTGCTCTCCAGGTAGCCCTGCTCGCGCAGCCGGTCGTACGCGGCGGTCACGGTGGTGCGGCTCACACCGAGGGCCTCCGCCAGGTGCCGCTCGGCCGGCAGGCGCACCCCGACCGCGAGCCTCCCGTCCAGAACGAGGCCGCGTACGGCCTCCGCGAGCGCCCGGTAGTAGGGCCGGACGTCCGGCGTGTCTCCCGTGCCTTTTCGTGTGCCGCTCCGGACGAGCCTGGCGAGCTGGGGAGCGCTGAGGTACCGGTCCATAAAGGCCAATTTCTCTGATTGGCCCTTTTCCTGCAACCCCGCCTGCCTGCACGATGGGCCGACTATGACCGAACTCTCCCTCCCCCGCCCCCGTTCGCTCCCGCTGCGGCTCATCCGCCTCTACACCGGCCTGGCGCTGTACGGCACCGGGATCGCCCTGCTCGTCAGGTCCGGGCTGGGCCTCGATCCGTGGGAGGTCTTCCACCAGGGGATGTCGGTGCGCACCGGGTGGTCGATCGGCCTGTGCATCAACCTGGTGGGCGCGCTGGTGCTGCTCCTGTGGATCCCGCTGCGGCAACGGCCCGGCCTCGGCACGATCAGCAACGTCCTGGTGGTCGGCACCAGCGCCGACGGGGTGATGGCGCTGGTCCCCGCGCCCGCGGCCTGGCCGGTCCAGTGGGCCTTCCTCCTGGGCGGCATCGTCGCCATCGCCGCCGCCTCGGGGCTCTACATCCACGCGGGCTTCGGTCCGGGGCCGCGCGACGGCCTGATGACGGGCCTCAACCGGCTCGGGCTGTCCATCCGGCTCGCCCGCACGGTCGTCGAGATCACCGTGCTCGCCGTGGGCTGGCTGCTCGGCGGCACGGTCGGGATCGGCACGGTGGTGTTCGCCCTGACGATCGGCCCGGTGACGCAGGTCTTCATGAAGCTGTGGGCTCCCACGGGGGACACCGCCCGGCCACCGGGCACGAAGCCGGCATGATGAGGCGAGCGCTCGCGGGTAGGTGAGCAGCATGCGGATCGAGGACTACGCCCTGATCGGGGACACGCAGTCGGCCGCCCTCGTCGGCCGGGACGGCTCGATCGACTGGCTGTGCCTGCCGCGGTTCGACTCCCCCTCCTGCTTCACCCGGCTGCTCGGCGACGAGTCCAACGGCTTCTGGCGGCTGGCCGCCGCGGGACGCGAGCAGGCCACGCGCCGCGCGTACGTCGAGGACTCGCTGGTGCTCGCGACCGATTGGGAGACCTCCACCGGGACGGCCAGGGTGGTCGACTTCATGCCGGTTCGCTCCGGTAACCCGGACCTGGTCCGGGTGGTGGAGGGCCTGTCCGGGGTCGTCGAGATGACGACGGAGATCCGCATCCGCTTCGACTACGGCCGGATCGTGCCGTGGGCACGCCGGGCGGGCGGCCATCTGCACGCCGTCGGCGGCCCCGACTCGGTCTGGATCCACTCGCCCGTCCCGCTGCGGGGCGGCGACTACCGGCACGAGGCGACGTTCACGGTCGCCGCCGGGCAGCGGCTGCCGTTCGTGTTCACCTGGCACCCCTCCCACCAGCCGCAGCCCCAGGCCATCGACCCCCTCGCCGAGCTCGGCCTGACCGTTCAGGCGTGGCGGGACTGGGCCGCCCGTTGCGGCTACCGGGGCCCCTGGCGGGACGCGGTCGTCCGCTCGCTGATCACGCTCAAGGCGCTGACCTACAGCCCCACCGGCGGGATCGTCGCGGCGCCGACCACGTCGCTGCCCGAGCACCTGGGCGGGGTGCGCAACTGGGACTACCGCTACTGCTGGCTGCGCGACGCCGCGATGACGCTCGACGCGCTCCTGCGGGCGGGGTACGTCGAGGAGGCGGAGGCCTGGCGCGTGTGGCTGCTGCGCGCCATCGCGGGCCGCCCCGAGGACCACCAGATCATGTACGGCGTGGCCGGCGAACGCCGCCTGCCGGAGATGACCCTCGACTGGCTGTCCGGGTACGAGGGCTCACGCCCCGTCCGCATCGGCAACGGCGCCGCCGGCCAGTTCCAGCTCGACGTCTACGGTCAGGTGGTCAACGCCCTCTACAAGGCACGCAAAAAGGGCATGCCGCCCGACGACTACACCTGGTCGCTGCTGATGAAAGGGGCCGAGTTCCTCGAACACAACTGGGACCGGCCCGACGAGGGACTGTGGGAGGTGCGCGGCCCCCGCCGTCACTTCGTCCACTCCAAGATCATGTCGTGGCTCGCCATGGACCGCATGACCCGGGGGGCCGCGGAGCTGGGCCGTACCGGGCCGTTCGACCGGTGGTGCGCCCTGCGCGACCGCATCCACGCGGAGGTCTGCGACAAGGGCTACGACCCAGAACGCAACACCTTCACCCAGTCCTACGGCTCCCGCGAGCTGGACGCCGCCCTCCTGCAGATCCCCATCGTCGGCTTCCTGCCCCCCGACGACCCCCGCGTCACCGGCACCATCGAAGCCATCGAACGCGAACTCATGACCGACGGCTTCGTCCTGCGCTACCCCGTGGCGGAAGACAACCCCGTCGACGGCCTCCCCGGCGGCGAAGGCGCCTTCCTCGCCTGCAGCTTCTGGCTCGCCGAAGCCAGAGCGATGACCGGCCGCCACGACGACGCCGTCGAACTGTTCGAACGCCTCGTCGCCCTATCAAACGACGTCGGCCTCCTCGCCGAGGAATACGACCCCAAAACAGGCCGCCAACTCGGCAACTTCCCCCAGGCCTTCAGCCACATCCACCTGATCCACACGGCCCAGGCGCTGAGCCGAGAGGTACGCGGCGCCGGCACGGCGAAGGCGATGAGCATCTGACAGCCACGCTCGCGGGTGAGAGGACGGTCTGCGCCCGGTAGCGTGACGGGCATGCGGATCGAGGACTACGCCCTGGTGGGCGACATGCAGTCGGCCGCCCTCGTCGGCCGGGACGGCTCGATCGACTGGCTGTGCCTGCCGCGGTTCGACTCCCCCTCCTGCTTCACCCGGCTGCTCGGCGACGAGTCCAACGGCTTCTGGCGCCTGGCCCCCACGGGACACGAGCAGGCCACGCGCCGCGCGTACGTCGAGGACACGCTCATCCTCGAGACCGTCTGGGAGACGCCCACGGGCGCGGTCAAGGTCATCGACTTCATGCCGCCCCGGCACGCCAACCCCGATCTCGTACGGATCGTCGAGGGCCTGTCCGGCACCGTGGAGATGACGACGGAGATCCGCATCCGCTTCGACTACGGCCGCATCGTCCCCTGGGTGCGCCGAAGGAACGGGCACCTGCACGCCATCGGCGGCCCCGACTCGGTCTGGATCCACTCCGCCGTCCCGCTGCGGGGCGGCGACTACCGGCACGAGGCGACGTTCACGGTCGCCGCCGGGCAGCGGGTGCCGTTCGTGTTCACCTGGCACCCGTCCCACCAGCCGGAGCCGGAGCGGATCGACCCGCTGGAGCAGCTGGCCGAGACCCGGCTCCTGTGGGAGGAGTGGGTCTCGCGATGCGGTCACCGGGGTCCCTGGCGCGAGGCCGTGGTCCGCTCGCTGATCACGCTCAAGGCGCTGACCTACAGCCCGACCGGCGGCATCGTGGCCGCGCCGACCACGTCGCTGCCCGAGCACCTGGGCGGGGTGCGCAACTGGGACTACCGCTACTGCTGGCTGCGCGACGCCTCCATGACGCTCGACGCGCTGACCGGTGCCGGTTACGTCGAGGAGGCCGCCGCCTGGCGTTCCTGGCTGCTGCGCGCCATCGCGGGGCGCCCCGAGGACGTCCAGGTCCTTTACGGCGTGGCCGGCGAACGCCGCCTGCCGGAGATGACCCTCGACTGGTTGTCGGGCTACGAGAACTCGGCGCCCGTGCGGATCGGCAACGGCGCGGCCTCCCAGCTCCAGCTCGACATCTACGGGGAGTTCGTCGACGCCCTCTACCAGGCGCGCAAGCAGGGCATGGCGCCGGACGACCACGCCTGGGCCCTGGTCACGAAGGTCATGGAGTTCTTCGAGCACAACTGGGACCAGCCCGACGAGGGACTGTGGGAGGTGCGCGGCCCCCGCCGCCACTTCGTCCACTCCAAGGTCATGGCCTGGGTCGCGGCCGACCGCATGGTCCGCGTCATCGAGGAGCTGGGCCGGCGCGGCGACGTGGAGCGCTGGCGTGCCCTGCGCGACCGCATCCACGCCGAGGTCTGCGACAAGGGCTACGACCCCGAACGCAACACCTTCACCCAGTCCTACGGCTCCCGCGAGCTGGACGCCGCCCTCCTGCAGATCCCCATCGTCGGCTTCCTGCCCCCCGACGACCCCCGCGTCACCGGCACCATCGAAGCCATCGAACGCGAACTCATGACCGACGGCTTCGTCCTGCGCTACCCCGTGGCGGAAGACAACCCCGTCGACGGCCTCCCCGGCGGCGAAGGCGCCTTCCTCGCCTGCAGCTTCTGGCTCGCCGAAGCCAGAGCGATGACCGGCCGCCACGACGACGCCGTCGAACTGTTCGAACGCCTCGTCGCCCTATCAAACGACGTCGGCCTCCTCGCCGAGGAATACGACCCCAAAACAGGCCGCCAACTCGGCAACTTCCCCCAGGCGTTCACCCACATCCACCTGATCCGCACGGCCCAGGCCCTGGCCCGCCACGCCGAGCGGCGGTAGCCGGGGCTCCTGGCGCACTCGCGGAATCCGGGCGACCGTTAGTTGCCCCCGCCCCGTGCCCGGGGCGGGGGTTACGACTGGCCGGCGATGCGGGCGAGGAGCCGCGCGAACTCCGGCGGCGGCGCGACGACCAGCCGGGTCTGCCCGTCGTGGCTGATGAGGTCGGCCTGGATGCGGGTCAGCTTGCCCCGGCGCCACCAGTACACGTGGGGGCTGAGCCCGTCGGCCCGGCCGGCGTGCTCCCGGTGAGCGAAGATGCGCAGGCGCTCGATCGCGCGGACCACGCCGATGCCGGCCACCGGGTGCACCGCGACCATGCCCCGGTGCGGCAGCACGGCGAGCATGCCGTCCTCGGGCACGTCCATGTACGCCGTCAGGCGGCGCAGGTGGGCCGCCGCGCTGGGCGCGGTCAGCAGCGAGACCTCGGTCCCGGCGAGGTCGAGCCGCGACACGGTGGGCCGCTCGTCGGTCAGGGCGTTGCCGATCGCCACGTCGAGCGCCTCGGCCGGCGGGATGGGCCAGCAGAACGCCTCCTCCGGGCGCACCGGACGGGCGCCGACGGTCAGCACCTCGATCAGGTCGGCGCTGAGGTGGCGGCCGATGATCCGGGAGGGATCGGGGAAGGCCGGGTCGTCGGCGGCGTGGACCCGCGTGCGCAGCAGCGGCTTGATGGGCGTGAGGTTGCAGGCGTCGAACGGCTCGCCCGACACCGCGTGGGCCAGATGCTCGGAGACCAGCATCGGCCAGTCCTCGCGGGCGCGGCGACCGGCCTCCCGGCGCAGGCCGACGAGGTTCACCACCCGCTCACGCTCGGGCGAGGTCAGCGTCAGCGACGTGCCGTCGGCCGCGAACGCGCAGGTGTAGCCCATGGTCTCGGCGACCAGGGCCAGCAGGGAGTCGAGATCGACGTCCTCGACGGCTCTCGGGGCGGGATGATCCGGCCGCGTCCGGCTGAGCAGTCGCCGCAAGAGTCCCAACGCACCATCCCTTCGCCACGGCCCGGGCGCATCCGGGCGCGTCTCAGGTTGCCGCGTCAGAGTCGCGGAAGGTGCCCGCGACAGAGCACGATTCGGTCACAATAGCCACATTCGTCTCCAACCACATCGACATCTGTGGTGCGCCGTGGCCGACGGGCAGGCCCGCGACGGCCGGGACGCCCAGCGGGGCCAGGAGTTCCGTCAGCACGGGCAGCGGGTCGCCGCAGTCCACCCACGATCCCAGCACGATGCCCGCCGCGCCGTCGAGACACCCGGCCTGCAGCAGTTGCGTCACCATGCGGTCGATCCGGTACGGCTCCTCGGTGACGTCCTCAAGCAGCACGATACGGCCCCGCGCGCGCAGCGCGTACGGCGTGCCGCAGAGGGCGGCCAGCAGGGCGAGGTTGCCCCCGGTGAGCCGGCCCTCGGCCCGGCCCGGCACGATCACCCGGTCGCCCGTGACCGGCGCGGGCGTGCCGCCCTCGAACAGGGCCTCGCGCAGGTGGGCGAAGGTGGCCGGCTCGGGCCCCTCCGGGTCGCTGATCGTCGCGCACGCCGGCATCGGCCCGAACAGCGTCGCCAGGCCCAGCCGGTCGGCGAAGGCCCGGTGCAGCGCGGTGATGTCGCTCGATCCGAGCAGGATCTTCGGACCGGCCGCCGCCATGGCGTCCCAGTCGAGCAGCCCGAGCAGCCGGGTGGTGCCGTAGCCGCCCCTGGCGCAGATGACCGCCGCCACTTCGGGATCGCACCACGCGTCCTGGAGGTCGGCCGCCCGTGCGGCGTCCGGCCCGGCCAGGTAGCCCTCCCGTGCGAGGATCGACGCCCCGTGCACGACCCGCAGCCCGAGCCCGGCCAGGACCTCGGTGCCGCGCTCGAGCCGTACGGGATCGACGGGGCCGGCCGGCGCGACCAGCGCGACGGTGTCGCCGGGCCGCAGCCGCCGGGGCAGGCTCGGGACCGTTACAGAGGCGTCACCGCCCGCCCCGCCGCGGAAGCGCTCGCTCACCCTTCAAAGGGTGTCAGACTTAGCGGTATCTATGCGACCTCCGACGCACATCCTCGTGGTCAACGGTGTCAAGGTCCGTCGTCCGGTGTTCGTTGTCGCGGCGCCGCACTCCGGCGCGGACCTGCTGGGCCGCGCCCTCAAGCGCTCGCCCGGTTTCCACGTGACCATGGGCAGGGGCCCGGTGGCCCGGGTCGTCTACGCCTTCGCCAGGAGACCGTCGATCGCCCGCAGCGGCGGCGCCCCGCAGGTGCTGCGCGACGTGCTGGCGGAGGCGTGGCAGGTGGTCCCGGCGGCGTGCGCGGAGTGCACGACCACCTGCCGGGAGGCGGGCGGCATCGTCGGCGCGGGGCCGTGCGTCGGGCCGGGCACGCTGTCCCGGTTCGGCGACGCCAGCCCCGACCTGCTCTACAGCGCGCCGGTGCTGCTGCGGGCGTTCCCCGACGCCCGGCTCATCCAGATCATCCGCGACGGCCGCGACGTCGTCGCCGACATGCTCGCCGACCCCGCCTGCATGACCTGGGTCAAGCCCCACATGCTGAGCGAGGACGCGGAGTTTCCCAACCCGTTCCTCGGCGTGCGCTCGGCCGAGCACCGCGAGCGCTGGGCCGGGATGCCGCCCGCGGGCAAGTGCGCCCTGCGCTGGCGCGGCGCCGTACGGCTGAGCGCCGCCCTGCGCCGCGAACTGCCCGGCGAGCACCTGCTCACCCTGCGGTACGAGGACATGGTGGCCTCGCCCGGAGAGGCGATCGACGCGGTGTCGTCCTTCCTGGAGGCCAAGATCTCCACGATCGCGTTGTACGGCACGACGATCCCCCGGCCGGGAGGCTGGCGCAGGCGGCTGTCGGCCGAGGACGCCGAACTGGTGGAGAAGGTGGCCAGGGAGGAGCTCGCCCGCCTCGGCTACCGCTGAACCGTGTCTCAGGGGTCTCGGGCGCCTCAGGAACCGCCCGGGCCCGAGCCGGTGAACTGCGTGCGGTACAGCTCGGCATAGGCGCCGCCCCGCTCCAGCAGCTCCTCGTGCCGGCCGCGTTCGGCGACCCGGCCGTCCTCGACCACCAGGATCGTGTCGGCCTCGCGGATGGTCGACAACCGGTGGGCGATCACCAGCGACGTCCTCCCCCGCAGGGCGGTCTTCAGCGCCTGCTGCACCGCGGCCTCGGACTCCGAGTCCAGATGAGCGGTCGCCTCGTCCAGCACCACCACCCGCGGCGCCTTCAGCAGGAGCCGGGCCAGGGCGATGCGCTGCTTCTCCCCTCCCGACAGCCGGTAGCCGCGGTCGCCGACGACCGTCTCCAGCTCCTCCGGCAGGTTCTTGACCAGGTCGGCGATCTGGGCCGCGCGCAGGGCGTCCCAGATCTCCTCGTCGGTCGCCTCAGGACGGGCGTAGCGGAGGTTGTTGCCGATCGTGTCGTGGAACAGGTGGGCGTCCTGCATGACCACTCCCACCGTGTCCCTGATGCCGTCCAGGGTGACGTCGCGGACGTCCACGCCGTTGATCCGGACGGTCCCCTCGTCCACGTCGTACAGCCGGGACACCAGTTGGGTGATGGTCGTCTTGCCCGCGCCCGAGTGGCCGACGAGCGCCACCAGCTCGCCCGGGTGCGCGGTGAACGACACGCCCTTGAGCACTTCCTGCGAGGGCCCGGTGTCCGGGCGGGCCACCGACTCGAGCGACGCCAGCGACACCTCGGAGGCGGCCGGGTAACGGAAGCGGACGTCGTCGAACTCGATCGTGACCGGCCCTTCGGGGATCGGCCCCGCGTCCGGCTTCTCGGCCACCATCGGCTTGAGGTCGAGCACCTCGAAGACCCGGTCGAAGCTCACCAGCGCGGTCATCACGTCCACGTGGACGTTCGACAGGCTGGTCAGCGGGCCGTACAGGCGCATGAGCAGGGACGACTGGGCGACCAGGGTGCCGAGCGCGAAAGCCCCGGAGATCGCGAGCACGCCGCCGAGACCGTAGACGAGCGCGGTCGCCAGCGCGGCGACCAGGCCGAGCGCGATGCGGAACACCGTGCCGTACATGGCGACGATCACGCCCACGTCGCGGACCCGGCCCGCGCGCTCCGCGAAGTGGGCCGCCTCGTCGTCCGGCCTGCCGTACAGCTTGGCGACCATGGCCCCGGCCACGTTGAACCGCTCGGTCATCACCGAGCTCATCTCGGCGTCGAGCTGCATCTGCTCGCGGGTCAGCGCGGACATCCGGCGGCCGACCCACTTGGCCGGGAAGATGAAGATCGGCAACAGGACCAGCGCGACCAGCGTGACCTGCCACGACAGCACGAGCATGGTGCCGAGCACCATGACCAGGCTGATGACGTTGGACACCACCGACGACAGCGTGCTGGTGAGGGCCCGCTGCGCCCCGATGACGTCGGTGTTCAGCCGGGAGACGAGCGCGCCGGTCTGGGCGCGCATGAAGAACGCGACCGGCATGCGCTGCACGTGGTCGAAGACCTCGGTGCGCAGGTTGTAGATCAGGCCCTCGCCGATGCGGGCGGAGAACCACCGCTGCACCAGGCCGAGCCCGGCGTCCAGCACCGCGAGCGCTCCGATCGCCGCGGCGAGCCACACCACCACGTCGACCCGCCCGGGGGTGATGCCGTAATCGATGATCGCCTTCATCAGCAGCGGGTTGGCGACCACGATGACCGCGTCGACCACGACCAGCGCGAGGAAACCGGCGATCTGGGCGCGGAACGGCCGGGCGTAGCCGGCGATACGCCTGACGGTCCCCGGCGTGAGCCGCTCCTTCGTCACGGAGCTGTCACGCCGTAAGGACCGCATCACCTGAAGGCCGTAGCCCCCGTTCATCATCGACATATGTCGTACATCCTCCCAGCCGTGCAGCGGTGGGAGGACTCCCCCGATTCCCCCGTCAGCTCGAAGCGAACAGCACTTATCCGTTCGACCCGAACAGTGCCCGGATGCGCGCCACCTGCTCGGCCCGCTCGGCGGCGGCCTGCTCCTCCAGCGTGCGTCCCGGCGCGGCCTGCAGCAGCCGCTTCGTGGCGGCCGCGGCGGCGCGGTCGGTCGCCAGCAGCGCGGCGGCCAGGTCCTGTACGGCCTGGGCCAGCTCGGACGCGGGCACCGCGATCTCGGCCAGGCCGAGCCGTACGGCCTCGGCGGCCCCAACGGTACGTGCGGTCAGGCACATCTCGATGGCCCGGGGAACCCCCACGATGTCGGCCAGGGGCTTGGTCCCGGTCAGGTCGGGAACCAGCCCCAGCGCGGGCTCCTTCATGCAGAACTTCACGTCGTCCGCGACGACACGCAGGTCGCACGCGAGTGCGAGCTGGAAGCCCGCCCCGATCGCGTGGCCCTGCACGGCCGCGATCGACACGATCTCCGGCCTGCGCAGCCACAGGAAGCCCTTCTGGGCCTCAGCGATCCGCTGCTCGAACTCGGTGTCGCCGAGCGCCGCGGCGCTCGCGAACGATCCCTGTCCGGGCACCCCCTCGGGCCTGAACATACGCAGGTCGATCCCGGCTGAGAAGGACGGCCCCTCGCCTTCGACCACGACCACTCTCACCTGCTCCGGAAGGGTCTCCCCGATCCGGGCCAGAGCCGACCATGTCGCGAACGTCTGAGCGTTGCGCTTGTCCGGCCGGTCCAAAGTGACGGTCGCGATCTCGCCGTCCACCTCGAAGCGCACTCCGACCTCGGCCGGCGCGGCCGCCGAGATCGTCGACACATCGGAGCCGTCGCCCGTCTCACGGGCGTGCTCCAGATTCCCCCCCATTGCCGCTTCCGCCATGCCCTGCTCCTGCTCCGGTGCGGCGTCGCCTCGCACGGCCGGTCCGGTGCGGCGCACCGTCCGTGCCGGGCGTCCGCCCTCCTGTTCATCTCGCGGTCGCGCCCGAGCTTACCGAATATCGTTCTGGCGAGTCGGACGCGACCGCTCCTCCTGCAGGAACGAGCGGCTGCGGTCGCGCGTCTTGAGGTGGATCTCTAGCGCTTGGACTTGCCCCGGGTCGCGCCGCCGCGCCCGCGCAGAGTCACTCCGGACTCGCTCAGGATGCGGTGGATGAACCCGTACGAGCGGCCGGTGGAAGCAGCCAGAGCGCGGATGCTCTCACCCGCGGAATAGCGCTTCTTGAGATCGGCGGCCAGCTTTTCCCGGTCGGCCCCGGTCACCCGGGTGCCCTTCTTCAGAGTCTCGGCCACGAGTACCTCCTGTAGTGCCAGACTTCCGCAGCGTTACTTCAGCCCATGATCAGTCATTTCGACGGGATCGGCTACCTACTCCGCGGGAAAAGATCCCTACCCGCTCAAATTAAGATCA
This sequence comes from Microbispora sp. NBRC 16548, assembly GCF_030268985.1. Lineage (NCBI taxonomy): Bacteria > Bacillati > Actinomycetota > Actinomycetes > Streptosporangiales > Streptosporangiaceae > Microbispora > Microbispora sp. NBRC 16548. The sequence goes on from NZ_BSSF01000003.1 coordinate 605,649, forward strand.
GGCGAGCGCCACAAGATCGGAAAATTCGTCGCTCCATGCGTCTTCTACTCCGTCTGGCAACAGAATCACCCTATCGGGCTGCAGCGCCTCCACGGCCCCCTCGTCGTGCGTGACCAGCACAATCGCGCCCGTGTAGGAGCCGAGGGCGGTCAGCACCTGATCGCGGGAGGCCGGATCGAGGTTGTTGGTGGGCTCGTCGAGCAGCAGCACGTTGGCGCTCGACAACACCAGCGTCGCGAGGGCGAGACGGGTCTTCTCCCCGCCGGACAGGACCCCCGCGGGCTTGTCCACGTCGTCGCCGGTGAACAGGAACGACCCCAGCACCTTGCGCAGGTCGACGTCGGCCAGGTCGGGCCCGGCCGAGCGCATGTTCTCCAGGACCGTGCGCCCGGCGTCGAGCGTCTCGTGCTCCTGCGCGTAGTAGCCGAGCTTGAGCCCGTGGCCGGGCAGGACCTCGCCGGTGTCGGGCTTCTCGATGCCCGCGAACAGACGCAGCAGGGTGGTCTTGCCCGCGCCGTTCAGGCCCAGGATGACGATCCGCGAGCCCCGGTCCACCGCGGCGTCGACGTCGGTGAACACCTCCAGCGAGCCGTACGACTTGGACAGGCCGCGGGCCGTCAGAGGGGTCTTCCCGCAGGGCGCGGGGTCGGGGAAGCGCAGCTTGGCGACGCGGTCGGAGCGCCGCTCGCCCTCGACGCCGGAGAGCAGCCGCCGGGCGCGCCGCTCCATGTCCTGGGCCGCCTTGGCCTTGGTGGCCTTCGCCCGCATGCGGTCGGCCTGGGACAGCAGGGCTGACGCCTGCCGCTCGGCGTTGACCCGCTCACGCTTGCGCCGCTTCTCGTCGGTCTCCCTCTGGGCGAGGTACGCCTTCCAGCCGACGTTGTAGGTGTCGATCACGCAGCGGTTCGCGTCGAGGTGGAGCACCCGGTTTACCGTCGCATCAAGAAGGTTCACATCATGGCTGATGATCACCAAGCCGCCCTGGTGCGAGCGCAAAAAATCACGAAGCCAGCCGATCGAGTCCGCATCGAGGTGGTTTGTCGGCTCGTCAAGCAGGAGAGTCTCCGCTCCGGAGAACAGGATGCGGGCCAGTTCCACCCGGCGTCGCTGGCCGCCGGAGAGGGTCTCCAGCGGCTGGCCGAGGACACGGTCGGGCAGCCCCAGGCTGGAGGCGATCGAGGCCGCCTCCGACTCCGCCGCGTAGCCGCCGAGGACGTGCAGGCGGTCCTCCAGGCGGCCGTAGGCGCGCACCGCCCGATCGCGTACGCGCTGGTCGTCGGCCGCCATCCCGGCCTCCGCCTCGCGCAGTTCGCGGAGCACGTCGTCGAGGCCGCGGGCCGACAGGATCCGGTCGCGCGCCAGCACGCTCAGGTCGCCGGTGCGGGGGTCCTGCGGCAGGTAGCCGACGCTGCCGGAGATCGTGACCGTGCCCGCGGCGGGCAGGCCCTCTCCCGCCAGGACCTTGGTGAGGGTGGTCTTGCCGGCCCCGTTGCGGCCGACCAGACCGATCTTGTCGCCCGGGTTCACCCGGAACGAGGCGCCCTCGATGAGCAGGCGCGAGCCGGCGCGAAGTTCGATGTCGGTAGCGATGATCATGGTTAAGGGGACACTCCCGTAGGTGATGGGGTCAGGATCGGCACCGGGAGCGATCAATCGGGAGTGCGCATGGGCTCAAGTGTAGTGCCGCCGTGTCCACCACCGCCTGCGGTGAAACCCCGCCCTCGCCCCGCCGCACGGCCGGTCAGGGGTCGATCACGCGGATCCGTACGGCGCGGAACAGCGCGGGGGCGCCCTCCAGGACCGCCAGCCGGGGGTCGGGGACGGTGAGGAAGGGGCCGGTCTCCAGCGCGAACAGCGGCGCGAGGCGCCGGTCGCGCCTGATCTCGTCGATCGAGCGCCGGTCCCCGCCGAGCACCACGGCCTCCAGGTCCGCGAGCCTCGGCAGGAGCACCCGGACGGCCACGTCGGCGGCGGCCCCCAGCGCCTCGGCCGACTGCTTGTCCCTGCGCCGGGCGAAGCGCTGCTGCGACCACCCGCCCGCCGCGCTGCGCCCGTGGACCTGACGCGAGCCGACCTTGCCCGTCACGAGGCGGGCCCCGGCGAAGACGCCGGCGGCGTGCCCGCCGAGCCGGGCCAGCAGCACGCCGACGGTCCGCTCACGGCACACGTGGGCCACCAGCGCCGCCGCAGGCGGGGGAAGGCGGAACTCGCCCTCGTGCCCGCCGCCACCTTCACCCTCGCGGGAGGGGCGCAGCGGCGGGAACGGCACGTGGCACTCCGCGACCGCGCCGTCGGCGGCGTCGAGACGGACCAGGTCGGGCAGGACGACGGCCTCGATCGCGCCGTGCCGCTCGGCGAAGCGCGCGATCCATCCGGCGAGCCGCTCGGGGGCGACCGAGATCCATCTGCCGCCTCCCGCGGCGGGCCCTGCCGTCATGGCTGATCAGCCTACTCGTGCACCGTCTGTCGGATTCCGTCCAACTGACGGGGAAATATAGGTGAATTTCCTTCTGTGGACGGCAAGTCCGGGGGCCCGGCGTCCCACAATTCAATCGTGTCGCTCCCCTCCCCCTCGGCGGCGCCGCTCGCCGCGACCTCGCAACTCGCCCCGGCGTCCGGCCCGGCCCCGGCGACCCCGTTCCCCCCGGACAGCGCGCGGGAACACGCCCCGGCGGACGCCGTGTGGGAACACGGCCCGGCCACCATGGTGCGGAGGTACACCCCGGCGGCCGCCGCCCAGCCGTACGACCAGCGCGCGTACGCGCCCGCGGGTCCCGCGCCCGGCTTCCCCGGCCCGGCCGCCCCGCTCTTCCTCCCGGTGGTCGACCTCGACACCGGCGGCGCCGTGGCCATCGAGGTGATCGCCGAGGGCGCCTCCTCCGGCGGCCCGGGCGTGGCGGGCCCGGTGAACGGCCTGCTGGCCGCCGCCCGAGAGGAGGCCCTGCTGCCGCTGGTCCTGCCGATCTCCGCCGCCGCCGTGGCCGGGGGTACGGCCGGCCTCGCAGCGCTGCACGAGGCGATGCGCGTGTGCAACCGGCGTCCCCGCGAGGTCATCCTCGTGATCGAGGGCGATCCCGCGCCCGTGGAGCGCACGGCCCTGCTGTCCGGGATCGACGGGCTGCGCGCGGTGGGCTACCTCATCGCCTTCGGCGGGGTCGGCACCGCCGCGCTGCCGCTCGACCTGCTCGCCGACGCCTCGCCGTACGTGATCGCGCTGTCCCCCGACCTGGTGGCGCGGGGACCGCGCGATCCCCGGCGCGGCGCGCTCGCGGAGTCGCTGGTCCGGCTCGCGCGCGGCGTCGGCGCGCACGTGCTCGCCCCGGGCGTGCGGGACGAGACGGAGCTGGCGGCCGTACGCGGCTGGGGCATCCGGCTCGCGCAAGGTTCCCTGCTCGCGCCGTCGGACTGGCGCCCCTCCCACGGGTACAACCGCGTCCACGTGCCGCTGCCGGTGCCCGAGGCGGCCGCGGTCACCGCGTCGCTGGGCCCCCGGGTGCAGGAGCTCCTGCTTCCCGCGGTGACGCTGCCGGCCGGGTCGACGGCCGAGGAGGTGGTCGCCGTGCTGAGCGCCGAGCCCTCGATCACGAGCGTGATCCTGGTGGACGAATACCAGCGGCCGCAGGGCAGCATCGACCGCAGCCGGTTCCTGCTCTTCATGGCCGGGGCGTACGGCCACGCGCTGCACGCGAAGAAGTCGGCCGGCCGCCTGGCGGACACCGCGAAGATCGTGGCGAAGACGACCCCGGTGATCGCGGCCATGCAGGTGGCGGGGCGGGACAACGCCCGCGTGTACGACGACCTCGTGGTGGTCGACGAAGTCGGCAGGTGCATGGGCGTGGTGCGGGTCGGCGACCTGCTGCGGCACGCCGCCGACCTCCAGGCGCAGCCGGCCCGCTGAGGCCACCGCGGACCGCGGCCGAGGGCGCGTCCGGCCTTCTCCCCTTCACGGGCGATACTACGGCGGCGTCGCCGCTCGCCTCAGACTTGCAACATGACTGTCGCAAGTTGTAGCTTCACTGCGTCCCGTTTGATGCGACCAGTGACGCCCCTGAGAGGGAGAAACACGTGGAGTACACCCGCCTCGGCCGCAGCGGCCTTTCGGTGTCCCGGCTCGTCCTCGGCACCATGAACTTCGGGTCGCGTACGTCCGAAGAGGACAGTCACGCGATCATGGACCGTGCGCACGAGCACGGCCTCAACTTCTTCGACACGGCCGACGCGTACGGCGCGCAGCAGGGCGAAGGCGTCACCGAGCAGATCATCGGCCGTTGGTTCGCCAAGGGCGGCGGCCGGCGCGACAGGACCGTGCTGGCCACCAAGGTCTATCAGCCGATGGGGAACTGGCCCAACGAGCAGTTCCTCTCCGCCCTGCACATCCGGCGCGCGTGCGAGGCGTCGCTCAGGCGACTGCGGACCGACCACATCGACCTGTACCAGATGCACCACATCGACCGGAGCACGCCGTGGGAGGAGATCTGGGAGGCGTTCAGCGTCCTTCGCCGGCAGGGAAAAGTGCTCTACTTCGGCTCGTCCAACTTCGCCGGCTGGCACATCGCCCAGGCGCAGGAGGCGGCGCGGTCCCGGCACTTCCTCGGGCTCGTCAGCGAACAGTCCATCTACAACCTGATGTCGCGCTGGGCCGAGCTGGAGGTGCTGCCCGCCGCGCGGCACTACGGGCTGGGGGTGATCCCATGGTCGCCGCTGCACGGCGGCGTGCTCAGCGGCGTCCTGCGCAAGCAGCGTGAGGGGGTCGCCGCCCGCAGCGGCTCGGGGCTCTGGGCCGCCGCGCTGGCCGAGCACCGGGACTCCGTCGAGGCGTACGAGAAGTTGTGCGCCGACATCGGCGAGGACCCGGCGCACGTCGGACTGGCGTGGCTGCTCGCCCAGGACGGCGTGACCGGACCGATCGTCGGGCCGCGCACGATCGAGCAGCTCGACGGCTCATTGCGCGCACTGACGATCACGCTCGACGACGGCACGCTCGCCACGCTGGACGCGCTCTTTCCGCCCCCCGGCCCCAACGGAGCCAGGCCGGCGCCCGAGGCGTACGCCTGGTGATCATGCCCCGCCCTGCCTCGCCGGTCAGAGCCAGCCCTGCGCCTGAGCCTTCTGGACGGCCTCGATCCGGTTGCGCGCGCCGGTCTTGTGGATGGCCGCCGAGAGGTAGTTGCGCACCGTGCCCTCCGACAGGCGCAGCCGCAGCGAGATGTCGTTGATCGTCGAGCCGTCCGCGGCGGCGGACAGCACGTCGCGCTCGCGCGGCGACAGGGGGTTCGGCCCGGCGCTGAGCGCGGCGGCGGCCAGACCCGGGTCGATCACGCGCTCGCCCCGCAGCACCCTCCTGATCGCGGCGGCCAGTTCGCTCGCGGGACTGTCCTTCACCAGGAAGGCCACCGCCCCGGCCTCCATCGCGCGGCGCAGATATCCGGGCCTGCCGAAGGTCGTGAGGATCACCACCCGGCACCCGGGGACCCGGCGGCCCAGCTCCTCGGCGGCGGAGATCCCGTCCCTGCCGGGCATCTCGATGTCGAGCAGCGCGATGTCCGGTGTGGTCGCCTCGGCGACGGTGATCACCTCGTCCCCGTTCGCCGCCTCTCCGACCACCTCGATGTCGGGCTCCAGGCCGAGCAGGGAGGCGAGCGCTCCCCGCACCATGCTCTGGTCCTCAGCCAGCACGACCCTGATCACTCGCCCAACCTATCCGCGATCATCTCCGCCGTACGGCCCAGGGGCGGCGGAACCGCGACCCGCACCCTGAACCCCCGCTTGCCGGCCTCGACCTCCAGGTTCCCGCCCGCCGCGCGCACCCGCTCGCCGAGCCCGGTGAGGCCGTTGCCCGGCTCGTACGCCCCGCCGCCGCCATTGTCGGCGATTTCCAGCACCGCGCCCCCCTCCCCGTACGACACGTCGATCTCGCAGCGGGTGGCCCCGGAGTGCCGTACGACGTTGGTGGTGGCCTCGCGTACGGCCCAGGCGAAGAGGCCGTCGAGGTCCTCGGGCAGCGGGGTGCCGCGGGTGCGCACGGTAAGGGCGACGTCGGCGGCGCCCAGCGCCGACCTGGCGCCGTCGATCTCCTCCGACATGCGGCGCCGGCGGTATCCGCCGACGGCCTCGCGCACCTGGGCCAGCGACTGCCGCGCCACCGACTCGATGTCGGCCACCTCCCCGGCGGCCTTCGGCGAGCCCTGCTCGCCCAGGCGGCGGGCCAGCTCGCTCTTGAGCACGATGAGCGAGAGGCTGTGTCCCAGCAGGTCGTGCAGGTCGCGGGCGATCCGCAGCCGCTCCTCGGTCGCGGCCAGCCTGGCGACCTCGCTCTGCGCCTGCCTGAGCTGGACGACGAGGACGCGGGTGTTGCGGACGCTCATGAACAGCACGCCGAGTGTGACGATCTGCAGCACGAGCGCCCACACCGTGCCGTCGTCGGCGCCCATGACCTTGCCGTCGGCGACGACGAGCGCGGCCATGGCCGCGAGACCCAGCAGGGCGCGGCGGGGCGGCAGGCCCATCGCGTAGACGACCACCAGGTAGACCGGCAGGGTCAGCCAGGAAGGGCTCCGGAAGATCAACGGGAAGACGGCCCCCATCCCCGTCGCGACGCCGAGCAGGGGGAACATCCACCGGGGGTGATCGTGGAGGTCGCGCGGCCCCAGCACGATCGTCAGGTAGACGGCTATGAAGACCGCGAGCGCGGCCATCCACCAGGCCGCCCGCGCGCCGCGCACCGTGCCGTCGACCACCTCGGACACCGGGTAGAAGAGGTAGATCAGGCCCAGCGACATGCCCATCAGGCGCCTCAGGCGGGAGGGACGGTCGTCCATCCCGCCGAAGGTGAACACTCTGGCCAGCCGGCTCATCCCGCTGTCCCTCCGAACGTGGTGGATATCAGGCGCGCACCGTCGCGCTGTGTCGATCAGGCGCGCACCGTCGCACGACGGTAGGCGACGAGCGCCAGTGCCACCAGGGCCACCCCCCAGGCGAGGATGCCGGCCGCGTCGGCCGCGTGCGGGGTCTCGCCCGCCGCGATCCGCCATCCGATGCGCGCGTAGTCGTACGACGGGGTCACGTGGGCGATGCTCTTCATGGCCGCGGGCATGATGCTCTCGGGGAACCAGAGCCCGCCGAGCAGGGCCAGCCCGAACATGCCGATCATCGCGACGGGCTGCGCGGTGTCGGGCGGCAGCAGGGATCCGATCGCCAGGCCCAGCGCCGCGAAGGGGATCGTGCCGGCCCACATCGCCAGGATCAGTTCCACCCACCGCACCGGCGACAGCGACACGTGCTGGGTCAGCACCGCGGCCAGGCCGACCAGCAGCAGCGACGGCAGCACCAGCAGCAGCGAGGAGATCAGCTTCGTCAGGATGATCGCCCGGCCCGGCAGCGGGGTGATCTGGAGCTGCCGCAGCCAGCCACTGTGCCGCTCCTGCGACCAGGGCACGGCCGTCGACATCATCGCGGCGGCCAGCGCGCCGTACGCGGCCATCGAGACCATCAGCAGGACGCTGCCGCGCAGCCCGGTCGCCTGGTCGGACTCCGAGCCCCAGAGGTTGGAGTAGAGGAGGTAGAAGCCGACGGGGAAGGCGACCACGAAGATGACGTAGCGCTTGTTGCGCAGCATCCGCAGCAGTTCGACCTTGATGTAGTGCCGCATCGTCAGGCCTCCTTGGTGAGGGCGAGGAAGGCGTCCTCCAGGTCGGCCCCGTGGAGCTGGAGGTCGCGGATGTCGAGGGTGGTCTTGCGGTACAACGCGGCGACGGTGGCGTCGAGGTCGCTGGTGCGCAGCGTGACCCGGCCGCCCTGGAGTTCCACGCCGGTCGTCCCCGGCAGGGCGTCGAGCCCGGCGACCGGCTGCTCGCCCAGCAGGAAGCTCACCGCCTGACCGGCGACCCCGGCCTTGATCTCAGCGGCGGTGCCGTCGGCGACGACCCGGCCGCGGGCGATCACGACGACCCGGTCGGCGTTCTCGTCGGCCTCCTCCAGATAGTGGGTGGCGAACAGGATCGTCCGGCCCCGCGCGGCGTACGCCCGCATGTTGTCCCAGAACGTACGGCGGGACTCGACGTCCATGGCCGCGGTCGGCTCGTCGAGCAGCAGCAGCCTCGGCCCGCCGGCGATCGCCAGCGCGAACCGGACCCGCTGGGTCTGGCCGCCGGACAGCCGGTCGGCCCGCCGCCGGGCGAGCTCGGTGAGGTCGGCGAGCCGGAGGATCTCCTCCAGCGGCAGCGGACGCGGGTAGAGCCGCCGGACGAAGTCCACGGTCTCGGCGACCGTCAGCTCGGGGATCAGCGCGCCCTCCTGGAGCATCGCGCCGATCTCCCCGTTGGCGACCGCCGTCTCCGGCGGCTCGCCGAAGACCCGGATCTCGCCGGAGCTGGGCCGCAGCAGGCCCAGCAGCATGTTGATCGAGGTGGACTTCCCGGCCCCGTTCGGCCCGAGGAGGGCGACCGTGGCGCCGCCCGGGACCTCCAGGTCGAGGCCGTCGACCGCGAGCACGTCCCCGTACCTCTTGGTGACGTCGGTGAAGGCGATGGCGTTCATGCCCTCACGGTAGGGATCGGGCGGGTCCGATCATCAGTGCCGCGTCTCCGGCCTTCGCGGTGACATTTGTCATCCGCCTCCCTCCCCGTACGAGAGGGGAGGGAGGAGGCACAGGGGTCGTCAGGCCACTCGTCTCAGGTCCATCTGGAAGTTCTGCCGCCAGGTGACGCCGCCGTCGAGGGTGTACTCACCGACCTCGTGCCACGTTCTGCCGGTGAAGCGCAGGGTGTACCGGATGGTGGGCCCCCCGGTGTGAAGGCTCCATTGGAAGAAGTGGTCGTCGACCACGGGCACGGACTCGGTGACGTGCCCCTGGGAGAACGCCTCCCACCGGTACTGTCCGGTCTCGTCGCTGTAGCCGACGACCGCGAGCGCGGTGTCCACGATCCTGCTCGGATCGGTCTTGTCCCGCCCCTGGCCCTCCACCGTGAGCACCTGGCCGCCCGCCTTGTAGGCCACCTTTTCGGTCTGGAGGAACTCCTGCCGGCCGGAGGCGGTGTCGACCCATCCCGAACCGGCCCATCGCCCGACCATGAAATCGAGCCTGCGGATCGCGTCGAGTTGCGTCGCAGGGACGTCCGCCGTCCCCGCACTGGTCGCCGAGTGCTCCGCCGCGACGGCGGGCGCGCCCGCCGCGAGGGTGAGCGCGCAGATCAACGGCACCAGCAGACGATGTAATCGCATCATGACGCGATCTTGGCACACGGCGCGCCACGGTGACAGCGGGTCGAAAAAGCCTGATTCAGAGGCGGCAGGCGAAGATGGCGGTGACGAGGATCGCCTTGGCGCCGATCTCCCAGAGCTGGTCCATCACCTGCTGGTGGCCCTTGCGCGGGACCATCGCCCGCACGGCCACCCAGCCCTCGCGGTGGAGCGGGGAGACGGTCGGCCCCTCCATGCCGGGGGTGATGGCGATGGCCTCGTCGATGCGCTCGGCTCGGATGTCGTAGTCGATCATCACGAAGTCGCGGGCCACGAGCACGCCCTGCAGGCGGCGGATGAGCTGCTGGAAGCCGTTGGCCTCGGGGGCGCCGGCCCGCTTGATCAAGATGGCCTCGGAGTGCGCGATCGGCTCGCCGAACACCTCCAGGCCGACGTTGCGCAGCGTCGTGCCGGTCTCCACCACGTCGGCGACCGCGTCGGCGACGCCGAGCCTGATCGCCGTCTCGACCGCGCCGTCGAGCTTGATGACCCGGGCGTCCACGCCCTGGTCGGCGAGGTGCTTGCCGAGCAGCCCGGCGTACGAGGTGGCGATGCGCAGGCCGGACAGGTCGGCGACGCCGGAGTAGGCGCCCGCCGTGGAGGCGAAGCGGAACGTCGACCGGCCGAACCCGAGCGGCATGACCTCCTCGGCCGGGGCGCCGGAGTCGAACAGCATGTCGCGCCCGGTGATGCCGGCGTCGAGAGTGCCCTCGCCGACGTAGACGGCGATGTCGCGCGGGCGGAGGAAGAACAGCTCGCAGGAGTTCTCGGAGTCGACGACCACGAGCTCCTTGCTGTCCCTGCGCTGGCGGTAGCCCGCCTCCTTCAGCATGGTCTGGGCCGCCTCGGAGAGCGCGCCCTTGTTCGGTACGGCGATGCGCAGCATGAGTGGGAGATCCTTTCGGGCAAGAACGAGGTCGATGGACGATCTGTGGCCGCCGCGGCGGCTACAGATGCTTGTAGACCTCGTCCAGCCCGATTCCGCGCGCCAGCATCAGGACCTGGACGTGGTAGAGCAGCTGCGAGATCTCCTCGGCCGCCCGGTCCGCCGACTCGTGCTCGGCCGCCATCCAGCTCTCCGCGGCCTCCTCGACGACCTTCTTGCCGATGGCATGGACGCCGGCGTCCAGGGCGGCCACGGTGCCGGACCCCGCGGGCCGGGTGCGCGCCTTCTCTGCCAGCTCGGCGTACAGCTCTTCGAAGGTCTTCATGGTCTCTCTCGGGTCGTGTGCCTGCGCGTTCAGGGTATCGGCCCCAGGGTAGTCGCGGGGGCGGGCCACCGCGCCCCGCGTCCACCCTGCGAGATCGGGCCCCTGCTCGGGCCCCTGCGAGACCGGGTTCAGCCGAGGATCTTCCTGGCCAGCCTGAGCTGCTCGAGCGCCTGCTGCGACTCCCCGCCCTCGTGGCCGTTGAACGGCCAGACCGTGATGTCCTTGGGGCCGGCGTAGTGGTTGTAGGCCCCGAAAACGGTCGAGGCCGGGGTGACCCCGTCGCGCAGGGCGACGGAGAACCGGGCGGGCGTGCGGGCCCGCGCCGCGAAGTGCAGTCCGTCGAAGTAGCCGAGGGTCGCGAAGATGTCCTCGACCCGCGTCCTGTGGATCCCGCAGAACCGGCCCAGCTCGCCGTACGGGTCCTCGTCGGTGATCTCGACGGCGCGCCGGATGTCGCACATGAACGGCACGTTGACGAACGCGTAGGCGAGGTCCGGCACGAGCGCGGCGGCGGCCAGCGCCATGCCGCCGCCCTGGCTGCCGCCGGCCACGACGACCCGCCCGGCGTCCACCAGGGGGTGCGATCTGGCCGCCTCGACCGCGCGCACGACATCGGTGTAGAGCCGCCGGTAGTAGTAGTCGTCCCGGTCGAACACACCCTGGGTGAGCTTGCCGGGGATCTGCGCGCCGTTGCCGCCCACCGGATCGGGGGTGTCGCCCGAGCGCCAGGTGCCGCCCTGCCCACGGGTGTCCATCACGAACGTCGCGTATCCGGCGGCCGGCCACAGCAGCCAGTCGTGCGGCCGGCCGCGGCCGCCGCCGTACCCGATGAACTCCACCACGCACGGCAACGGTCCCGACGCGCCCGCGGGCGCGATGAACCACCCCTTGATCGGATGCCCGCCGAATCCCGCGAACGTCACATCGGCCACGTCGACCAGCGCGAGGTCGGCCTCGTACGGCTCGAAGACCGGGTTCAGGTCGTGCACGCGGGCTTCGGCGAGCGTGCGGTCCCAGAAGGCGTCGAAGTCGGCGGGCTCCCGGCGCTCGGGCAGGTACGCGCGCAACTGGTCAAGGGGCATGTCGACGAACATGGGGGCTCCCGTGGGGTGGTCGGCCTGGCTCGTGTACGCCGCAAGGTTACACAAGTGCCCTGTTTCAGACTTCTGACCCGGTTAAGAGTCGTCGACGGGAATCCGCCTCACCGCCCTTCACCCATCTGAACTGGGATATCGCGCCTTGAACGGCGTGACGTCCGGATTGACGGGATGAAACGCCCTCTTGAAACTAATCCGGTTTAGTGCTGGACTCTGCACGAATTCGAAGCGTGGGAGGTGCGCCGCGCGGGCAGGGCCTCGCGGCCGGCCGCCTCTCGGGGGGCACGACATGTCAGTCGATCACTTTCCGTAGAGATCGGAGACGTCCATGCGACGAACGACGGCGGCCACCTGCGCCGCCCTGATCGCCGCCTTCGGCGCGGGCTGCGCGACCAGCGGCACCTCGGAGACCAAGCAGGCCGACGCGAACGCCCCCGCCGCGATCACATGGTGGTCCACCGGGGGCGACGACGAGAGCGCGGCCTTCCAGAAGGCGGCCGACCTGTACACGAAGTCGCACCCCAACGTGACGATCAAGGTGCAGACGCTGGCCTGGGACGACGCGTACGCCAAGCTGCTGGCGGCCTCGACCAGCCGCAGCGGGCCCGACATCATCTCCGGCGGCATGACCTGGACCATCCAGTTCGGCCTGCGCGGCGGCATGGTCGACCTGCGCAAGTACGGAATCGAGCAGCTCCAGGCCCAGGCGCAGCCCGCCCAATGGAAGTCGGCCGTCTCCCCCGACGGCACCGTCTACGGCATCCCGCTCGACATGTCCACCGAGGCGCTCTATTACCGGACCGACCTGTTCGACAAGGCCGGGCTCAAGGAGCCGCCCAAGACCTGGGAGGAACTGACCGCCGACATCGAGAAACTCAAGAAGTCCGGGGTGAAGACGCCGTTCAGCATCGACTGGGGCAACCTCGACTGGATCGGCTACTTCAACTTCCTCTACCAGGCCGGCGGCAGCTTCTACACGCCGGACTGCAAGCCCTCGCTCGACACCCCGCAGGCCGAGCAGGCGCTGTCGTACTGGATCGACCTGCACCGCAAGTACGGCGCGCCGACCGACACGGTGACGACCTCGGACGCGCTCGACCAGGGCATCGCGATGGTCTACGGCGGCAACTGGAACGCCTTGGGCATCGACACCAGCAAGCCCAAGATGAAGGGCAAGTGGGCGATCGCCCCGCTGCCGGCCGGTCCGGCGGCGCCCACGACCTTCATCGGCGGGCGGGCCGTCGGGGTCACCTCGTACAGCAAGCACATCCAGCAGGCGGCGGACTTCGTGAAGTTCCTCTACACCGACGAGGCCGTCGACGCGGTGACGGCGGAGTCGAAGGCCCGCAACATCGCCTACATCCCGCCCCGCCCGGACAAAATCGCCGACTCCCCGTTCACGCCGGAGCACTCGGCGGTGTTCGCGGAGATCATCAAGACCGGCGCCGCGGCGCCCGGATGCCCCGGCTGGGACGAGAGCGCGTCCGACGTCGCCAAGCAGTTCCAGGCCGCGATCCTGGGCAAGGCCGACGTGAAGACGGCCCTGGCCGAGGCCGCCAAGGTCATGGAGCGCAACGCCGGATAGCCGGGACGGCCGTGGCTCGCCGGTGACGCCTGACCCCTCACCGGCCCCGGCCTCCGTCCTCCGCACCTGCCCGGGCCGGTGCCGCCCGACCCCGCACCGGCCCGGGTCCGCCCACGGTTTCCTCCGGATGGAGAACGACATGGCAACCCACGCCGCCGCGCCCCGGCAACGATGGCGCCGCTACGGCACCTCCTATCTGATGCTGCTGCCGTTCCTCGGCCTGTTCGCCGGGTTCCTGGTCTGGCCTTTGGCCAACTCGCTCTACCTCAGCTTCACGAAGTTCGACGGGGTGAACGCCCCCGAGTTCCAGGGCCTGGAGAACTTCCGGCGCCTGCTGTTCGACGACGACCGGTTCCGGCACGCCCTCGGCAACACGTTCGTCTACGTCGTGGCGTCCGTCGGGATCGGCACGCTGCTGTCGCTCGGCCTCGCGCTGGCCTTCAGCGGGTCGAGCTGGCCGCACCGCATCATGCGGACGATCTTCTTCCTGCCCTCGGTGACCTCGTCGATCGCGCTCATGCTGCTCTGGAAGTGGATCTTCAACCCCGGCGACTTCGGCCTGGCCAACACCGCCGTGACCTGGTTCGGCGGCAGGGCCGTCGAATGGCTCGCCACCCCCGGGCTCACGATCCCCATCCTCGTGCTCATGTCGGTGTGGGGCGGGATGGGCTACGGGATGGTCCTGTACGTCGCCGGGCTCAACACGATCCCGCAGGAGTACTACGAGGCGGCCCGCATCGACGGCGCCGGCACCTGGCAGCAGTTCCGCCGGGTGACGCTGCCGCTGCTGCGCCCGGTCACCACGTACGTGGTCGTGACCGGCCTGATCGGAGCCTTCCAGGTCTTCGAAGCCGTCTACATCGTGTTCCGGGGCACCAACAACATCGGCGGCGTGCTCGACTCGGGCCTGATGATCGTTCCCTACCTCTACGACCAGGGCTTCACGCACTTCAAGCTCGGCTACGCCTCGGCCGTCGCCTGGGTGCTCTTCCTGATCATCTTCGCCCTCAGCATGGTCAACCTCCGCATCGGCCGCGCCCTGAAGGAGCTGTGATGGCCGTCGCCCCCACGACCACACCGATCGTCGCCGACCCGGGCGCCGCGCCCCGGCAGGCGCCCGCCGCCGGGGCGGGCACCACCTGGCGCGGCCACCTGCTGCGCCTGCCGTTCTACCTGCTGTCACTCACCATGATCGCGCCGTTCTACTGGATGCTGATCACGGTGTTCAAGCCGGTGACGGAGCTGAACCGGCAGCCGCCGTCGTTCGTGCCTGAGCATCCCACGCTGAACAACTTCTACGACCCCGGCTACTCCCCCACCCAGGTCAACCCCGGCCATCTCCAGGGCATCTTCCAGCGGTTCCAGGTGGACTTCGGGTTCGGCCGCTTCATGTTCAACAGCCTGGTGATCACCGTCGCGGTCACGGTCGGGTCGCTGCTGGTCGCCTCGCTGGCGGCGTACGTGATCACCAAGCATCGGGTGCCGGGGCGGCGGCTGATCTTCCTGCTGATCGTCGCCTCGATGATGGTGCCCTGGCAGACCACCCTGGTGCCGAACTACGTCATCATGCGGAACCTGGGCTGGCTGGACACCTACCAGGGCTACATCGTCCCGGCGCTGGCCAAGGCGTTCGTGCTATTCTTCCTGGTGCAGTTCCTCCACTCGATCCCGGACGAGCTCATCCAGGCCGCCCGGGTCGACGGCGCCGGGGAGTGGCGCATCTGGTGGCAGATCGTGCTGCCGCTGCTGCGGCCGGCCCTCGCCGCGATGTCGATCTTCATCGTGCTCGCGGAGTGGAACAACTTCCTCTGGCCGCTGATCATCGTGCAGAGCGACGAGATGGCGAACATCCCGGTCGCGCTGGCCCGCCTCAACTCCTACTTCACGGGCGCGCAGAACCAGGGCGCGATCATGGCGGGCGGCCTGCTCGCCTCCCTGCCGTCGATCGCCTTCTTCCTCGCCTTCCAGCGCTACTTCACCCGCGGGATCGTGCTGAGCGGCCTGAAGGGCTGAACGGCTCGCGCCCCCGGGGACGGGTTCCGAGCGCGACGGCTCGGGCGACCTCCTCGGGGTGCGTCAGCTGGGGGTGATGGCCCGCGCCCGCAATCACCGTCACGGTGGCCCGCGGGAGCGTGTCCAGAAGGGCCCGCCCTTCCGTACCGAGAGGGTCGCGGGAGCCCACGACGACGTGCACGTGTCCCGGGTAACGCGTCAGCTCGGCCCGGAGGTCCGCCCTCCACCGGGGCGACGCCGTGGCGGCCAGGAGCCGGGCGGCGGTGGCGGCGGCGCCGCGGCGCAGATCCGCCACGCTCGAGTGGAGGGCGGCCGCGTGCGCCGGGTCTCCGGTGAGCCGCTCGGCCAGCGCCCGGGGTGAGACCCGGTCGAGGTACCGACGGGCCAGGAGCCGGGCGGCGCGAGCGGGGCGCGCCAGGAGGAAGAACGGCGCCACGAGCGTGAGCCGGTCCACCTCGTCCGGATGGGCGGCCGCGGCCTCGACGGCGGCTGCGGCGCCGATGGAGTGACCGACCAGGTGGCGTGCGCCGGTCTGGGTGACGAGGGCGGTCAGCCAGGACGGCCAGTCGTCGCGGCCTCCCGCGCTCATCCCCAGCCCCGGCAGGTCGGCGGCGCGGGCCTGGCCCAGCGCCGCGACGACCGGCGCCCAGGTGTCGGCGTTGACCGGCAGGCCCGGCAGCACCACCGTGGGCGCGCCCGGCTCGCCGAGCTCGAACGTCCGCACCCCTGCCGGGCCGGTGAACCGTCTGCCGCCGGCGGGGGCGTCCCCGAACCGGCTCGCCGCCAGGTGGTCGGCCCAGCGGCGGATCGTCGTCGCGGTGTCCGGCATGGTCAGCCCGTGACGGGCGGCGAAGGCCCGCGCCGAGCCGGTGGGATAGCGGTCGCTCGACAGGAACGTCAGCGTCTCCGGGTCGGCCTTCGTGAGCCGGCGGGGCAGGCGCTTCAGCACGGCTACCGGAACCCGCGCCCGGGGCGCCTTGACCCGGTAGTGCTCCGCGACGAGCGCGAGCAGGCCGGGCAGGGCGGGCGTGTCGTCGTCCAGCAGCCAGTAGGAGGCGCGCTCGGCCGTCTCGTCCACCGGCAGCAGGGTCATGAACCGGGCGAGGTAGTCGACCGCGACCACGGGGACGAACGTCCGCGCGTTCCCCGGAACCGCCGCGAGGCCGCCCCGCCAGAGGTCGCGCAGGGTCGACGCGAGCCCAAGGTACTGGCCGGACTCACCGGTGACGCTGTCGCCGATCACGCTGGCCGGATTGACGACCGACCAGGGAACGCCCAGCCGCTCCGCCTCGGACTGGAAGACGGCGTCCGCCTCCACCTTGGACGCCTCGTACGCGCCCAGGGCCCGGTAGGTCTCCCGCCGCTGCTCCTCGCTCCAGGGGCGGGGGTCCTGCCCGCCCACGCGATACCCGGAGACGTGGACGAGGCGGCGCAGCCGCGGCAGTCGCGCCGCGAAGGCGACGACCGCGCGGACGCTGCCGACGTTGGCACGGCGGGCCTCGTCCGCCGGCATGCCGAACCGGTAGGCGCCGGCGCAGTTGTAGACCTCCGTGACGTCGTCGAGCTCCCCCTCGATCAGCGACGGCGTCGTGAAGTCGACCCGGAGGTCGGCCGGGGCCTCGTCATGCCCGTGCTCGGCCAGCCAGCGGGCGAGCCGCCGGTAGGACTCGTGGCTCCGGCCGGCCGTGCTCACCCGGACGCCGGCCTGACCCAGCGCGAGCACCAGGTGGCGTCCGACGAAGCCGGTCGCGCCCAGGACCAGCGCGTGCCGGTCCCCGGCGCTCACGACGACACCTCCGTACGCTCACCCAGGGACGCCTCGTTGTCGTGGAAGGCGCCGTCGAGCGGTACGGCGTGCGCCCGGGCCGCGCAGTGCGGCGTCACCCCCGGCATGAATGCCGGAGCACCGCGGACCAAGCGACAGCCCTGCCGCTGGATCAGCTCGGGCATCGACTCCACCAGCCGAGCACTGGTCTCGGCTCCTTCGGTTCCAGCCATGCGAGGAGAATAGACCGGTCTACATATTTTCTTCAAGCGAGCGTCCGCCGCCTGGGCAGGCTGTAGCGTCCGGCTGTGACGGAGGATGAGTTCTGGACTCTGGTTGAGAGCGCCCGCCGGGATGGCGGGGGCGTGCTGGCTGATCAGGTCCAGCTGCTGCGGGAGTTCTTCCTGCAACGTGGTTCGACCGGGTCTGGCGGAGTTCGTGGGTTCGGCAGGAGTGCCGAGGTAGCCGCCCCGGGCCCCGGTTGAGGGACGGCCCGCACATGCCACCGGGCCGCCCGTACGGACGGCCCGGTGGAGGTGGTGCTCAAGGCAGCGTGGTGAGGAGGATTCAGCGGCCGGTGAAGCGGCTTCCGCGGCCGCGGCGCCCGCCCTGGCCACCGTATCCGCCCTGACCGCTGTATCCGGCCTGGCTCCCATACCCGGCCTGACCACCGTGCCCGGCCTGGCCGCCGTGTCCGCCCGTGCGGCCACGGCGGTGGCCGCCGCCGGTCTCGGCGCGGCCGTCGGCCCGGCCGTCGCCGGTCCAGGGACCGCGAGGCCGCTCGCCCTGCTCGGACCGCCTGCGCCGGCCGTCGCCGTCACCCGGACGGTCGGCGCCGCGATGACGGTCTCCGCCGTGCCGTCGGCGGCCGGGCGCCCGGTCGTCCCGCGCGGGCCGCAGCGGCCTGCGCACGTCGGGCTCCCACACGGGAACGGCCGCGCCGTTCGGCCGCCGGGCCCCGGCGATCTCGGCCAGGATCGGATCGCCCGGCGCCACCCGGTGACGGGACGGGCTCACCCCCGCCTTGCGGGTCATCGACTCGGTGGCGCGGCGCTCGCTCGGCAGGACCAGCGTCAGCACCACGCCGCGCTCGCCCGCGCGGGCCGTACGGCCGCCCCGGTGCAGGTAGCTCTTGTGGTCGGCCGGCGGGTCCACGTGCAGCACGAGGCTCACGTCGTCCACGTGGATGCCGCGGGCGGCGACGTCGGTGCAGACGAGCACCCCGATGGTGCCCTCGCGGAACCCGTCGAGGATGCGGGTGCGCTGGTTCTGCCGCTTGCCGCCGTGCAGACCGCCCGCACGGACCCCCGACCGGGCGAGTTGCTTCACGACGCGGTCGACGCCGTGCTGGGTGCGGACGAACAGGATCGTACGGCCGTCCCGGTTGGCGATCTCCGCCGTCACGTCCGCCTTGTCGTCGCGGTGCACCTGGAGCAGGTGGTGCTCCATCGTCTCCACCGAGGAGGTGGCCGGGTCCAGGGAGTGGATCACCGGGTCGGTCAGGAAGCGCTTGACCAGCGTGTCCACGTCACCGTCGAGCGTCGCGGAGAACAGCAGGCGCTGCCCGTCGGCGGGCGTGCGCGCGAGCAGCGCGCTGACCACGGGCAGGAACCCGAGGTCGCACATGTGGTCGGCCTCGTCGAGGACGGTGACCTGGACGTCGTCCAGCGCGCACTCGCCCTGCTCGATGAGGTCGGTGAGGCGGCCGGGCGTGGCGACGACGACGTCGACCCCCCGGCGCAGGTCTTCGATCTGGCGGCCCATGGACATACCGCCGACGACCGTGCGGGTGCGCAGCGACAGCCCGCGGCCGAGTGGTTCGAGGGCGTCGGCCACCTGCAGGGCCAGTTCGCGGGTGGGCACCAGGACGAGGGCCCGGGGTCGGCCGGGGCGTGCCTTCTCCCCCGCGATCCTGGTCAGCGTGGGCAGGCCGAAGGCGAGCGTCTTGCCGGAGCCGGTCTGGCCCCGGCCGAGGACGTCGTACCCGGCGAGGATGTCGGGGATGGCCGCCCGCTGGATCGGGAACGGCGCGGTGATGCCCTGCCGGGC
The DNA here is from genome assembly GCF_030268985.1 of Microbispora sp. NBRC 16548. Taxonomy (NCBI): domain Bacteria; kingdom Bacillati; phylum Actinomycetota; class Actinomycetes; order Streptosporangiales; family Streptosporangiaceae; genus Microbispora; species Microbispora sp. NBRC 16548. Next base: position 624,606 of record NZ_BSSF01000003.1, read on the forward strand.
CAGCCCCGCCACGAGCGGCTTGGGCAGACCCAGCAGTGCGAACTCGGCGCGGGTCTCGGTGCCCTCACCGAGGTCAAGCATGGTCACGAAATCGTGCCTTTCGTAGAAAGAACGTGCCGGAACACGTGGGCGCGTCACTTCTGCGAAAGGACGAGCCTGTACAGGTACGGCAGGCGAGCCGTACCGATCGGGGCGCCGCGGGCCGGAGAATGAAGCGGCCTGCGCCCGGGTGATGCCGTGAGCGCGTCCCGCAGAAGTGGAGACCGCCGGGTGGCGGCATCCCACGGACGCCCGTCACTCACGTCGCACAAAGCAAAGCAAAGAACCACTGTACGGCATTCCCGCGCCGCGACGGCGATTTGCCGGGCGGACGGCGGCGGGAGCGCCGCGTCGTGAACGCTCCGGGAAACGATCGCCGGAACGCGTGTGTCCGGGGCGCGAGGCCCCGGACACACGGGTGGCAGGACCGACCCGGTCCGGCCGGTCAGACGTTGAAACCGAGCATGCGAAGCTGGTCGCGGCCCTCGTCGGTGATCTTGTCGGGACCCCACGGCGGCAGCCAGACCCAGTTGATGACCACGTTGGAGACCAGGTCGGCGAGCGCCGAGTTGGCCTGGTCCTCGATCACGTCGGTCAGCGGGCAGGCGGCGCTGGTCAGCGTCATGTCGATGGTGGCGATCGGGCGCTCGCCCTCGCCGGCCGGGTCGAGGTTGACGCCGTAAACGAGGCCGAGGTCCACCACGTTGATCCCCAGCTCGGGGTCGACGACGTCCTTCAGCGCCTCGAGCACGTCGTCAAGGGAGCTCTCCCCGTCGTAGGTCCCGGTCGCCGCCTCGGTCGCGGTTCCCGTCGGGGTCTCGGTCGGCTTGCTCACGTCGTCTCCTCACCTCGCGGCGCCCGCGGGGCGGCGCCGTACTTCCCAACGCGGCCGGGGCGGCCGGTCATCCCTGGCTCCTCATCAACGCGTCCTTGTAGGCCATCCAGGCCAGCAGCGCGCACTTGACGCGGGCGGGGAACTTCGCCACACCGGCGAACGCCACCGCGTCGCCCAGCACGTCCTCGTCGGGCTCCACCTGGCCCCTGCCCTGCATGAGCCGGGTGAACTCCTCCACCACCGACAGCGACTCCTCCACCGTGGAGCCGGTGGCGAGCTCGTGCAGCACCGAGGCGGCGGCCTGGCTGATGGAGCAGCCCTGGCCGTCGTAGGACACGTCGAGCACCTTGCCGCCGTCGGCCACCTTCACCCGCAGCGTCACCTCGTCGCCGCAGGTGGGGTTGACGTGGTGCACCTCCGCGTCGTACGGATCACGCAGGCCCCGCCCCTGGGGATGCTTGTAATGCTCCAGGATCAGCTCCTGGTACATGGATTCACCGATCATGGCTCAGCCGAACACCTTCTGCACGTGGTGGAGGCCGCGGACCAGCGCGTCGATCTCGGCCGTCGTGTTGTACAGGTAGAAAGACGCCCGCGTGGTCGCCGGAATTCCGAACCTGAGGTGGAGCGGCCGGGCGCAGTGATGACCTACCCGCACCGCGATCCCGTACACGTCGTCGAGGATCTGCCCCACGTCGTGCGGGTGGATCCCCTCCAGCGTGAACGAGATCGTGCCGCCACGGGCGATGGGCGTGCGCGGGCCGATGATCCTGAGCCCGGGGACCTCCGGCAGCGCCTCCAGCGCGTACGCGACCAGTTCCTTCTCGTGCGCCTTGATCTGGTCCATGCCGACGGCGGTCAGGTAGTCGGCCGCCGCGCCGAGGCCGATCGCCTCGACGATGGGCGGCGTTCCCGCCTCGAACTTGTGCGGCACCGGCGCGTACGTCGAGCGGTCCATCCAGACCGCCTCGATCATCTCGCCGCCGCCGAGGAACGGCGGCATGGCGTCGAGCAGCTCGCGGCGGCCCCACAGCACGCCGATGCCGGACGGCCCGACCATCTTGTGGCCGGTGAACGCGACGAAGTCGACGCCCAGCTCGGTCACGTCCACGGGCTGGTGGGGCACCGACTGCGACGCGTCGAGCATCATCAGCGCGCCGACCTCGCGCACGCGGGCCAGGATCGGCGAGACCGAGTTGACCGTGCCGAGCACGTTCGACTGGTGCGCGATCGAGACGATCTTCGTACGCTCGTTGACCAGCTCCTCCAGGCCCCCGACGTCGAGGCGGCCCTCGTCGGTCACGGGGAACCAGCGCAGCGTCGCGCCGGTCCGCTGCGCGAGCAGCTGCCACGGCACGATGTTGGAGTGGTGCTCCATCTCCGAGATGACGATCTCGTCGCCGGGGCCGAGCCGGAACCGCTCGTCCTCGCCGACGGGGTTGCCGAAGGCGTACGCCACGAGGTTGAGGGCCTCGGAGGCGTTCTTGGTGAAGACGATCTCGTCACGCGACGGGGCCTTCACGAACGCGGCGATCTTGTCGCGCGCGGCCTCGTACGCCTCCGTCGACTCGCTGCCCAGCACGTGCAGCGCCCGGCCGACGTTGCCGTAGTGCCAGGTCAGGTGATCGCGCATGGTCTCGATCACCTGGGTCGGCTTCTGGGAGGAGTTGCCGGAGTCGAGGTAGACCAGCGACCTGCCTCCGGGGAGTTCGCGGCCGAGGACCGGAAAGTCCTTCCTGATCCTCTCCACGTCGAAGCCGGGCGCACTCATCAGGCGGACGCCGCCTTCGTGTAGGACTCGTAGCCCTCGGACTCCAGCTTGTCGGCCAGCTCGGGGCCGCCCTCCTCGACCACGCGCCCGCCGGCGAAGACGTGGACGAAGTCCGGCTTCACGTAGCGCAGGATGCGGGTGTAGTGGGTGATCAGCAGCACGCCGGTGTCACCGGAGGCGCGGAACCGGTTGATGCCCTCGGACACGACGCGCAGGGCGTCGACGTCGAGGCCGGAGTCGGTCTCGTCCAGCACCGCGATCTTGGGCTTGAGCAGCTCCAGCTGGAGGATCTCGTGGCGCTTCTTCTCGCCGCCGGAGAAGCCCTCGTTGGTGTTGCGCTGGGCGAAGGCCGGGTCGATGGACAGCGCGTCCATGCCCCCCTTCAGCTCCTTGGCGAACTCGCGCAGCTTGGGCGCCTCGCCGCGGACCGCGGTGATCGCCGAGCGCAGGAAGTTCGACACGCTGACGCCGGGCACCTCGACCGGGTACTGCATGGCGAGGAACAGGCCGGCGCGGGCGCGCTCGTCCACCGACATCTCCAGCAGGTCCTCGCCGTCGAGCAGCACGGTGCCGGAGGTGACGGTGTACTTGGGGTGCCCCGCGACGGCGTACGCCAGCGTGGACTTGCCCGAGCCGTTGGGGCCCATGATGGCGTGCGTCTCGCCGCTGCGGACCGTCAGGTCGACGCCGCGCAGGATCTCCTTGTCGCCCACGGCGACGTGCAGGTCACGAATCTCAAGGGTGGACACTTGTATTTACTCCTTCGAGAGCGAGACGTACACGTCGTCGCCTTCGATCTTGACTCGGTAGACGTTGACGGGCCTGGTCGCGGGCGGCCCGGTGGGCTTGCCGCTGCGCAGGTCGAAGCAGGAGCCGTGCAGCCAGCACTCCAGCGTGTGGTCGTAGACCTCGCCCTCGCTGAGGCGGACCTCGGCGTGGGAGCACACGTCGTGCAGGGCGAAGACCTCGCCGCCGGTCCGCACCAGCGCGACCGGCGTCTCCCCGACCTCCAGGCCGATGACGCCGCCGTCGGGGATGTCGCCGACCTGGCAGACCTTCTCCCAGTGGGCGGTCTCGGCGCTCATCGAGCCAGCTCCGCCTCGACCGCGGACAGGACGCGCTCGCGGATCTCCGGCACCTCGATCTTCTCCAGCAGCTGGGCGAAGAAGCCGTGGATGACCAGGCGGCGGGCCTCGTCGAACGGGATGCCGCGGGCCTGCAGGTAGAAGATGTGCTCGTCGTCGAGGCGGCCGGAGGCGGACGCGTGGCCCGCTCCCGCGACCTCGCCGGTGAGGATCTCCAGGTTCGGCACCGAGTCGGCGCGGGCGCCGTCGGTGAGGATGAGGTTGCGGTTCAGCTCGTAGGTGTCGGTGCCCTCGGCCTCGGCCCGGATGATCACGTCGCCGATCCAGACCGCGTGGGCGCCGTCGCCCTGCAGCGCGCCCTTGTAGGTCACGTTGCTGCGGCAGTTGGGCACGCTGTGGTCCACCAGCAGGCGGTGCTCCAGGTGCTGGCCCTCGTCCACGAAGTACAGGCCGGTCAGGTCGGCGTCGCCGCCCGGGGCGGTGTACGACACCGAGGGCGACAGCCGTACGAGGTCGCCGCCGAGGGTGACCACGAACGAGCGGAACGTCGCGTCCTTGCCGAGCCGCGCGTGGTGGTGGGAGACGTGCACGGCGTCGTCGTCCCAGTCCTGCAGGCTGACGACCTTGAGCGTCCCTCCCTCGGCCACGTCGAACTCGACGTTGTCGGCGTAGACGGCGCTGCCGCGGTGGTCCAGGACCAGCACGGCCTCGGCCATCGGCTCCACCGACACGAGGATGTGCCCGTAGGCGGCGGCGCCCGCCCCGGACCCCCGCAGCGTGATCACGGTGGGCCGGGAGGCGGCCGTCATCTTCGGCACCGTGACGACGGTGGCCTTCTCGAACGACGAGTAGGCCTGCGCGCTCACCCGGTCGGCCGGCGTGTAGGCCTTGCCGATCCGGGCGTCGTCACGGCCGACGGTCTCGACGCGCACCTCGGGCGCCGCCTCGACGTCCACCACGACGCCGCCGGTGACGGCGGCCGTGCCGTTGTGCAGCCCCTTCAGCCGCGACAGCGGCGTGAAGCGCCACTCCTCCTCGCGGCCCGTCGGCACCGGGAAGTCGGCCACGTCGTACGACGACTTCTCGTGCAGCGTCGACAGCGGCTTGGTCTCCAGGCCCATCAGCCGACCGCTCCTTCCATCTGCAGCTCGATCAGGCGGTTGAGCTCCAGGGCGTACTCCATGGGCAGCTCGCGGGCGATCGGCTCGACGAAGCCGCGCACGATCATGGCCATCGCCTCGTCCTCGCCGAGGCCGCGGCTCATCAGGTAGAAGAGCTGGTCCTCCGACACCTTCGAGACCGTGGCCTCGTGGCCCATCGACACGTCGTCCTCGCGGACGTCCACGTAGGGGTAGGTGTCGGAGCGGCTGATCTGGTCGACCAGCAGCGCGTCGCACTTGACGGTCGAGGCCGAGCCGGCCGCGCCCTCCTCGATCTGCACCAGGCCCCGGTAGGACGTGCGGCCGCCGCCGCGCGCCACGGACTTGGAGATGATCGTCGAGGACGTCTTGGGCGCGAGGTGCACCATCTTGGCGCCCGCGTCCTGGTGCTGGCCCTCGCCGGCGAAGGCGACCGACAGCGTCTCGCCCTTGGCGTGCTCGCCCATCAGGTAGACGGCCGGGTACTTCATCGTGACCTTGGAGCCGATGTTGCCGTCGATCCACTCCATGGTCGCGCCCTCGTACGCCACCGCGCGCTTGGTGACCAGGTTGTAGACGTTGTTCGACCAGTTCTGGATCGTCGTGTAGCGGCAGCGGGCGCCCTTCTTCACGACGATCTCGACGACCGCCGAGTGGAGCGAGTCGGACGAGTAGATCGGCGCGGTGCAGCCCTCGACGTAGTGGACGTAGGAGTTCTCGTCCACGACGATCAGGGTCCGCTCGAACTGGCCCATGTTCTCGGTGTTGATCCGGAAGTAGGCCTGCAGCGGGATCTCGACGTTCACGTTCGGCGGCACGTAGATGAACGAGCCGCCCGACCACACGGCGGTGTTGAGCGCGGCGAACTTGTTGTCGCCCACCGGGATCACCGTGCCGAAGTACTCCTTGAAGAGCTCCTCGTGCTCGCGCAGGCCGGTGTCGGTGTCGACGAAGATGACGCCCTTCTCCTCGAGGTCCTCACGGATCTTGTGGTAGACGACCTCGGACTCGTACTGGGCGGCGACGCCGGCGATGAGGCGCTGCTTCTCCGCCTCCGGGATGCCGAGCTTGTCGTAGGTGTTCTTGATGTCGGGGGGTAGCTCGTCCCAGGACGCGGCCTGCTTCTCCGTCGAGCGGACGAAGTACTTGATGTTGTCGAAGTCGATGCCCGTGAGGTCAGAGCCCCAGGTCGGCAGCGGCTTCTTCCCGAACAGCCGAAGGCCCTTGAGGCGCAGGTCGAGCATCCACTCCGGCTCGTTCTTGAGCGCGGAGATGTTGCGGACGACCTCTTCGGACAGCCCACGCCGGGCGGTGGCCCCGGCCACGTCCGTGTCGGCCCAGCCGAACTTGTAATTCCCGAGGCCTTCCAGCTCCGGGCGGTCGGTGACAGTCACCTTCCGGACTCCTTGCTCGTCGATGTGCTCGATAGATGTGCGGCCGATAGATCGGCGATCGATGAATCGGCGGTCGATAGATCGGGACGCGCGTGCCGTGCGGCGAGCGCGTGTGAACTCACGTGGGTGGTGCAGACCCCGTCGCCGTTGGCGATCGTGGCGAGCCGCTGCACCGGCGTGCCCAGCAGCCGGGCGAAGGCCTCGGTCTCCGCCTCGCACAGCTGCGGGAACTGCGCCGCGACGTGCGCGACCGGGCAGTGATGCTGGCACAGCTGCTCGCCGCCCTTGCCCGTCGCGGACGCCGACGCCGCGTAGCCCTCGGTGGACAGCGCCTCGGCCAGCACGCGGACCCGCTGGTCGGCGGGGACCTCGCGCATCAGCGCCTCGAGCCGGCCGACCAGCCCGGACACCTGCGCCCGCGCGAACTCCGACACCGCCTCGCCGCCCAGGCGCTCGGCCAGGAAGCGCAGCGCGCTGCCGGCGAGGTCGTCGTAGGCGTGGACGAAGGCGCTGCGCCCCGCGTCGGTGATCGCGAACATCTTCGCCGGCCTGCCGCGCCCCCGCTGGGCGCGCGGGCGGGCCGTACGCGGCTCTATCATGCCCTCGGCCAGCAGCGCGTCGAGATGGCGGCGCACCGCGGCCGGGGTCAGCCCGAGCCGCTCACCGAGCGCCGCCGCGGTCACCGGGCCGTGCTCCAGGATGAGACGCGCCACCCTGGCCCGGGTGCCGCGCTCGGCACTGATGTCCATGTGCACAGGGGATGCCGGAACGGGCCGTGTCACCACGGCCTTCTCGGCGTTCTGCTTCCCCTGCACGTTTTTCACAACATCAGTGTGCCGTAATTCCTTCCCCGGCGACAAACCCAAGGCGGGGTCGGCGGAGATGCAATTTCTCGCGCAGGTAAGCCTTACCTAACCTGCGACGATGGGACTTTTCCGCATCCTTTGCCTCCCTGGGCTGGAATGGCGGCACTCGCCGACGAGAGCGCGCCTCCCGCTCCCTAGACTCGATGCCGTCGACGACTGACAGGGCGGCCCGCATCCGGCCCGCTCCGGCGGTCGGTCCTGCGAGGGGAGGCCGGTGGGAGTGCCGGGGGTTGACAGCACGTTCGAGAGCACGCTCGGCAGCGCGGGCGACGGCGCGCCGGCGGTCGAGATCGACGGGCTGGTCAAGCGCTACGGAGGCACCACGGCCATTGACGGGCTGACCCTCACCTGCGCGCGGGGCGCCGTCACGGCGATCCTCGGGCCGAACGGCGCGGGCAAGACCTCCACGATCGAGATCTGTGAGGGCTTCCGGCGGCCGGACGGCGGGACCGTGCGCGTGCTCGGCCTGGACCCGGCCGACCCCGCCCTGAGGCCGCGCCTGGGGATCATGCCTCAGACGGGAGGGGTGCCTCCCGCCGCCCGCGCGGGCGAGTGGCTGCGGGTGGTCTCCCGGTTCTACGCCCACCCGCTCGACCCCGACGCCCTGCTCGGCGTGCTCGGCCTGACCGGCCACACGCGCACGCCGTACCGGCGGCTGTCGGGCGGCCAGCAGCAGCGCCTGTCGCTCGCGGCGGCGGTGATCGGGCGGCCTGAACTGGTCTTCCTGGACGAGCCGACCGCCGGGCTCGACCCGCAGGCACGGCACGCCTGCTGGGACCTCGTGGCCGCGCTGCGCGCCGCCGGGGTGTCGGTGGTGCTGACGACCCACCAGATGGACGAGGCCGAGAAGCTCTCCGACCACGTTGTGGTCATCGACCACGGCCGGGTGGTGGCCGAGGGCACGCCCGCGTCGCTGACCGGCGCCGAGCGCCAGCTCAGGTTCCGCGCCCGCCCGGGACTCGACCTGGAGGAACTGCTGGCCGCGCTGCCGCCGGGCAGCGCCGCCAAGGAGTCGCCCTCGGGGCACTACATCATCGAGGGGCAGGTCGGCCCGCAGCTGCTCGCCACCGTCACCGCCTGGTGCGCCACCGAGGGCGTCACCACCGAGGACCTGCGCATCGAGCGGCGCACGCTGGAGGACGTCTTCCTCGAACTGACCGGCAGGGAGCTGCGGTGAGCACGATCGCCACGCTGGACCTCACGCCGCGGCCGGGAGCCGCGCCGCTGCACCGGATGGTCCTCGCCCAGGCGGGCGCGGAGATCCGGGCCATGCTGCGCAACGGCGAGCAGCTCCTGCTCACGATGATCATCCCGATCCTGCTGCTTGTCGGCTTCTCCACCGCTCCGCTGGTGGACATCGGCGGCGGCGCGCGCGTCGACTTCGTCGCCCCCGGCATCCTCGCGCTCGCGGTCATGTCGACCGCGTTCACCGGGCAGGCGATCGCGACCGGCTTCGAGCGCAGGTACGGCGTGCTCAAGCGCCTGGGCGCGACCCCGCTCTCGCGGGCCGGGCTGCTGCTGGCCAAGACCGTCGCGGTCGTCGCCGTGGAGGCGCTGCAGGTCGTGGTGATCGTCGCGGTGGCGCTCGCGCTCGGCTGGTCGCCGCACGGCGACCCGCTGTGGGCCGTGCCGCTCCTGTTGCTGGCCACGGCGGCCTTCAGCGGCCTCGGCCTGCTCATGGCCGGCACACTGCGGGCGGAGGCCACGCTGGCCGGGGCCAACCTCGTCTACCTGGTGCTGCTCGGGCTCGGCGGCGTGCTGTTCCCGCTGGACCGGTTCCCTGCCGGGGTGCAGCACGTGCTCGGGCTGCTGCCGATCAGCGCGCTCACCTCCGGCCTGCGGACCGTCCTGAGCGACGGCGGCGGCTTCCCCGGCGGCGCGCTGCTCGTGCTGCTGTGCTGGACGGTGGCCGCGCTCGCCCTGGCCGCCCGCACGTTCCGCTGGGAGTGACACCCGGGCCGCCGGAATGACACGGGGCCGCCGGAATGACACCGGAGCGGCCGGAAATGACACCGGACCGCTGGGAGTGACGACGCCGGGGGCCCTACCTGCGGCCTGACGGTCGGCGCATATGATTGCGGACGTTTGTCCGTGATCAATGCCATTTTGTGGGGTCGCCGGCATGACCGCTGAATCCCTTCCGGGAGCCGAGCCGTATCGCATGAGGCCGTCGCCGGGCAGGGCCCTGCGGGCCGCCTCGGACGCGATACCGCCGTCGGGGCTGGTGCTGCTGGGCATCCTGTCGGTCCAGGTGGGCGCCGGGCTGGCCAAGAACCTGTTCACGCAGCTGCCCCCTTCGGCCGTGGTCTTCCTGCGCATCGCCACCAGCGCCGTCATGCTGCTGGCCGTCGTCCGGCCCAGGGTGCGCGGGCTGTCGCGGCGCGACCTCGCCGTCGGCGTCGCGTTCGGGCTCAGCCTCGGCCTGATGAACCTTTCGTTCTACGAGGCCCTCGCCCGGCTGCCGATCGGGATCACGGTGGCCATCGAGTTCATCGGGCCGCTCACCCTGGCCGTGGTGTCCTCCCGCCGCCGGCTCGACCTGCTGTGGGTGGCGCTGGCCGCCGCGGGCGTGATCCTGCTCGCCCCCTGGGGAGGGGCGGGCACCGCGAGCTGGATCGGCATCGGGTTCGCGGCGCTGGCGGGGGCGTGCTGGGCCGCCTACATCGTGTTCTCCGCGGCCACCGGCGCCCGCTTCCCCGGAGCGAGCGGGCTGTCGTTCGCCATGATCGTGTCCACGATCGTCGTCGCGCCCATCGGGGTCACCGCGGGCGGGAGCGACCTGCTGCGGCCCGAGATCCTGCTGATCGGCGCCGGGGTCGGCCTGCTCTCCTCGGTCATCCCCTACTCGCTGGAACTGGAGGCCCTGCGCCGGATGCCCAAGCGGGTCTTCGGCATCCTGATGAGCCTGGAGCCCGCCGCCGCCGCGCTCGTCGGCCTGTTCGTCCTGCACGAGGTGCTCCAGGTCCGCGAGTGGGCGGCGATCGGCTGCGTGGTCGTCGCCTCCATCGGCGCCACCCGCGCCGGCGACGGCTGAGCCGTACGGGTCAGGCCGGTGGACTACAGCCGGAGGACGGCGTCGGTCCAGGTGGACACGGGCCGGAACCCGAGCGTCCGGTTGACCGCGAGGATCGCGGCGTTCGACGCGTCGTTCGCGGTGGTCACCAGGGCGACGTCGGGCCGGTCCGCGGCCAGCAGCCGCAACGACTCCCGCTTGATCCAGGTGGCCAGGCCCCTTCCCCGGTGCGCGGCGACGACCGCCGTGTCGTCCACGCCCGCGACGGCTCCGGTGTCGGGTGACACGCGCAGCTCGGTATAGCCCGCGACCTCTCCCGCGCCGTCCAGGGCGACCGTGACGCGCTGCCGGCGGCCCCGCAGCACCAGCGCCTCCTCGAAGTCGCGTACCGTCTCGACGGTCCACCGGGGCTCGTCGGCCCCCTCCGTGTGCGGTGCGTCCGAGATCGCGTTGCGGGCCCGGGCGTACGATTCGACGAGGTCGTCCGGGGCCCGGGTGATCCACGAGCACAACCGGTATCCGGGCACCGGACGCGCGTCGCCCTCCGGCGGAAGGGTCAGCACGGAGACGATCTGGCTGTTTCCCGGCGTCGCGCCCACGGCGGCGGCGAAGGCGGCGCCGCTCGGGCCCGCGTGGCGGCCCACCAGACGGGCGCACCCGAGCGTCCGCGCGTACACGGCGACGGTCTCCAGCAGCGCCCGGCCGAGGCCGCGCCGTCGCCGGGACGGCGCCACACAGATCTCCACCGAGGCGCCCGCGGCCCCGCGGATCCACGACAGCCCGGCGTACCCGCCCTCGGCGGCTCCCCCCTCGACAACCCAGTGCAGGCGGGTCACGAGCGCCGGCGGGTGCAGCACGACGCCCCGCCACACCTGCTCGGTCACGAACGGCTCCTCCGGCGCGTCGAGGCGGTGGCACTCCGCGCGCAGGCGGTAGATCTCCGGCAGCAGATCGCGGTCGGCGGCGAGGTCGACCGGGCTCGGCGTCTCCACGCGGTGATCCTAGGAACCGCGCACCCGCCCGCGCCTCCGGTTTTCCGGAGGCCACGCCGGCCGCGTTCCGCCTACCCGTGCGGCCCGGCCTCCGGCTGCGCCGGGTCGGCCGACCAGATCGCGCGCACGTGCTGGAGATGGTGGTTCATCAGGCGCTCTGCCGCCTGGACGTCGCCGCGTACGAGGGCGTCGAGAAGGTCGAGGTGCTCACGCGCCGAGGCCGCCATCATCCGCGCGTCGGGCAGCCCGCGCAGCCCGTAGAGCCGGGCCCGGGCGCGCAGGTCCCTGACCGTCTCGACCAGCCGGGCATTGCCCGACAGGGCCAGCAGCGCGAGATGGAACCGCTGGTCGGCGGCCACGTAGGCGAGCAGGTCGCCCCTCCCGGCGGCCGAGACGATCTCCTCGGCGATCGGGCGCAGGGCCTCGGCCTCCGCGCCCCGGGACTCTCCGGCGAGCCGGGCCACCGTGGGCACCTCGATCAGCCGCCTGATCTCGATGATCTCGTCGAGGTCGCGCTCGGACACCTCCGCGACCCGGAAGCCCTTGTTGCGCAGGGCCTCGAACAGGCCCTCCTTGGCGAGGTCGAGCATCGCCTCCCGCACCGGCGTGGCCGAGACCCCGAACCTGACCGCCAGCGCGGGGGCCGAATAGACGACGCCGGGCCGCATCTCCCCGGCCACCAGCGCGTCGCGCAGCGCCTGCGCCACCTGCTCGCGCAGGTTCTGCCGCGCTCCGGCGCCCGGCGCGCGGAGGCCGTCACGCTCGCGGCCCGCCGGTCCGTCCCACGCCCCGCCCATCGACCGGCCACCGCCCTCCTCGGTCCCGTACGGCCGATCGTACCGGCCCCTGCCAGCGAAACGATCAGCGCGTACCCGGGCGGGCCCGAAGGAGCGGGGGCGGCGCTGAACTCGCCGGACGGCGCGCGGCCCGGAGAAGGGACCACCCACAGGGCCGCCTACGATGAATTCCGTGAATCCCACGACTGACCGGATCCGCGGCACGCTGCTCGCCTTCTATCGCTCGTTCATGTTCCCGACGAACGAGTCGATGCGGCGGTGGGCCCTGGCGGCGATCGTGGTCAACGTCGGCATCACCGTCACCGGCGCCGCCGTCCGCGTCACCGGCTCCGGCCTGGGCTGCCCGACCTGGCCGCGCTGCACGCCGGACAGCTTCGTGCCGGCGAGGATCGACACCCACGCGCCCCTCAACATGGCGATCGAGTTCGGCAACCGGCTGCTGGCGTTCCTCGTGCTCGCGGTCGCGGTCCCCTGCGTGATCGCCGCGTGGCGGCTGTCGCGGGGCGAGCGCGGCCGCCCGGTCCTGCTGCGGCTCGCACTGCTGCAGCCGGCCGGCGTCGTCGTCCAGGCCCTGTGGGGCGGGGTCGTGGTCCACACGATGCTCAACCCGGTGACCGTCAGCGTCCACTTCCTGCTGTCCATCGGCATGATCGGCGCCGCCGTCGTGCTGTTCGCCCGGGCGGACGAGGGCGACGCCCCTCCCGAGCGGGTGGTCCACAGGGACATCCGCACGCTCGGATACGTGCTGGCGGCGGCCGCCCTCGCGCTGCTGCTGGCCGGGATGGTGGTGACCGGCACCGGGCCGCACTCGGGAGACGAGGCCGCCTCCCGCTTCGGCTTCGACATCCAGAGCGTGGTGCGGCTGCACACCGACATCGCCTACGTCGTCATCGGGCTGACGTTCGCCCTGCTGTTCGCCCTGCGCGTCACCGGATCCCCCGGCCAGGTCCGGCGCGCCGCGCTCGTGCTGCTCGGGGTGGAGCTGTCCCAGGGCGTGGTCGGCTACGTGCAGTACTTCCTCGCCGTCCCCGCGGCGCTGGTGCTCCTGCACGTGCTGGGGGCGACGCTCGTGTGGGTCTGCGCGCTGCGCGTCGTCTTCCTGATGCGGACCCGGGGCCCCGCGCCCGCCCCCGTTCCCGAGCAGCCGGAGCTCCACCACGCGGGCGTGTGACCCGAGGTGGCCGGCTTACCGGGCTCCTCGTCCCGCAAGGGCGTCCTGTCCCAGGTCGTCCGCCCCTGGACCTGGTCACGTACGGCCCTGCGCCGGGGTTTCCAGGGGCTGGTCGCCCTGAGCGTGCTGCCGCTGGCGCCGATGACCTGGGCCTGGCTGGCGAGCGCCGCCCATCGGGTGACGGCGGAGCCGGGCACGCGCTGGACCGCCGAGGTGCCCGCGATGCCGGCCGCGCTCGTGCTGGGCGCGGGCGTCTGGAACGGGCAGCCCAGTGCGATGCTGGGCGCCCGGCTCGACATCGCCGCCGAGCTGTACCGCACGGGAAAGGTGCGGGCCCTGCTGCTGTCCGGCGACAACAGCCGCAAGGACTACGACGAGCCTTCGATCATGCGTGACTACCTGATCGCGCACGGCGTCCCGGCCGCAAGGATCGTGCTCGACTACGCCGGGTTCGACACGTGGGACTCCTGCGTACGGGCCAAGGAGATCTTCGGCGCGTCCCGTCTCGTCGTCGTCACCCAGGTGTTCCACCTCCCCCGGGCCGTCGCGCTGTGCCGCGCTGCCGGGCTGGACGCGTTCGGCGTCGGCGACGACTCCAGCCGCGACTGGCCGATGGAGACGGTGGTCTACGCCGTCAGGGAGTTCCCCGCCTCCGCCAAGGGCCTGCTCGACAGCATGGTCCTGCACTCCTCGCCGCGCTTCCTCGGCCGTCGCGAGACCGCGCTCGACCGCGCGCTGGCCGGCTGAATCGCGCCTCGCCGGACGGCCTCCACGAGCGGCACGGCGGGCGGCGTGGCGGGCGGCACGGCGAGTGGCACGGCGGGCGGGCGGGCGGCGGGCGGCGCGGCGAAACTTTCATCGGGCGGCACGCCATGAGCTGGGCGGACAGGACCCCCGGAGGCCCGTCCACTGGCCGGTGACGGCGCGGCGCGTTAGGGTCCGGGCCACGTGGGAGCGCTCCCACCATCCCCAGAGGGAGGTGAGGCCACACCCACAGTGGCTATCGCACCGCGGGTACGAGGCGGATCCTCCTCCGCCCACCCATCGCGCAACGCCCGGGGGGCCGCCGTGACGGCATCCCCGGGCGTCTCCCGCGGACTCACTCCGGCGCCGGGCCGTGCCCGGCGAGATCAGGCCCCGCTCAGCCGCAGCTGATGTCGCTGATCGACGGCGTGGCCGACCCGCTGCCGAGGAACCCGGCCGTGGCCGAGGCCCCCGGGGCCAGCGAGGAGTTCCACTCCGGGGCGTGGATCATCGCGAACGGCCCGCTCTGCATGGACGTCCCGTTCCACGCCTGGGTGATCGTCGCGCCGTTCGACATCTGCCACTGGACGTACCAGCCGTTGAGCGGGCCCGTGCCGGTGTTCTTGATCGTGACCTCGCCCTGGAAGCCGCCCTGCCAGGTGTTGGTCAGCTTCACCGTGGCCGTGCACGCCGGGTTCCCGGACGTCGGGGAGGCCGAGGGGCTCGGCGACGGGCTCCTCGTGGGTGAGGCGCTCGGCGAAGGACTGGGCGAGACGCCGTCGTTGAGGAAGTTCACGTCCGAGCAGCCGTAGAAGGTCTCCTGGCTGTCGGACCGGTACCAGACGGCGTAGATGATGTGCCGGCCGCTCTTGTTGGGCAGCTTGCCGGAGAAGCGGTAGGCGCCGTTGGTGACCGCGGGCTCGGGGTCGACCGTGAGGAACGGCTGCTCCTCCATGTCGGCCCACGTCAGCGGCTTGGTCGGGTCCCATCCGTCTTTGGTGACGTAGAGCTTGAAGCCGCCGGGGTGCGGCACCCACGCGCCGTAGACGAAGTCGTAGGTGCTGTTCGCCTTCAGCGTGGTGGTCGGCCAGTCGGTCCTGGGCGCGTCGTAGGCGGCGTACTTGCTGAAACCGCCGCTGCACAGCTGGCCGTCGGGGATGAAGCCCCGGGTTCGGCCGCCTCCGTCGGAGCGGAGCACGCCGTACCAGTCGTAGAGAGGCTGGGTGCCGCCGGCCGCCACGGCGTCCTTGCAGGCGGGGTTGTTCGGGATGATCTGGCCGCCGGTGAGACCGTCGGTGTAGCACGCGTACGTGCGGCTCGCGGGGGCCTGCAGCGCGCCGTGCGCCTCGGCCGCGGTCTGCGTCAGGACCGCGACGAGACCGGCGAGCACGGCCGCCACCGCGGCGAGTACGGCGAGCTTTCGCCCCGATCTCAGGGACAGCGATCTCCGACGCGGGGATTGCGCTGTGGTGCTCATGGTGGGGGGTTCTCCTCATGGTGGGCGGGCACGCCTTCGGGGAAGGTCGCGCCGTCTTGGGCTGTCGTACGAGAAGAACGCGTGCGGCATCGCCGCACGCCCTCCTGGAGCCCACCCATCAAGTGGCCACCGCGCACAGTGATTGAAACACGCACCGGCCGTCCGGGCCAAGCGGTACCGCGATCGTGCCGCGGCGCGGAATCAGCGCCGCGGGTCGCCGGGCCCGGAACCCGGCCCGGCGCCGGGGCCGGGACCGCCCTGTGGCGGGCCCTGTGGCGGGCCCGGCGGCTGTCCGGGACCGCCCGGCGGGTGCCCGTATCCGGGCGGCGGACCGCCCGGCGGCGGACCGTAACCCGGCCCGCCCGGTTGCTGTCCATACCAGGGCGGCACCGCGGGGCCACCGCCCGGCCACCGGCCCGGGGGCGGGGCGCCCGGCGCGTACCCCGGCGGAGGCACCCCCCGCGCGGCGTTCGCCTGGTGACGCTCCGGCAGCGGGAACGACAGCCTGGCGTAGGCCATGAGGTCCGCGAGCGACCGCTGCTGGACGCGGAAGGTCTCCTCGTCCACCCCGCCCCGGGCCGCGCGGGCGTGCAGCAGCCCGAGCTCGGTGGAGGCGACCTGGTAGTCGATCATCGCCCGTGCCCCGGCCCTGCCGCCGTGGGCCTTGGCCCACGCCCTGGCCTGCCGCCGGCGGCGCAGGGACGACAGCATGAAGATGTCGGCCTGGTTGATCAGCCCGTTGCGCTCGTACGGCGGCAGGTAGTGCTGGATCAGGCCGACGATCCGCCGTCTGTCCCGGAAGATCACGATGAGCTCGACGATGAGCAGGATCATCAGCAGCAGGTAGGCGATGGCGAGCCCGCCGAGGCCGCCGAAGGAGGCGAAGCCGTTCCAGAGGCCGTGCAGCAGCATGGCGCCGATCCACCCGATGACGATGACGACGACCCCCACCGCGCCGCCGCGCTGGGCGGCGTACGCGACCGCGATGCCGATCAGGGAGGTGAACAGCGGATGGGCGAACGGCGACAGCACGGCCCGCAGCACGAGCGTGGCGGCCAGCCCCTGCGCGCCGTTCTCCTCGAGGGCGGCGAGGTAGTAGCTGACGTTCTCCGACATGGCGAAGCCGAGCCCGACCATGCTGGCGTAGATGATCCCGTCGGTGGGCCCGTCCAGCTCCTGCCGCCGGAACCACAGCAGCCCGAGCAGGACCATCCCCTTGGCCGTCTCCTCCACAGGCGGGGCGCCGAACGTGGCGACGAGGTTGCGCGCGCTGGTCGTGTCCCCGAGCTGATGGGCCACGTAGACGAGGTTGAGCGAATTGAGCACGCCGGCGAGCAGGACGGCGATGCCGGCGCCCCAGGCGAACGCGAAGATCAGGTTGCTGCGCGGTTCCGGTTCCATCCGGTCGAGGGCGAGCACGCCCGCGAGCAGCAGCGGCACGGGGGCCACGGCGAGCCCGAGCGCGATGAAGAACTGGACCGGCTCGCCGTTGATGATGTCGAAGGAGAACGACACCAGGGCGCAGATTCCGGCGACGACCAGACCCACGATTAGGCCGATGGACGGACGCTCCCTGAGAACGGCGCGGGGGTCGAGGCCTGCCACTGTGCGACTGTAACCGACCACGCCCGCCGCGGTCCTCCTCCGGCCTCAAAAGATCCCCATGCATTCCGTGCCGAGGCAAGTATCTCGCAGGCGTGCCGGCCGTCCCCGGCACGTCCCGGTTGCGGGCACAATGGGCGATCATGGATGTCGCACCACGTGACGGGCTCGGACGACGCGGTTTCCTCCGTGTCGCGTGCGCCGCCGCCGTCGGCTCGGTCGCCGCCGCATGCGCGCCCGCGTCCAGGGAAGGCTCCACTCCCGCCTCCCCTTCGCCCTCCTCCACCTCCACGTCGCCGGGCAGGAGGCCGGTGGCGGAACGGCTGCTGCCCGGCGACCCGGACTGGCGGGTGCGCAGGCGGGGACCCGACGAGGCGATCGAGGGCTACGGCGACCGCGCGAGCGTGCTGCCCGGGGAGTCGTTCGGGCTGCACGTCTCCACCGCCGAGGGCCGCTACCGGGTGACGGCCTACCGGATGGGCTGGTATGGCGGGACGCTCGCCCGCCGGGTGTGGCGTTCGGGGTGGATGAGGGGACGCGACCAGGGCCGTGGACGGCTCGCCGGCGACACCCGCACCGTACGCGCCGGGTGGCGGCGCTCCCTGACCGTGTCCACGGAAGGCTGGCCGGAGGGGGCCTACCTGCTGCGCCTGGACACCGAGCGCGGCCACCAGCGGCACGTGCCGCTGGTCGTGCGCTCGGCCTCCGGGGCCGGCCGCACGGTCCTGGTCCACGCCACCCCCACCTGGCAGGCGTACAACCGGTGGGGCGGCTACAGCCTCTACTACGGCGATGACGGCCGCTACGAGAGCCGCTCGCTCGCGGTCAGCTTCGACCGGCCCTACGACAGCATTGGGATGGAGAAGTTCCTCATCCACGAGCGGCCGGTGGTGGCGCTTGCCGAACGGCTCGGCCTGCCCCTGGCGTACACGACGGGCGGCGACCTGGAGGCCGGCGACGACGTGCTCACCGGCGCCACCTCGGTGATCTTCCTCGGGCACGACGAGTACTGGACGCCCGGCGTGCGCCGCACGGTGACCGAGGCCCGCGACGCCGGAGCCAACCTGGCCTTCCTGGGCGCCAACACCTGCTACCGCCGCGTCCGGATGGAGGAGGACGGCAGGCTGGTGGTCTGCTACAAGACCGCGGTGGACCGCGACCCGCTGCTCCGCACGCGCCCGTCGCTGGCGACGACCGACTTCCGGGCGGCGCCGAAGGCCGATCCCGAGTCGTCGCTCATCGGGGTCTACTACGACGGCTATCCCGTGGACGCGCCGTTCGTGGTGCACGAGCCCCGTCACTGGATCTTCGCGGGCTCCGGCGTGCGCCGTGGCGACGCGTTCCCGCACCTCGTGGGCGTGGAGTACGACCGGGTGAACACCGACGTGCCGACGCCCAGGCCGCTGCAGATCCTCGCCCACTCGCCGGTGACCTGTGTGGGGCGGCCCAGCTTCGCCGACGCGGCCTACTACACGGTCCCGAGCGGGGCCGGGGTGTTCGCGTCGGGGACCATGCGCTGGGCCGAGACGCTCATGGCACGCACCCGCGACCTGCCGCGGGCCCACGGGATCGACGCGCGTACGCGGGCCTTCGTCACCACCGCGACGACCAACCTGCTGAAGGGCTTCGCCGAAGGCCCCGCCGCCGAGCGCCTTCCCACGCCCGACGACAACGTCCGCCGCACCTACCGCGCCTGACGCTGAGAACCCGGCCTGAACGTACGGCCCGGTCCTGTTGACGAGTAGATCGACCAGTCGATATAAAGCCATAGACCGAACGTTCTATCCATACAGGGAGCCGAAGTGCCGCAACGGACCACGGCCGAGGTCATCGACCGTTTCAACCGCGCGTTCGTCCACCACTCCCCCGAGATCCTCGACGACCTGATCGCCGAGGACTGCGTGATGGAGGCGATCCAGCCGGCTCCGGACGGGGAGCGGGTCGAGGGACGCCAGGCGTGCCTGACGTTCTGGCGGGCGCTCGCCGACGACCGCGCCACCCAATTCGGGCCCGAGGACGTCTGGGTCGACGGCGACCGCGCGACGATTCTGTGGCGCTACCGCTTCGGCGACGGCCCCGAGGACTCGGTGCGCGGAGTGAACCTCATGCGGGTCCGGGACGGGAGAATCGTCGAGGCCCTCGGCTACAGCAAGACCGGCGCCCCCGTCCCGCTCGCCACCGACTCCGAGGCCGGGGCCTGACGATGCGCAGCTACCACCTTGACAGCGGCGCCGGGCTCACGGGTCTGACGATCAGAGACCACCCCGACCCGGTCCCCCGCGTCGGTCAGGTCGTCGTCGCCGTACGCGCGGCGTCTCTGAGCTTCCGGGAACTGATGATCGCCCGCGGCGACTACGTCCTGCCGGTGAAGCCGGGCGTGGTCCCGGTATCCGACGGGGCCGGCGACATCGTGTCGGTCGGGCCCGGGGTCGACTCCCGGCGGATCGGCGAACGGGTCACCGCCACCCTCTTCCCGAGCTGGCAGGACGGCCCGTTCGGCATCGAGCACCTGCCGCAGCGCGGCGGCTCGCTGGACGGCATGCTCACCGAACGCGCCGTGGTCGACGAGGACGCGTTGGTGCCGGTTCCCGGCCATCTGTCCTACGAGGAGGCGGCGACGCTCCCGTGCGCCGCGGTCACCGCCTGGAACGCCGTGACCGGCGCGGACGGCCTGCGTCCGGGCCAGACCGTGGTGACGCAGGGATCGGGCGGGGTGTCGCTGTTCGCCCTGCAGTTCGCCAAGACGCTCGGCGCCCGGGTGATCGCCACCACCAGCGGCCCCGAGAAGGCAGCCCGCCTGCTCGGCCTCGGCGCGGACGAGGTCATCGACTACCGGGCCGTCCCCGACTGGCCCGCGAGGGTCCGCGAACTCACCGGCGGGCGGGGCGCCGACCGCGTCATCGACGTCGCCGGCCTGCTGGAACAGTCCCTCAAGGCGGTGGCGGTGGCAGGGCATGTCGCCTGCGTGGGCTTCGTCTCCGACACCGCGCCTCCGCTCGACGCGCGCACGCTCTTCGCCTCCGGCGCCACCGTGCGCGCCGTCGCGGTCGGCAGCCGAGCCCAGTTCCTCGCCATGAACCGAGCCGTCGAGGTCAACGACCTGCACCCGGTCATCGACCGCGTGTTCCCCTTCGATCAGGCTCACGACGCCTACCGCTATTACGCCTCAGGCAAGGCGTTCGGCAAGGTCGTCATCACCATCTGACCTCGGCGCGTACGTCACCGGGCGACCTGGTCGCGACCGCACCGGACCAGCGCGGCCGCACCTACCGCGCCTGATCCGTACGGCGGACGGCCCGACGGCGTACGCGCCGCGCCGTAGCGGCACGTGACGTTCCACGGGGGACGCCCGCGACGCTCCCCGCGCACCACCGTTGATCTCCCATCGAGGACGACGAGAGGTGCGGAATGGAGACGTTGCGACGTCTGGCCGGTCTGCCGGCGGGGCGGGTCGGCAAGTGGGCGGTGATCGCCGCGTGGCTGGTGATGCTCGTTCCCCTCGGCGCGCTGGCCGGAGGCATCGGCCGGGTGCAGGACAACGACGAGACCAACTGGATGCCCGCGAGCGCCCAGTCGACCCGGGCCGTGGAGCTGGCCAGGCGGGAGTTCCCCGCAGGGCGCGACAGCACGCTGGTCCTCGTGTACGCACGGGAGGGCGGCCTGAGCGCCGCCGACCGCGAGACCGTGCTGGACGACCGGGACCGGCTCCGGGCCCTCGCGGGCGGGGGCGTGACCGGCCCGGCGCCCTCGGCCGACGGGGAGGCGCTCACGCTGACCGTCCCGGTGCCGGGCCGCGCCATGGAGACCGGCGAGGCCGGGGAGATCGTGGCCCGGGCCCGGGAGATCATGCGGGCCGGGCTGCCCGCCGGGCTCGCGGCGGCCGCCACGGGGCCCGCCGCCTCTCGCGCGGACGCGACGGACGCCAACGGGCGGATCGACGGGACGCTGACCCTGGTCACCGTGGGGGTGGTCGCGCTGCTCCTGTTCGTCACCTACCGCAGCCCGGTCCTGCCGCTCGTCCCCCTCGCCTGCGTGGCGGCGGGCGTGGTGGCCACGCAGGCCGGGGCCGTGCTGGCCGGCAGGGCGGGCGCCGAGGTCAGCGGCTCCGGTTCGATCCTGATGATCGTCCTGGTCTTCGGGCTCGGCACCGACTACGCGCTCCTGCTGATCTCCCGCTATCGGGAGGAGCTGGCGGAGCACGCCGACCGGCACCACGCGATGGCGCTCGCGCTGCGGCGCACCGTGCCGTCCGTGGCGGCCTCCGCCGCGACGATGGCCCTCGCCGCGCTGGCGCTGCTCGCGGCGGACATGAACTCCACCAAGGGGCTCGGCCCGCTCGCCGCGGTCGCCGTCGTGGCGGCGCTGCTGGCGATGACCACCCTGCTGCCGGCGCTCCTGACGGCGCTGGGCCGGGGCGTCTTCTGGCCCGCGATCCCCCGTCGACGGGCTCCCGGCGCCCGCAGCACGCGGATCTGGCAGCGGATCGGGGCGCTCGTCGCCCGGCGGCCGCGCCGCGCCTGGGCCCTGGCCGGGCTCGCGCTCGCCGCGCTGACCTGCGGCACGGTCTTCCTGCGGGTGGGCGTCCTCGACGGCGGCGACAACTTCACGCGCAAGCCCGAGTCGGCGGCCGGGCAGGAGATCATCCGCGCGCACTTCCCCGGCGGCACCACCGCTCCCGCCCTCGTCTACGCCCCGGTGCGGGCCGCCGCGCCCGTCGCCGCCCTGGCCAGGACGGCGCGGGGGATCGCCTCGACCGGCCCCGCCGAGACCTCCGCTTCGGGCCACTGGGTGCGGATCACCGCCGTGCTCGCCGACGCCCCGGCGAGCGAGCCGGCCAGGCGATCGGTGGCGGGATTGCGCGCCCGGCTCGCCCAGGCGGCGCCCGGCGCGCTGGTCGGGGGCCAGACCGCGGCGCTGGTCGACCGCGACGCCACGATGGACCGCGACCTGGCGGTGATCGCCCCTCTCGTCATCGGCGTCGTCACCCTCGTCCTCGGCGTCCTGCTCCGCGCGGTCGTCGCGCCCCTGCTGCTGCTCGGCTGCGCCCTGCTCTCGTCCGGCGCGGCCGCCGGTCTGTCCGCGCTGCTGTTCCACGCCCTCGGCTTCCCCCGCACCGACCAGACCGCGCTCACGCTCGGCTTCCTGTTCCTGGTCGCGCTGGGCGTGGACTACACGATCTTCCTCATGGCCCGGGCGCGCGAGGAGGTCGCGCGGCATGGTCACCGGGAGGGAACGGTGACCGCGCTCGTCGCGACCGGGGGCGTCATCACCGGTGCCGGCGTCGTGCTCGCCGCGACGTTCCTGGTCCTGACCATCACCCCGGTGGTCCTCAACATCCAGCTCGGCCTGCTGGTCGCGCTCGGCGTGCTCGCCGACGCGTTCGTGGTGCGCACGATCCTGGTCCCCGCCCTGGCCCTCGACATCGGCCCCGCGACCTGGTGGCCCGCCCGTCCCGTGCCCGCGTAGTCAGCCCTCGGGGATCGGCAGCCCGCCCTGGTAGGCGAACACGACGAGCTGGGCGCGGTCGCGCGCGCCCAGTTTCGTCATCGCACGGCCCACGTGCGTGCGCACGGTGGCGGCGCTGACCACGAGCCTGAGCGCGATCTCGTCGTTGGACAGGCCCGCGGCCACCCACCCGACCACCTCGCGTTCGCGCTCGGTGAGCGCGGACAGCCGCGCCCTCGCCTCGCCGGGCGGCCCAGGCCGCCCGGCGAACCGCGCGATCACCCGCCGGGTGACCGCGGGCGACAGCAGGGACTCGCCCTCGGCCACCACCCGCACCGCCCGCAGCATCTCGTCAGGCTCCGCGCTCTTCAGCAGGAAGCCCGAGGCGCCCGCCCGCAGCGCGTCGAACACGTGGTCGTCCAGATCGAACGACGTCAGCATGACCACCCGGGTCGCGGGGGCCTCGGCGACGATCCGCCGCAACGCCTCGATCCCGTCGAGCACCGGCATCCGGATGTCCATGAGAACCACATCGGGGCGCCACCGGCGGACGGCGGCCACCGCCGCCGCCCCGTCCGCCGCCTCGGCCACCAGGTCGATGTCCGGCTCGTCCTCCACCAGCATGCGCACGCCCATGCGTACGAGCGCCTGATCGTCCACCACCGCCAGCCGGATGACGGGCCCGGGTCCGTCCCCCGCAGGCCTCATCCGCGGGTCCCGCCGCCGGCGCGCGGTTCGCAGGGCAGGACGGCCAGGACCCGGAAGCCGCCTCCCGGGCACGGACCCGCCTCCAGAGCGCCGCCCACCGACGCCGCGCGCTCCCGCATTCCGGGCAGGCCGTGCCCGCCGCCCTGTCCCGCGCCGTGCCCGCCGCCCCGGCCGTCACCGTCATGCCCCAGGCGGCCGGTCCCGTCGTCGGTCACCGTCACCGACACCGTGTCCGGCCCGTACGTCACCCGCACGTCCGCCCGGGACGCACCGGCGTGACGCACCACGTTGGTCAGCGACTCCTGCACGATCCGATATCCGGCCAGATCCACCGCGACGGGCACCCGGCGTCGCGCTCCCTCGACGACCAGGTTCACCGGCAGGCCTCCCCGCCGCACCGCCTCGACGATCTCCGGCACCCGCTCCAGTCCCGGCGCCGGGGCCAGGTCCTGGTCCAGCGTCCCGGGCAGCGTCCGCAGCGCCACCCGCAGTTCCTCCAGCGCCTGGGCGCTGACCTCCCGCACGGCCCGCAGCGACTCCTCCGCCCTCTCCGGCCGTCTGTGCAGCACGTGCAGGGCCACCCCCGCCTGCATGTTGATGACCGCGAGGCTGTGGCCCACGATGTCGTGCACCTCCCGGGCCATCCGCAGACGCTCCTCCTGGACGTGGCCCAGGCGCTCGGCCTCGGCGGCCCGCGCCCTGACCCGGCGGTACGCACGCACGGCCACCCCGGCCGCCCACGGCGCGAGGAGCCACAGGGCGGCCAGCGCGGGCACGCCCATCTCCGGCGCGGCCGGCGCCGCCGTCCAGGACGAGAACGACAGGTAGGCGACCGCCACCGCCGCCAGCGCCGCCGCCGACACCCGTTCCGGGCGCCAGGCGGCGACCGAGTAGACCGCCACCGACGTCAGTTCGAGCACCGGGGCGTACGGATGGCCGCGGGCCAGGAAGGCGATCGTCGCCGTGAAGGTCGTCGCGAGGGCCGCGAGCGGCCACGCCCGCCGCGCCACGAGCCCGGCCGCCGCCACCGCGACCAGCGCGTACCCGGCGGCGTCGAGCCGCAGGCCGCGCTCGGACAGGGCGGACGCCGAGCCCAGCGCGGCGAGGACGCCGAGGACGGCCGCGAACAGGGCGTCGAGCGGTTCCACCCGGTGGGGTTCGCCGCCGGGCCCCGCCCATGCGGCCCGCCGCACCGCCATCCGTTCCATGGCTCGAACGTACGCAAGGACGCGGCCGGCGGCATCAGCGCTGTGACGTATTCCGGCGGCAGGCCCGACGTAGGCGGGCCGGGCGGGAAAGGATCAGGCGACCAGGGAGTCGAGCGCGACGGCGAGGAACAGCAGCGCCAGGTAGATGTTCGACCAGTGGAAGAACCGCATCGGGCGCAGGTCGACGCCGGTCTTGCCGGCGTTCACGCGGCCGAGCAGGCGGTAGACCTCCACCAGGCAGACCGCGCCGAGCACGAGCGCGGCGGCCGGGTAGAGCAGGGAGGTGCCGGCGATCGGCCACAGCAGGAGCGAGCACAGCACGGTGGCCCAGGTGTAGGCGACGACCTGCTGGACGACCCGGCGCTCGGTGGTGACCACCGGGAGCATGGGCACGTCGGCCGCCGCGTAGTCCTCGCGGTAGCGCATGGCGAGCGTCCAGGTGTGCGGCGGCGTCCAGAAGAACACGACGCCGAACAGCACGACCGGGGCCCACGACAGCCCGCCGGTGATGCCGGCCCAGCCGATCAGCACCGGCATACAGCCGGCGATGCCGCCCCACACGATGTTCTGCGACGTGCGCCGCTTGAGCACCAGCGAGTACACGAAGACGTAGAACAGGATCGCGCCCAGCGCCAGCGCGGCGGCCAGTCCGTTGACCGTGAGCGCGAGCCCGAGCGTGGAAAGAGTGCCGAGAATCACACCGAAAATCAGCGCGCCCATCGGCGACACGTCGTGCTTGGCGAGCGGCCGCCTGCGGGTGCGCCGCATCGTCCGGTCGATGTCCCGGTCGATGTAGCAGTTCAGGACGTTCGCGCTGCCCGCCGACAGGGTGCCGAACACCATGGTGGCGGTCGCGGTCCACAGGTCGGGCAGGCCATGCGCCGCGAGGAACATGACCGGCAGGGTCGTGATCAGCAGCAGCTCGATGATCCGGGGCTTGGTGAGCGCCACGTAGGCCTTCACGAGCGCCCCGATGGAGCGGGGAGCCGTGGCCGTCGCGGCGGACCCGAGGGGGGCCACCGTCTGCTTGTTCGTCAAGACCGTCAAGGCGCTTCCAACACGTGCGGGGTCAACGCGTAACCTCTGATTAGGGCGGATCTCCGGGCAGCCTGTCTCCGGGCGGCAGCCGGCACTTGCGAAATCACTGTAGTCGCCACCGCAGGTGGTCCCCGAACCGGGGCCGAAGCCGCAGGCACCGTTACCGAGGTGGCTACCAAACGGTATTACGAGGAACCCGTTAGGGTCCCCTGTGGGCGGGAAATGCCAGAACCGGCGCGAAGACAAGAGGGGATCGAGCAGTTGAGCAGCGCAAGCCTTGAGTGGAGTGACCTTGACCGGCAGGCGGTCGACGTCGTGCGGGCCCTGGCGATGGACGCCGTGGAGAAGGCGGGATCGGGTCACCCCGGCACCGCGATGAGCCTCGCGCCCGCCGCCTACCTTCTGTTCCAGCGGGTCCTGCGTCATGACCCCTCGGATCCCAAGTGGGCGGGACGTGACAGGTTCGTCCTTTCCTGCGGGCATTCGAGCCTGACGCTTTACATTCAGCTCTACCTGTCCGGCTACGGCCTGACCCTGGACGACCTCAAGACGCTCCGGCAGTGGGGCAGCCTCACCCCGGGCCACCCCGAGTACGGCCACACGGCCGGCGTGGAGACCACGACCGGCCCGCTCGGCCAGGGCATCGGCAACGCGGTCGGCATGGCCATGGCGGCCCGCCGCGAGCGCGGCCTGTTCGACGCGGACGCCGCCCCCGGCGCCTCACCGTTCGACCACATGATCTGGTGCTTCGCCTCCGAGGGCGACCTCGAGGAGGGCATCAGCCACGAGGTCAGCGCCCTGGCCGGCCACCAGAAGCTCGGCAACCTGGCCGTGGTCTTCGACTCCAACCACATCTCCATCGAGGACGACACCCAGATCGCCCTGTCCGAGGACATCACCAAGCGCTACGAGGCGTACGGCTGGCACGTCCTGGAGGTC
This sequence comes from Microbispora sp. NBRC 16548, assembly GCF_030268985.1. Lineage (NCBI taxonomy): Bacteria > Bacillati > Actinomycetota > Actinomycetes > Streptosporangiales > Streptosporangiaceae > Microbispora > Microbispora sp. NBRC 16548. The sequence continues at coordinate 650,869 of NZ_BSSF01000003.1, forward strand.
GACTGGACCAAGACCGGCGAGTACGAGGAGGACGTCCAGGCGCTGTACGACGCGCTTGAGGCGGCCCGCGCCGAGACCGACCGGCCGACCTTCATCAAGCTCCGCACGATCATCGGCTGGCCGGCGCCGAACAAGCAGAACACCGGCAAGATCCACGGCTCGGCCCTGGGCGCCGACGAGGTCGCGGCGACCAAGCGCGTCCTCGGCATGGACCCCGACAAGAGCTTCGCGGTGCCCGCCGAGGTGCTCGACCACGCGCGTGAGGTCGTCGAGCGCGGCCGGGCCCTGCGCGCCGAATGGGACAAGGGCTACCAGAGCTGGCGCGAGGCCAACCCCGAGCGGGCGGAGCTGTTCGACCGGATCTCCAAGCGCAAGCTGCCGGAGGGCTGGGACAAGGCGCTGCCGTCGTTCGAGATCGGCTCGCAGGTCGCCACCCGGAAGGCGTCCGGCGAGGTGCTGAGCGCGCTCGCGCCGGTGCTGCCGGAGCTGTGGGGCGGCTCGGCCGACCTCGCGGAGTCCAACAACACCACGATGAAGGGCGAGCCGTCCTTCATCCCGGACGAGTACCAGACCAAGGAGTTCCCCGGCAACCGGTACGGCCGGACGCTGCACTTCGGCATCCGCGAGCACGGCATGGGCGCGATTCTGAACGGCATCGCGCTGCACAACGGCACCCGCCCGTACGGCGGCACGTTCCTGGTGTTCAGCGACTACATGCGGCCGTCGGTGCGGCTCGCCGCGCTGATGAAGCTGCCGGTGACCTACGTCTGGACGCACGACTCGATCGGCCTCGGCGAGGACGGCCCGACCCACCAGCCGATCGAGCACCTGTGGGCGCTGCGCGCGATCCCCGGCCTGGACGTCGTCCGCCCGGCCGACGCCAACGAGACGGCGGCCGCGTGGAAGGCCGTCCTTGAGCACAACGACCGCCCGGCGGGCCTCGCCCTGACCCGGCAGAACGTTCCCACCCTGGACGGCGCGGGCGACCCCGACGCCGTCGCGCGGGGCGGCTACGTCCTGCAGGACGCGTCCAACGGCCAGCCCGAGGTCGTGATCATCGGCACCGGCAGCGAGGTCCAGCTCGCCGTCGAGGCCCGCACGATCCTGGAGTCGCAGGGCATCCCCACCCGCGTGGTCTCCATGCCGTGCGTGGAGTGGTTCCGGGAGCAGGACGCCGCCTACAAGCAGACCGTGCTGCCCCCCGCCGTCAAGGCCCGGGTCGCGGTCGAGGCGGGAATCACGCTCGGCTGGCGCGAGTTCGTTGGAGATGCGGGCGAGGTCCTGGGGATCGACCACTTCGGCGCCTCCGCGCCGTACAAGACGATCTACGAGCAGTTCGGCCTCACCGCCGACCGCGTCGTCGCCGCCGCCAAGGCCAGCCTGGCCAAGACGGGCGCCGACAAGGGCGAGACGACCGGAAACTGAGGGACGAAGGATGAATGAGAATCTGAAGCGGCTGTCCGACGCCGGAGTCTCCATCTGGCTGGACGACATCAGCCGGGAGCGGCTGCGCTCCGGCAACCTCGCCACCCTGATCCGCGACAAGAACGTGACGGGGGTCACCTCCAACCCCACGATCTTCGCCTCCGCGCTGAGCAAGGGCGACGCCTACGACGCGCAGCTGCGCGACCTCGCCGCCCGCGGGGTGACGGTCGAGGAGGCCGTACGCGCGATCACCACGTTCGACATCCGCTGGGCGGCCGACGTGCTTCGGCCGGTCTTCGACGCCACCCGCGGCGTCGACGGGCGCGTGTCGATCGAGGTGGACCCGCGCCTGGCCCGCAAGACCGAGGCGACGATCGCCGAGGCCCGCGCGCTGTGGTGGCTGGTCGACCGGCCCAACGTGCTCATCAAGATCCCGGCGACCGTCGAGGGCCTGCCGGCGATCACCCAGGCCATCTCCGAGGGCATCAGCGTCAACGTCACGCTGATCTTCTCGCTGGAGCGGTACCGCCAGGTGTTGGACGCCTGGCTGAGCGGCCTGGAGAAGGCGAAGGCCAACGGCCTCAACCTGGCCACGATCGAGTCGGTCGCGTCGTTCTTCGTCAGCCGCGTCGACACCGAGATCGACAAGCGCCTCGACAAGATCGGCACGCCGGAGGCCGCCGAGCTGAAGGGCAAGGCCGCCGTGGCCAACGCCCGCCTGGCGTACGCCGCGTACGAGGAGGTCATGAACTCGCCGCGCTGGCAGACGCTGCGCGCGGCCGGCGCGCACCCGCAGCGCCCGCTGTGGGCCTCCACCGGTGTGAAGAACCCCGACTACCCCGACACCCTGTACGTGGAGCAGCTGGTCACGGCCGGGATCGTCAACACCATGCCGGAGAAGACGCTGGACTCCTCGGCCGACCACGGCCGGATCTCGGGCGACACGATCCGCCCCTTCTATCAGCACGCGTGGGACGTCATGGCCTCGCTGAAGCAGGCCGGCATCGACTACGACGACGTCGTCCGCGCGCTGGAGGAGGAGGGCGTCGAGAAGTTCGAGACGTCCTGGACCGAGCTTCTCGAAACCGTCGACGGCGAGCTGCGGAAGGCCTGAGCTGCATATGACAATCGAGGTAACCCTCGGCGACGAGGCGGACGCCGTCACGGCGGTCAAGGACAAGCTCGTGGCCGAGGGGGTGCCCGCGGCCCTCGCCGCGGGCGACTCCACGCTGTGGGGCCCGCAGGCGCAGTCCGAGGCCGCGATCCGGCTGGGCTGGCTCGACCTGCCCCGCAGCAGCCGGGAGCTGCTCCCGGAGATCGCCAAGCTGGTGGAGCGGGCCCGCGCCGAGGGCCTTGACCACGTGGTGCTCGCCGGCATGGGCGGCTCCTCCCTCGCCCCCGAGGTGATCTGCGCCACCGAGGACGCGCCGCTGACCGTCCTCGACACGACCGACCCGCACCAGGTGCGGCGCGCGCTCGCCGACCGGCTCGACCGCACGATCGTCGTGGTGGCGAGCAAGAGCGGCGGCACGATCGAGACCGACAGCCACCGGCGCGTCTACGAGCAGGCGTTCCGCGACGCGGGGATCGACCCGGCCGAGCGGATCGTGGTCGTCACCGACCCCGGCTCCCCGCTGGAGCGGACGGCGATCGAGGCCGGATATCCGGTCGTGCTCGCCGACCCGAACGTGGGCGGCCGCTACAGCGCGCTCACCGCGTTCGGCCTGGTCCCGAGCGCCCTGGCGGGCGCCGACGTGACCAGGCTGCTCGACGACGCCGCCGCGGTGGCGCCGCTGCTCGCGCAGGACGAGGGCAACCCGGGCCTGGAGCTCGGCGCGCTGCTCGGCGCGCGGGCGCTGCACGGCCGCGACAAGCTGATCCTGCGCGACGGCATGTCCGACATCACCGGCCTGCCCGACTGGATCGAGCAGCTCATCGCCGAGTCGACCGGCAAGGAGGGCAAGGGCATCCTGCCCGTCGTCGGCGCCGAGGCCGCGGAGGCGGACGACCAGTTCCTCGTCACCATCGGGCCCGACAGCGGCACGACCGTCGACGGCCCGCTCGGCGCGCAGTTCCTCGTCTGGGAGTACGCCACGGCGATCGCGGGCCGAGTGCTCGGGATCAACCCGTTCGACCAGCCCAACGTCGCCGAGTCGAAGGAGAACACCACCCGGATCCTGCAGGAGGCCGGCGACGGCCCGCTGCCGACCGGCACTCCGGTGCTCACCGACGGCCCGGTCGAGGTGTACGGCGACCTGCCCGGCGACCTCAAGAACCTGGCCGACGTCCTCACCTGGCTGCTGCGCGCGATCCCCGAGCGCGGCTACCTGGCGATCATGGCGTACCTCGACCGCGAGGCCGCGTTCGACGCGGCGGTCGTCGGCGAGGCGTCCTTCGAGGAGATGACCGAGACCTGGGCGAGCGCCGACGTCGCCACCCTGCGGGCGCTGCTCGACTACCGCACCGACCACGCGGTCACGTTCGGCTGGGGCCCGCGCTTCCTGCACTCCACCGGCCAGTACCACAAGGGCGGGCCGGCGTCGGGTGTGTTCCTGCAGATCACCGGGGCGGTGACCGACGACGTCGAGGTCCCGGGCAAGCCCTACACGCTGGGCAGGCTGCAGCTCGCGCAGGCGCTGGGCGACCTGGGGGCCCTGACCTCCCGCGGCAGGCCGGCCGTGCGCCTGCACCTCACCGACCGCGTCGCCGGGGTCAGGCACCTGCTCTCCGTGGCGGAGGAGCTCTGACCATGCGATGCGCTACTGGCGAAGGGCCCGTCCGCGGGGAGGACACATGACGGAGCAACAGGAGCCGCAGGCCCCCGCCGGCGACGCCCTGCAGGCGCAGGAGTCGCGCAGCGCCGCGCAGGAGGCGGGGGACGACCTGACGAGCGCGGAGCGGGCGGTCCTGGCCGCCGCTCAGGCCGCCACCACCGCGACCACCGAGCTGACCGTGGCCGCCAACCCGCTGCGCGACCCGCGCGACCGGCGCCTGCCCAGGGTCGCCGGGCCGTGCGTGCTCGTGCTGTTCGGCGTCACGGGCGACCTCGCCAAGCGCAAGCTGCTGCCGGCGATCTACGACCTGGGAAACCGGGGGCTGCTGCCCCCGGGCTTCTCCCTGGTCGGCTTCGCCCGCCGCGACTGGGCGCACGAGGACTTCGCCCAGGTCACGTACGAGGCGGTCAAGGAGCACGCGCGGACGCCGTTCCGCGAGGAGGTCTGGAAGCAGCTCAGCGAGGGCATCCACTTCTGCCCGGGCGAGTTCGGCGACGACGGCGCCTTCGACGTGCTCGCCATGATGCTCAAGGAGATCGACGAGACCCGGGGCACCGGCGGCAACTACGCGTTCTACCTGTCGGTGCCGCCGAAGTTCTTCCCGCTCGTGATCGAGCAGCTCAAGCGGACGAACCTGGCCAAGGGCCCCGAGGGCTCCTGGCGCCGGGTCGTCATCGAGAAGCCGTTCGGGCACGACCTGAAGAGCGCTCAGGAGCTCAACGCGATCACCAGCGCGGTGTTCCCGGAGAGCTCGGTCTTCCGGATCGACCACTACCTCGGCAAGGAGACCGTCCAGAACATCCTGGCGCTCCGCTTCGCCAACACGCTGTACGAGCCGATCTGGAACCGCGGCTACGTCGACCACGTCCAGATCACGATGGCCGAGGACATCGGCATCGGCGGCCGGGCCGGCTACTACGACGGCATCGGCGCGGCCCGTGACGTGATCCAGAACCACCTACTCCAGCTCCTCGCGCTGGTCGCGATGGAGGACCCCACGTCCTTCGACGCCGACGCGCTGCGCCGGGAGAAGGAGAAGGTGCTGCGGGCCGTCAAGCTGCCCGCCGACCTGGCCACCGGCACCGCCCGCGGTCAGTACGTGCGGGGCTGGCAGGGCGGCGAGCCCGTCGTCGGCTACCTGGAGGAGCAGGGCATCTCCCCCGACTCCGCCACCGAGACGTACGCCGCGGTCAAGCTGGAGGTGGCGAACCGCCGGTGGGCCGGGGTGCCGTTCTACCTGCGTACGGGCAAGCGGCTCAGCCGCCGCATGACCGAGGTGGCCGTCGTCTTCCAGCGGGCGCCGCACCTGCCGTTCAGCAAGGACGACACCGAGATCCTCGGGCACAACGCGCTGGTCATCCGCGTCCAGCCGGACGAGGGCATCACGGTGCGCTTCGGCTCCAAGGTGCCGGGCACGGCCATGGAGGTCAGGGACGTCAACATGGACTTCGCCTACGGCGAGTCGTTCATGGAGTCCTCCCCCGAGGCGTACGAGCGGCTGCTGCTCGACGTGCTCATCGGCGACCCGCCGCTGTTCCCGCACCAGCGGGAGGTGGAGCTGTCGTGGAACATCCTCGACCCGATCGAGGAGTTCTGGGCCTCCCAGGGCCAGCCTGAGGGGTACGCGTCCGGCTCCTGGGGTCCCGCCTCGGCCGACGCGATGCTGGCCAGGGACGGACGCGCCTGGAGGCGGCTGTGAGCGCGGCTGTCAGCGCGGCGCATCTGGGGTGGAGCGAGCGGAGAGCGGTGTGACGACCTTCAACCTGACCGAGACGACCGCGTCGAAGATCTCCTCGACGCTCACCCGCCTGCGGCACCAGATGGGCGCGCCGGCCGTCGGCATGGTGCTGACCCTCGTCGTGGTGGTGGACGAGGCGGGGCAGTACGACGCCCTGCGCGCGGCCACCGAGGCGGCGCGCGAGCACCCCTCGCGCATCCTTATGGTGATCATCCGCGACCCTGCCGAGCCCAACCGGCTGGACGCGGAGATCCGCGTGGGCGAGTCGGCGCCGGGCGAGGTCGTGCTGCTGCGCCTGTACGGCGAGCTGACCGAGCACGCCGACTCGGTGATCACGCCGTTGCTGCTCACCGACACGCCGGTGGTGGTGTGGTGGCCGGGCGAGTGCCCGGAGATCCCCGCCAAGCACCCGATCGGGCACCTGGGCAGCCGCCGGATCATGGACGCCAAATCGGCCGGAGACGCGGTCGCCGCCATCTCCTCGCGGGCCGGCTGCTACGTCCCCGGCGACACCGACCTGGCCTGGACCCGGCTCACGCCGTGGCGCAGCCTGCTGGCCGCCGCCTTCGACCAGCCCATGGGGAAGATCACCGGGGGCGTGGTGGAGGCCGCGGCGGGCAACCCCAGCGCGCCGCTGCTGGCCGCCTGGCTGTGCGACCGGCTGGAGGCGCCGATCGAGATCGCCGACTCCGGCGGCCCCGGCCTGACGGGCGTGCGGCTGTCCATCGAGGGCGGTGGCGAGCTGACGGTGAGCAGGACCGACGCCAGGCTCGCCACGCTGTCGCGGCCCGGCAACCCCGACCGGCGGGTCGCCCTGGCCCGCAGGCCGACCTCGGAGCTGCTGGCAGAGGAGCTGCGCAGGCTCGACCCCGACGACATCTACGCCGCCTCGATCCGCCGGCTGGCGGAGATGAAGGGGCGGGGACGGGCGTGACCGGCGTTCCCACCGTCATCGTCCACCGCGACGCCGAACTGCTGGCCCAGGCCGTGGCCGCCCGCCTCATCACGCGGCTGGTGGACACGCAGGCGGCCCGCGGTTCGGCGCACCTGGTGCTGACCGGCGGCACCGTGGGCATCTCGACGCTGGCCGCCCTCGCGGGGACGGCGGCGCACGACGCCATCGACTGGCGGGCGCTCGACATCTGGTGGGGCGACGAGCGGTTCCTGCCGACCGGCCATCCCGAGCGCAACGAGACCGGGGCACGCCAGGCCCTGCTCGACCACGTCGACGTGGACCCGGCGCGGGTGCACCCGATGCCCGGCCCCGACTCGGGGATGACCGCCGAGGAGGCCGCCGACGCGTACGCGGCGGAGCTGGCCAAGGCGGCCAGGCCGGAGGACCACGGGCCGGTGCCGTCGTTCGACGTGCTGCTGCTCGGCATGGGCCCCGACGGCCACGTGGCCTCGCTGTTCCCCGGCCAGCCGGGGGTCTACGAGGAGGAGCGGCCGGTCGTGTCCGTGCACGGCTCCCCCAAGCCGCCGCCGACCCGGCTGTCGCTGACGTTCCCCGCCCTGCGGGCCGCCAGGGAGGTCTGGGTCGTCGCGGCGGGCGAGGAGAAGGCTCAGGCGGTCAGGATGGCACTGTCCGACGCCGGACCGTTCCAGGTGCCGGCCGCCGGGGCGCGCGGGCGGCAGCGCACGCTGTTCCTGCTCGACCGCGCCGCCGCGCACAAGATCCCACCGTCGTTGGGGCGGATCGCCTCCCCCTGACGGGAGATCACAACGGAACGGCCGGGCCGGGGCACACGCCCCCGCCCGGCCGTTCCGCTATGAGACGTCACCGAGGTGAGGCTGCACCGCCCACTGTGAGACGTCACTGCGCCGGTCGTAAGGTCCGGTCCTCGCGAAGCCCGCTCCGCTGGGCCTTCGCTGCGGTCCTCCCTCCCGCCCGCTCCGCTCCTTCAGTGCCGCGCCATCATTCGTCGGCGGATCGTGCCTCGTCGAGGGCGGCATGGGCCTGCTCGGCACGCTGGCGGGCGGATCGGGCGGCGCGTTCGGCGTTCGTCTCCTCCCGGCGGGCGACCTCCAGCCGGTGTTCGGCCGCGTTCAGCTTGTCCTTCGCCTTGACCAGCTTGGCCGTGATCGTCTCGACCTTGGCCGCGCGCCGCTCGTGCTCGCGTACGGCCTCGGCCCGCTCGGCCTCCCAGTCGGCGCGGCCCCGCTCCGCCTCCTGCGCGGCCTGCTCGGCCTCGGCGAGGGCGTTTTCGAGGTTCTCGATCCGGCGACGGCGTTCGGCTTCACGGCGCTCGGTTTCGTGCCGTTCGCGCTCCCGCCGCTCCTCGTCGCCGGCGTGGCGCTCGGCCTCGGGTTCGGCCTTGGGTGTGGGCTGTGCGCGCGCCGCCGGTTCGGGGGCGGGCCGTACGACCGGGGCGGGGGTGAAGCCGCTGTAGCTCAGGGGGCGGGCCAGCCGGCCCCGGCGCACCTGCTCGGCCGCGTCCTCGTCCACCACGGCGGCGTCGAGGGTCTGCTCGACCTCCAGGTCGGCCGTCGGGGCCAGCGGATGCCCGGCCTCCTCGGCCGCCTCGCGTACGGACCGCACGAGACGGGCGACGAGCGGGGTCCGTTCGCGGCCCGCCTCGGCCAGGGCGTCGGCGTCCTGGCCCCTCCAGGCCTCCCGCAGCCGCCGGCCGAGGTCGAGCAGCCGGCCGAGCTCCTGGCTCCGTTCGCGGGCCGTCCGGTTGACGGCCCAGGCCACGACGGTGGGCTTGCGCAGCGCCTTGATCCGCTTGGCCAGCGCGGCGTCACCGGCCGCCTTCGTCTCCCTGGCCAGCGCGTCGCGGGCCGAGGTGAACTCCTCGGGCACCATGCCGTAGAGCCGGTCGGCCGCCTCGTCGAAGTCCACAGACCACGTGTACCGGACTTCGCCCTGGCGTTCCAGCATGGTAGGTAGTCTCCGCATGGAGTTCTTCTGTTATCACCGCGATCGGCCCGGCTCGGGGGCGCTGCGCGACGAGCTGCTGGAAGAGCACTGGTCCTACATGGACCGGTACGACGCGGAGATGATCGCCCGTGGCCCGACCCTCGACCGCGTCGCCGACATCGCCACAGGCAGCGTGCACATCGTCGACTTGCCGGATCCCGCCACGGCGCGTGCGTTCGCCTTCGACGAGCCCAACTACCAGGCCGGTGTGTATCGCGACGTGATGGTACGGCGATGGCGCAACGTGCTGGGGCGCACCATGTGGGACTTCCCCGGCGGCAGGGACGGCGGCAACCGATATCTGGTGCTGGGCCTGGGCTCCGGGGAGGCCGCCGACCTCGTCCCGCCGCCCGAACGGGACGAGCTGATCGCGTATGGGCCGCTGCTGTCCGACGACGGCGCCACCTGGCTGGGTACGGCGGTGCTGGTCCGGGCGCCGGACCCGGACGCGGCACGGGCCGTCCTGACCCGGGACAGGTACGCCGGCATCGAGGTGCACGACTGGGAGTTCGGCGGGCGGCGGTGACGTACCGCGGCGACCCGTCCTGGTCCGGTGCCCTGAGCTACACCGGACCAGGAGGATCACCCGTGAGGACGTCAGCTCGGGGATGCCGTCGCCATCACGCCCACGGCGATCCGCGCCTCCATCACACCGGGATCCTCGGTGTGGGTGAGCGTCGCGCCGAGGGAGCCGAGCAGCCTGCGCATGCGCGTGTTGTCGTACAGAAGGGTCGCCCGCACCTCGGCGAAGCCGAGGTCCCTCGCCTGGGCGAGGAGCATCCGGGCCAGCCGGCCGCCGAGGCCCCGGCCCTGCCAGCGGTCCTCCACGAGAAAGGCGATCTCCGCGATGCCGGGGTCCGCGGAGAACATCAGCGACGCGAGCGCGACCACCTGGCCGTCGCGCCCCGCGACGAGCGACTGGCCGCGGGCCCGGTCGCACAGCCGGTCGAAACAGTGCGGCGGCAGGGTGGGGTTGGCGGTGAAGTAGCGGAACCTGCGCGTCTCGGGTGAGCAGCGCTCGTGCAGGTCGCGCAGCGCCTCGCGGTAGAGCGAGGTCAGCGGCTTGACCTGCACCTCCGCTCCGTCGGCGAGCCGCACCGGCCCCTCGGCCGCGGACGGTTCCGCCGGCGGCTGCGCCAGCCTCACCATCGCGGCGGCGCGGGCCGCCTCGGTCAGGGTGAACGGGAGCCCGGAGCGGCGCAGCCGGATCGACCGCCGCGGCGCCACGGGCACCACGAGCAGGGTCGGGTCGGGCAGCTCCAGAGCCTCCCCCTCGTCTCGCTCGCCGTCCTCGGTCCGCGAGCGTGCGGCGGTCGCGCCGTACACCCAGCGGGCGTCGTCGGCGCGCAGCAGCTCGCCCAGGATCTCCGGCAGGCGCCAGGGAGCCGAGCGCAGCCGGGCGGCGAGCAGCAGCGTACGCGTCGGCTCGTCGGTCAGTTCGTGCGCGGTGGCGGGCACGATCCGCACCCGCCTCCCGCCCGCGGCCTCCAGCGCCTCGCGTACGGCCTCGGGGGAGGCGGGGATGTCCGTGACGAACTCGTCGACCGTGCCGTCCGTGTCGGGCTGCACCGAGAGGCCGAGGATGTTGCCGCCCTTGTCGGCGAGGGCGGTCGCCAGCGACGCCAGCCGCCCGGGCCGCTCGTCCACGGTCGTACGGATCCGGAAGAACCCCATCGCTACCCGCTCCCTCCGTTGCGCTGGTCTTCAGAGTGCCGGAGGCCTGTTACACGTTTGCTACACGGCGGTGAGCCGATCGTTTCCTTTCAATGGAGGACGTTACGACTACGGTTATCCGCATGTGTCTCCACGGATCTCCACGACATCCGTCGCCGAATAGCGAGATGAGCACGGATATAGCAGGATGTGCTCCATGACCGCTCCCCTGTCCCCCGGTTTCGTCAACGGTGACGTGTCCTTCTGGTACCGGTCACCGGGGGTGCCCGCGCCCGGAGAGCCGCTCGGCGGCGACCTGCAGGCCGACGTGGCCGTGGTCGGCGCGGGCTACACCGGGCTGTGGACCGCCTACTACCTGAAGAAGGCCGACCCGTCGCTGCGGGTCGTCGTGCTGGAGAAGGAGTTCGCCGGGTTCGGCGCGTCGGGACGCAACGGCGGCTGGCTGACCGGCGCGCTGGCCGGCTCACCCGAGCGGTACGCCAAGACCCACGGACGGGACGGGGCCCGGCGGCTGCAGCGCGCGATGTTCGAGGCCGTCGACGAGGTCATCCGCGTCGCCCGCGAGGAGGGCATCGACGCGGACATCGTCAAGGGCGGCCTGCTCACCGTCGCCCGCGGCCCGGCGCAGGACCTGCGACTGCGTGAGGAGCTGACGGGCCAGCGCGCCTGGGGCTGGGACGCCGACGACGTCCGGCTGCTGACCACCGACGAGATGAACGACCGGCTGCGCGTCGCGGACGCCACCGGGGCCACCTGGAGTCCCCACTGCGCCAGGATCCAGCCGGCCAAGCTCGTCCGCGGCCTGGCGCGGGCCGTACGGGACCTGGGCGTCGAGATCTACGAGCGGACGCCGGTGACCGCGATCACGCCGGGCCGAACGACACACCCGGCAGCGGCGGTCACGCCGTACGGGACCGTGCGGGCGGACCACGTGCTGCGCTGCACCGAGGGGTTCACCGCCACCATCACCGGTCACCATCGCGACTGGCTGCCCATGAACAGCTCCATGATCGTCACCGAGCCGCTGCCCGAGCGGGTCTGGGCGGAGATCGGCTGGCAGGGCCGCGAGATGCTCGGCGACATGGCGCACTACTACATGTACGCCCAGCGGACGGCCGACGACCGCATCGCCTTCGGCGGGCGAGGCAGGCCCTACCTCTACGGGTCGAGGATCGACGAGCGGGGGCACACGCACGACTGGACCGTGGACGCCCTGTGGGACCTGCTGGTCGCGTTCTTCCCCGCCGTCGCCGGGTCGCGGGTGGAGCACGCCTGGTCGGGCGTGCTCGGCGTGCCGCGCGACTGGTGCTCGGCCGTCCACGTGGACCCCGCGACCGGCCTCGGCTGGGCGGGCGGCTACACGGGCCACGGCGTGACCACCACCAACCTGGCCGGGCGCACGCTGTGCGACCTGGTGCTGCGCCGCGACACCGACCTGACCCGGATGCCGTGGGTGGACCGGCGGGTGCGCGCCTGGGAGCCCGAGCCGCTGCGCTGGCTCGGCGTCCACTCGATGTACCGTCTCTACCGCCTGGCCGACGCCCGCGAGAGCAGGGGTATGACCAGGACGTCCCTACTGGCCAGGATCGCCGACAAGATCACCGGGCACTGAAAGGCTTCACGTGAGTTCCTCCCTCCTGTTCCGCGGCGGCCGCGTCTTCGTCCCCGGCGGGTTCGCCGAGGCGGTCCTCGTCCGCGACGGCGTCATCGCCGCCGTCGGCGCCGAGTCCGACCTGGCACGGCTGGCGCCGGACGCCGAGCCGGTGGACGTCGGCGGCGGCCTGCTGACGCCGGGGTTCACCGACGCCCACATCCACCCGGTGCAGGCCGGGCTGGAGCGGGCCAAGTGCGACCTGTCCGAGGTGTACGGGCTCGACGCCTACACGGCGGAGATCGGCGGTTATGCCGTGAGAAATCCGGACAAGGCGTGGATCGACGGCGGCGGCTGGGACATGTCGGCCTTCCCCGGCGGGCTCCCCCACCGGTCCCAGCTCGACTTCCTCGACCGCCCGGCGTACTTCGTGCAGCGCGACCACCACGCCGCCTGGGTCAACACGCGGGCTCTGGAGCTCGCCGGCATCACGAAGGACACCCCCGACCCCGCGGACGGCCGCATCGAGCGCGACCCGGACGGCACGCCGAGCGGCGTGCTGCACGAGGGCGCCATGGACCTCGTCGGCCTGCTCACCCCGCGCCCGACCCCGGCCGACGTCGACGCCGCCCTGATGGACGCGCAGGCCTACCTGTTCTCGCTGGGCATCACCGGCTGGCAGGACGCCATCGTCGGGTCGTACGCCGGGTCGGACGACCAGCTGCCCGCCTACATCTCCGCGGCCTCCTCCTGCCGGCTGAAGGCCCGCGTGGTCGGCGCCCTGTGGTGGGACCGCGCGCGGGGCGCGGAGCAGATCCCGAGCCTGGTCGAGCGGCGCGCGTCGGCCGAGGGCCTGGACCGGTTCAGGGCGACCTCGGTCAAGATCATGCAGGACGGCATCCCGGAGAACTTCACCGCCGCCGTCATCGAGCCCTACTGCCGCTGCGGCGGCACCGGCCTGTCGTACATCGACCCCGCGCTGCTCGGCGGCTATGTCAAGGAGCTCGACGCCCTGGGCTTCCAGGTGCACTTCCACGCCATCGGCGAGCGGGCCGTGCGCGAGGCGCTCGACGCACTGACCGGCACCGACCCCGCCAACCGGCACCACATCGCGCACGTGCAGATCATCACGCCGCAGGACGTGCCGCGCTTCGCCGAGCTCGGTGTGACGGCCAACCTGCAGGCTCTGTGGGCCACCCACCACCTGCAGATGGACGAGCTGTGCATCCCCTACCTCGGCGAGGAGCGCGCCTCCTGGCAGTACCCCTTCGCCGATCTCGTACGGCACGGCACCCGCTTCGCCGGGGGCTCGGACTGGCCGGTCTCCTCGGCCAAGCCCCTGGAGGCCATGCACGTGGCGGTCAACCGCACCGAGCCGGGCGGCTCCGTCCACGCGACCTACCCCACGGCCCAGACCCCGTTCCTGCCGGAGCAGAGCCTCGACCTGCGGACCATCATGACGGCCTACACCGAGGGCTCGGCCTGGATCAACCGCTCCCCCGCCGGGGTGATCGAGGAGGGCCGCCCGGCCGACCTCGTCGTGCTCGACCGCGACCCCTTCGCCCTCGACCCGAAGGACATCTGGACGACCGAGGTCGTCATGACGTTCCTCGACGGCGAACAGGTGCACGGCTGACCAGGACGGCGCTTCAGCGGTCCCCTGCCAGGGCGGAGCGGTGCCGGGCCACGGCGAACGCCACGGCGAGGCAGGCCGCGGCGAGCAGCAGCGCCGAGCCGCGGAAGCCGAGCGGGCCGTCCTCCCCGACGGGGCCGCCCACCACCCAGCCGACGGCCAGGGACGGGCCTGCCCACCAGGGCAGCACCCCGGCGCGAAGCAGGCCGACGGCGAAGAGCACCAGCCCGATCAGCGAGACGAGCATGGACAGGAGGTAGACAGGGCCGAGCGACTCCGTGTCGCCGCTGACGAGCGACACCACGAGCGGAGGCAGGAAGCCGAGCATGCCGACGGTCGTGAGGACGAGCGCCACCGAGCCGAGCCGCCCGTCCCGGCCGCCGTGCAGCGCGTGGATCGCCGCGACCGACACCAGCATGCCCAGGACGAGGGGGAACCCGTCCGCGGTGAAGGCGTAGTCGGCGAGGTCGATCAGCCGGTCGTGCTGCGGCACGGAGGTGAACAGGTCGAGCAGGGCGAGCGCGGCGGCCGACGCCGCGCCCGTCATGAGGCCGGCCTGGGCCGGCCCGTACGGCAGGCGAGCGGGTCCGGTGTGGGCCTGGGTGGCCGATGTCGTCATCGGTGTCCTCCCTCGATGTGGTCATTCGACGGTCGGCGATGACACTAGAAACCGGGTGGCCGCCGGTCGTCCGGCCGTGCGGGGAAATCCCGTCCGCCCGCCGTGTGAGCCGGGAGTCCGCCCGTGGTGGGACGACACGGCACGGACGAGGGCCTAATCTTCGGGCGATGGACCGGCTCTTCCCGCTATCCCGATGGGGTTCGGCCGTCAGCGGCGATCTGCTGCTCGCGGCCGCGCTCGCGCTGGTCATGGCCGCGGCGGCCGCACTGGACGGGCCGGCGACCCTCAGCGGCCGGGTGGGCGCGGTGGTCGCCGCGGGCGGGCTGCTGGTCCTCGCTCACCGGCGCCGCCGTCCGGCGACGGCGGTCGCCGTCGTGATCGTGGTCACCGTGACCGAGGTCGTCGCCTCCCCGCAGGCCAGCACGGCTCCGGCGTTTCTCGCCATCATGGTCGCCACGTACTCGCTCGGCGCGTACGCGTCGACCTGGCCGCTCGTCGCGGGCCTGGCGCTGGCCACGGCCGGGGTGGCGACCGCCCAGTATCTGGGGCCGTCGCAGGGGTATTCGCGCGCCTCCGCCGACCTCTTCCTGGTGGCGTCGCTGGTCCTGGCTCCGGGGGTCGTCGGCGGCGTCGTGGGCGCGCGCGACCGGCTCGGGCGGCGGCTGGACGCGGGGACAGAACGGCTGCGGGCAGCGCGGCACGAGCGGATCGCGGAGGAGCTCGCACGCGAACGGCGGCGGGTCTTCGCCGCCCTGGAGGTTCTGCTCGGCGGCCTGGACGAGACCAGGCGGCATGCGGCGGTCGCCGGGCTGGCGGACGTCACCGCTCTGGAACGGATCGCCCGCGACCTGCTGACCCGGATGCGCACCCTGGTCGGGGAGCTGCGGGCGCCGAACTCCGGCGACAGGCGGCCGGTCCGCGAGGTCGCGGAGCTGCGGACACAGGTGCGGGAGGCGCTCGCCGCCGCGAACCTGCCCGACACGAACTGGAGCGGGCTGCGCCCCGCCGGCAGGTGGACCCTGGCCCTCTCGGGATGGCGGGACGCGGCGCCGTCGGGCGTCGCGGCCCCACTGGCGTGGGCCGGGCGGCATCCCTTGACCTGCGCCGTGATCTGCCTGGCCGCCACGCCGGCGTACACGGCGGCGACCGCGAGCCCTGATCCCTTCGACGGTCTCGTGCCCTGCGGGGTCCTCGTCGTGTCGCCGTTCATACTCGGTGTGGCCTGCCCGATCCGCCGGGCGCTGGCCGGGCTCGCGCTCTGCCTGCTCGGCTGCGCGGCCGTCGGTCTGGCCAACCCCGCCGCGGTGATCACGGCGCCGGAGGCGACCGGGGCCGTCGCGGTTATCGTGGGGTGCTGGTCGGCGGGTCGCGTGCTGCGCGGCGGCGCCGAGGCGCTGGCCACGCGGGCGAGGGCCACCGTCGCCGCCGCCGAGGAGAACCGGAGAAGGGCGGCCGCCGCGCTGGACGAACAGCGCGCCCGCCTCGCCCGGGACCTCCACGACGCCGCGGGGCACATGATGACCGTCATCGTCCTGCAGGCGGCCGCCGCGCGGCGGGTCTGGGATAGCCGGCCCGGTCTGGCCGGCGAGCACGTGGCCGTGTTGCGCCGCACGCTCGCGGAGGCGCTCGGCGAGTTGCGCCCGCTCCTGCTCTCACTCTCACTCGCCGACGTCCCCGCCGCGATCGGGCTCGCCGGCCTGCCCACGCTCGCCGACAGAGCGCGCGCCTGCGGCCTGCGGGTGGCCCTGGAAGTGGACCCGGACACAAGCACGGGGGCGCCGCTTCCGCGCGCGGTGGACACGGCCGCCTACCGGATCGTCCAGGAAGCGCTGACCAACGCGGCCCGGCACGCTCCGGGCGCGTTCGTGCGCGTCGGGATCACGCGCACGAAGCGGACCCTGGCGATCGACGTGAGCAACACCCCGCCCGCCGACCGGCCGGCGCTGTCCACCTCCGCCGGGCACGGCCTCAGCGGCATGGCCGAGCGGAGCGCCGCCTGCGGCGGCACGTTCGCGGCCGGCCTCCGGCCCGGCGGCGGCTTCGGCGTTCGTGCCGTGTTCCCCCTGGAGGAAGTAGCGTGATCCGCGTCCTGCTCGCCGACGACCAGCCCTTGGTGCTGACCGGGCTGCGCACCATTCTGTCGGCAGAACCCGACATCGACGTCGCCGGCCAGGCGCGGGACGGTCACGAGGCCGTCGCGCTCGCCCGCGACCTGCGGCCGGACGTCGTGCTGATGGACATCCGCATGCCGGGGCTCGACGGGCTCGCCGCCGCACGCCAGATCCTCGCCACCATGCCGGACGTACACGTGATCATGCTGACCACGTTCGACCTGGACGAGTACGTCTACGAGGCACTTCGCGCGGGAGCCGGCGGCTTCCTCGTCAAGGACCTTCCGGACGAGCAACTCGTGGCGGGCGTGCGCACGGTGGTCCGGGGGGACACCCTGCTCGCTCCGTCGGTCACGCGCCGGTTGATCGAGGCGTACACGCGGCGTCCTCCGGCGCAGGCCGCCCTGCCTCCGGGCGCGGACAGGCTGACACCGCGGGAGGCCGAGGTCTGGAGGCTGGTGGCCCGGGGCCTGTCGAACACCGAGATCGCCGCCGAGCTGTTCGTCGGCGAGGCCACCGTGAAGACACATGTCTCCCGGATCATGGCCAAGCTCGGGGCCCGCGACCGGATCCAGGCGGTGGTGCTGGCCTACGAATGCGGCCTGTGACGCGCTCCCCACGGGTGCCCGCTCCCCCGCAGAGTGCACCGTCCCGTGGAACGGCACGGTCGGGCCGGCGCCGGCGGCCCACGCGCCGCCCGGGGCCTCATGTCGGTCCCACCGGCCGACATGCCGCCCCACCGCCTCGTCCTCGCCTGGAACAGCGCCGGCGCCAACCCGCTCATCCGCTCCGCGGGCACGTCCGCTTCACCCCCGGCCTGGTAGGCCGGAGCACTGCGGACGAATGCGGTAGCACCGGGAGGTTCAGTACCAGTTGGTGCAGGTCCAGGTCGACTGGTCCTGGGGATAGGCCGCGGGTCTGATGCAGGCTCGGACCCAGTAGCTGAAGCCGATCATCAGCGTGTAGGGGCCACCCCCGTTCGTGTAGCTCAGGACGGGAGGACCGCCCTTGCTGTTGGCGCCCTGGATGCTGAAGTCCCACCGGGAGTCGCTCCTGGCCCATACGGCGTTGCACTGCGCCGAGTGCCGCAGCTCCACCGCCGGTCCGCCCCCACTGGGCTGGACGCTGGTGGTGGTCCAAGCGTCGTTGCACTGCATCGTGGACGGGTTCTTCCCGGTGCAGCCACTGTCGTAGCAGCCCGCCGCGAGAGCCGGGCTGGGTGGCACCGCGAACAGCGGCAGCCCGACGACCAGGGCCGCGAGGAGACCGCGTTTCTTGCTGATCTTCACGTGCTTCACCACTTTCTTGTTGCAGGGATCTATGGGATGCCGGTGAACCGGCTCTGGTCCCCGGCACAGTTCATGGCCGGCGAACAGGCGGCACCGTGCTCAGGGCCGCGGTGATTCTTCTGACTGCGTGACCCCCACGGGTGAGGGATCACAGACACCCTTCGGTGGTGAGGCGGACCGCGTCGGCCGCCGTAAAGGTCCCGGTGGGGCCGGTGTCGTCGAGCGTGATCCGCGCGCCGCCCCCGCCGTCGGTCGTGACCACGCCCAGGAACGTCCAGCCTGTGGTGTTCGCCTGGTTGATCAAGGAGGTGAAGGCCGGCGAGGTCGCCGAGCCCGGGTAGCCCTGGTAGTGCGCGGCGGTGTTGTTGGCGTAGTTGTCGGGGATGGAGGCGCAGGCCGAGTAGGCGGTGTTGCGGGCCGCACCGGTGAAGGTCCAGGTGGCCGTGGAGACCGCGGTGGACCCGTGGGTGTTGGTCCACTTCTCGTATCCGAGCAGGCCGTGGCCGAAGCGGTTGTACCACTCGTCGTGCAGGGTGAACTGCGTCAGGGGCGAGCCCGGCCCCTGGGTCAGTGTGGAATAGGTGGAACCCTGGAGTGACGCCGGACATCCGACCCGCACGAACGACATCGTGTCCGCGGCCACGAAAGCGTCGTTCTTGAGCGGGCTCTGGTCGGTCAGCACGACCGTGAGCGCGCCCTTGCTGGTCGCCCGGTAGGTGCCCAGCCCGGCGAACGCGTTGGTGTAGGCGTTCTCGTCGATGGTGACCGTGGGTTTCGCGCCGCTCGCCGACTCGATCGTGTACGCCGCCTGGTAGCTGTTGGAATGGTCGTCGGGGACGTACGCGAAGATCTCGTAACAGGCGTCAGGCGTCACCTGAACGCTCCAGGTGGCGGAGGAGTCGGCGGCCGGGCCGTTGGTGAAGGTGTAGTACGAGTTGCCGAGCTGGCCGCGGTCCGCGTCCGCGTACCAGCCGTTGACCGTGCCCGTCGTGGAGGTGCCCGACAGGGTCAGGCCGTTGCCGTAGTAGGCGGTCGCCGACGACCGCACCAGGCCTTCGCAGTCGGCCTGGCGGATGTAGCGCATCGCGTCGGCGGCGACCTGGCCGTTCCCGGCGCCCTGGTCGGTGAGGGTCACCGGCAGCGTCCCGTCGTCGCGTGCCTTGAAGACGCCGAGTTCCACCCACTGGTTGGTGGCCTTGTTCTCGTCGACGGGCACCTCGCTCTGGCCGAAGCCCTTGTCGAGGACGATGTACTGCGCGGCGGCGTTGTTGGACCACTGATCCGGCACGAACGCGTCCACCCGGTAGCAGGTGTTGGCCGACAGCGACGGCGACCACGAGGCGGTCGAGTCGGCCGGTACCTTGTGGGTGTTGGTCCACAGCATCGCGCCGATCTCGCCGTGTCCCGGGTCCTGGTACCAGCCGTGGGTCGTGCCGGGGTAGTCCGAGCCGGTCAGCAGTGCCGGGCCGAGCACGACCAGGCCCGGCGGCTGGGACGGGTAGGTCGCCTTCACCACGCCGGCGTTCGCCGGCTCGGGCGGCGAGGCGGCGCCGTCCTTGGGGCCGTCCGCGACGTGGATGAATGCGCCCGGCCACGGGATGGGGAAGGGCGACAGGTTGAAGCTGTCATCGCTGTAGCCGAGGCCGTACTTGAGGTGGACCACCGAATACTGGCCGTTGGCCCGCATGTTGTAGGACTCGATGGTGACCGAGCCGTCCGGGTAGACGTCGGTGACGTAGCCGACATGCCCGGTGGTGCTGCTGGGAATGCCGTGCTCGGCGTCCGGCGGGTTGTGGTCCTGCGGGTCGGGCACCGCGTTGGGCCACCACGCGATCGAGCCGGGTGACGGCGCGTCATCCACGCGATAGCCGAGCGCGGAGAACTTGGCGGCCCACACGTCGGCGTTGCCGTATTTTCCGTTGTTCGGACCCCAGGTGAACTGGTCGACGGGGCTTATCGACGCGTTGCCCGGCGTCCATCCGGGGGCCGGCACGGACGGCGGGTGCTGCGCGGCCGAGCCGGCGAGGTTCTCGTACACCTTCCACGCGGCGAACGAGTCGCACTGGCCGTAGAACTCGTTCCACGCGTCGGTGCCCTCGTCGATGTGCTCGAACTGGCCGAGCGTCTCGTACGGGTAGTCGTCGCCGGCGTGGGCGGCGTGCCCCACGGTCCAGTGGGAGTGCGGCGGCACGAGCAGGGCGGCGATCTGCGCCAGGCTGTGCGGGGCCTGGCGGGGCGAGTCCAGCCGCACGTCGCCGAAGTCGGCGGTGGTGTCGCAGTGCGCCGTGCAGACGAACGCCTTGGTGTAGGTGGCCGGGTTGGCCGGGTCGGGCAGCGTGCCGTCATTGAGGTAGAACGGCGCGTGGGTGCAGGTGCCGCTGGGCCCGTTGCCCGCTTCGCCTGCCGGGCCGCCCGGGATCTGCTGGCAGGTGCCGGTCTCGTGCTCGTATTCGGTCGCCAGGTCGGCGACGTAGAGTTGCTGCGCGGTGTCGACGGCCCATTCCTCGACCGCGCCGTACAGGACCTTGTAGTCGGCGTGCATGGCCAGCGAGCTGAGCGCGTTGACCACGCCGTCGGCGTCGGGATACTTCACCGCATCGAGGTGGTCCGCGAGACAGGAGAGCGTACGACCGAGCGAGAACTCCTCGGCCACGTCTCCGGGGCCACAACTCAACGACTGGTAGGTGCCGCCGTAGAACTGCCCGGACGGCACCGAGGATCCGATGAGCGCCCAGAACGTGCCGTCGCGTCCCTGCGGCTTCTCGAACTGAGCCTGGCCCAATCTGTTCATGAAGTCACTGCCGGGGGTCAGGTCGGCGACCTGCTGCGTGCCGTACCCCGACCACCAGACGGCTTGCTGGGCGACGCCGCCGAACCCGCCGTGCGGCGTGGCCACCGTGACCGCTCGCGAGACCAGCAGCGGCGCGGGCGGGAAGTGGGCGAGCGAGGGATTGGAGCCGCCGATCGCGGCGCGGGTGATCATTCCGCCCATGCTGTGCGCGACAATCTCGACCGGGATGCCGTTCTTCGTGTAGGTGTCGTAGATGTACCAGGCGAACCTGCAGCCCAGCCGCATCAGGCCCTCGCCGGTGGTCCCGTAGCCGAGCGAGTTCGGCCAGTACCCGTCGCAGCCGGCCGCGTCGGAGGACTGCCAGCCGTCGGTCTTGTTGAGGTTGACGTCGCAGCCGCGCTCGTCGTCGTTCAGGTAGTAGCCGACCGTGGTCATGTCGTCTCTGGACCAGCCCCCGTAGTCGCGCAGGTAGTCCAGGGTCGTGGTGTCGTGCTGCTGCGTGGTCGTGTGGTCGTGGCCGTTGGACGTATAGGTGTAACTGCCGGCGTGATCGAAGGCGTACCCGCAACTGTCGGTGTAGCCGTGAATCAACAGCAGGTGCGGGGCGGCCGTGGTCGCGGCCGCCGCCCTCGTGGCGGCGACGGCGGGACGCGACGGGTGGATCACCCAGATCACCGCGCACAGCAGCGCCAGGGTTGCGAGGGTTCTCTTCACGGAGGCTCCGGGGCTGGGGACCGCTGGATGGGCACTAAGCGGGGTGTATCAGGCGGTTTGCCGCCGCAAAAGAGATCGTGAACAATGGTGGACAATCGCGCTCAAGGCCCAGATCCAGCACCTTCGACCTGGAGAAAGGCATGGCCGGACGTAAACGATCCGCGCTCGGCGGCACCGGATTATCCGCGGAGCTTGCGCGCAGGCTCAGGGCGCTGCGCGACGGCAGCGGGTTGACGCTGCGCCAGCTCGCCGCCAAGTCGGGGTTCTCCCACAGCGCACTCTCGCTGGCCGAGAGCGGGCGCGTGGTGCCCTCCTGGGAATTGGTCCAAGCGTTCGTGCAGGCGTGCGGGGACAGCCCGCGGGCGTGGCGGCAGCTCTGGGAGATCGCCCGCGCCGAGTCGGAACCAGCCGAAGCCCCGCCCGTCGTCTCCTCTGGCAGCCCGGCCGCCGCCCCCCAAGGGTCGCCCGCCGCGACCGAGACTCTTGCCACCGTGGGCCTGGCTACCGCTTCAGCCGGGCCACCGGCCGGTGAGCCTCCCGTCGCCGCCTCGGCCGTCCCCGCGCCGCACAGGCGGCGGCCGCCCGGGCCCGTGCTGGTGGCGGCCGTCGCCGCTGTCGTCGTCGCCGTCTCAGCGGTTACCGCCTGGGCTGTCACCGCCGGACGCGCCACCAACGCCGGCACCGGCGTCGCCGCCGCCCCGCTGCCCAGTCCCGCCCCCGCCAAGGACGGCACCGATCCGTACGACGACGGCTGCAAGGCGGATCACAAGCAGCTCGACTGGCAGCCCGTAACCCGCAAGGACGGCAGCGCGTTCGGCACCATCCTGCTGATGTACTCGCCCGCCTGCCGGGCCGCCTGGGGCTACCTCCAGGGGCCCAACCGTGCGAGCTGGACCACGCACATCGTCGCTCACCGCATGCCCGGCGACGTGAGCGCGCCCTCCCAGTTCAACGGCGACGCCGACCCGGGGTCGTGGGGCAACGTCCTGTCCACCAACCCCGGCTGCGTCTTCGTCGAGGCGTACGTGGTGGACGGCGCCGGCGAGGGGCCGCACGCCCGCACCGCCTGCATCCAGCCATAGTCTCCGGCGCCGGTGCGGCCAGACGACCACCGGCGTGGCGAGGAACCCCCGGTGCGAAATCCCCTCGGACGCCACAAAGCCCCCGATCCGGGCGGGATCGGGGGCCTGTGCCGTACCGGAATCAGCGGCGGAGCCGCGTCACCTCTAGTAGATCGGGCGGGAGGAGGAGCGCAGCCGCTCCAGCGCCTCGGCGAGGATCTGCGCGCCGTCCTTGTCGCTACGGCGCTCCTTCACGTACGCGAGGTGCGTCTTGTACGGCTCGTTCTTCGGCGGAGCAGGCGGGTTCGACTGGTCCTGCCCGGCCGGCAGTCCGCACCGCGGGCAGTCCCAGAACTCGGGGACGGCCGCGTCACTGGCGAAGCTCGGGCGCGTCTCGTGCATGTTCGCGCACCAGAACGGGACCCGCACACGGGGGGCGGCCTCGCCGCGTTCGGCCTCTCCCATGGGGCCGGCGCCGACTCGGCTGCCACGGATCGCGTTGCCACTACCCACCGATGAACTCCTTGCTCGATCGCCCCGCGGACGGGGGGAGGTGAATCTCTGTCACGCGTGGCCGGAGGCCGTCCGCTACGGCTTGAGCAGGAAGCCCAGCGCGATGATGCAGACGAACCAGACGATGCCGGTGATGATGGTGAGACGGTCCAGGTTACGCTCCACCACCGACGAACCGCCGAAGGAGGACGAGAACCCGCCTCCGAACAGGTCGGACAGGCCGCCGCCCTTGCCCTTGTGGAGCAGGACGAGCAGCACCATCAGAGCGCTCGACAGGATGAGGGCGATGGAGATTCCGATTGTCACCGTAGACCTGTTCCTATGTCCGGGCGTGCACGACGCGTTGTGCACGATGCCATCGGCGTGACGATTCAATTGTGTTCTTTGAGGGTACGACCTGGTGTCAAGTCGCACCCCCCAAACGGCTCAGCTAGCCGGCGGTCTCGCCAAATCGGCAGATCTTGGCGAATTCTCCCGCGTCGAGGCTGGCCCCTCCCACGAGGGCGCCGTCGATGTCGGCCTCCGCCATGATGCCGGCGACGTTGTCCGACTTCACCGAGCCACCGTAAAGGATACGGACAACAGAGGCCACATCATCACCGTAAAGCTCGGCGAGTCGCGTCCTGATGGCGCCGCACACCTCCTGGGCGTCCTTCGGCGTGGCGACTTCGCCGGTGCCGATCGCCCAAACCGGCTCGTACGCGATCACGATGGACTTCGCCTGCTCGGCGGGCACGCCCTCCAGCGCACCGTCGAGCTGCGCCAGCGTGTGCTCGACGTGGCGGCCCTCCTGGCGCACCGGCAGCCCCTCGCCCACGCACAGGATGGGCGTCAGCGAGTTCCGGTAGGCGGCCTTGACCTTGGCGTTGCACAGCGCCTCGTCCTCGCCGTGGTACTGCCGCCGCTCCGAGTGCCCCACCAGCACGTACGTGCAGCCGAGCTTGCCCAGCATGACCCCGGAGATCTCCCCGGTGTACGCCCCGGAGTCGTGCGCCGACAGGTCCTGGGCGCCGTAGGCGATGCGGAGCTTGTCGGCGTCCACGAGCGTCTGCACGCTGCGCAGGTCGGTGAACGGCGGGATGACCGCGACGTCCGCCTTGTCGTAGTCGCGGTCGGTCAACGTGAACGCCAGCTTCTGCACCAGGTTGATGGCCTCGAGGTGGTTGAGGTTCATCTTCCAGTTGCCGGCGAACAGCGGCTTGCGAGCCATCTACTCCTCCAGCGCCGCGAGTCCGGGCAGCGTCTTGCCTTCGAGGTACTCGAGGCTCGCGCCGCCACCGGTGGAAATGTGCGAGAAGCCGTCCTCGGGCAGGCCGAGCCTGCGCACGGCCGCCGCCGAGTCGCCGCCGCCGACCACGGTGAACGCCTTGGAGTTCACCAGCGCCTCGGCCACCGCGCGGGTGCCGCCGGAGAACGCGTCGAACTCGAACACGCCCATCGGGCCGTTCCAGAACACGGTCTGGGCGTCGGCCAGCTTCGAGGCGAACAGCTCGCGGGTGCGGGGGCCGATGTCGAGGCCCTCGCGGTCGGCCGGGATCGCGGTGGCGTCCACGACGTCGTGCGGCGCGTCGGCGCCGAACTCCGTGGCGGCCAGCACGTCCACCGGCAGCACCAGCTCGACCCCGCGGGAGGCCGCCTGGTCGAGGAAGCCCTTGACCTGGTCGATCTGGTCTTCCTGCAGCAGCGACTTGCCCACCTCGTGGCCCTGGGCCTTCAGGAACGTGTAAGCCATGCCGCCGCCGATGAGCAGGCGGTCCACCTTGGACAGCAGGTTCGCGATCACGCCGAGCTTGTCGGAGACCTTCGCGCCGCCCAGCACGACGACGTACGGCCTGGCCGGGTCCTCGGTGAGCTTGCGCAGCACCTCGACCTCGGCGAGGACCAGGTCGCCCGCGGCGTGCGGCAGCCGCTTGGGCAGGTCGTAGACGCTGGCGTGCTTGCGGTGCACCGCGCCGAAGCCGTCGCCGACGTAGAGCTCGGCGAGGGCGGCCAGCTTGCTGGCGAACTCGCCCCTGACCGCGTCGTCCTTGGACTCCTCGCCCGGCTCGAAGCGCAGGTTCTCCAGGAGGGCGACCTGCCCGTCCTGCAGGCCCGCCACCACGCTCTGCGCGGACTCGCCGACCACGTCGGCGGCGAACGCCACGTCCTCGCCGAGCAGCTCGGCCAGCCGCCGGGAGACCGGGGCGAGCGAGTACTTCGGCGTGACGGAGCCCTTGGGGCGGCCGAGGTGGGCGGCGACGACGACCTTCGCACCGCGCTCGATCAACTTCTTGATCGTCGGCACCGACGCCCGGATGCGACCGTCGTCGGTGATCGTCTCCCCGTCGAGGGGGACGTTGAGGTCGGCGCGCACGAACACGCGCCGGCCCTTCACGTCGAGCTCGTCGATTCCGATCATCAGAGGGAGGCGCCCACGTACTCGATGAGGTCCACGAGACGGTTGGAGTAGCCCCACTCGTTGTCGTACCAGCCGACGACCTTCACCTGGTTGCCGATGACCTTGGTCAGGCCGGCGTCGAAGATGCAGGACGACGGGTCGGTGACGATGTCGCTGGAGACGATCTCGTCCTCGGTGTAGCTGAGGTAGCCCTTGAGCGCGCCCTCGGCGGCGGCCTTCAGCGCGGCGTTGACCTCCTCGACGGTGGTCTCGCGGCCGACCTCGACCGTGAGGTCGGTGGCCGAGCCCGTCGGGATCGGCACGCGCAGCGCGTAGCCGTCGAGCTTGCCCTTCAGCTCCGGCAGGACCAGGCCGATGGCCTTGGCGGCGCCGGTGGAGGTCGGGACGATGTTCAGCGCGGCGGCGCGGGCGCGGCGCAGGTCCTTGTGCGGGCCGTCCTGCAGGTTCTGGTCCTGCGTGTAGGCGTGGATGGTGGTCATCAGGCCCTTCTCGATACCGAAGGTGTCGTTGATGACCTTGGCTATCGGGGCCAGGCAGTTGGTGGTGCAGGAGGCGTTCGAGATGATCGTGTGAGCGGCCGGGTCGTACTTCTCGTGGTTCACGCCCATGACGATCGTCACGTCTTCGTTCTTCGCCGGGGCGGAGATGATGACCTTCTTCGCGCCGTTGTCGGCGTGCACCTTGGCCTTGGTGGCGTCGGTGAACAGACCGGTCGACTCGACGACGACGTCCACGCCGAGGTCGCCCCAGGGCAGCTTGGCGGGGTCGCGCTCGGCGAACGCCTTGATCGCCTTGCCGTCAACGGTGATCTCGTCCGCCGAGGCCTTGACCTCGTACGGCAGGCGGCCCAGGATGCTGTCGTACTTCAGCAGGTGGGCCAGCGTGGCGTTGTCGGTGAGGTCGTTGACGGCGACGACCTCGATGTCCTTGCCGCTGGCCGCCACAGCGCGCCAGAAGTTGCGGCCGATACGGCCGAAGCCGTTGACGCCTACGCGGATGCTCACGGATCCGATCTCCTCGTACGTCGTGCGCCGGGATACCGGCGCCAGGGCTGTGTTAAACCTCAATGACAGACCTTATCGGACCCAAATTGGTGTAGACCACCGGGCCACGCTTTGACGGCGTGTCAGGCCGGACGAGCCGGTGAGCGGGCCCTTCCCGCACGACGGCGACCCCGCCACACCCGTTCCACCGGGCCCTCGCCCAGGCGCCAGCCGCCGCGCCGTCGGGCGGCCGGAAGGTGGCGCGGCGCGCACGCCGCCCCCGGTGCGCCGGGCCGGGACGGAGCCGGGAAGGCGCCGCTACTGCACGAGCATGTCCGCGGTGAGGTTGGCCTCGGTGTTGGCGATGCCGAGATCCTGGGCGCGCTTGTCGGCCATCGCGAGCAGCCGCCGGATGCGCCCGGCGATGGCGTCCTTGGTCAGCGGCGGGTCGGCGATCTGGCCGAGTTCCTCCAGGGACGCCTGCTTGTGCTCGACCCGCAGCCGGCCGGCGATCACCAGGTGCTCGGGGGCGTCGTCGCCGAGGATCTCCAGCGCCCGCTGCACCCTCGCGCCGGCGGCGACGGCCGCCCTGGCCGACCTGCGCAGGTTGGCGTCGTCGAAGTTGGCCAGGCGGTTGGCGGTGGCCCGCACCTCGCGCCGCATCCGCCGCTCCTCCCAGGCGAGCACGCTGTCGTGGGCGCCGAGCCGGGTCAGCAGCGCGCTGATCGCGTCGCCGTCGCGCACGACCACGCGGTCGACGCCGCGCACCTCGCGCGCCTTGGCGTGGATCTTGAGCCGCCGGGCCGAGCCGACCAGGGCCAGCGCCGCCTCCGGCCCGGGGCAGGTCACCTCCAGCGACATCGACCGGCCGGGCTCGGTCAGCGAGCCGTGCGCGAGGAACGCGCCCCGCCAGGCCGCCTCGGCGTCGCAGGTGGCCCCGGAGACGACCTGCCGTGGCAGCCCGCGCACGGGGCGCCCGTGGTTGTCGATCAGGCCGGTCTGCCGGGCCAGCGCCTCGCCGTCCTTGTAGACGCGCACGACGTAGCGCGAGCCCTTGCGCAGCCCGGCGGGGGCCAGGACCAGCACCTCGGCCTTGTGGCCGAAGACCTCGCCGATGTCCTTGATCAGCCTGCGGGCGGTGGCGTTGGTGTCGAGCTCGGCCTCGATCACGATGCGCCCGCCCACCAGGTGCAGCCCGCTGGCGAACCGCAGCAGCGTCGAGACCTCCGCCTTGCGGCAGCAGGGCTTGAGCACCGGAAGGCGGCTCAGCTCGTCTTTCACCACACCCGTCATGGCCATCAGCTCGTGTCCTCCCCCAGACAGACTCTGCCCGTCAGTCTCTCGCACCTGGCGGACACGCAATCACCGCTTCTCACGGAAAATCTCATCCAGGACAGCGGCAAGACGTGGTCCGTCGTGCCGTGCAGATCCGTCAGAGGCGGCCACATCGGCCAAAACGACCCGGCCGCCCATCGACCAGGCCGCCTTCTCCAGCGCCCTCGGGTCGGCGACCACACCGCCGTCGGCGACGACCGCGTCGACGACCAGTGCGGGGGCGTGCTCACCGAGCACCTCCAGGTGCCGTTCCGGCGAGAAGCCGTCGGTCTCCCCCGCCTGCGGCGCGAGGTTGAGGATCACCAGCCGCCTCGCGCTCGTCTCGTGCAGCGCCCGGGCGAGTCCGGGCACCTTCAGGTGCGGCAGCACGCTGGTGAACCAGGAGCCCGGCCCGAACACCACCCAGTCGGCCGCCTCTATCGCCTCGATCGCCTGGGGGCAGGCGGGCGGGTCGGACGGCACCAGCGAGATGGAGCGCACCCGCCCGGGCGTCAGCGCGCAGGCGACCTGCCCGCGCACCGTCGTGACCGTCCCGTCCAGCTCGACCTCCGCCTGGATGTCGAGCGGCACGGAGGCCATGGGCAGCACCCGGCCGTGCGCGCCGAGCAGCCGGCCCACCCATTCCAGGCCCACCACGGGGTCCTCCAGCAGCTCCCAGAGCGCGACGATGAGGAGGTTGCCGACGGCGTGGCCGTGCAGTTCGCCCTCGCTTCTGAAACGGTGCTGGACGACTTCGCTCCAGGTCTGGCCCCACTCGTCGTCGCCGCACAGGGCCGCGAGCGCCATCCGCAGGTCACCGGGCGGGAGAACCCCCAGCTCGCGCCTGAGACGCCCACTGGAGCCACCGTCGTCGGCGACCGTCACCACGGCCGTCAGGTCGTCCGTGACGGTCCTGAGGGCCGACAGGGAGGCGTACAGGCCGTGGCCGCCGCCGAGCGCGACGACCTTGGGACCGCTCGCGGCGGTGGCGGGGTGCGGGGAAAGCATCGGTCTGCCGGGGGCGGGGCACTTCCGGGGATGATCGGGGACGGAGGGGTCCGCGGGTTTTTCCGGGGCGGGGTCCTTCATCGTCCTCCTCGCCTCGCCACGAGCACCGCTCTGCGGAGCCGTGGCGCTCATGTCGTGCCGATCGGCCCGGCCCCGGCGCCTGCCGGGGCTCGCCGTACGAGGTTCCGCCCGCGGGCCCGCCGGCGGACCGGGCGGGGGCCGTCACTCGCGGCCCGTGTCCCGGTGGCTGACCTGGACGTCCATGCCGCGCTCACGCAGGCGGGCGCCGAGCTGCTCGGCCATCGCGACGCTGCGGTGCTTGCCTCCGGTGCAGCCCACGGCGAGGGTCGCGTAGCCCTTGCCCTCGCGCGTGTATCCGGCGGCCACGACGCCGAAGACCTCCTCGTAGCCGTCGAGGAACTCCTTGGCCCCGGGCTGGCTGAGCACGTAGTCGCGCACGGGGGCGTCGAGCCCGTTCATGGGCCGCAGTTCCGGCACCCAGTGGGGGTTGGGCAGGAACCGGCAGTCCACGACGAGGTCGGCGTCGACCGGCAGGCCGTACTTGTAGCCGAAGGACACCACGTTCACCTTCAGCCCCGGGCGGTCCTCGCCGCCGAAGAACGACACGATCTTCTTACGGAGCTCGTGGACGTTCAGCAGGGACGTGTCGATGACGAGGTCGGCGTTGGCGCGGACCTCGCGCAGGATGCCGCGCTCGCGATCGATCCCGTCGACGAGCCGCCCGTCACCCTGGAGGGGGTGGGGACGCCGGACGTTCTCGAACCTGCGGACCAGTTCCTCGTCGCTCGCCTCCAGGAACACCACTCGGACGCCGACGCCGCGCCCGTCGAGTTCCTCGATCGCCGCGTTCAGGTCGGTGGTGAAGGCGAGGCTGCGCACGTCGACCACGGCCGCGACGCGGTCGGTCGCCATGTTCACCCGGCCCGCCTCCTCGGCGAGCGAGGACAGCAGTCCCGGCGGCAGATTGTCGATCACGAACCAGCCGAGGTCCTCCAGAGCCTTCGCGGCGGTGCTGCGCCCCGCCCCCGACATTCCGGTGATCACCACGAATGCCGGCTCAGTCGTGCTCATCGCCCGCTCACCGCCTTGCCGCCCATGTCAGCTCGCCCAACGTCAGCCCCGTCCGCCGCCCACGCCGGGACGGCCGGCCCACCCGCAGGGGACCGGGCCCCCCTCCCCGCGGGAGGGACCTCTGGTGCCGGAGCATGACACCTCTTCACCTGATCGCGCCACCGCCACGCCGGGCGACCCCGACGGCGCCCTCCCCGCTGCCCCTGCCTGCTGCCCTGGCCGGGACGGGACACGCCGAGGTGCTCGCGCGAGCACCTCACGACCCCTGCCCCGCCGGGGACGGGCTCTCACCGCGCAGCGCCGCGACGATGGCCTCGGCGGTCGCACGGCCGATGCCGGGGACCTCGCGGATCTCCTCCGCGCTCGCCTCCCGCAGCCGCTTCACCGAGCCGAAGTGCCGCAGCAGGGCCTGACGGCGTGCCGGGCCCAGGCCCGGCACGTGGTCGAGCGCGCTCTCCTTGAGCGATTTCGACCTCTTCGTCCGATGGTAGGTGATGGCGAACCTGTGCGCTTCGTCGCGGACGCGCTGT
The DNA here is from genome assembly GCF_030268985.1 of Microbispora sp. NBRC 16548. Classification (NCBI taxonomy): domain Bacteria; kingdom Bacillati; phylum Actinomycetota; class Actinomycetes; order Streptosporangiales; family Streptosporangiaceae; genus Microbispora; species Microbispora sp. NBRC 16548. Next base: position 681,047 of record NZ_BSSF01000003.1, read on the forward strand.
AACAGATAGAGGCCCTCGCTGCTGCGCGGCAGGATCACCGGCTGGTCGTCGCCGGGCAGCCAGACCTCCTCCAGCCGCTTGGCCAGCCCGCACACCGCGATGTCGTCGATCCCGAGCTCGTCCAGGGCCCGCTGGGCCGCCGCCGCCTGCGCCGGGCCGCCGTCCACCACCACGAGGTTGGGCGGGTAGGCGAACTTGCGGGGACGGCCGGTCTCCGGGTCGATCGGCGTCGCGGCGCCGCCGCGCTCGGCCGCTCCGTACCCATCCGCGTCGTACCGTGCTCCGTCGTGCGCCGCCCCGTCGTGCGCCGCCGCGTCCTCCGTCTCCGCGTCCAGCTCGCCTGTCGCCGCCCGCTCCTCCAGATAACGCTTGAACCGCCGGCAGATGACCTCGTATATCGAGGCGACGTCGCCTTCCGCGGTCCTGATGGAGAAACGGCGGTACTCGCTCTTGCGGGCCAGGCCGTCCTCGAAGACCACCATCGAGGCCACGACGTTCTCGCCCTGGATGTGCGACACGTCGTAGCACTCGATCCGCAGCGGCGCCTGGTCGAGGTCGAGGGCGTCCGCGATCTCCTGCAGGGCCCGGCTGCGCGTGGTCAGGTCGCTCGCGCGGCGCAGCTTGTGCTGGGCGAGCGACTCCTTGGCGTTGCGCTCCACGGTCTCCATGAGGCTCTTCTTGTCGCCGCGCTGGGGAACGCGCAGGTCGACGCGGGAACCCCGCTGCTCGCTCAGCAGCTCGATCAGTGCGGCCTCGTCCGGGGGCCGCGCCGGCACCAGGATCTCGCGGGGAATCGTCGCCTCGCCGTACATCTGGAGCAGGAACTGCTCCACCAGCTCGCCGGGGCCGGCCTCCTCGACCTTGTCGACCACCCAGCCGCGCTGCCCGCGGATCCTGCCGCCGCGCACGTAGAAGACCTGGACCGCCGCCTCGAGCGGGTCCTCGGCGAGGGCGATCACGTCGCAGTCGGTGTCGTCGCCGAGCACGACCGTCTGCTTCTCGAGGGCCCGTTGCAGCGCCTGGATGTCGTCGCGCAGCCGCGCGGCCCGCTCGTACTCCTCCACGGCCGCCGCCTCGCGCATCTCGCGCTCCAGCCGCTTGATGAAGCGGCCGGTGTTGCCGGCCATGAAGTCGCAGAAGTCCTCGGCGAGGTCGCGATGCTCATCGGGGGTGACCCGGCCGACGCAGGGCGCGGAGCACTTGTCGATGTATCCCAGCAGGCAGGGCCGCCCGATCTGGCCCGCCCGCTTGAAGACCCCCGCAGAGCACGTCCGCACGGGGAAGACGCGCAGCAGCAGGTCGACGGTCTCCCGGATGGCCCAGGCGTGCGAGTAGGGGCCGAAGTAGCGGGTGCCCTTCCGCTTGGCCCCGCGCATCACCTGCACCCGGGGGAAGTCCTCCCCCATCGTCACGGCCAGGTACGGGTACGACTTGTCGTCGCGGTACTTGACGTTGAACCGGGGGTCGAACTCCTTGATCCAGGAGTATTCGAGCTGGAGCGCCTCGACCTCGGTGCCGACCACCGTCCAGTCCACGGACGCCGCGGTCGTCAGCATGGTCTGCGTCCGCGGGTGCAGGCCGGCGAAGTCGGCGAAGTACGAGTTGAGCCGCTGCCGCAGGCTCTTCGCCTTGCCCACGTAGATCACCCGGCCGCCCGGGTCGCGGAAGCGGTAGACGCCTGGCGACTCAGGAATCGATCCGGGCGCCGGTCGATAAGTTGCCGGATCCGCCACACCCAAAGACTACTGGCCCCCGCCGACATTCCCGTCGCCCTCGCGGGCGGCGGAACGCGACCCGGCCTTTACGCTGTAGATCAGAGGCGCTGGAGCCGTGGCCGGTTGCCGGTGCTCTCGCGCGTGACAGTCAGGATGGCTGGACTTCGTCGAAGAGGGCGAGGGCTTCGGTGGGGTCCGGGCTCACGAGGCGTTCCAGACCGGCCGTCGTCATCTTCGCCCACTTGCCGGCCCGCGCCCACATCTGCTCCTCGAAAGCGCGGACGGCCTCGTCCAGATCGCCAGGCCCGGTGGCGACGGCGACGGACTCGGCGAGTTCGGCGCCTTCCAGCATCGCGAGGTTCGCGCCCACCCCCAATGGGGGCATCAGGTGGGCGGCGTCGCCCAGCAGCGTCACCCCGGCGACGTGGGTCCAGGTGTGGGGCGCGGGCAGGACGTAGAGGGGGCGGTGGACGAAAGCGGTGCCGTGGCGGAGGAGGTCGAGGACGGGAGCGGCCCAGCCGTCGAACAGAGCCAGCAGGCTTGATCGCACGGCCTCGACGTCGGCCAGGTCCAGGCCTGCGTCCAGGCCCGCGCGCCGGTTCAGGCCCATATGCCGGTCCAGGTTCGTGTGCCAGTCCAGCGGTGCGCGGAACTGGGCGTACACCTTGACGTGGCCGCCGCTGTTGCGCTGGGCGACGAGATTGCGGTTCACGCCGTACACAGCCATGGCACCGTCGCCGATCAGCCGGGCGAGGTCGGGGTGGCGGGTGTCGACGTCGTCCAGGGAGGTCTCGACCGAGGTGACGCCGGTGTAGTGCGGCGTCGCCGACGAGACCGCCGGGCGGACCCGGGACCAGGCGCCGTCCGCGCCGACCACAAGGTCGAACGTCTCCTGTCGCCCGTCCGCGAAACGGACCAGCACGCCATCCCGGGTCCCCGGCACCACCTCCGTCACACCCCGCCCCCACTGAACGTCCAGGGGGCCGAGAAGCAGGTCACGGAGTTGCCCGCGGTCGATCTCCGGATTGGCCCGGTCATCCGGACGGGGTTGCCAGTCACGGAGGACGGTCCCGTCCGGGTCCAGGATGCGCATGGCCTGCCCCTCGGGGCGGGACAGCGCCTGGAACTCCGCCAGCAGCCCCGCCTTGTCCAGCGCGAGCTGGCCCAGGTTTTCGTGCAGGTCCAGCGTGCCACCCGGGGGACGGGCGTCGGGGGCGGAATCGCGTTCGAGGACGGTGACGGGGTGATCGTGGCGGTGCAGGACGCGGGCGAAGGTCAGGCCGGCGGGGCCGCCCCCGATCACGGCGATACGTTGTCTCATGCCGATACACTGTATCGATCTGAGACGGTGTTTCGCAAACAGTACGATGCATGCATGACTGTGTGGGACCGGCCGGAGCCGCCGACGCGCCCGGTGCCGCTCGACCGGGAGCGAATCGTTGCCGCCGCCATCGCGCTGGCCGACGAGGGCGGGCTGGAGGCGGTGTCGTTGCGCAAGGTCGCCGCCCGGCTGGACGTCGGCCCGATGCGGCTGTACGGATACATCTCCATCAAGGAGGAGCTGTTCGACCTCATGGTGGACGAGGTCTACGCCGAGATCCTCCCCGGGGAGCAGCCCGGTGACTGGCGGGAGGTGCTACGCATCCTCGCCCACCGCACCAGGCAGGCCGCTCTCCGTCACGAATGGCTGGCCGACCTGCTCGGTGGCCGTCCGGCCCTGGGCCCGAACGCCCTCGCCGTGACTGAGGCCACGCTGGCGCCCTTCGACGGCCTCGCCGACCTCGAGACCGTCATGCGCGCTGTGGAGACGGTCAGCGCCTACTTCACCGGCGCGATCAGGCGCGAGATCGCGAACCTGCGGGCCGAGCGCGCCACGGGCCTGTCCGAGCGCGACTGGCAGCGCGCCTCCGGACCGCATGTGATGAGGATGCTGGCCACGGGCCGCTTCCCGGCGCTGGCCAAGGTCGTGCACGACGGCACGGAGATGGACGCTGAGGCGTCCTTCGCGACCGGCCTGGACTGGGTCCTCGACGCCGTGGCCGCCAAACTCGCCCGGCCGCCGGCGTGACGCTCGATCGCTTGGGATGCCATGGGCGGCCGCCCGCCATCGCGCACGCTTCCGCGCGATGACGGACGGCGGTGTCTCCAGGCACCCTCGGGCGAGGTCTCCTGGCACACTCAGGCGAGGTCTCTTGGCGCCCGCAGGCGAGGGAGTGCTCACCCGCCTGCGGCCACCGGGCACCGAGCCCGCACGCAAAACCGGACCCGGTAGCCCCCGTCAGGCGAGGGTGATGCTGTCGCCGCTCACCGTGATCTTCTTCTCGGCGAGCGGCTTGGCCGCCGGGCCGTTGGTCACGGAGCCGTCCTTGGCGCTGAACTTGCTGCCGTGGCACGGGCAGACGATCTCGTTGTTCGAGACGCTCGCGACCGGGCAGCCCTGGTGGGTGCACTTCGCGCTGAACGCCTTGAACTCGCCGGCCGCCGGCTGCGTGACGACGACGTCCTGGTCCTTGAAGACCTTGCCGCCGCCCTCGGGGATGTCGGAGGTCTTCGCGAGCTCGCCTCCGCCCTGTGCCGCCTGGGACTGGCCGTCCTGGGACCCGCCCTGGTCCGCCGACGCCGTCATGTCGTCCCCGTCGGAGGCACCGCACGCGCTCAGCGCCACGGCCAGCCCGGCGCCTCCGGCGCCGAAGATCACGGCCCGGCGTGTCGTATCCGTCATGCTCATCCTTCCCTGATGCGGCGGCCCGGGACGTCCACGGCCCCGGGTCCTTCCCCTGCGCGACGCGTCACCCTGTGTGTCCTCAGGTACGGCCATCACCCCGTGGCCGGTTCAGAGTGACGCGGTCGGAAGGAGAACAGTAGGGAGAAATCATGAGACGAATACTCATACGCCCAAGATCTTACGCAGGAACGCGCCGGTGTGGCTCTCCTCGACCCGGGCGACCTCCTCGGGCGTGCCGGCGACGATGACCCTGCCGCCTCCGGACCCGCCCTCGGGCCCCATGTCCACGATCCAGTCGGCGGTCTTGATGACGTCGAGGTTGTGCTCGATCACGATCACCGTGTTGCCGGCGTCCACGAGCCGGTTGAGCACGCCGAGAAGCCGCCTGATGTCCTCGAAGTGCAGGCCGGTGGTGGGCTCGTCCAGCACGTACACGGTGCGGCCGGTCGAGCGCCGCTGCAGCTCGGAGGCGAGCTTCACCCGCTGCGCCTCGCCGCCGGACAGCGTGGTCGCGGGCTGGCCCAGCCGTACGTACCCGAGGCCGACGTCGTTGAGGGTCTGCAGGTGACGGCGGATGGCGGGGATCGCCTCGAAGAACTCCAGCGCCTCCTCGATCGGCATGTCGAGGACCTCGGCGATCGTCTTGCCCTTGTAGTGGACCTCCAGCGTCTCACGGTTGTATCGGGCGCCGTGGCAGACCTCACAGGGGACGTAGACGTCCGGGAGGAAGTTCATCTCGATCTTGATGGTGCCGTCGCCGGAGCACGCCTCGCAGCGCCCGCCCTTGACGTTGAAGCTGAACCGGCCCTGCAGGTAACCGCGGACCTTCGCCTCGGTCGTGGCCGCGAACAGCTTGCGCACATGGTCGAAGACGCCCGTGTACGTCGCCGGGTTGGACCTCGGCGTACGGCCGATCGGCGACTGGTCGACGTGGACGACCTTGTCCACCAGGTCGGTGCCGACAACCCGGGAGTGCCGTCCGGGCACGGTCTTCGCGCCGTTCAGCTCCTTGGCCAGCGCGGCGTACAGGATGTCGTTGACCAGCGTCGACTTGCCGGACCCCGAGACGCCGGTGACCGCCGTGAAGACGCCGAGCGGGAACTCGACGTCCACCCCCTTCAGGTTGTGCTCGCGGGCGCCCTTCACGACGAGCTGCCGCTTCTTGTCCCGCGGACGCCGGATCTCCGGCGCGGTGATCGCCTTGCGTCCCGACAGGTACGCGCCGGTCAGCGACTCCTCGCTGGCGAGCAGGTCCTGCACGGTGCCGGACACGACGACCTGGCCGCCGTGCTCGCCCGCGCCGGGGCCGATGTCGACCACCCAGTCGGCGGCGGCGATCGTGTCCTCGTCGTGCTCGACCACGATCAGCGTGTTGCCCATGTCGCGCAGCCGGATCAGCGTTTCCAGCAGGCGCTGGTTGTCCCGCTGGTGCAGGCCGATGGACGGCTCGTCCAGCACGTACAGCACGCCGACCAGGCCGGAGCCGATCTGGGTGGCCAGCCGGATCCGCTGCGCCTCGCCGCCCGCCAGCGTGCCGGCGGCGCGGTCGAGGGTGAGGTAGTCGAGACCGACGTCGAGCAGGAAGCCCAGCCGGGCGTTGATCTCCTTGACCACCCGCTCGGCGATGTGCATGTCCCGCTCGGACAGTCGCAGGCCGGACAGGAACTTGGCGCAGTCGGCGATCGACATGCCCGAGACCTCGGCGATCGAGGCCTCCCCGACGGTCACGGCCAGCGAGACCGGCTTGAGACGGCGGCCCTTGCAGGCCGGGCAGGGCACCTCGCGCATGAAGCCCTCGAACCGCTCCCGGCTGGCGTCGCTCTCCGACTCGGCGTGCCGGCGCTGGACCCAGGGGATCACGCCCTCGAACTCGGTGTAGTAGGACCGCTGCCTGCCGTACCGGTTGCTGTAGCGGATGTGGACCTGCTCGTCGTGGCCGTGCAGGATCGCCTTCTGCGCCTTCTTCGGCAGCCGCTCCCAGGGGGTGTCGAGGTCGAAGCCGAGCGCGTTGCCCAGCGCCTCCAACAGCCGCACGAAGTAGTCGCTGGTGTGGCCGTTCGCCCACGGGCTGATCGCACCGTCGCCCAGCGTGCGCTCGGGGTCGGGCACAAGGAGGTCGGGGTCGACCTCCATGCGGGTGCCGAGGCCGGTGCACTCGGGGCAGGCGCCGAAGGGCGAGTTGAACGAGAACGACCGGGGCTCCAGTTCCTCGAACGACAGGTCGTCATAGGGGCAGTAGAGGTGCTCGGAGTAGAAGCGCTCACGGTTGGGGTCGTCGTCGGGAAGGTCGACGAAGTCGAGCGTGATCGTGCCGCCGGACAGCTGCAGCGCCGTCTCCACCGAGTCGGTGAGCCTGCGCCGCGCGCTCTCCTTCACCGACAGCCGGTCGACGATCACCTCGATGTCGTGCTTCTCGTACTTCTTGAGGGTGGGCGGCTCCTCCAGTCGCACGATCGTGCCGTCCACGCGGGCACGGGCGTAGCCCTTGGTCTGCAGCTCGCGGAACAGCTCGGCGTACTCGCCCTTGCGGCCGCGGATGATCGGGGCGAGGACCTGGAAGCGGGTGCCCTCCTCCAGTTCGAGCACACGGTCCACGATCTGCTGCGGTGTCTGGCGCGCGATCGGGCGTGCGCACTGCGGGCAGTGCGGCTTGCCGATGCGCGCCCAGAGCAGACGCAGGTAGTCGTAGACCTCGGTGATCGTGCCGACGGTCGAACGGGGGTTGCGGCTGGTGGACTTCTGGTCGATGGAGACGGCCGGGGAAAGGCCCTCGATGAAGTCCACGTCGGGCTTGTCCATCTGACCCAGGAACTGCCGGGCGTACGCGGACAGAGACTCCACGTATCGCCGCTGTCCCTCGGCGAAGATCGTGTCGAAGGCCAGGCTGGACTTGCCGGAGCCCGAGAGCCCGGTGAAGACGATCAGAGCGTCTCGCGGAAGGTCGAGCGAGACGTCCTTCAGGTTGTGTTCGCGTGCGCCACGCACGATCAGGCGGTCAGCCACGGTGGTCCCGATAGGTCGATGAGGTGAATGGAGGTGCACGGGCAGGCTATCCAGAGCCACCGACAATTTCGGGGGGGCATCGTCCGGCGGCCGGAGAGGGCGGCCCCGCGTGCTTTCGTGGGACACGCTCCGTGAACCAGGGTATGAGCTTCGTCAAACCCGCGCCCGGCATCCGCGCGAAACCCCTGCTCATACAACCGCCGGGGGCGCCGTCCTCTTCCCTCGGGGTTACGGGGACGGCGGCCGGGGAGTCCAGGGTCCATGATTCTGTCCATGTCCGTTATCGACGAGATCGAGCGGGAGCTGGCCGAGGCGACCGAGCGCCTGCTGGCGACCGCCGCCCGCCTCACCGACGAGGATCTCCGCGCGCCGTCCCTGCTGCCCGGGTGGACGAGGGGACACGTGCTCGCGCATATCGCCCGCAACGCCGACAGCTGCGTCAACCTGCTGGCCTGGGCACGCACCGGGGTGCACACCCCGCAGTACGCGTCGGCGCGGGCCCGCGAGGCCGGCATCGAGGCGGGCGCCGGCCGCCCGGCCGGTGAACAGCTCGCCGACCTGCGCGACAGCGCGGAGCGGTTCGCCGCGGCGGTCGGGCGGATGCCCGCCGAGGCGTGGACCGCGCCGGTCTCGGGGATGAACCCGCCCGACCACCCCGCCTGGTACGTCCCGATCCGCCGGCTCAGGGAGGTCGAGGTGCACCACGCCGACCTCGGGGCAGGCTACGAATGGGCCGACTGGCCCGAGACGTACGTGAGGCGAGAGCTGTACGACACGATGCTCTGGCTCGGCGACGAGAGCCCTGTGGGCGAGGTCGTCGCCCTCGACCCGGGCACCGGCGAGGTCCTGAGGACGTGGGCCGGCCTCGGCGACGGCCCGGCCGTGGAGGGCACGCCGCGCGAGCTGCTCGCCTGGCTCGCGGGCAGGACCGACGGCACGGGCCTGCGACTCGCTTCACCTCAGGGGCACCTCCGGCAGGCCGGGAGGTTGCCGTCCCCGCCGCCCTGGCCGAAGCCGTCCCCGGCGGGGCTGCCCGCCGAGCCACCGTCGTCCTGGCCGCCCGCAGGGAACCAGAGAGAGGAGCGATCATGACCTATACCGGAAACGTCGCCAAGGGCGGACCCGCCGACGTACGCGAGGTCCCCGGGCTGAAGATCTCGAAGATCGAGGTCGGCGACTTCGGCAACAACGCCTACCTGCTCCGGTGCACGGAGACCGGCGACGGGCTGCTGATCGACGCGGCGGCCGAGCCCGACCGGCTCCTCGACCTCATCGGCGACATGCCGATCAGCTCGATCGTGACCACCCACCGGCACCGCGACCACTGGGGGGCCCTGAAGGAAGTCGCCCGCGCCACCGGCGCGCAGACCGTCGCCCACCCCCTCGACGCCCCCGAGCTGCCGGTGAAGATCACCCGGGAGGTCGGGCACGGCGACCGGGTGACGGTCGGCGTGGTGACGCTGGACGTCATCCACCTGCGCGGCCACACCCCCGGCTCGATCGCGCTGCTCTATCAGGACCGCCACCTGTTCACCGGCGACTCCCTGTTCCCCGGCGGCGTCGGCAACACCCAGAAGGACCCGGCGCGGTTCGAGCAGCTGTTCACGGACGTGGTGGAACGGATCTTCGATCGCCTTTCCGACGAGACGTGGGTCTACCCCGGCCACGGCAGGGACACCACGCTCGGCGCCGAGCGGCCGCATCTGCCCGAGTGGAAGGCCCGCGGCTGGTGACGTGACACACGCCAGGACGGCCGGCGTCCCGCAGCGGACCGCCGGCCTCGTCCCGGCGCCTCCGGTCCGATCGAGCCGGGGCCGCGTGATCCGTGCGGCGTGAGCCGAACCACCCGATCCGGATCGCATGATTCGGGCGGCGCGATCCGGGCCGGCACGATCCGGGCCGGCACGATTCGGGGACGCGTGAGCCGGTTCGCGTGATTCGGGGGGCTCCTGCGGGGCAGCGGCTACCGCACGGACCGTCGGAGGAGCCCCGGATGACCCCCCTCGTGACCCCCCTCGCGAGCACGGCCGCGTGGAGCGGCGACGACACCCGCCTCATCGTGGCCGCCCTGGCCGGCATCGCGGTCATCGTGCTGCTGATCACGAAGCTGCGGACCCACCCGTTCCTCGCCCTCGCGCTCGGCTCGGGCGTTCTCGGCCTGGTGGCCGGCATGGCCCCCGAGAAGCTGATCGACAGCTTCTCCGCCGGGCTCGGCTCGACCGTGGCCGGCGTCGGCGTGCTCATCGCCCTCGGCGCCATGCTGGGCAAGCTGCTGGCCGACTCGGGCGGGGCCGAGGAGATCGTGGACGGCATCCTGCGCCGCAGCGGCGACCGGGCCCTGCCGTGGGCGATGACGCTCATCGCGGTGCTCATCGGACTGCCGATGTTCTTCGAGATCGGGCTGGTCCTGCTGATTCCCGTCATCCTGCTGGTGGCCCGGCGCAGTGGCCGTCCGCTGCTGCTGATCGCGATCCCCGCTCTGGCGGGCCTGTCCGTCCTGCACGGCCTGGTGCCCCCGCATCCCGGGCCGCTGGTCGCGATCGACACGCTCAAGGCGGACCTCGGCCTCACGCTCGGGCTGGGCCTGCTGGTGGCGATCCCGACCGTGATCGTGTCCGGCCCGCTGTTCGCCAGGTTCGCCGCCCGATGGGTGCGGCCGGCGCCGCCCGAGCGCCTCGAACGCGAGCAGACCCAGGAACCTGAGAACACGGTGCCTGAGAACACGGTGCCGGGGGACGCGGACCGTCCCCGGCCGGGGTTCGGCGTCACGGTGGCCACGATCCTGCTGCCTGTCGTGCTGATGCTCGGCCGGGCCGTCGCGGAGATCGTCCTGCCGGAGGGCCACGCGGTGCGCACCGTGTTCGAGGTCCTCGGCACTCCCCTGATCGCCCTGTTGATCGGCGTGATCGTGGCGATGTTCACGCTGGGCCGCGCCGCGGGCTTCGGCCGGGCCCGGATCTCCTCGGCGATCGCCGACTCGCTGCCGCCGATCGCCGGGATCCTGCTCATCGTGGGCGCGGGCGGAGGATTCAAGCAGACCCTGGTCGACTCGGGCGTCGGGAAGGTCATCGGCGAGGCCGCGCAGGGCGCGAACGTGCCCGTGCTCGTGCTCGGCTGGCTGATCGCCGTCGGGATCCGGCTGGCCACCGGTTCCGCCACGGTCGCCACGATCTCCGCCGCCGGGATCGCCGCGCCGCTGGCGGCCGGGCTCTCCCCCGCCCACGTCGCCCTGCTCGTGCTCGCCATCGGCGCCGGGTCGCTGTTCTTCTCCCACGTGAACGACGCCGGGTTCTGGCTGGTCAAGGAGTACCTCGGGATGTCCGTCGGCGAGACGATCAGGAGCTGGTCGGTGATGGAGTCGATCATCTCGGTGGTGTCGTTCTGCTGCGTGCTCCTGCTCGGGCTGGTGGTCTGAGGACCGCGGAACGACGTCCGTATAGTGGTCGGCGCACACCGTCCTTCCCCTGGAGCCCGGGCACCTCATGGAGATCACTGGAATCGAACTGCGCCGGATCGCGATGCCGCTCGTCGCGCCGTTCCGGACGTCGTTCGGCACCGAGACCAGCCGCGACGTCCTGCTGGTGCGGGTGGTGACGCCGCAGGCCGAGGGCTGGGGCGAGTGCGTGGCGATGTCCGAGCCGCTGTACTCCTCCGAGTACGTGGACGCGGCGGCCGACGTGCTGCGGCGCTTCCTGATCCCCGCGCTGCCCCGCGAGCCGGCCCCCCAGGCCGTCGGTCCCGCCCTCGCGCCGTTCAAGGGCCACCGGATGGCCAAGGCGGCGCTGGAGGCCGCGGTGCTCGACGCGTCGCTCCGGATCACCGGCGAGTCCTTCGCCCGCTACCTCGGCGCCACCCGCGACCGCGTCCCCTGCGGCGTCTCGGTCGGGATCATGGGCTCGGTGGCCGAACTGCTCGACACGGTCGGGGCGTACGTCGAGGAGGGGTACGTACGGGTCAAGCTGAAGATCGGGCCGGGGTGGGACGTGACGCCGGTCCGCGCGGTCCGCGAGCGCTTCGGGGAGGACCTGCTGCTCCAGGTGGACGCCAACGCGGCCTACACCCTCGCGGACGCCCGTCATCTGTCCCGGCTGGACGACTTCGATCTCCTGCTGATCGAGCAGCCGCTGGCCGACGACGACCTCGTGCAGCACGCCCGGCTCGCCCGGTCGATCCGCACGCCGATCTGCCTGGACGAGTCGATCGAGTCGGCCGCCCACGCGGCGGCGGCCATCAGCCTCGGCGCGTGCTCGGTGATCAACATCAAGCCGGGGCGGGTGGGCGGCTACCTGGAGGCCCGGCGCATCCACGACCTGTGCCGCGCCCACGGCGTCGCGGTGTGGTGCGGCGGCATGCTGGAGACCGGGATCGGGCGGGCGGCCAACGTCGCGCTGGCCGCGCTGCCCGGCTTCACGCTCCCGGGCGACACCTCCGCCTCCCGGCGCTACTTCCACACCGACGTGACCCCGCCGTTCAAGCTGGACGGCGGGCACCTCGACGTGCCGGACGGCCCGGGGCTGGGCGTGACCCCCCTCCCGGACGTCCTGGACGAGGTCACCACGGCGACGGAGTGGATCCGGCTGTGACGGCCCGAACCGGTCAGACGTCGCCGAGAGCCCAGGTCAGGCGTCGCCGAGGGCAGGGTGCGGCCGGGGCTCGCCGGTGGTGAAGACCTTCACGATGCGGTCGGCCGCGAGAGCGGGCTCCTCCGCGCTCTCCACCACGTCGCCCCAGGACCAGCGGTAGAACCAGCCGTCCGACATCGCGACGCAGTCCACGGTCTCGGTGAACAGCGCCGCGTCCGGGTCGCGGACCTTCAGCGACGGCGGGTCGGGGCGCAGCGACGCCTCCAGCCCCCGCAGCTCAAGCTCCCGGGCCAGTTTGCCGAGGAAGTACGTCCGGGTGTGCTCACGAGGCATGGCGACCAGGGCTCCATTGGACTAGGCGTTTTCTCCACGTGATTGGCCCGGGCCCAAGGTGGCGGGCCCCAGCCGACCGGGGCCCTGTCCGTGCGACGACGTCAGCCCGCGTTCTCCGAGCGTCGTTCCCTGCGCTGCTGCTTTTTGAACATGAGAACGCGAAGCGGAATCGCGGACACGATCGCGATCTGCATGGTGGCGCCCACCTTGATGAGCTGGTCGCCGCCCGCGAGACCGGCCGCCCAGATCGTCAGGCAGGCCACGTTGATCAGCATCCAGGCCAGCACGACGGCGGCCAGATTGCCCTTCGGCTTGGGGTACTCGATCCGGCTGACCATGAGCCAGGCCACGGCGAAGATGGCGGCGAGCGTGACGTAGTTCGGCTGGAAGAGCAGCACGATCGACACCACGGTCATCGCGCCCATCGGGATCGGCAGGCCCATGAAGTCGCCGCTCTTGGTCTTCACGCAGGCGAAGCGGGCCAGCCGTACGACGCCGGCGAGCAGGACGGATCCGGCCGCGCACAGCACCAGCCACAGCGGGAGCTTGCCGGAGAAGCCGGCCCAGATCATCACCATGAAGGCGGGCGCGAAGCCGAAGCTGATCACGTCGGCGAGGTTGTCCAGCTCGGCGCCCATCGCGGACGCGCGGAACTTCCTGGCCACCAGGCCGTCGAACAGGTCGCAGGTCGCGCCGATGAGCAGCAGCACCACGGCCGTGCCGAAGAAGCGCGGGTCGGGGACGAACTTGACGCCGGCCTGCAGGTTGCTGATCGCCGACCAGGCGAGCACGCAGACGGCGAGGAAGCCGCTGAGGGCGTTGCCGAGCGAGAGGGAGTCGGCGGCAGACAGGCGGAAGGCCTTGCCGACGGGCCCGCGCGGCTCCTCATCCACCTCCTCCACCGGCCAGGCGGCTTCGGCCCCGAGGTCAGATGTGGTCAAGGCGTGTCACCCCCGCGACAGTCCGGGTGCCGACGGTGACCGCCGGCCTGATGCCCTCGGGCAGGTAGACGTCCACCCGGGAGCCGAAACGGATCAGTCCGACCCGCTCGCCCTGGGCGACCTTCGCGCCCGCGAACAGGTACGGAACGATGCGCCGCGCGACGGCGCCGGCGATCTGCACCATCTCGATGTCCCCGAGCGCGGTGTCGAAATGCCACACGACACGCTCGTTCTTGTCGCTGTCCTTGTTGAACGCGGGCACGAAGCCACCGGGCACGTGCTCGACCGCGGTCACCGTGCCGGCCGCGGGCGCCCGGTTGACGTGCACGTTCAACGGGCTCATGAAGATCGCGACCCGGGTGCGGCCGTCCGGCCACGGGTCGATGCTCTGCACGACGCCGTCGGCGGGCGAGATGAGCCTGCCCTCACCGAGCGCCCGCTCGGGGTCGCGGAAGAACCACAGCATCCCGCCGGTGAGGGCGGCGAGCGGCGCCGCGGCCAGCGCCCAACGGGGCGACCTGCGGGTGAGAACGGCGGTGACGGCCGCCGCCGCGGCGGTCGGAGCCAGCCACGGGGAGACCCCGCGTGCGAGCCTGACTCGGCCCCGGGCACTTCCCGCGAGCCCGGATTCAGGGCCGCGGGGCAACGATTCGTTGGACACAGATGACCTTTGTACTCTTCTGGCGACTATGGAGCGGCATGCGAGCTAACGATCGATATTACCGATCCGGCAGTCAATGCGTGGCACAACGAGAACAAGCAAACAGGGTGAGTGCCCGTTTCGCTAGCCCTGCGGGGCTTCCGCCTGAGACGCCTCCGTCTGGGAGGCTTCCGCCGGAGTAACGGTTCTGTCGTCGCGGCGAGCCTTGATGAGACTGGCGACGGTGGTCACGGCCATGGTCGCGCCGATGACCGCCAGCGACACCCAGATGGGGATCTGAGGGGCCCAGGAGACCTCGTTCTCGTGAAGTGCTTCGAGAATCAGCTTAACCCCGATGAAACCGAGGATGAACGCCAATCCGTAGCTGATATAGACCAGCCGCTGCAGCAGTCCGCCGAGCAGGAAGTAGAGCTGACGCAGCCCCATCAGGGCGAACGCGTTCGCGGAGAACACGATGAAGGCCGCCTTCGTGAGGCCGAAGATGGCCGGGATCGAGTCGAGGGCGAACAGCAGATCCGTGGTGCCGATGGCGATCATCACGATCAGCATGGGCGTCACCATGCGCCTGCCGTCCACCCGCACGGTCACCCGGGAGCCGACGTAGTCGGGAGTGGTCGGGAAGACCCGCCGGGCCCAGCGCAGGAGGATGTTCTCGTTGAACTCCTCGTCCTCCTTGTTGTGGTCCCGGACCAGCGTGTACGCCGTGTAGATGAGGAAGGCCCCGAACGCGTACAGCAGCCAGCCGAAGCGGCTCAGCGCGGCGGCCCCGATGGCGATGAAGATCCCGCGCATGACGAGCGCGAGGACGATGCCGACCAGCAGGACCTTGTGCTGGTAGATCCGGGGCACCCCGAAGCGGGTCATGATGATGTAGAAGATGAACAGGTTGTCGACGCTGAGGCTGTATTCCGTCAGATAGCCCGCGAAGAACTCGCCACCTGTCCCGGCACCGGCCCAGACCGTTAACCCGATGCCGAACAACACGGCCAGGCAGACGTAGAAGCCCACCCAGATGCCGGCCTGCCGCATGGAGAACTCGCGTGGTTCACCACGATCGACGATCCACAGGTCGATGGCGACCACGACGACGAGACCCACGATGACCAGGGCCCACAACCACAGGGGAGCATGTACCACGATTACCTCCGGCGCGCGCTGAACACACTGCCGGAGGTCTCTCCCGCCCGTACGCGCACGGCGGACCGACGGCCCCGGGTGCTGACACCGTGATGACGGAACCGCCGCGAAGGGATACTCCCCCCCAACCCGTCCAGTATATGGATCAGACTTAGCCTCACCTAATCCTTGCCGGAACGTCTGCGCTCGTCGGCGAGAACAGGCGACGGCTCACCAGGCCGACGGTCTTGTGTCACCGGCGCGGGAGCGTGGTCGCACCCTCCCGCCACCCCGGTCGCCGCTACGGCGCCAGCCCGTACGCCGCGAGCACCGCCCGCAGCGCCGCGTCCTCGTCGGGCAGCTCGCGGCCCCGGCGCGCGGACGCCTGCGCCAGGCGGGCGGCCAGGGCGGGCTCGCCGAGCAGGCGGCCGATCTCCCGGCTCAGCGCCCCGGGGTCCTGCGGCGGCACCAGCAGGGCCGCCTCGCCCACCATCGCGGGAACGCCGCCCACCCGGGTCGCGATGATCGGCCTGCCCGTCCGCAGCGCCTCCTGGACGCTCAGCGGCTGCCCTTCCCATCTGCTGGGCACGATCACCGCCGTCGCGACCTGGAGCAAATCTGCCGGCTCGGCCCAGCCGTACAGGACCACGGGCAGTTCCTCGGCGTCGACGCGGGCCTGAAGCTCCTCGCGCAGCGGTCCGTCGCCCGCGATCACGAAGACCGGATCCCCCTTGTACGGCCCGGCCGCCGCGTCGAGCAGCGTCTCCAGGCCCTTCTGCTGGGCCAGCCGGGCGACCGTGAGCAGGATCGGCCGCTCCTGCGCGGCCTGCGGCGCGTGCCCCGCGCCGGACAGCCGGGCGGCGATCTCGGCCCGCACGTCCTCGGCCGAGCGGACGGGTTCTGCGAGCGGCGGCGCGGGCACCACCGCGAGGTCCACCCCCCGGGCGCCCCTGGCCCGCATGCGCTCCGCGACGTCCGGCGAGATGGCCAGAACGCGGTCCGCACGCCGGGCGACGATCCGTTCCAGCAGCCGGTAGACCGCTCCGATCGCGCCGCCCGCCGTGACCGCGTTGTGCAGGGTGACCACGAGGCGCGGCCACCCCCGCGCCCCCGTGAGAGCGAGCGCGGCCAGCGCGCCGGCCCGCAGCCCGTGGGCGTGGACGACGTCCGCGCCGCGGGCGAGCCCGCGCAGGCGCAGGGCGGTGCGCAGGTCGTGCGCGGGGTGCGGCCGGTCGGCGATCTCGACCTCGGCGAAGCCCGCGCCGGTGCCGCTGAAAGAGAAAGCCTCCTCGGTGCTGCCGGGACCCGCGACCAGCACGCGGTGTCCCCGCGTGACCAGCCCGCCGGCGAGCATCCGCACGTGCCGGGCCACGCCCCCCACGCTCGATCCCAGCACGAGCACGACACGACTCATGCTCTCTCCTCGCCTCCGGCTCGGAGTGGCATTCGCCAGACGCTGTGCCTACTGATTCGCTCGCTACGCTCGCTCATGCTCTCTCCTCGCCTCCGGCTCGGAGCCCGGTCGTGCCGGAGGCGCGCGATTCAGCGCCTCGCCAGACGCTGTGCCTACTGATCCGCTTGCTCATACCGCCTCCTCGGCCGACGGGTCCGCCGGGCTCGCACCTCTTCCACGCCTCACTCCGGACAGGGCGGCGGTCAGGTCCCCGCGGTCCACGAGTGCGGCGACGAGGACTCCCGCGACCACGGCCGTCAGACCGGCCAGAGCGGCCGTCAGGAGGCCGCCCCAGGGTCCCTCGCCCGACAGGGGAAGCCGGGCGGCCGCCGCGCCCGCGAGGAAGCCCGCACCCCCGCCCAGCAGAGCGGCCAGACCGGCCCGCGAGACGCCGTGGGCGGCCCGCGCGCCCCGCGCCCGCACGACCGAGGCCAGCAGCAGTCCGGCCCCCACCGTCATGCCGGCCGCCTGGCCGAGCGCGAGCCCGCCCAGGCCCCAGCCGTCCGGCAGCACGAGGACGAACGCCACCTGGGCCACGGCGACGACCAGCCACCCGGCGACCTGTCCCCGGGCCGCCGCCCTGCCCTGTCCCGCGGCGTACAGCACCCGGCTGAGGTGGGCCACCAGGCCATACCCGATGAGCCCCGGCGCGAACAGCGCGATCCCCCGGGCGAACTCCGTCGCGGCGACCGCGGTGTCGGCCCGGGCGAGGAAGACGTGCGCGACCGGCACCGCGACCGCGGCGAGCGCGCCGGCCGCCAGGCCGCAGACCAGCACGACCGCGCGCGTCGTCCGCGCCGCCAGCGCCGCGAATCCCTCGCCCTCGTCCTCGGCCTGCGCCCGCGCGGCGAGCGCGGGGAACGCGCTGGTCGCGATGGGCACCGCGAGCACGGCGTACGGCACCTGGTAGATCGCCCACGCGTAGTTGTAGGCGGGCAGCGCGCCGCCGCCGACGCGGTTGGCGACGGGGATGAGGATCGCCGCGGCGGCCTGCTGGGCGACCAGCGCGCTCAGCCCGGCCAGGGCGAGCCGCCGCACCTGTACGGCGACGCCCTCGGGAAAGCGGAGCGTGGGCCGCCACCGCAGGCCGAGCCGCCACGTGGGCCCGACCACGGTGACGACCAGAGCCAGCACGCCGAGCGTCGTGCCCGCCGACAACGCGATCTCGGCCGGTGCGGGCACCGTCGCAGGGTCCTTGTGGCCGCCGCTGAGCGGCCCGAAGGCCAGGTAGGCGACGATGACCACCACGCTCGAAACCAGCGGCGCCAGCGCCGGCCCCGAGAACCGGCGATGGGCCTGCAGCACGCCGTAGAGCACCACGGCCATCCCGTACAACGGGATCTGCGGCGCGAAGACGACCAGCATGCGCGCGGCCACGGCGGCGACCTGCCCGGCGTCGCAGCGGTCTATCTCGGAGCCGACGAGCAGTCGCGCCACCGGGCCCGCGACCAGCGCGGTCAGCGCCGCGAGCGGCACCAGCAGCACGACCACCCAGGTCAGCAGCGCGGAGGCGATCCGGCCGACCTCCGCACGCGCCCCGCCGTCCGATCTGGCGGCCGCGCCGGCGAGCACCGGGACGACCATCCCGGCGAGCGCGCCGCCCACCACGACCTCGAAGACGATGTTCGGCACGTTGTTGGCCGTGTAGTAGGCGGTCGCCAGGCAGTTCGTGCCGACCGTGCGCGCGAACGCCAGTTGCTTGGCGAAGCCGGTCACCCGCGCCAGGACCGTGATGACCCCGATGAGGACCGCCGCCCCCGCGATCCCCGCCCCGAGCCGTCTAACCATGCCGCTTATCCATGCCGGTGCCGTACGCCTCCGCGCACGGCCCTGGTCGTCCAGGTCACCCGCGCGACCCCGACGTGCCGGGGGTGGTCTGCGGAGCGCGGCGGCCGAGCATGTCCAGGCGGTTGAGCACCCGGTTGCCGGCGATGACCTTGGTGAAGCTGACCTTCTCCGAAGCGGCGGTGAGAGCGGCGACGACACAGAAGGCGGCGATCCGGCCGGGCCTGCCCAGCCGGGCCGTGGCCGCCAGGCCGAGCAGTGCGCCGAGCGCGTTCGCCCCGGCGTCGCCGAGCATCGCCCGCTCGCCCAGGTCCTCGGGCAGCAGCGCCGCCGCCGCGCCCAGCGGAACGGCGGTCAGCGCGACGGCCCGGGCGGAGCGCGGGCCGTAAGGCGCGGCGATCGAGGCGGCCAGCAGGGGAACCCCGGCCAGCAGCCCCACCTTGATCGCGCGGCCGGGCCGCAGGTCGAACAGGTTGGCCAGGTTGGCGCTGCCGGCGATCAGAGCACCGTCGACGAGCGTGTCGAAGGACCGCGCCACCACGCCCCCGTCCCGGGCGTCGCGGGGGGCGAGCGCCGCCGCGGCGAGCCCGGTCGCGCCGATGCCAAGGATCTTGACCGCTCCGCTGGTCACCTCACCGCGCGCGAGCGCGGCCAGATGGCCCTTGAACCCCTTCGACGAGGTCGTGCCGAACAGGTCGTCGTACGCGCCGAGGACGCCGCTGCCCGCGCCGGCGAGCACGGCGGCCGCGCGGGCCCGTACGGGGAGTCCGGGGGCGAGGGCGGAGGCGGCGACGGCGCCGGCGGCGAACGCGGGGCCCTCCAGCAGCGTGACCGGCTCGCCCCGGTGGTTGACCCGGGTCCAGTACTCGTCGGCGGTCTTCTCGTCGCCGATCGGCGGGCGGCGCCGGAACGCGGCGAAGGCGGCGCGCGCGGCGGCCGCGCCGAGCGCGGCGCCGACGGCGGCCCCGAGGGCCGCGGCGGCGCGGGTGCCGGCCTGGGGACGTCTGGCCACGGCTGTTGCCCTTCTCTGTGTAATCGTCAGGCGTGGTGTGCCGACCGGCGGCTCAGCCCCGGCTCGCCGCCGGGGTGGGGGTCTGGCTGGGCGCGGTCACCGTGGGCTCGAACGCCGTCGCGCCGCTGCCGATACCGTACGCGCCCGAACGGCCGGCCAGTTGCTCCCGCAGAGCGTAGACCACCACGACACGGCCCGCGGCGAAATCGACCGTGTCGACGGTCGAGACCGCCGAGGCCACGCCGCCGGTGTCGTGCAGCGCCGCGATGACGCCGCCGTTGGCGGAGGCGGTGACGGTGCCCGCCAGGACGGTGCCGAGAGCTCCGCTGTCGAGGCCGGCCGCGACCGAGACGAGCGCATTCGTCTGCCGATCGGCGTCCTCCCCCTCGTACGGCTGGGCCGGCGCGAGCACGATGGCCATCGTCGCGCGCTGCTTGGGGTCGCCGTTCAGGGTCAGGAAGTCGCCCGCCTGGAACGCCTCCAGCACGCCGGTGGCCGCGGGGTTCGCCCGGCCCGCCTGCGCGCGGTCATTGGTCACGATCGCGCCGGCGAGTATCGCGGCGGCCTTGTCGTACGGCGTGGCCCCGTCGGGGAAGGCGGTGCCGGCCGGGGCGAGGTTGGTGGCCAGCCCGTCCACCACGCTCGCCTGTTCGGCGTCGACGAACTTCTCGGTCAGGCTGACCCTGCCGGTGTAGGCGGCGCCCGCGCTCGTGACGAGCTTCTCGACCGGGTCGCGCAGGGCGGCCGACGCGCCGGGAGCCTCGACGAGCACGACGCGCTCCCCCGCGAGCTGGCCGCGCACGAGCTCGGGCAGATGGGTCGTGACCAGCGAGCCGGAGCCCTCCTCGCGGCTCTGCAGCTGCGAGATCTGGGCCAGGTTGCTCTCGTTGGCCTTCCGCAGGGACGCGGTCATCTCCTCGGCCGACTTGAAGAACGTGGGCTCGAGCACGGTGCTGCCCAGCACGATGCCGACCGTGAGCGCGAGGAAGATCGCCACGATCGAGACGAGGTGATAACGGAAATCGATCACGAGAAGAGTCCGACCAGCCAGAAGATGAAGCCGTTCCAGGCCACGCGCAGGCCGTTCAGCCACACCTGGCCGATCGGCGATACCGAAAGGACCACACCGATCGTGACCAGCGTGGTGGCCACGAGCAGCAACAGAGAGGGCGTGGAGATCCGGCTGCGGTAGAGCCTGCTCACGCCCTTGGCGTCCACGAGCTTGCTGCCCACCCGCAGGCGGGTGAGGAAGGTGCTCGCCGCGCCCGACCTGCCCTTGTCCAGGAACTCGTCGAGCGTCCAGTGGGTGCCGACCGCGACGATCAGCGTGGCGCCCTTGTCGTCCGCCAGGAGCATCGCGATGTCCTCGCTCGTTCCGGTCGCGGGGAACACGACCGCCTCCTGGCCCAGCTTGTGCACCCGCTCGAGCCCCGGCGCCCGCCCGTCGCGGTAGGCGTGGACGACCAGTTCGGCGCCGCAGCACAACGCCTTCTCCGAGACGGAGTCGAAGTCGCCCACGATGATGTCGGGCGCGTACCCGGCCTCCAGGAGCGCGTCCGCCCCGCCGTCCACGCCGATCAGCACCGGGCGGTACTCCCGGATGTACGGCCGGAGCGTGGCGATGTCCTCCTTGTAGTGGTAACCCCGCACCACGATGAGGGCGTGGCGGTTCTCCAGGGAGGTGCGGATGTCGGGCACGCCGACCCCGTCGATCAGGAGGTCGCGCTCGCGCCGGACGTACTCCATCGTGTTCGCGGCGAAGGCCTCGATCTGGACGGCGAGGCCCGCGCGGGCCTCGGTCATCGCCGCTTCGACGCTCTCCGCGGTCTGCGGCTGCCCCTTGCCGACCAGTTCCTCGCCGAGGTAGACCATGCCGTCGTGGACGCGGATCACGTCTCCGTCGGCGATCCGCTCGAACAGTTCCGGCGACGCGTTGTCGATCAGGGGGATGCCCGCGTCGATCAGGATCTGCGGCCCGAGGTTGGGGTAACGGCCGCTGATGCTCGCGGCGGCGTTGACCACGGCCGCCACGCCGCACGCGACGAGAGCCTCCCCGCTGACCCGGTCGATGTCGACGTGATCGATAATCGCGATTTCCCCGGGCTTGAGGCGCTTGGTCAGCCTCTTCGTCCGCCTGTCGATTCTCGCCACTGCCGTCACCCCGGGAAGGCCGTCGGCCTTCCTGCGGCGGAGGCCCGGAACATTCAAGCTCGGGACCTTCATCATGACCATCCTGCCAGAGGCGGCGACCACCACGCTTCCACACCCCACGGCTCGTCTGAATTGTCACTGCAAGTCAGGGATGTCGCCGAGGTGCGCCGACCGGGGGCAGCCGAGCCAACGCACACCTTCCGCGACGCCGTCCGCCCCCGTTCCTCCGCCCCCTCGTGCCGGGGCTTGACTGCTTCCCGGCGCGCCCTGCTCCAAACGTCACCCCCGCGCGCCCCGCCGAGTGTACGCGCCGGGCGGGCCGGCAGCGGCGAGCAACAGCAGGTCGGTGCGACCGCGCGACCCGTGCGACCCGGCACGCGAAACGCACCGCACCGCACCGCACTGCATCGCACTGCATCGCAACCGCACCGCACCGCACTGCATTGCAGCCGCACTGCACCGCACCGCGCTGCTGCATCGCACTGCACCGCACCTGGATCGGCGACGGCCGGAGGCCTCAGGCTGCGGACTGGAGGGGCCCTCAGCCGGCGGCCCGGCGGCCCGGGCGCTTGGCCGCTCCCGAGGACGCCTTCTCCCAGGCGGCCTTGTCGGCGGCGGCGATGGACAGCAGCTCGGCGGCGTGCGCCCGGCCGAGCTCGGAGTCCTCCAGCCCGGCGAGCATCCGCGACAGCTCCCGCTCGCGGCCCTCCTGGTCGAGCGTCACGACGCCGCTGCGGACGACCCTGCCGTCGCTCGCCTTCTCGACCACGAGGTGCTGGTCGGCGAAGGCCGCCACCTGCGGCAGGTGGGTGACCACGATGACCTGCGCCGTCCTGGCGAGTTTGGCCAGCCGCCTGCCGATCTCCACGGCCGCCTTGCCGCCGACCCCCGCGTCGACCTCGTCGAACACGAACGTCGGAACGGGGTCGGCCCCGGCGAAGACCACCTCGATGGCGAGCATCACCCGGCTCAGCTCGCCGCCGGAGGCGCCCTTGGTCAGCGGCAGCGGCGGCGCGCCGGGATGGGACGCCAGCCGGAGCTCGACCTCGTCCACGCCGTGCGGGCCGAAGCCGTCGGTGGCGGTGATCGCCACGCTCACCCGCGCGTGCGGCATGGCGAGCGCGGTCAGCTCCTCGGTCACCGCCTGGCCGAACCGGTCGGCGGCGATCGTGCGGATGGCCGTCAGCTCACCGGCCAGCTCGCCAAGCCGCTCGGTGAGCTCGCCGTGCTCCCGAGTCAGCTCCTCGATGCGCTCGTCGTCGCCTTCGAGCTCCGTCAGCCTCTCGGCGGCCCGCTGCGCCCATGCGAGCACGGCCGTGACGTCCTCGCCGTACTTGCGCATGAGCCCGTTCAGCGCCGCCCTGCGCTCCTGCACCGCGGCGAGCCGCGCCGGGTCGGCCTCGACCGACTCGGCGTACGCGGCCAGCTCGGTCGCCACGTCGGAGACCAGGTAACCGGCTTCGGCCAGGCGGTCGGCGAGCCCGGCGAGCGCGGGATCGAAGTCGCGTACGGACTCCACGGCCGTCTTCGCGTGACCGAGCAGCGACACGGCGTCCTGCACGTCCTGCCCGCTCGACATCGGATCCCCGAGCAGCGCGGCGTGCGCGGTCGTGGCGGCGGTGCGCAGCGCGTCGGCGTGGGAGAGCCGCTCGGCCTCCTCCTTCAGCTCGGCGTCCTCCCCCGGCCTGGGCTCGACCTTCTCGATCTCCTCGAGGCCGAACCGCAGCACGTCGGCCTCCTGCGCCCGCTCCCTGGCCTTGACGGTCAGCTCGTGGAGCAGCTCGCCCACCTGCTTGTGCCGCTTGTATGCCTGCTCGTAGGCCCGCAGGGGTTTGACCAGCTCGTCGCCGGCATAACGGTCGAGCGCCGCGCGCTGCCTGCCGGGCTGCAGCAGCCGCTGCTGGTCCATCTGCCCGTGCACGGCCACGAGGTCGTCGGCGATGTACGTCAACGTGCCCACCGGCACGGCACGGCCGCCCAGCCAGGCTCGGGAGCGACCCTCGGCGGAGACCGACCGGGAGATGATGAGCTGCCCGTCCTCGACCTCGCCGCCGACGTCGGCGACCTGCTGAGCCACGCGGCCCCCGGGCTCGATCACGAGGGTGCCCTCGATCAGCGCCTTGTCGGCGCCCGGCCGGACCCTGGCCGGGTCGGCCCGCCCCCCGAACAGCAGGCCGAGACCGGTGACGACCATCGTCTTGCCGGCCCCCGTCTCACCCGTGACGACGGTGAATCCCGGCGACAGCTCCAGTACGGCCTCGTCGATCACGCCGAGCCCCTGGATGCGGACCTCCTCGACCCGTGGCCGCACTGGTCCCTCCCGTTTTGCCGACCGAACTCGCCAGAGATCCTACGCGTAACTCGTCAAGATTTTCGAGGACAGCGTGTCCGGACCGCGACCCGAACGAGAATCTGTGGACATGAAAGCCCTGCTCATCCGGCATATCACCACCAACCGCCACAACCCGCTGTGGATTGCGGCGCCTCACGCGGTCAGCCGGAGCGTACGCGGCCCCGCCAGCCCTGCACCGGCAGGCCGAACTTCGCGACCAGGCGGTCGGTGAAGGGCGCCCCGGTGGTCTCCACACCGAGCAGGCGGGCCAGCCGTACGGGCACCTCGCCCCTGCGGACCTCCACCCGGGCGCCGGGCGGGATGTCGAAGCGCCGGCGGCCGTCGCACCACAGCACACCGGCACTGGTGTCGGGGAGGATCTCCAGCGCGAGCGTGGACTTCGGCGACACCACCATCGGCCGGGCGAACAGGGCGTGGGCGCTGTTGGGCACCAGGAGCAGCGCCTCCACCTCGGGCCAGACGACGGGACCGCCGGCCGAGAAGGCGTACGCCGTCGACCCGGTGGGGGTCGCGCAGATCACGCCGTCGCACCCCCAGCGCGACAACGGGCGGCCGTCGACCTCCGCGACGACCTCCAGCATGCGGTCCTTCTTCTCGACCGACGCCTCGTTGAGAGCCCAGGTCCGCGCGAGAACCGACCCGTTCAGGCGCACGACGACATCGACCGTCATGCGCTCCTCGACCTCGTAGCGGCCCTCGACCACCAGGTCCACCACGGACGCCAGATCCTCCACCTCCGCCTCGGCGAGGAAACCCACATGCCCCAGGTTCACGCCGAGCAGCGGCACCGCGGCCGGGCGGGCCAGTTCGGCGGCGCGCAGCAGCGTGCCGTCACCGCCCAGGACGATGATCAGCTCGGCCTCCTCCAGCGCCGCCCCGTTCTCCGGGACCACCTCGACATGGGCGCAGCCGAGCTCCTCCGCCTCCTCGTCGAGCACCCGGACGTTGATGCCCGCCCCGATCAGCCGTTCCATGACCAGGCGGGCGCTGCGCACGGCCGCCTCCCGGCCCGTGTGCGCCGTCACCAGGACGGTCCTCTTGGCGTCCGCCCGGTCGCCCGCCGCGCCGCCCGTGCTCATCGTGCTCATCGTCTCCACGCCTCGCCGCCCGCGCTCACCGGGGCCCCTCCGCGACCGCCGTGTCGATGGCCGCGTCCACGTCGGGCACGGGGTCGTGTCCCGGCCCCTTCCCGAGCCACAAAACGTATTCCACGTTCCCCGACGGCCCCGGCAACGGGCTGGCCGTCACGCCCTTCATCGTCAGGCCCAGCGAGTCCGCCGCCGCCGCGACGTCCCGCACCGCCTGCGCCCGCAGGTCCGGGTCGCGTACGACGCCTCCCGCGCCCACGCGCTCCTTGCCGACCTCGAACTGCGGTTTGACCAGCATCGCGAACTCCGCCACCTCGGCCGCGCAGCGCACCAGGGCCGGGAGGACGAGCCGGAGGGAGATGAACGACAGGTCCCCGACGATCAGCGTCGGCGGCTCGCCCACCATCTCCGGGGTCAGGTCGCGGACGTTGACCCGCTCCATCACCGTGACCCGCCCGTCCGTACGCAGCGACCAGGCGAGCTGGCCGTACCCCACGTCGACCGCGAGCACGTGGGCGGCGCCGTGCCTGAGCAGCACGTCGGTGAAGCCGCCGGTCGAGGCTCCCGCGTCGAGGCACCGGCGTCCCTCGACGCGGAGCCCTTCGAACGCGCGCAGCGCGCCGAGCAGCTTGTGAGCACCCCTGGACACGTAGTCGGGGCCCTCGGCCGTCTCGGCGACCACGATGGGGGCGGCCGTGTCCACCTGCGTGGCCGCCTTCTCCGCCACCCGGCCTCCGACGCTGACCCGGCCCGCCTCGATGAGCTGGACCGCCTGCTCTCTGGACCGGGCGAGCCCGCGGCGTACGAGCTCGCTGTCCAGCCGGACACGCTTCATCGGGCCCGCCCCGCCGCGCCGTCCCGTGCCGTCCGGCCCTGTGTCCGCGCCCGGCTCGCGGTGTCCGCGGCCGCTCCCGTGGCGCTCACCGACCGCTCTCCCTGCCGCCGTGCGCCTCGGGCTGCCGCCCGCCCGCATCCTCCACGGACGCGAGCACCGCTTCGAGGCCGGCGAGGACCTGTTCGAAGACGCCCACGTGCTCGGACACCGGCGCGTGAGCCAGCCGTCCGAGGGGCGACAACGCGGCCTGCACGCCGTCGGCGCCCGAGGCGAGGTGCTCCCCTGCCGCGATCCCGCTGTCCGTCATGGTCCCTTCCTGCTCCGATCAGCTGCCCCGTCACGCTTCCCCGTCACGTCTCCGCGTGCGCGGCCGCACGCGCGCTCCGGGGCTTCGGCCCGGCTCTCGCCGGACCGGGTCCCGGACGTCGCCGGACGACACGCGGCCATGCCGCGGGTCCCGTACGAGCCCCTGCGGCGCTGGTCGCCTCGACGCTATCGGACCCCACCGACGATCGTGCGCCGTCCGGCCGTTCCACAGGGGATCGCGGGCCTTCCCCCGTGTGACCTCGCCTCAGGTTCGCGAGGGAGGCCATGCTCGCCTCGCCGTCCCTTTGGTTGCGAAATCTACGCTTCGCGGACCGCCGGACGCGTGCCGTGACCTTTCCATGACCCGACGCGGATTTCGCGCAGGCCGCCCGTGGAAAGCTACTGTCGGTAGGTAGAGGGGAATCACATCGTCGACCGGTGATCCGTGCGCGGTTCACAGGCGGACACCGTCCGCGAGAAGACACGGTCCGCGAGGAGAAAGGCAGGCGCATGGCGACCGTCGAGGAATGCCGGGCGGCGCTGGACAAACTCGTCGAGCACTTCGACGAGATAAGCGAGGAGGACCGTGCCAAGCACGTGGTCGAACGCCGGCTTGCCTGCCGGATCTCCGACCTCGGCGTGACCTTCTACGGTCGCATCCACCGGGGCGGGCTCGACCCCTTCAAGGAGGTGCCCCCGGAGGACGGCCGGCCCGCCGAGGTCAAGCTGACGCTCAAGAGCGAGGACCTGGTCTCGATGGTCAACGGCGAACTCGACATGGGCCGCGCGCTGCTGGGCGGCCGGGTCAAGATCGACGCGAGCCTCGGCGATCTGCTGCGCCTTCGCAAACTCCTCTGACCGCTGCGTCAGAGCCGCGACGCACCCCCGCGCCAAGACATACGCGCCGGGACCTACGCGCCGGGACCACGCCGCGCAGACGGCGGGGCCCGGATCGCGAAACGCGGCTACCGGGCGGTGGCGGCCGCCCGGGCGTCACACCGTGGTCCGGCGTGTGAGCCGGAGCACGGCCACCTGTGCTGACGTGGATCAGCCGCCCTGAGAGTGCACGACGCCGGGTGCCGCGGTAGCCGTTCGGCTCCCGGAAAGAGGTGCTGCTTCCCGCGGCCTCGAACGCCGGCCGACGCCGTGACGCGTGTGCGCCCGGCGACGCCGTCACCACGTCGGTCAGCGGCCCAGCGCCGCCAGGGCGGCCTTCACCGCGTCCTCATCCGCTTGGCCGTCCCCCGCCGCCTCCCAGGCGGCGGCGCACGCCGCGCGCAACCCCTCGACGGGGTCGCCCTCCCCGGAGAGCACGAGCTCCCCGTCCTGCCACGCGGCCGTCCACCCGCCGCAGGTCCAGCCGCCCGAGCCGCGCCGTACGGGGACCACGGGGACGTGCAGGCCGGACAGGTCGGCGGCGATGTGGGTGGGACGGTGATGGGGAGCGGCGGTGAGCACGTCCAGAGGAGTGGCGACGCCGGTCAGCACGAGCAGGCTGTCGACACCGGCCCGGGTCGCGCCCTCGATGTCGGTGTCGAGCCGGTCGCCGACGATCAGCGGCCTCTCGGCGCGGGTGCGGATCATCGACTCGCGGTGCAGCGGCGGCTCAGGCTTGCCGGCGACCACGGGCTCGACGCCGGTCGCGGTGGCGATCACGCGGCTCATCGACCCGTTCCCGGGCTGCTCGCCCCGGCCGGTCGGCATGGTCGTGTCGCCGTTGGCCGCGACGAACCACGCCCCCTGACGTACGGCGAGCGCCCCTTCGCACAGCAGCCCGTAGGACAGGTTGTCGGCGATGCCCTGCACCACGGCGGCGGGCGCGTCCAGGGCCGTGGTCACGGGGCGCAGGCCATGCTCGCGCAGGGCCATCCGCAACCCCATGCCTCCTACCACCAGGACGGCGGAGCCCCCCGGCACGTGCTCGGCGACCAGCCGGGCCGCCGCCTGCGCGGACGTCACCACGTCCTGCGGGGCGGCCGGGATGCCCAGATGGCTGAGGTGCTGGGCGATCGCCCCCGGCGTGCGGGACGCGTTGTTGGTCACGAACGCGAGCCGCACGCCCTGGTCCCGGGCCTTCACCAGCGCCTCCGGCGCGCCGGGGACCGCGTGTTTGCCGAGGTAGACGACACCGTCGAGGTCGAGCAGCAGCGTGTCGTAGGCGTCCACGAGCACGCCGGTGGTTTCTGGCATGTCGGAAGTATGGCCTACGGTCACGCCCGCCTCGCCCGCAGCGTGGCCCTGACCTGCTTCAGCGCGGACACGTAGTGCCGCAGGTCGGGGCGCATCGCCACCGCCACCGCGAGAGGCTCCTGCGCTCCCTCGATGTCCCCGCTTCGCCACAGCGACAAGCCGAGACCGAAGTAGGCGTAGTCCTCGGCGGGGTTGGCGTCGACGATCCAGCGGAAGCTGCCCGCGGCCTCGTCGTAGCGCTTCGAGTTGAACTGGGCCCGGGCGAGGGCCTCGCGGATGCTGCGCGAGTCGGGCTCGGCCTGTACGGCGTGCTCAAGGATCGCCGCCGCCGCGGCCGGACTGCCCTCCTCGAGCAGTTTCATGCCACGCTTGAACCACTCATAGACGCCGCCGGAAGGCGTACCGCCCGGATCATTGGAAGAAGCAGCGGCCTCGTTTCGTCCTTCGATCATGGGGTAAGCCCTCCTGCACTCCGATTTCTCAAGCAACCGGGCACCGCAGCGTCGGGGAGTCCGGGCACTTATGGCAACATGCCCGGTATGGAGAGTTCTGAACGGGCGGGACTGGTGCTACGTCCGTTCCACGGCGTCCGTTACGCGGTGGACGATCTGGCCGCTGTCACCTCCCCGCCGTACGATCTCATCTTCCCTGACGATCTGCGGGAACTGCTCAGTCGTCATCCGAACAACGTAGTGCGCCTGATCCTTCCCGGGATCAGCCACTACGGCGAGGCGAGCGCCACGTTGAGCGAGTGGCTCTCCGATGGAGTGCTGACGGTCGACTCCCTGCCCGGCCTGTACGTGTACGAGCAGAGCGGTGTGGGCTTCCTGCAGCGGGGCCTGATCGGAGGCGTCGGGGTCGGGTCGACCGCGATCCTTCCGCATGAGAACGTCCTGCCGGAGCCCGTCGCCGACCGGCTCGCCCTGATGCGGGCGACGCAGGCCAACTTCGAGCCGATCTTCCTGTTGTACGAAGGCGGGGGCACCGCCTCCCGGCTCGTCGACGACGTGGCGACACAGCGTTTCCCCCTTATGGACGTCCGGACCCGTGAGGGCGTGCACCACCGGCTCTGGGCAGTGACCGACCCCCACGAGATCGAAGCCGTCGCGGAGGACCTGCATGATCGTCAGGCGCTGATCGCCGACGGTCACCACCGTTACGCCACTTACGAGGCGCTGCAGAAGGACCACGTGGGTCCCGGCCCCTGGGACTACGGCCTGGCGTACCTGGTCGACTCCACGGCGTACCCGCCCGATCTCCGGGCCATCCACCGTGTCATCCCGGGGCTGCCCCTGCAGGAGGCCGCCGCCCGGGCCAAGGGCGCCTGGCAGGTCCACGAGTTCCCCTCGGTCGAGGACGCCCTCGCGGGGCTGGCCACGGCGACCGGCCCCGCCTTCGTGCTCGCCGGTGAGGGACCCGCCCATCTGCTGACGGATCCGGACCCGCTGCAGGTCGAGCACGCCATGCCGTCCGGGCAGTCCCCTAGGTGGCGGATGCTCGACACCTCGGTCCTCACGACGTTCCTCCTGCCCAAGGTGTGGGGGATCACCGACAGCGAGCAGTCGGTTATGGTCGTGCACCACGACCCGCTCGCCGCTGTGGAGAGGGCGCGCCGGCTCGGCGGGACGGCGGTTCTGCTGAATCCGCTGTCCACGGAGGACGTCCTCACGGTCGCGGCGCAGGGTGAGCGGGTGCCGCGCAAGTCGACCTCGTTCGGTCCCAAGCCCCGTACGGGCCTGGTCATGCGGACCTTCGCCGCTGACTGATCACCTCGTCGCCGGGCTCCGCCGAGACGGCGTCGTCCCGTTGGTGGGGCGACGTCGCCGGAGAGCCGACGGTGCCGACGGCCTGACCGCCAGAAGAGCCTGCCCCACCAGAAGAGCCTGCCGGAGGGCCTGCGGGATCCGCCCCGCGGCCGGAGGCGCCGCCGGAGCACGCCTCACCACCGGAGGGCACCTCAGCGCCGGAGCACGCCTCGTCTGTCGCAGGGGCAGGGGCGATCTCACCGGCATCACCGGCCTGACCGGTCTCGGCGGCGGTTCCGTCATCGGCGCGGGGCGTTCTCCTGCGTGGCCTGCCGCGGGGCGCGGCCGGTTCGACGCGGCGTGCCGTACGGACCTCGATCTCGTAGCGACTGCCGCCGCGCCACCAGCGGCGGCGCAGCGCACCCTCTACCTCGACCAGATCATCGAGCTGCCAGCCGGCCACCATGTCGCGCACGCCGTCGTCGAGCGTCGCGCACTCGATCGCGTCCGACCGCTGATGGCCCGAGCGGCCTCCCGGCCTGCGGACCGCGAGACGCCACTGCGTCAGCAGGGCTCCGCTCGGCAGTTCCCGGTGTGCCGGCTCCATGGACAGCCGCCCGGCCAGCACCACCTCGTTGCGGTGCATGTAATCTCCTCTCTGCCGTGGAGATCACTATGCGTGACCAGGTTGGGCCGGCGGGGCCCTGAATGCCATTCTGTGAATACCGGTTCTAGTTTCAGGAGTGGGCTGTGGACAACGTGACTCCACTCGGCGGCGACGTCTACGAGATCGACACGCGGATGGCGGGCTATTCCGGCATCACCGCGGGCTATCTGATCCTCGGCGACCGCCCCTGCCTCGTCGAGACGGGCACCTCGACCTCGGCTCCCGTGGTCAGGGACGCCCTGTCCTCCCTCGGGGTGGGACTGGACGACCTCGCGACCGTCGTGGTCACCCACATCCACCTGGATCATGCCGGGGGCGTGGGGGACATCGCGAACTACTATCCGTCCGCGGAGATCGTCGTCCATGAGAAGGGTGCCCGTCATCTCGCCGATCCCTCCCGGCTCATGGCGAGCGCCAAGATGGTGTGGGGCGACAAGCTCGACGTACTGTTCGGCACTCTGGCGCCGACCGACGCGGCCCGTATCAGGGCCCTCGGCGACACCGGGACGATCGACCTGGGCAACGGCCGCACCCTGGCGAGCCACTACTCCCCCGGCCATGCCAAACACCACGTCGGCCTGCTGGACTCGCTCACCGGCGACCTGTACGTGGGCGACGCCGCCGGCGTGTATCTGCCCGAGACCGGAGACCTGCGGCCCGCCACGCCGCCGCCGGACTTCGACCTCGACGTCGCCCTCGGCTCGATCGCGCTGTTCACGGCCCTGAAACCGCAGCGGCTGCTGTTCAGCCACTACGGACCGGTGAAGGACGTGCCTTCGACCCTCGAACGGTCGGCCGAGGAACTCCGGATATGGGTGGATCTCACCAGACGGGCCAGGGACGAGGGACTCGACCTCGATCACGCCGTCGCCATGGTGCGCGACCGGACGCGGGAGCGGTACGCCGCGCTACGCGCCGACGAGGCCACCGCCGAGCAGTTCGAGCTGCTGAGCGGCGCGCCGTCGAACGTCGCGGGGATCATGCACTGGCTGGACCGTACCCCGCGCTGACTCCCGGCCCCCAGAAAGACCCGTCCCTGAGGCGCGGCTTCTCCCGGGAAATGTAAACGGGCGCCGCCGAGGCGGCGCCCGCATGGAAGGAACGTCAGGGCTGGCGCTTCGCCCGATCCTCGGCGTCCTCGGCGTCCTCGGCGTCCACGGGGTCGTCGAGCACGTCGCCGAAGTCCGGCTCGATGAACGCGGGGCCGTAGGAGGGCGCGCTCTTGGCGGAAGCCCGCTCGGCCCCCTCATCGGCGTCGCGCGTCTCCTCGGCACCCGGTGCCGGTGTTGCCACAGGCGCCACCGGTTCGGACACCTCGCCGGCCGAGGACGTCTCGGCCACATCGTCGCCCGCGGAGTCGCCGTCCGCCGCATCCTCGGTCAGCTCGTCCTCGTCGGAGAGGTCGGCCTCCCGGGGGCCGCCGGGGAGGTCCGCCTCGTCCTCCTCGTCCTTGACCGCCTCTTCGATTTCCTCTTCATCATCGGCAAGGTCGTCCAGGAGGTCACCGGACTCGGCGCCGGACTCGTCGTAGTCCTCCTCCAGGTCCTCGATCAGTCCGCCGGTCAGTTCGGCGTAGCGTTCGGCCGCGTCGGTCTCGCCGTCCTCGTCGAACGCCATGGCACGAGCGAACCAGTCGGTCGCCGCTTCTTCGTGCCCCGCGTCGGCCAGGGCGTCCGCGTACGCGAACGCGAGGCGTGCCGACCACGGCTTCGGCTGAGGGTCGCGCAACTCCGGAACCCGCTGCAGCGTGATCACGGCCGCGTCGTGCTGGCCGAGGTCACGACGGGCCCCGGACTCCACGATGGCCAGTTCGATCTTGCCCGCGCGGTCCAGCCGTTCGGCCTCGCGCGACCGGACGAGGTCGAGCGCCCGCTCGGGCCGCCCGAGCCCGCGCTCGCAGTCCGCCATGATCGGCAGGTACTCGTCCGAGCCGCTGATCCGTCGGGCGGCCCGCAGGTCGCCCAGCGCCTCGGCGTACTGACCAGCGTGGTAGGCGGCGATCCCGGTGGCTTCGCGCACCACGCCGATCCTGCCCGCGAAGCGGCGGGCCACCTTGGCGTGCTCGTAGGCCTTCTCCGGTTCCTCCGCACTCAGCGCACGGGCGGCCGCCACGAGGTGGCCGGCCACGAGGTCCGCCAGGTCGTTCGGCAACGAGCGAAGCTCCGCACGCGCCTCCCGGTCCAGTTCGTCCGGCGTGATGTCCGGGTCGAGCGGAGGAATCTCCTCCCGCGTCCTCGGCCTGCTCGGCTCGTCCGGCCTGCCGTAGCGGCCACGGCTGCCGCCCCGCTCGTCGCGGCTGAAGGGACGCGCCGCGCCGCGCTCGCCGCTGAACGGCCTGGACTCGTCACGGTCCCTGCCGAACGGCCGGGCACCGCGATCGCCGCCGAACTGGCGCTGTGGCCGGTCGCCGGAGCCCGACTCGCGCCCGCGGAACGTCCGAGCCCCCTCCTCACGGTCGCGGCCCGGACGCCTGTCGTCGCGGTCCCGGAAGGACCCCCCGGGCCGGTCTCCCGACGTACGGCTCGGCCTGTCGCGGAACGAGTCCCGGTCGCGGTGCCGGTCGCCACCTGCGTCCTGCCGGTCCCCATAGGGGCGCCTGGGCCTGTCCCCGCCGCCCCTGCCGTCGCGGTCGCCGAACGAACGCCGCGGCCGCTCCTCGCCGCCGAAGCCTCGATCGGTGCCCCGGTCGCCACCTCGATCGCCGTACGGGCGCCGGGGACGGTCCTGGCGCTCGTACCCGCTTCCGCCCCTGTCGTCGCGGCTGTAACCGCGCTCCTGGTCCGTACGTCGCGGCGGGCGACTGCCAGACCCGTCACGATCGCCGCGCTCGTACCGAGGCGTGAAAGAGCGCCCTTCCCGGTTCTCCCGGTTCTCCCGACCCTCACGGCCGTCGCGCTCCCGGGAGCCGTAGCGCCCGCCGAAACCGCCGCCCTGGCGCTGCGGGCGGTCTCCGTACCCGCCGCCGCCTTCCCGCCGATCCGTGCGGCGCTCACCGTACGGCCGGCTGCCGCGGTCGTCGGAACGGAACGGGCGTCCGCCCCGTTCGTCGCGATCCCGGGAGCCCTGTCCGCCTCGGAAGCCGTCGCGGTCCCCATAGGGGCGGCGCGGCCGATCGGTGCGGAAGGCGTCCCGGTCCTGATAGACGCGCTCCCCGCGTCCTTCGGAGCCTCCGGCTTCCCTGCGTCCCTCGAAGCCGCCGGCCCCGCGCGGCCGGTCACCACCGCGATCGAAGCTCCGTCTCCCGTCGCGGTCGCGGTAGCTGCCGCGATCGTCGGTACGGCCACCGGCGCGATCTCCGCTGTCGAAGGGACGGCGACCCCGGTCATCCCGGTCACGATAGCCGCCGCGCCTGTCACGATCCCCATAGGAGCCGGTCGCCCTGTCGTCACGACCACGCGATCCGAACCGTCCCCCGGACGGTCCGCCCTGGTCGCGGGAGCCGCGCCTGTCGGACTGGAACGGGCGCTCGCCGCGCTCGCCGCGGTCGTTCCGGGAGCCTTCTCGCCGCTCTCCATAGCGACCGCCGAAGCCGCCGCTTCCTCCGTTACCGCGGAATCCTCCGGGGCGCTCAGCCCGGTCTCTGCTCTCTTCGCGGTTGTCACCGCCACGGCCCGCGCCGTCGCGCCCGTCTTCTCTGTTCACTTCTGTCCTCTGTTGCTTGCTCACCGCGTCCGGTTCGCCGGCCGCAGGGCTCTGTCTTCCCACTGTCCTGACTATTGGGGATCTGCCCCATACCCGATGAGTGCCAGGGAAGACATGTTGTTTGCGCCGCAGGTCCGCTGAGATCGCGTCCGCCGCAGCCTTCGCTTCTCGTCCGATGCGACGAAGGCCACCCGTGGGGGTGGCCCGGCATTGCCAGCCTAGCGCGCCGTCACCACCACCCGGGCCTCGACAGGAGCTTTCGTTCCCCGTCAACCCGGGTTTCGGCGTGGTGAAGACTGCCCCATAAATACAGAAGGGCCACCCCATAGGGGTGGCCCTCCACAAAGATTGTCCGGCGGTGTCCTACTCTCCCACACCGTCCCCGGTGCAGTACCATCGGCGCTGACAGGCTTAACTTCCGGGTTCGGAATGTAACCGG